>CAYURT010000023.1:0-45053 GCA_964447215.1 uncultured Mycobacterium sp.
CGGGAGTCGACATGTATTCGGCCGGTACGTTCGATGGTCGTCTGATGGTCAGCTACCACAGCCACGGACCCGAACCCGAACGGTATGTCGCCGAGATCCACAAGATCCTGGCCGGTGTGCCGTCCCGGTACGGGCAGGGGAGCGACTAGCAGACTTCCGCTAGACCGCGGCGGAAGCCGTTCCTGGGCTGTCGATCCCTGTGCCGTCGATTCTGCTGAGCAGTTCGCCCAGGACCGCGTTCAGGCCGTCGCCCAGGTCTGACAGCGCCGGTATCACACCGGGATTCGAGATCAGCCCGATGTGCAGTGTGCCGTCCACCGACCACAGCGTGAAGTTTATGCCCGCACCGAGCAGCACCGGCCCGAACGGGTACATCGCGGTGACGGCGGCGCCCAGAAAGTAGCGAGCCGGGTCAGGGCCCGGCACGTTGGACAGGATGACGTTGTAGTTCGGGCGGAACTGGGTCAGCCGGGCGTAAACCCGCTTCGCGATACCGAGCAGAACCGAACCGACCACCTCGCCGAAGTCCTGCAGAAGCGTCGGGCTGATCGCCGAAACCTGCTCCTTGGCAGATGTGTTCGCCATCGCAACTGCCTTGAGCCGGTCCACCGGATCCGCGATCTGGGTATGCAGCGCGACGAGCATGCCCGAGACCTGGTTGCGCGCGGTGCGATCAGACCGCCCGTGGACCGAAACCGGTTCCAAGGCCACCAGTGAGGATGTGGGCAACTCGCCCCGGTCCAGCAGGAACTGGCGCATCACCCCGCCGACCAGGGTCCCCACCACATCATTGACCTTGACCCCGAAATGGTCCTTGACCCTCTTCACGTCGTCGAGGTCGAGGCGGGCGAAGGCGATGGTGCGCTGGGCGCTGAATCTGGCGTTCAGTGCCGTGCTGGGGGCGGTGAACGGGGCCGCCATGGCGTGCCCGGCGCGTGCCCGGCGGATGGCGTCGAGGACTGCACGCGCGGCCGCGGGCAGTACGCGGGTCGCCAGGTAGTACGGCCGGGTCGCCAACCGGGCCGCACCGAAGAGTGCCTCCCGCAACGGGCCGGTCGGCGCCGGCGCCTCGATCAGGTCCGGCGTTGCCGGTGCGGCTTCGGCGCTACACAGCCGGGACACCATGTTGGCGAAGGTCACGCCGTCCGCCGCGGCGTGGTGAACCTTGAGCAGGACGGCCTGCCGCCCGGTGTCGGGAGAACCATCAAGGCCCTCGATGACCCACATCTCCCAGAGAGGTCGGCGACGATCCAGTGGCAGCCCGGCCAGTCGGCCGCAGACCTCGGTCAACTCGTTCCGGGGACCGTTTGCGGGCAGGGTGATCCGGTGCAGATGCCGGTCGATGTCGAAGTCGTCGTCTCGGACCCACACCGGATGACCGATGGTCAGCGGCGCGTCGGAGAGCTTCTCCCGGAATTCCGGGATCGCCCTGATCCGCGCCGCGAGAGCGTCGCGCAGGCCGCTGAAGCTGTAGCCGCCGGGAATTGTCGTCGAGTCCAACTCCAGCACCGAAAACACTTGCATGGGTTGGGTTGCGGTTTCCAGGGAGAGGAAGCTGGCGTCGAATCCGCTGACTCGCTGCGGATGCCTCACTTTTCCGATGGTACCCGGCCCACAGCGGGCCTCTACGATGTCGCACGTGGACGGACTCGCTGATCGGCGCACGGTCACCTTGATCACCGGGGCGTCGACCGGGATCGGCGCCGAGTTCGCCCGGCAGTTCGCCGCCCGCGGCCACGATCTGGTTGTGGTGGCCCGCAGTGCAGACCGGCTCGACGCGCTAGCAGCACGGCTGCGCGAAGCCCACGGCGTGGCCGTCACCGTGATAGCGATGGACCTCTCCGAGCCGACCGCGGCCGCCGACCTGTGGCGACGGACCAACGAGTTGGGCCTTGAGGTCGGCGTGCTGGTCAACAACGCCGGCTTCGGAACGCACAGCGACGTGGCCGACGCCGACCCGCAGCGCCTCGAGGACGAGGTCGGACTCAACTGCCGGACGATGGTCGGCGCCACCGCCCGCTACCTGCCGCAGATGCGGGTCCGCGGTGCGGGCGCGGTCATCAACATCGCCTCCACCGCGGCGTTCCAACCGTTGCCGAAGATGGCCGTCTACGGTGCGACGAAGGCCTTCGTGCTGTCCTTCACCGAGGCGGTCTGGGCCGAGGAACGCAGCAACGGCATCCGGGTGCTGGCGGTGTGTCCCGGGCTGACCGACACTCCGTTCTTCGAACGTGCCGGCGAGGCGGCGGCCGGGGCGGCCTCTGGCACGGCGGCGAGGGCTTTCACCCGCACGCCGGAGCAGGTTGTCGCCCACACGATTCGGGTGCTGGCGAGGCGCAAACCCAGCTTCGTCGACGGTGTGGCCAACGCGTTCGTCTCCAGGGTGGTCACCCGGGTGTTACCCAGGCGGCTGGCCATCGCGGTATCCGGGCGACTACTGGGCGGCTGACGAGCTGAGGTCTTCGCTCCAGGTGCATCCCTAGGATCGGTGGATGGCATCCTGCGACCCTCTGGGTCCACCGAACGATCTCCCGGCCACCCGATCCGATCCGGGTCCGCCGTCAGCAGCCCCGGCGCTGCCCTGCCGTATCCCTCCGGGAGGTCGCCGCGAGCTGGGATGGTTCGGCTGGATGTTCTGCCGGTTTGCCGCTCGGGTTTGGGGCGTTCCGCAGATCCACCTATTCACCGTGCTGGCCCAGCATCGCCGGTTGTTCTGGACTTGGGGCCCGTTCGCCGGGGTGCTGCTGCGCCGTGGCCGGCTGCCCGAAGCCGACACCGAACTGGCGATCCTGCGGGTGGGCCACCTGCGTGGGTGCGAGTACGAACTCCAGCAGCACCGCCGGATCGCCCTCACCCGCGGACTGGACGCGGACGCCCAGGCCGATATCTTCGGCTGGCCCAACGACGGCGGCCTCTCCCGGCGTCAGCAGGTGCTGCTCGCCTGTGTCGACGAGCTCGTCACCCGCCGCGCGCTGTCCGATGTGAGCTGGCAGCGGCTGTGCGGCTTTCTGGATCGTCGTCAGCTGATTGAATTCGTGACGCTGGTCGGCCAATACGATGCTCTGGCGATGACGCTCACCACGCTGGGCGTGCCGATGGATTACCCGGACCAGGCGGTAGCGCTGTCCGTAGGATCGACTGAGCCGGCGGCATCGGGCGGTCGGCCAGACCCCAGGAGCCCGAAGGTGAGCGACGCACGGACGAGGGAAGCCGCCCGGGAGTCCGGGGCGGCGATGGGCGAAGCCATCAGCCTGTTCATGCTGCACCCCGAGACCTTCGCGGGCAGTATCGCGGCCGGCTACCAGAACCCGCTGGCCGGCTACGTCGCTGGGCGGGGCGGCGTGCTGGGGGAGGCCACCGGCACCACGGTCGCCTCGGTGTTCGCCATCTTCGAGCCGAACTTCGTGGCGGCCATGTGGGACGAGGGTGTGGCGGTCCGCGGTGCGCTCGGCGCCGCGGCGGTCTACTGGGAACAGGTCGGGGAGTTCGGACGCAAGTACCTGGCCGGTGCGCAAGGGCTGGACCGCGTCGCCGAACTCGGCGAGAAGGTGATCGCCGCAGCCCCTACCGGGGGTGTGCCGATGTTCGCGGGGTGGCGGAACATGCCGCTGGCCGACGACCCCGCGGCCCGCGCCCTGCAGGTGATGTTCGTGCTCCGCGAGATGCGCGGTGACGTGCATTTCAACGCGCTGGTCAACTCCGGTATCAGCCCGGTGGAGGCGCACATGCTGCACGGCGGCGTGGAGTACACCCGGATGTTCGGGTGGCCCGAGCCGTTCGCCGACGGAGCGGACAAGAAGCAGCGCTACGGCGAGGTGGAGGAGGCGACCAACCACCGGATGGCGGAGATCCTCGGCTCGGCGCTGACTGCCGAGGAGGCCGCGGAGCTGGCCCGGTTGACCACGGCAGCGCTGGAGACCCTCAAGGCGAACCTTCCGGCGTGAGGGACTGGCCGACCGGTTTCGGGTTGTCCGAATGCCGCTAGCGGACGGGCAGGTTTTCGCCGGGTACACCGTGGAGCGGTTGCTCGGCGCCGGGGGCATGGGCGAGGTGTACCTGGCCCGGCATCCGCGGCTGCCCAGACAGGAAGCGCTGAAGGTGCTCAGCGCGGCGGTCAGTGCCGATGATGAGTACCGGCAGCGGTTCAATCTCGAAGCCGAGATGGTCGCCGGCCTGGTCCATCCCAACATCGTCACCATCCACGATCGGGGTGACTTCGAGGGGCAACTGTGGATCGCGATGGAGTTCGTCGACGGCACCGACGCATCGCGGCTGCTGACCGACAAGTACCCGAAGGGCATGCCGGCCGCCGAGGTGGCCCGCATCGTCGGATCAGTCGCCGAGGCGCTGGACTACGCCCATAGCCGCAAGGTTCTGCATCGGGACATCAAGCCCGCCAACATCCTGATCGGAAAGCCGGAGTTCGGCGACTCCCGGGTGCTGCTGGCCGACTTCGGGGTCGCCCGGTGGATCGGCAAGCCGAGCAATCTGACGGGGTCGGACATGACGGTCGGCACCGTCAACTACGCGGCCCCCGAGCAACTGCGCGGGGATGAGGTCGACGGCCGCGCCGACCAGTACGCGCTGGCTGCCACCGCTTACCACATGCTGACCGGTTCGGCGCCGTTCGTCGACACCAATCCCGCCGTCGTCATCAGCAACCACCTGAGTGCCACACCCCCGCAGATCGGCGCCGGTCATCCGGAACTGCGCACGCTGGGACCGGTTTTCGCCAAGGCGCTGGCCAAGAATCCCTCCGACCGGTACCGGCGGTGCCGGGACTTCGCCGACGCGATGCAGGCCGCGCTGGGATCCGGGACCTCGGCGCGGCACCGAAGGGGCGGCGCGGGGCGGTCCCGGCGCGCAGCCGGCATCGTCGCCGGTCTGGGTGTTCTCGTGGTGGCCGGGGCGGGGGCGGCGGCTGTGGTGCTGCTCGGGCATCAACGCGGCGAAGGCACCACCCCGGCGGTGCCCACCACCTCGACACCACCGCCGCCACCGGCCGTCGCGGGCCGGATGGATCTGCCGGTCGTGGTGATCGGCGCGGACTGCGCGGTGCTGGGAGCGGCCGCCGTCGACGAGGCGGGTGGTCCGGCGTACTGCGCGCGGGCGAATTCCCTGACCGAGGAGACGGTCTGGTCGGTTCAGCCGGAGCGGCTGCGAACCGCAGAGCCCGCCGTGCCGGCCGAGCCCCCGGTGCCGACGGTGCCCGACCAGCCCGCCGCTGTCGTCGTGCCCGCACCCTGAACCCAAGGCCTGTGATTTCGGGTCCGGCCGGTTGGCCGCGCGGTTACGATCCAGAAGCCGCGGCCCTGCCGGCCGGGCCGTTCGTATCAAGGGTTGGGGTCTGCATGTCTTCCAGTACCGCTGCCGACATCGTCACCAAACTCGGTGGTCCGGCGAATATCGAGAGCCTGTCGCACTGCGCCACCCGGCTGCGCTTCCAGTTACGCGACGCCTCCGGTGTCAACCAGTCCGACGTGGAGTCGGTGGCCGGGGTGATGGGCGCTGTGCCCCAAGCCGGGGACCGCTATCAGGTCGTCATCGGCGGCGGCGTGCAGACGGTCTACAACCAGATCAAGGCCCTGCCGGGAATGGACGGTGGCGGCGGGGATGATGCGGCCGCGATCAAGGCCGCAGCCCGCGCCAAGGGCCCACGCGGGAAGTTCGCCTGGATGGACTCGTTCTTCGAGTTCCTCTCCGACTCCTTCCGGCCCATCCTCGGCGCGCTGCTCGGAGCGTCGTTGTTCATCACCTTCATGGCACTGATGAGCACGCTGGGTGTCATCCCCAACTGGGCCGACCCGCGGGAGGCCAGCCAGCTGTCGCCGACCTGGCAGTTCCTCAACCTTTGCTGGCAGAGCGTGTTCGTGTTCCTGCCGCTGATGGTGGCCTACAACGCCGCCAAGAAACTCGGCGCCGACCCGTGGGTCGGGTTCGCCATCATGGCTGTGGTCATGCTGCCGGGCTTCGCCGCGCTCAAGGACTTCACCGACGCCAAAACCGTGTTCGGCTCTCAAGTCGACGTCGTGCAGGTGTTCGGGCTGCCTCTGACGATCTTCAACTACAGCTCGCAGGTCTTCCCACCGCTGCTGATGGCCGCCGTGCTAGGCCCGCTGTACAAGTACCTCAAGCGGATCATCCCGGAGAACGTGCAGCTGATCTTTGTGCCGTTCTTCTCGATGCTGATCATGATCCCGCTGACCGCGTTCCTGATCGGACCGATGGGCGTCTACACCGGCGCGGCCCTCGGCGGATTCCTGAAGTCGATCAACGATTTCTCGCCGTTCATCTTCGCGATCCTCATACCGCTTGCCTACCCGTTCATGGTGCCGTTGGGTCTGCACTGGCCGATCAACGCGATCATGCTGGTGAACATCCAGACCCTCGGCTACGACTTCATCCAGGGCCCGATGGGCGCGTGGAACTTCGCCTGCTTCGGCGCCACCGCAGGCGTGCTGTTCCTGGCCTGGCGGGAGCGCGACAGGCAGATGCGTCAGACCGCGATGGGCGGCTTGGCGGCTGGTCTTCTCGGCGGTATCTCGGAGCCGTCGCTGTACGGAATCCATTTGCGGTTCAAACGGATATACCCCCGGATGCTGGTCGGCTGCCTGGTCGGCGGCCTGATCATCGGCATCGGCGGCGGTGTGACGACGAACGCCTTCGTCTTCACCTCGCTGCTGACCATTCCGGCGTTCAGCAACATGGGCCTGTATGGTCTGGCGATCCTCGCGGCGTTCCTCACCTCGATGATCCTGGTGATCATCTCCGGTTACCGGACACCCGAACAGGCCGCCGCGGCGGTGGCCGCCGGTGTGCCGGTCGCCGACCTGGAGGGCCCGATGTCGGAGGCCAGCCCCGACACTCTGGTCGCCGCGGCGCAGACCAAGGCGGCCGGTGAGGCCGGCGTGGTCAGCGAGGTCTCCTCGCCGCTGGACGGCACCGCCCTGCCGCTGTCGGAGGTCGACGATCCGGTGTTCGGCAAGGGCATCATGGGTCCGGGTGTGGCCGTGATCCCTTCCGGCGACACCGCTTACGCCCCGGGTGCCGGTGTCGTGGTCGCCGTCCAACCCACCGGCCACGCGTTCGGTCTCCTGCTCGACAACGGGGTCGAGGTGCTGATCCACATCGGCATCGACACCGTCAAACTCAAGGGTGAGGGTTTCGACATCAAGGTCACCAAAGGCCAGCGGGTGTCCGAGGGCGCGCCGCTGGTGACCTTCGACCGGAAGGTCATCGAAGCTGCCGGATACCCCCTGATCACACCGATCGTGGTGCTCAACGCCAAGAAGTTCGGCGGTGTCGAGCAGGTCGCGAACGGCGATATCGCCGCGGGCGCACCACTATTGGCGGTGCAACCGGCCCCGGCCCCGGCCGAGGCCGGGCTCTGACACACCGCGACGGTCCCACAGCTAGCCGGGGTCGTCGGCGGGTCGCAGGATGTCTTCGGGGTGGTGGTAGAGATTGATCCGGGGTTGGCCGCGGTCGAGGCCCGGTGGTGGGATCCATTCGGTGCGGTTGTCGGCAGGCCGTTGTCGGGTGGTCCAGCCGGTGGGGGTGTCACCGACCAGACGGTTGTCGCAGCCGCAGGCCAGGGTTAGCTGGTTGACGTCGGTGCGTCCGCCGTGTTGCCAGTCCCGGTGGGCGTGGTGGACCTGGGTGCGGTTGGGTGGGGCGTCGCAGCCCGGTTTGGTGCACCCTCTGTGCAGGGCGGCGAGGGCGAGACGCTGGCCGGGGCTGGCGGTGCGCCGGCGGCGCCCGTGGTACAGCCGGATCTTGGCGGGGTTGTCGAACAGCGCCAGATACGGGTTGGTGCGCCCGGTGGCGGCCATCCGGATCAGTGTGCGGATCGGCAACCGGGTGCCCCCGCCGGTGTGGGCCACCCCCGCTGCCGCACTGAGTTCAGCGAGGCTGGTGGTGGCCACGATCGTCACCGGCAGCCCGTTGTGATGACCTAGCCCACCGGAGGCCAGCACCTGCCCACAGATCTCCCCGAGGGCGTCGTGGTTGCGCTGGGCGGGGCTGCGGGTATCGCCCTGGGCATCGCGATGGGTATCGCGATCACTCCGGTCCACCGGGTCGTCGGGGAGGCTGTGTCCGGGGGCGGCGAGTTTGGCCAGTAGCGCGTCCAGGGCGGTCCGCACCGCAGGGGTGAGCCACCCGGTCAGCCGGCTCATCCCGTCCAATCCCTGCGGACTCAGGCTGAGTCCGCGTTTGCGGGCGTGTTCACCCTCGTCGTCGGGGGTGCCGTCGGGGTCGAGGTAGCCCAGCAACTGGCGGGCCACCTGACGCAATCCCTCCGGAGTGAGCCCGCCGGCCAACCCGGCCAACTGGCTCTCGGCGGCCTCCCTGGTGCCCGCGTCGATGCCGGTGGGCAGGGCGGCCAGGAAATCGCGGACCACCCCGACGTGTTCGGCGCCGATCTCCCCGCGGGCCTGCGCGGCCGCGGTGGCCGCCAGCAGCGGCTCCACCGGCTGGCCCGTCACCGTACGCCGCGGCCCCAGGTCGGCGGCCTCGGCCAGCCGCCGCCCCGCATCGGCGCCACTGATCCCCAATCGCTGGCAGAGCGCCGCCCGCCAGGACTTCGCACCGATCTCCTTGGCCGTGCCCTGGGACTGCGCCTGGACCAGCAGGGCGTGCTCGAGGGCGGGCAGCCGGCGGCGGTGGCGTTCCAGCCGATCCAGCACCGCCAGCGCCTCCAGGCTGTTCAGGGCCCCTACCGGCGCGGCGGCGAGCTTGCCCCAGGCGGCGTCGAGATCGTCGAGCGCGGCCAGCATCTCCATGATTCGAACACTAGTGCGAGGCCCTGACAGAAATCGGGCCCGTCCCGCCTAAGCTTTGATCCGGATCGGACCCGGGCTCCACAACCCGCTGCGCGTCGCGGTTCCCAGCTCCAACTCCGCCGGTGTGGCGTCTACGACGGTGTCGAACTTGCGTAGCGAGCCCCAGTCGCGGCCCCAGTCCTCGGAGAGGTAGGTCGCCATCACGTGAGCCCGCAGCAGCAGGTCGCTGATCCCGAGCAGACCGCCGTTGCGGCCGTCCTGCCAGGTGTCGGTGTCCTGTTTCTTCGCCGTGTAGTCGGGGGTGATCCGGAACTTCGGAACCTCGGTGACGCCGTTGGTGTGCAGCATCGGCTGTTGGCAGGGGAAGGCCATCCCGACCGCCCAGTCCATGAGAACCGGCTGGGTTGAGCCGACGAACTGCTGCACCGTCCGCAGTTCGGGGACCCGAGGCGGGGTCACCGCAACCCAGTCGCCGAGTGACAGCGACTTGTCCTCCGCAACGATCCGGACCGCGGTGGCGTCCGGTGGGATCTGAGCGCGCGGGTAGCGCAGGTTGCGCCATGACGGTGCCGGGCCCAGGTCGTAGGGCTGGACCCGGCCCAGGGCGACCGGCTGACCATCCGGGCCGGGCCGGCCGTACTCGAGTTCGACGGTCTGCCCCTCGGTGAAGTCATTGAGGACGCTGTTGCCCGCGATGGTTCCCGCCGCGGTCACCACCACCAGAGGGTGGCCGCCGTCATCGGCGGGCAGGGTGTACCAGGCCGATGTCAGCACACTGTCGCGCTGACCCGACTCCGAGTAGCTGCCGGCCAGCGGAACCCGGGCCGGGTCGAGCTGGTAGGGGAGCGGCACGGTCGAGCCGTTGACCCCGGGACGGGTCAACTCGAACGGACCCTGCCAGTCCGAGTCGACGCCCGGCATCGGGATGTTGACCCGGATCGCCTCGGCGACGATCTTCTCGGGCACCCCGTCGGGGGTGAAGCCGACCGGGTCGGAGCCCCCCAGCGGGCCCAGCGGCCCGTAGTCGCCCGCCAGCGGCGTCAGGAAGCCGTTGTTCGGATCCGGTTCGACGAGAACGTCGTCGGCGAGTCCGCATCCCCCCGCCAGGGAGCGAACGTTCGCCCAGGCGTTGGAGTAGGTCGGGTACTGGCGCACCACCCCGGCGGCCATCGAGGCGATGAACACTACTACCATCAGGCCGGCCGCGAACGGAATCGGTGCGGCGGTCACTGCCCGGGTCAGGGCGCCGCTGCCCTGGTCGCGGGCACTGAAGTGCAGCCAGGCGGTGTAGACCGCCGACACCCCCGCCAATGCGAGGAAGAGCGTGCTGATGCTGACCCCGGCGATGCTCGGCATCGTGTTGTTGAACGGCACCCCAAAACTTGAGACGTACCACCACCCGTTGGTGGTGGCGAAGGTGAGTGCGAGCAGGAACAGCACCGCCGTGACCACCGTCATCCGGTTGCGGGACCAGCGCAGGACCGCCGGTGACACCAGGACCGTGGCCAGCGCGGCCACCGCCGCCCCCACCGCTGCGAACAACCCGAAGTGGTGCACCCACTTGGTGGGCGTGAACATCAGGAAGAACATGGTCGCGAAGATGACGCCCATCAGCCGCCAGGCCGGCCCGCGGGCCACGCCGGGAACCTGCTTGCGGCGCAACATGATGAACATCGAGATGAACAGCGAGAGGGCGGTGATCAGGAACCCGAAGCGACGCGACAGCGACCCGTCCACGGTCGGCAGGATCAGGTAGTAGTAGCGGAGGTTCTCGGTGTACCACTCCTGGCTGGGACCGATATCGGTGCGTATCCGGGTCGCCTCCAGCACGGTGGCCAGGGTCTGGTCGGCGAAGACGACCGTCAGGATCACCGTGCCCGCCGCGAGTAGAGGCGCGATCAGCGGCCAAGTGCCCACAACTGCCTTGCGCCGATTCACAATCCGCAGGATCGGCCGGCCGCCGGCCACCAGGGCGGCGACGGCGATCAGCCCGGTCGGCTGGATCCCGAGTGTGAAGGCGGCGGTGATGATCGCGAATGCGGCCGGGGTCAACCGGCCGGTGGTGATCGCGCGCTCGATCAGCACGTAGGTGATGAGCGCGCCGGTGGCGATCTGGCCCTCCGGGCGCAACCCGTTGTTGAACGGCATCCAGGCCGCGAGCAGGACCAGTCCGGCCGCCCACAGCGCGGCCCTGCTGCCCGACACCGCCGGCCCGAGCCGGGGGAGCACCTCTCGGGACAGCAGCAGCCAACAGGTCAACGCGCACACCAGGTCTGGAAGCCGAATCCAGATACTGGCGTCGCTGACATGGGTCATCAGCGCCAGCACGTTGTAGTACCAGCCGAACGGGTCCTCCGGACTGCCGAACCAGCGGAAGTAGTTCGACATGTACCCGGCACGCTCGGCGACCCGGGCCATCCCCATGATGTAGCCGTCGTCGGAGGAGTTCGCGCCCAGGACGTGCCAGACCAGGAAGCTGCCGACGACGGTCACGTCCACGGCGGTGAAGGTGCGCCACCGCTGGGGGATCAGCCGGTGCATGCGGCGGCCGTCCATCCGGTCCAGCCGCCACAGCGCCGAGAGTGCCACCGCGGTCGCGGCGATCGCCAGCAGCATCGCGGCCAGTTTCAGGGGCGTCGGCGTGGTGGAGAACCTGGTGTCGATGACGGCGGAGACCTGCAGACCCGGCGGCGCCGGCCCGGTCAGATCGGTGAACACACCGACAACCGCCGGTCGCAGGTTGGGATCCTTGAACCCGCTGCGCAGATAGTCATACCCGGATTGAGCCGAATCCCCGTCCTCGTCGGTGGCGCCGGCGCTCTCCGTGTCGGGCGGCAGTCCGATGAAGCCGGCGAATGTGCCGTCGCTGGTCGAGGTGATCTCGATGCGCTCGCATGCGGGCGAAGCGACCTGGGCGCGGGGGACGCTGGCGACCACCACATTGCGGTCGGTGATGTCGACCCGTTTGGAGTTCACGGTCAGGAACAGCGAGTTCAGGGCGGCGTCCTTGCCCTTCTGCGGCGCCAGCCCCAGCACCATGCCGCCACCGGGGGGCATGGTGCGGATGACCTCGCAGGGCACCGTGGCCGACATCGACACCGGGGTCAGCGAGATCAGCGGCGCGGTGACATTGCTCAACTGACCGTTCTGCGGCCAGTTGAGCGTCGCGGTGGTCTGCACGACCGGCAGCAGCGGGGTCAGCACCGACAGCAGGAAACCGAGCAGTCCGGCGACGGTGGCCACCCACCGGGTGACGGTCACCTCAGAACCGGCGTCCCGGTTGCCGGCGGCTCGGGTCGGCAACGTTGTCGTCATGGAAGCGCCCTGATCGGTCCGTTGCGGCTCCACCCGAACGTCCGCTTGGAGCCCTGTTCGACGATGGCCTCGGGTGCCTGCTCGGCCGGTACGACACGGATGAAGCGCTCAATCGCTCCCCAGTCGCGGTACCAGTCGTCACGCAGATAGGTCGGCACCGTTGCCGTGCTCAGCAGGGCCTGGATGAACAGGAACGGGCCGCCCGCCCGCGCCGACTGCCACATGTTCGAGGACACCACGGCCTGCTTGAGGTTGGGCTGGATCCGGTACCGGGGCAGTTCGGCGATGCCGAGGTGCTGGCCCGACGGCCGCTGGCAGGGGAACTGGGCGGCGGTGGCGATGTCCATCAGAATCGGGGTCTCGGTGCCCAGGTACTGCTGCGCGGTCTGGAGCACGGGCACCCGTGGCGGGGTGAACCCGAACCACTGTTCGGTGCTCAGATTGGGATCGTCGGCCACGATGCGGACCGCGTTGGTCTCCGGCGGTGCCCACGCCAGCGGGAAACGCAGGTTACGCCATGCCAATTGCTCGATGGTGTCGATCGGCTGCACCTTGTCCAGTTCCTGGAAGGTGCCGTCCGGGCGTCGGACGCCCCACTGCAACTTCAGGGACTGCCCGTAATGGAATTCGCCCTCTTCGTCGTAGTACCAGATCGCTCCCGCGGCGGCGACGGTCACCAGGGGCCGGTCGGCGGGACGCTGCCCGGCGGCGAAGGGCAACTCGTACCAGGCCGAGGTGGCCTTGGCCGCGACGGAGTTCTCGTCGTAGGAGCCCATGACCGGGGTGGTTTCGGGGTCCAGGCCGAAGGGCAGGAAGACCCGTGAGCCGTTGACCCCGACAGGCCCGTACCCGCCCCCGGTGCCCCCGGTGAAACCGATGCCGACGTTGGGTTTGTTCGGTGAGCCGTCGGAGTTGACGGTGCCCGGGTTGGCGACGAACGGCGAGACCGGTTCGAGGTTGTCGCTGACGCCATTGGGGGTGAACCCGATCGGGTTCCGCCCGCCCAGCGGACCGTACCGACCCCAGCGCTGTCCGGGTGCGGGTTGGAGCACCCCGGCGTTGGGGTCCGCCTCGACGAGGACGTCGTCGGCCATCGCGCAACTGCTCGGTGAAAGACCCGACCGCAGCGCGGCCAGGTTGGCCTTGCCGTTGGTGTAGGCGGGGTAGCGCTGCGCGAACCCCTTGGCCATCGAGCCCACCGCCAGCAACACCATGATGGTGGCGAACACCAGCAGCGGGGTGGCGGCCAGTGCCCGGTTGCGGCGGGTGTCTTTGACCTCGGTGTGTCCGGCGTAGTCGATGCGGAAGTGCAGCCAGCCGGCCAGCAGGCCGGTCAGCACGGCCATCGCCAAAAAGATCGTGGTGACCGGCCGGTGCAGCAGCACCGGTTGGCGGTCGTACCAGGGCACGCCGTAGTTGCTGACGTAGAACCAGCCGTTGATCCCCGAGGTCGCCCACGCCAGGACGAACAACAGCGCCGTCACGTAGAGCGCAAGGTTGCGGCGGTTGTGCAGGCCGACCCGGGCGAAGGTGAACGCGGTGACCGCCCCCAGCGCCGCGGCCAGGCCGGCGAACGCGCCGAACTGGACGGCCCACTTGGTGGGGGTGAAGGTCAGCAGCAACAAGCCCAGCGCGGTGCTGCCGATCAGTCGCCACACCGGCCCGCGGGCCACCCCGGGAAGATGACCGCGGCGCAGGACGACCACGATCATCCCGAACAGGCACAGCAGCATGACCAGCACCGCGAAGCGCCGGGTGACCGATGCCTCGACGTTCTCCTCCACGGTCAGGAAGTAGTAACGCAGGAAATCCTGATACCACGAGATCGTCGGGCCGACAACGTATTTGATCCGCGCCGACTCGGCCACCGCGGCCAGTGTCTGGTCCCGGAACACCACCACGAAAACCGTCGAGAGGGCCGCGGTCAGCACGGCCAGCGGTGCCAGCAGTCCGTCCCGGGCGCGACGCTCCCGGATGATCCCGGCCACCGCTTTGGCGCCCACCAGCAGCGGGGCGGCCGCGACCAGCCCCTGCGGCGCCAGGGTCACGCTGAAGACTGCGACGATGATCGCCGCGGCGGTGGGAACTAGCCGCCGGGTGGCGATCGTGCGTTCCACCAGCATCCACACCGCGAGCACGCCGAAGGCGATCAGCGGCTCGGGACGCAAGCCGTTGTTGAACGGCAGCCATGCCGCCAGGAAGACCGCGCCGGCCGTTGCCACGGCCACCCCACTGCCGGACAGGCCGCCGGCACCCGCGCCCAGCCGCGGCAGTATCCGCCGGCTCAGGATCAGCCAGCTTCCTATCGCCGCCGCGGTGGCCGGCAATCGCATCCACACGCCGTCGGTGCTCACCGCGGCCAGTTGGGCCAGCACCGACTGGTACCAGTCGAAGGGTGCCTCGGTGGCGCCGAAATAGCGGTAGTAGTTGGCGGTGTACCCGGCCTCGCCCGAGATCCGGGCGATGGTCAGGTTGTAGCCGTCGTCGGAGGAGATCGCGCCGATCAGGTGCCACACCAGCAGGGTGCCGATCACAGCCGCGTCCACGGGCCAGTGCCGCAGCAGCGGCCGGCGCCGGGTCGGGACCCGGCGATGGCAGCAGCGCCGGTCCAGCACCCATAGCGCGGCGATCGACCCGGCGACGGCGAGCAGCCCGGCGACCATCACGGCGAGCTTGACCGCGGTCGGGCTGGTGATGAATCTGGTGTCGACGTCCACCCGGGCCGACAGGCCCGGCTGCGCGATTCCCTCAAGCTCCGTGAAAATCCCGCTGACCTGTGGCTTCTTATCTGGTGGAAGGACTCCGGCGGCACCTGGGATGCCGATGAAGTCCGCACCGGCAGCACCCGGGTCGGCCCAGACCCGCAGTGTGCTGCACACGCCGGAGTCGACCTGCTCGCGGGGCGCCACCGCGACCACCGTGTCGCGGAAGGCGACGCTCACCGAGTCCTCGGTGGCCCGCACGAACAGCCCGTTACGGGCCGCGTCGATACCGTCGGCGGGGTTGGTGGCGAACACCAGACCGCCCGCCTCGGGCAGGGTGGCCACCGCCGTGCACGGGATGGACGCCTCGAGGGCTTCGGGAGCGCCGGACACCAGCGGTGCGGTGATATCGCCGAGGACTCCGCCCTGCGGCCACAGGATGGTGGCCGTGGTCTGATTGACCGGCAATAACGGCGTCAGCGCGCACAGCAGCGCGCCGGTGAGCCCGGCGAGAACCGCCACGAGCCGCGCCATCCGGGCGGACACGGCTGGGTTGGCGGGCACGAGCGTCGATGTTAGGCGACGGGCACCGGCGTGCCCGCCAGCCCGCGGGCTATGTCGGGCGCAGCGGCGCCGGACTCCACCAGCCGCTGCGGGTCGCGGTGCCCAGGTCGAGTCGGGCCGGTACGGCATCGGGATAGAACAGAGTCAGCCGCTGCAGCGAGCCCCAGTCCCGGAACCAGTCGTCCTTGAGATAGCTGGGCACCGTGGTCGCCCGGAAGAGCAGTTCGCTGATGCCCAGCGGCCCTCCTCCGATGTTGTCCATCACCGGGGAGTTGGACTCCGCGCCGAACCGGTCGGGCAGAATCCGCCAGCGGGGCACCTCGGTGACGCCGTAAGCGTGGCCGAACGGCCGCTGGCAGGGGAAGGCCAGGCCGACCAGCCAGTCCAACAGCACCGGGTCGGTCGAGCCGACCACCTGTTGCAGGGTGCTCAGCACCGGGATCCGCGGCGGGGTGAGGGCGATCCAGTGCTGCGGCGCCAGGTCGTCGTCGGTGGCGACCAGCCTGACCTGGGTGGCTTCCGCCGGGATCGACGACAGCGGGAGACGGAGGTTGCGCCAGGCGGGGGCCGGGCCGATGTCGGCGAGCGACAGCTTCCCGCCCGGCTTCCCCGCCTCCGCCCCGCCGTCGGTCGCCCACTGGACAACGATCTCGTCGGTATCGAAACGACCGGCGGCGGAGACCACCAGCAGCGGCGCCCCGGCGTCGCGCCGGCCGGGTTCGGGCAGGCGGTACCAGCCCGACCGCAGCGTCGCCGGCTGCTGGACGCCCGACCGCCAGCTGCCCATCACCGGGGTGGTCTCCGGGTCCAGCCCATAGGGCAGCCGGGCCCGCGACCCGTTGATCCCGGCCTCCCGGGCCGCCGCCTCCCCGGTGCCGGTCGCGGCGACAGCGCCGTCGCTGCCGTCGGCCTCATCCAGGAAGTTCCCACCGCCGGGCGGCTCGAGCACCGGGTCGGCCGAGACGTCGGCGGGGATGCCGTTCGGGGAGAAACCCCCGGCGGTGACTGGACCGAGTCCGGCCCCGACCGGTCCCCGGACCGGCTCGAGCATCCCGAGGTTGGCGTTCCGCTCGACCAGGACGTCGTCAGCCAGCCCGCAGGTCTTTCCGGTCAGCGCCTCCAGATTGGAGCGGCCCACCGACCAGGCCGGGTACTGGTTGACCATCCCCAGCGTCAGCGAGCCCACCTCGAAGACCACCATCGACCAGGCCGCCAGCGCCAGCGGCGATCTGGTCAATCGCGACCACCGGCGCCGGCCCGGCTCCCCGGAGTCCCGGCCGGAGAAGTGGAACCAGGCCGCCACGAGCAGGGTGGCCACCGACAGGCCCAGCAGGACGGTCGTGAAACCCAGCCGCCACTCCGGGAAGGCATTGGACCACGGCACGCCGAAGTTCGAGACGTACCACCACCCGTTGACGCTGGCGAAGGCCAGCGCGGTCACGAACAGCACGGTGGCGGCGAACACCGTCCGGTTGCGCCGCGAGCGCATCACCGCCGGGGCCACCGCGACGGCGGCCAGCGCCCCCAGCGAGCCGGCGAGGCCGGCGAACACCCCGAAGTGGTGGGTCCACTTGGTGGGGGTGAACATGATCGCCAGGAACGAGATGATCGTGATCCCGATGATGCGCCGGCTCGGCCCCGCCGCGGTGCCGGGGATGTGACCCCGGCGCAGCATCACGGCCACCGCGACCGCCAGCGCCACCAGCAGGGCCAGGACCGCGAACCGCCGCGCGATCGAGCCGTCCGGGGTGGCCATCAGCAGCCGTTCGTAGCGGGTGTGCTCGTCGAACCAGCTCAGGCTGGGTCCGACCGCGCGCTTGAGGGCGCTGGCCTGGGCGACCGCGGCGAAGGTCTGGTCGCGGAACATCAAGATGATCGTCACGGTGGCCGCCGCCAGGATCGGTGACAGCAGTGGCAGCAGACCGAACTGCCGGCTGCGCCGGTTCAGAATGGTCAGCAGTGGCCCGATCGCCACCAGCAGCGCACCGATCGAGGCGATTCCGGTGGGGCCGGAGAACAGTGTCAGCGCCCCGAAGATGCAGGCCACCGCCACCGGCAGCAGCCGGCTGGTGGCCACCCCCCGCTCCACCGAGCACCAGGTGGCCAGGATGCCCAGCGCGATGATCGGCTCTGGCCGCAGCCCGTTGTTCAGCGGCAGCCAGAACGCCAGGAACATGCCGGCCGCCGTCCAGGCTGCCGCCCGGCTGTTCTTCACCGCGTAACCCAGCCGCGGGATCACCTCGCGGCTGATCAGCCACCAGCAGGCCAGCCCCATCAGCAGGGTGGGCAGCCGCATCCAGATGCTGGCGGTGGACATCTGTGACCACAGCGCCAGCAGGTCGTAGTACCAGCCGAACGGCGCCTCCGGGGTGCCGAACCACCGGTAGTAGTTCGCCATGTAGCCGGCGTTCTCCGACACCCGGGCCATGGTGAGGATGTAGCCGTCGTCGGAGGTGTTCGCGCCGACGAAATGCCACCAGACCAGGACGGCGACGACGAGGCCGTCGAGCCCGGTCACCGACCACCATCTGGCCGGCAGGATGCGGCGGTGCCGGACCCCGTCGGCGGTGTCCAGGACGTGCAGCGCGATCAGGGCGATGACGGTGAGCAGCAGTCCGGCCACCATCACCGTGGTCTTCCAGGCGGTGGGCGCACTGCTGTAGCGGGAGTCGATGGTGGCCGAGAAACTCAGCCCGGGCGGCGCCGGACCGGACAGGTCGGTGAAGACGCCGACGATCTGCGGACGGAAGTCGTAGCCGCTGCGTTCCCCGCGCAGGGGCGAGCCGGGGTCGTCGCTGTCCGATCCCCGGGTCAGGCCGACGAATTCCCCGGTCACCTCGTCGGCCCGCGCGGTGAACCTCAGCTCCTGGCAGGCCGGACCGAGGACGTCGGCCAGCGGCGCCACCACCACCGGCGTATTGCGCACGACGACAGCCAGATCCTTGCCGACCCGCTGGATCAGCAGGCCGCGGTCGACGGCCTTGGGCGCCTGCTTGGGCACCGTGGAAAGCAGCACCGTGGGGGCGGGTTCCTCCGGTTCCGATCCGACCGCCAGGCCGGCTGCGGCACTGCACGGCACGGTGATCGCCAGATCCGTTGCCACGTAGCCGATCAGCGGCGCGGTGACGCTGTCGTAGGCCCCGTCCTGCGGCCAGTTCAACTCGGCGGTCGTCTGGGTCACCGGCAGAAACGGGGTGAGGATCGCGCAGGCCGCTCCCAGCAGGCCCGCGATCACGGCAACCAGGCGCGCGGTCCGGTGGTTCGCCCGCGTGGTCACGGGCCTAGATGGTAATTGCCGCATCGAGATGCACCATGCCCGGCGCGGGCCGGTCAGACCTGGGGGTTTCGGATCGCGAGGACGAACGGCCCGATGGTGCGCACGCTGAAGTGCGGCGGTGCGAACAGGCCGGCGTCGAGTTCGACGGTGTAGCGGCGCACGTTGGGCTGGTTGGGGTAGACGTCCTCGGCAAGTCGCAGCGTGTAGGTGCCGTCCGCCCCGGCCGCCCCGCCGCGGCGCATCAGGAACACCGTCGGCGCCTGCCAGGGCATCGCGTCCAACGCGGCGGCGAACTCATCGGGGTCGGTCATCTTCCCCCAGGACTCGATCGCCGCCGCACGTTCGTCGAACTGGGCCAGCGGGTTGGCGTAGTGCGAGGTGAGGCCCTGGAAGCCGAAGTAAGGGTAGAAGGACAGGAAGCTGTAGTCGGCGGTCATCACCACGGTCTGGTCGCGAGGTTTGCCGGTCGCTTCCAGGATCGCCGCATCCACCCTGGAGTAGAACTTCTCCGACCCCGGGGGGCGGCGGTCACCCCGCAGACCGTCGCCGTCGGTGTCGGTGTAGGCCACCGCGATGTCGGGCCGGAGCATGTGCGGGATGTCCTGGCTGAAGCCGATGGCGCCGACGAGACCGACGGCCACCGCGGCCGGTATGGCGCGCCGGCCCCACCGGTCGGCGGCCGCCCGGGCCAGGTCGATGAACCCGAACACCCCCGCGGTGGACAGCAGCACCGTCAGCGTGGGCTGCAGCCGGAACGAGAGCAGGGTGGTCCCGGCCAGGGTGGTCAGCATCGACAGCACGGACCAGGCGTAGAGCGAGAGCACCCCGATTCCCAGAGCGGCCGCGCGGACCGAGGACCGGGCTCGCCACACCAGCCAGACGGTGCCCAGCATGCACAGCCCGCCCAGCATGGTCGGCGCCAACATAGGGAAGTTCAGTACCGCGCCGTCACCGGGCAGGTAATGCTGCGCGCTGCCGGTTCCGCTGAGCGGGCCGCGCGCCGCCCGCAACAGCCACGGCAGCCAGGTGATCGCCGCGATCGCCGCGGCCACCGCCGCGATCACCGCCAGCCGCAGCAGCGGGCCCACTCCCCGCCGGACGGCCGCCGCCACCACCGCCATCACGGTGACGGTGAACGCGGTGTACGCCAGCAGCAGCGTGTAGAAGGTGGCCGTGATGCCCAGGAAGATCCCGACACCCAGCACCGCCGCCCGGCCCCCGCCCCGGGCGGCCCCGCGTAATCCCGACCAGGCCAGGACCAGCACCGGTGGGATCAGAACGGTCACGATGGCGCTGTAGGGCTCCGGCGAACTGAAGGCGATTGTCACCGCCGCGCCGGCTGTGGTCACCGCCAGCGCGTATTCGAAGCGCACCAGCTGCGACCACAGCACCAGGGCCAGTGCCGCGGCGACGGCGATGGAGGTGATCGACCACGGCTTGTACATCTCCCAGCCGGGTGTTCCGGTCAGTGCGGCGGCTCGCCCGCCGATCCAGAACCAGCCCGGCGGGTAGAACGGCGGCAGCCCGGCGTAGGTCATGTCGCGCAGTGCGGGACTGTCGGTGAGCCGGGTCAGGTACTCGGTGCGGAACTGCTGGTCCACCGAGATCCCGAAAAGGTAGAGCTTGGTCGCCCCCAGCGGCATCGCCAGAGTGACCACGGCGAAGGCCGACAGGAATACCGTCGCCACCGCTCGGGCCGCCCACGCCCGGCCCCGCCGCCACAGCATCGCCGCGCCGAGAATCCCGATGATGCTGCCGACCTGGCCGACGGTGGTCAGCGCGTGCAACTGGTTGGACGACGGGAACGCCGGCCATTCGACCCGGGAGATCGCCGACAGCGCGACAACCGAAACCATCACGGCCACAGCGGCGGCCGCAGCCGCCTGTCCGGCGGTGGCCAGCGCGGCTCGCATGTCAGATGGGCAGCTTGCGGAAGACCGGCCGCGGGATGTGCCGCAGCACCGTCATCACGTAGCGGAACGCCCCGGGTGCCCAGACCAGGTCCTTGCCCTTGGCCGACGCGGTGACGGCGAGGTCGGCGACGTACTCCTTGTCGACGGTCAGCGGGGCCTCCTTGACGTGTGCACTCATCCGGGTGCGCACCTGCCCGGGCCGGATCACCAGCACCGAAACCCCGAACTCCTGCAACGCCTCTCCCAGCCCGAGGTAGAACCCGTCCAGGCCGGCCTTGGTGGACCCGTAGACGAAGTTGGACCGGCGGACACGCTCCCCGGCCACCGAACTCATCGCGATGATCCGCCCGAACCCCTGCGCCCGCATCTTCTCTCCGAGCAGCACGCCCACCGAAACTGCTGCGGTGTAGTTGATCTCGGCGATCTGGACGGCCTTGCGCTGATCCTGCCAGAGCTCCTCGGCGTCACCGAGCAGGCCGAAGGCGACGATCGCCACATCGACGTCGCCGTCGGCGAAGCATTCCTCGATAACCGCGGGGTGGCTGGCGGTGTCGAGGGCGTCGAAGTCGACAAGGGTCACCGACTTGGCTCCGGCGGCGCGCATCTGGGCGACGGCCTCCTCGCGGCCGGGGTCGCCGGGCAGGGCCGCCAGGATGATTCGGGCCGGGGCGTCGCGGAGGTAGCGCGCGCAGATCGCCAGGCCGATCTCCGAGGTGCCGCCAAGCAGCAGAATGGTCTGCGGGTTGCCGACCGCGTCTATCACCATGAACGCACCATTCAGCACAACTCCAGACGTCGGGCCATGTCCGAGACGAAGATCCCCTGCGGATCGACCTTGCGGCGCGTCGCGATCCACTCATCGATGCGCGGGTACATGGCATGGAAGGTCTCAGCGGTGGTCCGCGAGTCCTTGGCGGTGTAGAGCCGTCCGCCGAAGCGCAGCACCCGGCGGTCCAATTCGGTGACGAACTCGCTCAGGCCGGCCTTGATGGGAAAATCGACGCAGACGTTCCAACCGGGGATCGGGAAGCTCAGCGGCGCTTGGTTTCCCGGGCCGAACAGTTTGAAGACGTTGAGGAACGAGTAGTGCCCTGACGCCTGGATGTCGATGATGATCGCCTTGAACTCGTCGACGGCCTCGACCGGCACGACGAACTGGTACTGCAGGAAGCCGGACGGCCCGTAGGCGCGGTTCCATTCCCCGAACATGTCCAGCGGGTGATAGAACTGCGTCAGGTTCTGCACCTTGTTCCGGTAGGTGCCCGACTTGCGATACCACAGTTCGCCGATCGGGCCGAAGGTGTACTTGTTGGCCAGCCCGTTGGGGAAGACGTCGGGGAAGGTCAGCAGTTGCGGCGCATCGAACTTCAGGGGGTTGCGCTGGAGTTTGGCGGGCAGCTGGTCCAGCCGGGCGAGGCTTCCGCGAGAGATCGCCGCCCGGCCGAGCTTGGGTGGGGGGCTGATCGCATCGAACCAGGCGCTGGAGTAGGTGTAGTTGGCTTCGCTGCCGTCGCTGTGGAAGGCGATGGTCTCGTCCAGTCCGGCTGTGACGTCGCCGTCGGCGATGAAGTAGGCGGTCTCCGTCGGGGTCATCTCGATAGTGGCGCGCAGGATGATCCCGGTCAGGCCGTTGCCGCCGACGGTGGCCCAGAACAGTTCCGCGCCGGGTCCCTCGGGGGTGACGGTCTGCACTGCACCGTCTGCGGTGAGCAGGTCGATCGAGCGGACGTGGTTGCCGAAGCTGCCGGCGCTGTGGTGGTTCTTGCCGTGGATGTCGCAGGCGATCGCCCCGCCCACGGTGACCTGGCGGGTGCCGGGAAGCACCGGCACCCACAGACCGCACGGCAGGGCGGCCTTCATCAGCGAGTCGAGGCTGACCCCGCCGTCGACGTCGACGATCCGCGTGGCGGCGTCGATCGAGTGGATCCGGTTGAGCGCGGTCATGTCGATGACCAAGCCGCCGCCGTTCTGGGCGTTGTCGCCGTAGGAACGTCCCAGACCGCGCGCGATCACCCCGCGGTGGCGGCCGTCGGCGGCCTCGTCGGCGGCCCGGCCGACAGCCTTGACGATGTCCTCGGGATCCGGGGTGGACAGCACCTCGGCCACGCTGGGAGCGGTGCGCCCCCAGCCGGTGAGCCGGCGCGCGGTCATCGTCTCGGACATCGCACTGAGGGTACCGCGCGGCACCCTCGCCGAACGCCACCGGCGATTACGCGCTCCGGCGGAAGATCACCGCGCGCTGGACGACGAAGTTGATCACCGTCGCGGTGCCCTGGGCGATCACGAACGCCGCCGGCAGCGCCCAGGGCCGCCCGGCGAAGAGGTGGTAGCACAGGTGGTTCAGCCCCACCTGGACGGCGAAGGTCAGCCCGTACAGCGCCATCACCGCGGCGAAGCGGGCCCGGCTGGGCGCGGCCTGGAAGGTCCAGCGCCGGTTGATCAGGTAGGCGGTCAGGGTGCCGGCGACGAAACCGATCGCCTTGGCCAGGTCGAGTTGAACCCCGGCAGCGGCGTGCAGCAACGCGTAGAGGCCGAAGTCGACGACCGCCGAGAAACCGCCGGTGACGACGAACCGCAGCACCTGGGTCCGCAGGCTCAGCACGTGCGGGGCGTTCTCGACCATCGCGGGAAGCTTACGCATCCGGCCCGGCCGGGCAGCGGGGACGGCCAAGGGTCATTCGGCCCTTGCGCCCGAGGGTGTTCTCCGGACACCATCAACCCCCATGACAGGTGTGAACGGACCGATCTCGGTGCTCGGTGACGACGAGGCATGGAATCTGCTGTCCAGCGTGTCACTGGGAAGGCTGGTGACCGGCTTCGGCGGCCAACTGGAGATCTTCCCGGTGAACTTCGTGACCCAGCGCAAGACCGTGCTGTTCCGCACCGCCGAGGGCACCAAGCTGTTCACCACCCTGATGAGCGACCAGGTGCTCTTCGAGGCCGACGACCACAACGTCGCCGAGGGGTGGAGTGTGATCGTGCGCGGAACGGCGGCGGTGCTGAGCACCTCCGAGGAGATCCAGGAGGCCGAGCGCGCCCAGCTGATCCCGTGGGTGCCCACCGAGAAACTGCGCTTCGTGCGGATCACCCCCAGCGAGATCACCGCCCGGCGGTTCCGGTTCGGGCCGGAGCCGCAGACCGGGGCCTACCCCAGCTGAGCCGCTGCCCCGGCCGGACGATCGAGGAGCACGTGCTTCTCGGCGCAGGCATCGGCGACGGCGGTGAGGATGTCGGCGGCCCGCACGATCTCCAGATCTGCCACCGTCACCGACCCGCGGTGCGCCCGGTTCTGGGCGGCCACGCGAGAGTCCCGCAGCCGCTCGGCGCGTTCCACCACATTGCGTGCGAACCGGCCGTTGTGCATGACGTCGATGCCGTGCCGGCCGTCAGGGGCACGGTGTTCGCGCAGCCGTTGGCAGGAGGCGGCGAGCGCGTCGCGGCCGTCCTCGTCGATGACGGTGGCTCGCGGTCGGCCGTAGCGAACCGCGATTTCGACCAGCTCGGCGGGACTGTAGGACTCGAATCGGAGCTTGCGGTTGAAGCGGCCGGCCAGGCCGGGGTTCACGGTGAGGAACTCGTCGACCTCCTTTTCGTAACCCGCGCCGATGAAGCAGAACTCGAACCGGTGCACCTCCAGCGCGACCATCAGTTGGTTCACGGCCTCCATGCCGATCATGTCGGGCCGGCCGTCGTGGTGGCGTTCGACCAGGCTGTAAAATTCGTCGCAGAACAGAATTCGACCCAGAGACCGGCTGATCAGCTCGTTGGTCTTCGGCCCGGAGGCGCCGATGTGCTCCCCGCAGAAGTCGGATCGACTCACCTCGATGATCTCCGGGTGCCGGACGATGCCGAGGCCCGCATAGATCATTCCGAGCGCTTGGGCGGTAGTGGTCTTTCCGGTGCCCGGCGGTCCGACCAGCAGCATGTGGTTGGTCTGATTGGCCACCGGCAGCCCATGCGCGAGGCGGAGGGCCCGGACCTCGATCTGGTCCTCGAGTTCGGCGACGGCCCGCTTGACCTCTGTCAGGCCCACCTGGTCCTCGAGCAGCGCACGGCCCTGGGCCAGCAACTGGGCTCTTCTCTCGATGTTCTCGTCTTCGGCCCGATCCTCCTCGGACCGTTCGGTGCTGGGATCCCACCTGTCGGATCTGCTGTTGATCCTTTCCTCGTCGGTCACGACAAGCTGTAGGCGCTGGTCGGTGAGGGCGGAGCGGGCGGGCTCGATCAACACCCCGTCGACGGTGGCCTTGGACAGCCAGAACTGCGCCCGCTCCTCGTCGCCGATCTGCCGGTGGGCCATTCCCCGGATATAAGCCAGATCCGCTGCAATGAGCGGAAATTCGATCGGACTAAGAACTACTTCCGGTTTTCCTGCGGACCCCAGCGAAGTTGGTGCTGAGGAGTCCTCGAGATGCCGGGCGAAACCGACACGGTCCGTCCAGTCAAGCGCCACGCGCGCCTGCCCGAGATGCGTGGCAGCGTGGGCCGCAAGGGTGTTGACTCCCGCGCTGAGCGCCGGCATGCGCACGGCACGAGTCGGCAGTGTACGCGCCGCCTCGGTGAGCAGGTCCGGCCAACGTTGGGCGGCGAACGACAGGTAACAGCGGACATACTGCCGCCACTGAGGGGTTTCCGCCGCCTCGGTCAGGGACGGATCAGAAAGCAGCCCTTCTGCTTTCGTGAATTCCTTACCCTCGATGTAGGCACTGGCCAGTGCGATTGCCGAATGCGCCGCCTCTGAAACCTGTATCGAGAGGTGTGGGCCGGCTTTGACCGGTGCCTTCAGCACCACCCCCAGGCGGTTGGACTCGCGATGCAGACGCGCCGCGCAGCCGTGCAACCCCTCAAGCGGCTCAAGCCCGTCTTCGCCGGCGGCCAGACGACCGAGCCACGCATCGGCCATCGACGGGTCGAGGTCGGTGGCCGCCCGAAAAAGCCCAAGCGCCGCAGGAGGGTCGTCGGGCAGCGCGGTCATGCCCTGATCGAATCGGCGCCGGGCGGCGTTCTGAGAGCCGGGGATCGTCATTTCTCAGTCTCGCTTCTGGTTGTTCGCCACCGTGGCCTCGGCGAGTACCTCAGGTGCATAACGCTTTTCCACCCGGAACAGGTCGACTTCGATCTCACTCTCGTAGTCAGGTGTCCTGACCCGGATCATCGCGGGTCCCGTCTGTTCGATTGACACCCGGAGGTCTAGATCCGAGGGCCCCACTGCCCCGACGACGATCACGGTGTCCGGGCGCGGTGCTGCGGTGACGGTCCCGTCCTGCACGCTGATGGTCGTCCCGGCGGCAGGCCGTGGGCGGCGCGTGACCTCCAGATTGGGCATTCGCAGGCTTTCCCAGCGAGCCGGGTCGGCGGAATGGACGGTAACGCGCTCGCCGGTCGCTGCGGCACGGATGAGCAGTCGTTTGGTGATCGCGTCGTCGGCGTCGATATGGATCCGACCGGGTTCGCGGGGATCGACCAATGGCAGCATGACGCGGCAGCCGTCGGCGGAGCGGCCCAGCAGCACCCCTGACGGGCCGATCGGAATGGCAATCCGAGCCGTCGGGCCTGCGCGGCGCTGGCCCCGGACCGGGTGCGCCGGTCCCACGAGGTTGTTCGCGGCGGCCCGGGCTTGCCGACCCGGAAGGGTTTGGAGACAGACCCGGGGCGGCGCGATCGCCGGCTGCGGGGTTCGGACGGTGATCGTGGCGCAGGCGGTTCGATCCGGGAACAGGGTGATGTTCTGGATGACACTGTCGGCGCGGAGGGTCCAGGCCTGCGCGAGGACCTCGGTGGTGATGTCAGTGGGCCGGTAGGCGTAGCTGGCCAGGCAGCCCTGTGCGTCGCGCAGGCTGCGCCAGGAACGGTGAGCCCTGTCCAGGGCGGCGGACCCAAGCCGGCGGTCGAGCGCAGAGATGTCGGCTGCGGTGGCCACCCGTGCCCGGACACCGCTGCTGCGCAGGCCGGCCGCGATTCGCTGGGCTGCGGCAACGACCGCGGCGCCAACCGAAGTTCGCCACCGGAGCGCTTCGGCGTTGTCGATCGAGCTGATTCGGAGCACCACCCACGTTTCCCGTCGACCCGCGTACGGGGGTGTGCCGATGAGGGTGTCGTAGACCTTCGGGAAGTCACCGATTCCGTGGTGTCGCGCCCCGGCGGTGATGACGCTCATGGACTCCAGACTGAGACCAAGGCTCTGCTTCATCTGACCGAACAGCCAGGTGATGTCGAGGGCGTTTCGGGTCTCCGGCGTCGATGATCCGCCGAAGAATGTTGGCTCGAAGGATTTCCCGAGTACCTGGATCGCCGCGACGGCTACGCCGTCCTGGTAACGCACACCCGCGGCTGACCGATCGTTGGCAGCCGATACCGGTTCGGCCAACTCGATCGGACGGTTCCGGTTGAGGTAGAGCGCAGCCCACGACCACAACGGCTGTTGCCACCATGGGGTGACGAGTGATGCGAAGCCCAGCGCCAGGCCGACGACTGCGCCGGTGATTCCCCCGGCCGCATAGCCGACCAGGAAGCACCCCAGAATCGCGCTGACGATCGAAAGGGTCAGACCTTGTCGCACAGTTTCCTCCCCGTGTTCATCCCCGTGGCCCTCCTCGCGCTGGACGCCAGCGCGGCGACCACGGCGCCGGCCGCGACCACTCCGGCGAAGATCAGCGCGGTATTGCGTGCCCGGTGATCCGGCGGAGGGGGCGGCGGTGATGGGACGATGACCCTGGTCGTGGAGCCGCCGGCCGCCGGACTGGTGCCCGCGACGTCGAAGGTCAGAGCGGCCACGGGGTCCACCAACCCGTATCCGATGCGGTTATCGACCCCCGCCGGCGGGCTATGGGCCGTTCGAACGATCCGGTTAATCACCTGATCAGCCGATAGATCCGGGAATTTCGCGCGGACCAGCGCTGCCGTCCCGCTGACGTAGGCCGCAGAGAAGCTCGTTCCCCAGAAGGGGATTTCCTTCTCGCCCACTCTGGGCGGGGGGTAGGCGTTGACCGCCTTCCCGGCGTTCGGTGACAGCCCGATGATCCCGGTTCCGGGTGCAGCTATCCGAACCCAGGGGCCGGACAGGCTCTTGTCCAGCGGCGCTCCGGTCGGGCCGACCGCGGCCACGGAAAGCACATGGTCGGAAAACCATGACGGGGTCGAGATCGTGGCGACGTGCCGCCAGTCCCGCTGGTCCACCGAGGTCAGTTGATCGCTGCCGGGGTTCTGCGCGCAACCCGCCTCGCCCTCGTTCCCGGCGGCGGCGACGATGACGGCGTCCTTGACCGTCGCCGCGTACCACACAGCCGCTCCCAGGGTGCGCTGGTCGAGACTCTCAGCGGCGGGGACGCAGGCGATGACACTGATATTGATCACTTTGGCGCCCAGATTCGCGGCATGGACGATAGCGCGCGCCAGGGTCGCGACGGTGCCCGCACGCTGGTGGCCTTCGGGCTCGCCGACGTGCGGTGCCTGCGGCCGAAAAGCTCTGGAGGACTGACGTATCGAGATGATCGTCGAATGCGGAGCCACGCCCACGACGCCATCGGATCGTTCGGCTGGTCGCGTCGGTGACTGCGAGTGCGACGGATTCCGCGCCCCGGCGGTCGCCTCGGCACCCGGTTGGGCGCCGGCCGGGGGCGGGAACGCCGGACGGAGCGGCCGCGCCGACGGCATCGAGGTCCCGCGCGGCGCGGCGGCGATGATCGAGGCGATCACGGTGCCGTGGGCGTCACAGTCGGCCAGTCCGTCTCCGCCCATGACGTAGTCGCCGCCGCCGATCACCGGCAAGCGGGGAATCGGTTGAACACCGGTGTCGATGACGGCCACCGGGACTCCGTTACCGGTCGAGTGCTCCCAGGCCTTCGCGATGTTCAGCATCGTGAATCCCGGCGCCGGAAGTTCCGGATTCGGCTCGGCAGCCGAGATCGGCTGGGCGCAGATGCTGGTCTGCCGCATCGGCTGGCCGGGACCGGGCGGGCCGTCGGCGGGAACCAGGGCCGGATCGACCGCAGGCTGTGGGACAGCCTCTGCGGGGAAGATGCCGGCGCTCATGGCGATGAGCGTCACGATCGCCGTGATGGCGCCGGCCCTGCCGGCGGGCTGGCGGGTCATCGCATGCGTACCCAGGTGAACAGACCGCTGATCCACGCCGCTAATGGCAGCGCCACGACGACCGCCGCGAGCTCAACCCACTCGACGAGCATGCGGACCAGCGGGGTGAACCGTTTTCCTGGGATGATCAGCGCGGCGGCCAGGCCGCCGACCGCAAAGCAACACATGATCGCGGTCGCCCAGTACAGCGCGGTTGTCAGGTGCTGCGGATCGTGCGTCACATAGCGGACCGCGCCGGCGCAAACCGCCGCCGCCGCCCCGCAGACAAGCGCGACCGCCTGCCGCCGGTCGGCGAAGGCGCGGCCCCGGCTGAGGAATATCACAACCAAGAGCAGGCTGAGCAGAGCCGTCGCCAATCCTCGCGGACCACCTGGCATCAGGGTGGCCCAGACCGCTATCGGCAGAGTCACCGCGGCCGCGACGCAGATGCCGGTCAAAACACCGTTCGCGCGTCGTGCTGCTGTCACTACCGACACCCCGCGGGGGGTGGTGTCCTGGTCCGGTTCGGCATCGGAGTTGTCAGCGGGATTGTCAGCGACCGGCACGACCGCGTCGGCGGGCATCCCGCCGCGGCGTTCGAAAAGGTCACGGCCAGTGACCGAACCGAAGTGCGGGGGGCGGATCCGCGCCGACCACAAGGCGATGGTGGGCGCCACCGTGATGAGCACCAGCAGGGTGACCAGCGTGCCGATACCGATCAACTGCATGGGTACCGGTTGCCACATCCGGATCAGCGCGGCCATTCCACCGAGGAAGCACAGCGTGACGGTCGTCGCGGCGAATGCGGTGCCACGGTTGGTGACGGTCAACACGAGAAGGCTGGAGACCGCCAGGGCCAGCGCAACGACGAACAGATGTGCAGCACCGACCGGGCCGGGGGGTGCCGATCCCAATCCGACCGCGATAGGTCCGGCGGCAAGCCAGGAGAAGCCGGCGAAGAGCTCACGCTGATCGGGCCACCAGCGCCGCGTGATGTACGCCGCGCTCGCGATCATCACACCGAGCGTCAGCGCGATGATCGAGGGTCCAAGTGCTGTTGTGCGGAGCCGGACGTAGACGGCCAGGCCCGACAGCGTCAGGACGGTCATACCGAGAATGGCGAGCGCCGTCCGTGCGGCGGTCTGTGCGGTGACCGGTCCGAACAGTTCCTTGCCGGTTCTCGCCAGCGCGGTCGACAACGCTTCGAACTGAGGCGCGAACGATTCGCCGGACTCCACCGGCACCAGCATCAGGGTGGCACCGTCTTCCACCCCGTGTTCGTCAAGTGTCTTGCCGGAATCCAGCCGTGTTCCATTCGACCGGTGCAGCTCGTAGCAGCCGCCCGCCTCCGGGGCTGTCGAACCGCGGCGGCGGAGTTCGTCGCCCAGTAGTTCCACGATGCTGTCGAGAAAGGTCTCGACGGGTACCGAGGCGGGGTAGACCTGAGAAACGAGTTGATCTTCGTAGACAACCGCGACCGCGCAGCGGGCTGGAAATGCGGCCCGGGTGCTCATCGCGGCCGGTCCGCGTCCGGGGTGTACTTGTCGGCGAGTCCCGCGGTGATCTCCAGTAGCCGCAGGCTCGCCGTTTTACCCACCTCATTGGCGGTGTCGACGATGCCGCCCTTGGCGAGATGCCGGTCGTAGGGCATGAACTCGACTGTTGCTCCGCACTGTTCGAACCGTTCAGTCAGGTAGCGCGCCGCGTCCTTGTCGGAGGCGTTGCGGTTGTCGTTGAGGATCACCGTGCTGCGGGAGACCAGATCGTGATAGCCCATTGACCGCAAGAGGTCGATTGCCCTCGTGACGGGCAGGGAGGTGTCGGCGGTCAGGCCTGAGACGAAGACAAGGCTGTCGCAGGCGTCGAGTACCGCTTTCATGACGGGATGCTCAAGGTCGTCGGACGTATCGACCAGAATGATGCTGTGCGACCGCCGGAGCCGGGACAGCACCCCGCTGAACATCGCAGGTGCCAATGGCCGCGGCTGGTCGGATGTGCGGTTGCCGGCCAGAACATCGAGGCCCGATCCGTTCTGGCCCAGATGTTCGCGGATGTCCGCATAACCCCGCACGTCGTCGTCAGCGAGCACCGCGGCGTAGTCCCCGGGAGGATTCTCGTCGATCCGGCCGGCCAGAGTGCCGAACCCAGGAACGGCATCGATTGCGACGACGTTCTCAGGCCGGCAATTCCGAAAGACGCCGCCGACGCAGGCGGTAAGGGTGGTTTTGCCGACTCCGCCCTTACCGGAGACGAAGGCGATCACATACTGCCTGCGGATGTGCCTGCGGACACGGTCGCGTAATTCCCGCTGATGGCGTTCGCGCGGCGACTCACCCGGATTCATCAGCTTGAAGGAACCGGCATAGACGAGCTTCCGCCAACCGGATCCTGGAGGAATCCTACGGGGAGCGACCATGTCGGAGATACGCAGCGTGGTGGAGACGGATTCCTGGGCCTCCATACCGAAGCGCTCCGGGGTTCCGTTGCGCAGCAGCGTTTCTGCCGCGCTCACACTGGGGTTGTTCATTGAAGAGCCCTTCTGTTCTCATGCCATGTACTGCCGGCGGGCAAGCGCCGAAGCATCGTCTGCATTGCCGAGGCGATGCTGCTCCGCGAGCCGGGGGCGACGATCATCCAGCGTCTGCCATCCCGCTCGACCTGTTCGGAGAGCAGCCGGCCTTCCGTCGTGTCGATGATCGAGAATGCCTCCGGGCCGACGAACGAGCCGGCGGGTTCGGTCGGTAGTCCGGACTGCAGCGCGACGACACAGGCGTGGGCTGATCTCTGCGGGTCCGTCGCGGAGAGGAGCATTCGGATCTGATCCGCGTCGAGTCCCTGCCCCGCGAGCTGAGCAGGCAGGCTGTCCGGGCCCCGGACGCCGTTCACAAGTTTCCCGAGATCGAGAGTGGCGGGACTGAACTGCGCCGGGCGGTGCCGGCCGCACAACTGCTCGATGACGGAATAGAGCACGTCGCGGGCGGAATTCTCGGTCGTCGCGTTGCCGAGCCCGCCCAACCGGATCATCGAGCCGCAGCGTTGCAGCACGATCCACCAACGGGCATGTCGCGCCAGCAGAATCCGCTCGGGCTCCGATGCGTTCGGTGTCTGCACCCGCATCAGCAGCCCCACTTCGCGGCGGGCGAGCACGCTGAGCCATTCGAACACGGGAGTGTCGACAGCGCCTGCCTCGTCGATCAGTCCCGCGGCGCGGAGGTCTCGCGCGACGGGGTGGGACAGCGCGTCGTCGATGCTCTCCGCGCTGGGCAGATATGGGCGCAGGCCGAGTTCGGGTGCCAGCACCTCATACCCGGAGAGGACTTGGAGGGCCCAGAGCCCATCGAGTGTCGTTGTCAGCATTTTCCCCCCGACGTCACCGGTGGGACCGTCATCGAGGCCCCACCGGCGAACGGCTTCTAGAACAGATTTCCCATCATCACGTCGGTCTGGTGCGCGTTCTCGTTGACGCTGCTGATCGTCCGCCCGTGGTGGTTCATGGTCTCGATCAGGCCGCGGAGGCCGCTGAGCATCTGGAGTTGGGCTTCATGGAACGACGTCGCAGCGGAGCCCTGGAAGAAATCGGCGATCGCGCCGGTCCGGCGAAGGATGTCATCGTGGATTTCCATCAGCTGGGCCGAACGTGCTCCGACGTCGGAGGCGAAGTCCGCGACTCCGCCGTGGTGGTAGGTGATGTTCATGCGGGTGTTCCTTTCGTACGGGTGGTCAGGACTAAGGGGTCAGGCCCCGTCAGGTATTCGACGAGAAACTGGTGAGGCTGTGCGCGGCGTCGGCTTCGTGCTGCTCCATCATCGAGGCGGCCTGGCTCAGCCCGTGGGCGAGCCGGGTACCGCCTGTGATGGTCTGCTGCAGGTCATGGTTGATCTGGGCCGCGGTGTTGACCGATGCGAGTTGGGCCTGCCCGCCCCACACCGCCGAACCGAGGCCCTCGTGGCTGCTCAGGTAGCCGTTGGCGATCGCCGTCGCCTGCTGCAGTGCCGACTCGATCGCCTGCTGGGTACTTCTGAGCATCTCTGGTGTTACGACGAGCGCCACGGTGGTCTCCTTCGATTGTTGGTGTGATTCACCCCGGTTTGGGGATGTCTGAGTATTGGGAGCGGGACGACGCCTGTCACTTCACCTTCAGCAAATATCATCAGGAATCCTCAGATACCTCGTGGGATTAGCTGTTGCGCCTGACGAGGGGTCGGTCACCGGTGACCGCGACCCGGGTGCCGGCTGCTCCCGCTTTGCTGTCTTCAGGTTTGCCCCGGCTGAGCATTCCGGCGGGCGGGTGCCCGGCGGGCATCACCCCGGGGCCGAGCGTGGTTGGCCCACCCAGCTCTGCGGCACCGAGCAGGCCCGCCTTCAGGGTCGCGGGCCGGCCGGAGTTCTCCGGCCCGAAGGCGCTGGCCGGCCGGGCGTAACTGGTCAGACCGGCGGCCGGTGCGCCGCTGATGCCGGAGCCGGCGCCGGCCGCTCGCCCGCCCGAACCGCCCGGCTCGGGCGTGGGCACCGAACCACCGGGTCCGGGGTTCAGGGCCGCGCCCAGACCGAGGATGCCCGGCGCCCACCCTCCGAGTGGCTCGCCGGTCTGGCCGAGGCCGGTCGGGGCCAGACCGGAGAGCGCCTCGAACGCCTTCCCCGGCCCGGCGAACATGCCCGTCGGCAGCGGGCTCCCACTACGCGCGGAGCCCAGGGGCTGGGCGGCCTGGGCGACTGCTTGGGCCGGCGCGGCGGACATCGCGGCCGGGGTGGCCGCAACCTGCGCGGACTGACTCATCGCCTCACCGGCGGCAGCCTGTCCGGCGGTCTGGGCCGCCGCGGCGGCGGCCGTCACCGGAGCGGCCGCCGCGGTACCGGGTGGTGTCAGCGGCGGCGGAACCGCGAGGGCGGCGGCCAACCCGGCAAGCGTGGTGCCGTAGGCGATGCCGGCGCTGGCGTTGTGGGGCCAGTACTCGCCGAAATAGACCGTGTCCAGGGCGACGATCGCCGGCGTCAGCGCTCCAAGTACCAGCGGGTTCAGCGCCACGTTGGCGGCCTGCTCGGCGCGGTTGGCCAGAGAGACCTCGGCCGGAATCATCGCCGCGACGGCGCTCTGGTAGGCCTCTACCGCGGTGGCGGCGATCGGTACCTTCTGCTGTGCCCAGCCCGACAGCAACTGCAGTGCGGAGTTCAGCCCGGCCGCCCTGGTGGCCGAACCGAGTCCGCCGACGCCCTGGAAGTCGACCGCCGTGCCGGCGGCGTTGACGGTCGACACCGAGGCAGCGACTTCGTTGCCGGCTGCCACCGCTTGCCACGCCGCGACGCTGGCCAGGGTGCTGGCCGCACCGGCCGCCCCGGCTCCGGCCAGGCGCAGGTAGTTGGCCTCGGGCGGGGACGAGGCCCATGACGGATCTGGCATCGACCGGGCTACAGCGCCAGCGCCGCGTTGTTGACCACGTCGGTAGCCGTGTAGGTCGCGGCGGCGATCCCCTGGGATCCGGCGAACTCCCCCCGGCCGGCCAGGTGATCGGCGGCGGTTCCCACATACGTCGCGCCGGCGGCGTTGAGGGCCGCGGCGAAGGCCGCCGAATCCAGGTCCGCGCCCATGGGCAGTACGCCGGTCAGTGCCGCGGCCGCCGCGGCCGTCGTCGCGGCAACGCCGGCGCTGATCGCCGACTCGGTTGCCGCGGATGCGCTGACGGTTGCTGCGTTGACGTCGAGAACCATCGTTCTTCCTCCCCTTCGGCCGTGCTCCTCCACCCGGCACCGCGCAAAAGTAGCGGTTGCTGAGAAGTCTGTCTACTCGGATCAGGAATGGCCCCAGCAAACTGCAAAACTACGTCGGCGTAACTTTGGGTCGGGTCTCGGGGGTTTCGTCGGCCCTACACCGCCGCCGGCGCACCCAACGAGCCGAGCGCCTCGTAGACCGCGCCAATGGTGGTACCAGGAGTTCTGGCCCGCCGGCTCTACCTTGGCGCGCGCCAATTAGTCGGCCGCCACCAGGTTCAGCGACTCCTTGAAATTCAGGGCCCGACCCGGTGTGGGCGGGGCCGGCTACTCGCCGGTGAAGTGCGGGGCCCGCTTTTCGAACATCGCTGCGATGCCCTCCTTGAGATCCCTCGAGGGCAGGAAGGCGGAGTTCCACGCCGCCACGTAGCGCAGCGAGGCCGCCACGTCGTCGACGCGTTGCTCATCAAGGACGTCCTTGATGCCGGCCACGACCAGCGGAGAATTCGCCGCGATCTCCGTGGCGGTGGCGTGCGCGGCGGCCAGGCAGGCGTCGGCGTCGGGTAGCACCTCGTTGACCAGGCCGATCTTCTCGGCGCGCGCGGCGTCAATGTCCTTGCCGGTCAATGCCAATTCGCGCAAGTGTCCGTCGGAGAGGATGTAGGGGAGCCGGGCCAGGCTGCCGACATCGGCGACGATGGACAGCTTGACCTCGCGCACCGAGAACTTCGCGTCGGCGCTGGCATAGCGGATGTCCACCGCACTGATCAGGTCCACCCCGCCGCCGATGCACCAGCCCTGGATCGCCGCCACGGTGGGGGTGCGGCAGTCGGCGACCGCGGTGATGGACTGCTGCATCCGCTTGACGGTGGTGTGGAACTCCGAGCGGGGCCGGGCGCTGACCTCTCCGCCCCCCATCGACGGCAGCGTGCCGCCCATCGCCAGCAGGTCCAGACCGTAGGAGAAGTTGCGTCCCGAGCCGGTCAGCACGATCGCCCGGACCTCCGGATCGGCGTCGAGCTCGCCGAATGCCACCGGCATCTCCGCCCAGAACGCCGGCCCCATCGCGTTGCCCTTGCCCGGCCCGATCAGGGTGACCTGGGCGACGTTGTCCTTGACCTCGACGGTGAGGGATTCGTAGTCGCTGCTCATGGCAACGAGGCTACGACGCGGCCGTCGCCCCGTCGCCTCCGACCTCGCCGATCCAGGCCGCCGCGAAGTCCAGGAAGGCGTCGTTCTCCGCCGGCGCGCCGATGGTGACCCGGGCGCCGTCGTCGCCGTAGGGGCGCACCAGCACCTTGGCTTCGGCGGCGCTCCGAGCGAAATCGGCGGTGCGCCCGCCTAGGGGCAGCCACAGGAAGTTGGCCTGGGAGGGAGGGAACTGATAGCCCAGCGCCCCCAGTGCGGTGCCGACCCGGCGCCGCTCGGCGACCACGGCGTCGGTGCGGGCCAGCAGTTCGTCGGCGGCGCCCAATGCGGCGATCGCGGCGGCCTGGGTGAGGGTGCCGACGGTGAAGGGCACGTAAACCTTTCCCAGCGCGGTCATCACCTCCGGGTGCCCGACGGCGTAGCCGACCCGCAGGCCGGCCAACCCGTAGGCCTTGGAAAACGTCCGTAGCACCACGACGTTGGGGTGCCGGCGGGCCAACGCCAGGCTGCCGGGCAGCAGGTCGTCGCGGATGTACTCGACGTAGGCCTCGTCGATGACGATCAGCACCTCTGGGGGGACCGCGGCGACGAAGCGCGCCAGCTCATCCGGGTCGACGACGGTGGAGGTGGGGTTGTTGGGGTTGCACACGAAGATCAGCCGGGTGCGGTCGGTGACGGCGGCGGCCATGGCGTCCAGGTCGAAGGTGTGGTCGCGAAGCGGGACCTGGACCGACACCGCCCCTGCCACCCGCACCTGCAGCGGGTAGACCTCGAAGCTGCGCCAGCCGAAGACCACCTCGTCGCCGACCGAGCAGGTGATCTGCACCAGCTGCTGGCACAGGCTCACCGAGCCGCAGCCGACCGACAGGTTCTCCGGGCGGACGTCCCCGGCTGCGCTGAGATGGGCCGCCAGGTGTTCTTTGAGCTCGACCTGGCCGTTGTCGGGGTAGCGGTTCAGGCCGGTCGCGGCCGCGGCGATGGCCTCCAGCACTCCCGGTAGCGGTGCCTGCACGGTCTCGTTACTGGCCAGTTTGATCGCGCCCGGCACGGTCCTACCAGGGGTGTAGGCGGGCAGATCGGCCATTTCGGGTCGCAGGCGGGCGGTCACCGGGCCAAGTTTAGGGTGGCGGACGGGGCAAGCCCGCCGGCGAGCGTGAACACCCTGCGAAAATCCGCACGGATTTCCGCAGCAGCTTCACGTTCGGCGCGGCGGTCGGCTGCCGTGTACGCTTCCCGACCGGCGGGTCGGAAGCCGCGGTGGTGTTCCGGTACGCTCAGGTGGTTTGAGGAGGCGTGCCAGAGCGGCCGAATGGGACTCACTGCTAATGAGTTGTCCCCCTTACAGGGGACCGGAGGTTCAAATCCTCTCGCCTCCGCCGCGGTCGTCTTTTCGGCCACGCACAACTGAAGATCGGCGCCCGTAGCTCAACGGATAGAGCATCTGACTACGGATCAGAAGGTTAGGGGTTCGAATCCCTTCGGGCGCGCTTACTGCCAGCGGATATGCCGGGAACCGGCAGTCGGAATCCTGCCGAATCCGCTACTTTCCCGGCAAGACGTCGGCCGCGCGCCAGCGAACAACCCCCGGTGCGTCCTGTCTGCGCACCGAAGCACGGCCCTACATCGATCACGCCGCACTCGAGGCAATAGCCGAGGAACCCCTCCAATCAGTCGCCGACGAAGCCCCCAGCGCCGACCTCCTGACAAAACCCGATGACGCCGGCCTCCCCATTCACGCCATCGGCAAACTCACAACCGCACTAGGCCAATACACCCATTTCTTCACCAACCACGCAAACACCGACCCAGAACTAAGCCACAACAGCCTGACCAACATCGCGCCTCAACTCTGCTCGACCGCCCGATCAGTTCACCGTGCACTATCGAGAGGCCCAATCGGCGACAGGAATCCAGGTCTGCTGATCTCCCGGGTTCGCTGCCCACGTCACCTTCGCGAGAATCTCTTTAAGGTCGGACTGGGGATTCGTCCTGGGCTCACCGGGCTCCGCAAAGGGGCCACTCAGTTCGAAAACAACGAGTGTTCCCGGCTGAACCTGCACGGCCGCGCGGTTCGAAGCCGGTTCGTAAAGCCCGTCGCGTCCACCGATCTGAACGGGTACCGAGTCCTGCTCGTCGATGTGCCCGTAATAGCCGTCGGTGGGCCAGATTTGCACGCGCATACTGTCGGCCCCGCCGTAACAGTCGGGTATGGCGCCGATATCGGTTTTACCGCATGCGGCGAAGATGAGTGTCGTGCCGTAGGTGTCGCGGACGGCGGAGATCTCGGCCAACGGCAGCGACGCGGGTAGAGCCGGAATGCCGAGCGGGAGACGAATAGCGACGCGATCCGCAGGACGCAGCGCGCGGGCCAGTTCCGTCAATCGCGCGGGTTCGCTGGTGACGGTGGTCCGGCCACGAACCGTCGCCCATGCGTCATCGGCGTACTTCCAGGCCAGAATGGCATCATTGGATCCCTTGGCAGCGCGGAAGAATCCGTCGCCGTCGTTACTCACCGTCACCGGCTCACCTGTTCGCGCCTCGCTCGGATCGAATTCGCCTGGGGCGTAGGCGGTCAGTACCGCGGTGGGCGGCTTGACCCCGCAGCCATTGCAGTTCCGTGGGAGTTCGGTTTCGTCGACTGGACTCATGCCGTATCGCTGGAAGTCTTCAGTGACCGCGCGATCGAACTCGGTCCATGACGGTGGCGTATCGAGGGTCATCCACCGCGGATCGAACTGGATGCCCGTCTCCGTCGCGGGAACAGGCGCTGCGGAGCGCTGTTCGCTGGACGACGACGCTGCCTGCGGCGAAGAAGACGTGGGCGGCGACTCCTGGCTGCGACATCCAGGCGCTATCGCAACTGCAACCATGGCCCACGCAACCAGCCGATTCAGCTTCATCTTGGGAACCATAATCAATGGTCTGTCTGCAGGAACTAGTTCCAAGCGACCCAGCGGGCCCCCAAATTTGGCGCCCATCGGCCCTAGCCTGGAACTACAACACTGGTACCAAGTCAACGGGACTCTCAAGGGTTCCCGAATCGCGTTGGGCAGGAACGGATGCTCTCCGCAGTACATCGGGGCGGTGCTGCGAACAGCACCGCCCCGATGAGTTTCCTGACCGCCGATGGCCTACTGACCCATCGCCTTCTTCCGGTCGTCGTCGCTGAAGCCGTCGTCGGCGTTGGCGGCGTAACTGCGCTTGGCGCTGATGACCTGACTGGCCAACGAGTATGCCGCACTGGTGCCGGCGCGGCTGCGCTTGTCGTAGGTCATGGCGTACTTGGCTTCCACCCCCATCCGCTCGCCGATCTCCACGGCGTCGATGTCGGCGCCGAGGAAGATGAAGTCCCACTGGTAGACCTCTCGCTGCTGTGTGATCAGCGCCTTGAGGCCCGGCCAGGTCCAGGTCTGGCTGGCGTTCTCGTGGCCATCAGTCATGATCAGGCAGATCACGTGTCCCGGGCGCTTGTCCTCCGGCAGTTCCGACAGGTGTTCTCCGACTTCGGTGATGAATCGGCCGGCCGCGTCCAGCAGGGCGGTCCCCCCGCGGGGGACGAGGCTGAACTCCGGCACCGCGTTGATGTCGGTGGGCGGGTAGAGCACCTCGTACTCGGTGTCGAACTGGGCCAGGGTGACGTAGCACAGTCCGGGGTTCTGGCGTTCGCCGTTGATGAGCTCTCGCCAGCCGTCCTCGGTGACCTGCACCGAGGTGCTCATCGAGCCGGATCGGTCGAGCAGAGCGGCGATCAGGGTGGTGTTGGGATTGGTCATGAGACACCTTTCGGTAGGCAGGCAGAAGCCACCGCGAAGTCGTGTGCGAAAGCCCCCACCGATGAATGAGCTGCCGCCGAGACGACTGCTCCAGATGCCTCAATTATAGCATCTGAGCTGCGGATTTACACCCTGCAGCGACGGGGACGGCAGGCGCCGGTCGGGTACGCCAATCTGGGTGGCTCTTCGTCGGGGTGGGGGTGCAGTGGCCGCCGCCATGCCGGGCGCGGGAGTAGCCGCGGATGACCGGTTCGTGGTTGGCGATGTGCCGGCGCGAGCCGCAGCGGTTTTCGGGGCGGCAGAGGGGGAGACATCGCCACGGGCACCACCGCCAGCGCGCAATCCGGCGAGCGAACGGGACCCGGCGGTTGTGGTCGGTTCGGCTGTGCTGGGGACGCAACCGACGCCGCCAGGGTCGGCCCTCGTAGCTCAGCCTCACTGCTGGTAGGCGAAAGCGAGACGACCCGCCACCCGCGGTGAGCGGGTGGCGGGCGTCTGGGTGGCGACTGACCTTAAGACACTGAGGTCTTATCCTCTGGCCGTGAAAAGCCGCGAGCCGTCACTGGACCGCGACGTCGAGGTGTCCGAACCAGTGCTGCTGGACTCTGCGGTCGCCGTTGCCGCGCCTGCCATACCAAGGCCGATCAGCGCAGCGGCGAAGGCGAAAACTTTCCAGCGGGCGGGTCGTGTCATGTTGTGCTCCTTTTCATCTGGTCCGCGTACTTTGCGGATAAGTCCAGATTCCTTGAGCGCCGTGATACCTGGATGGGATGAAAATGAGCACTCTCTCACGCGCGTTGCTTCACATCGCGAGTGTCCCCAGCCCTCGGAACATGGCCCCGCTGCACGGTGGGTGTCGGGGCGCGCCGCGGGTACGGTGTTCGCAGTGGACCGATATCGACGAGGGGTCTGTCGGTCGATGAGTTTCGGCAGGTGCTGGCGCGGTTCAAGCAGGGCGAAGTGTCCGCCTACGATGCGCTTCGGGCGATGCTCGCCTTCCCGTCGTGGCGCGTGTGGGTCGACGGAGACGGGCGGCCCGAAACCGTCGAACTCGATGACGGCACGACACTCGTGATCGCCGAGAGCGCCACCGACGAGGGACGCGAGTTCGACGGCCGGTTCCTCGTCCGCGATGTCGCGCCCCGAGTCGGCGGCATGGTGTTCGATCCCGACGAGTCCTGGGGCACGGTGTTGCGCCCCGAGCAGCTACCCGTGATGCGACCTCCTGCCCGGCCGAATAGACGGACAAATAAATTCCCTGAGTGTTGTGCCGTCTTAGAGGAGCGGTCTTCCGTCTAGGAGATTCGCAACCCGCCGATCGCCCTTCGACCGGGCCATGATGACGGAGGCGGTCGCGGCTGTTACCCCAAGTCGTCTTCCGGCTCTTCAGCTGTTACCGGGTCAGCAGTACCCAAGCTGGCCCGATAGTCGGTGACCTGGGCCTCGGCGGCGAGCAATGCACCCAGATCGCCCTCCTGCTGCGCCACGAACACACCGACCACCTGCCGGCACAATTCCGGCACGCTCACCCCACGTGCGTCGGCGATGCGCTTGAGCCCGACCACGGTCGTCGTGGTGACATGAAACTGCACGGCGAACTGACCGCAGGAACCATCCTCGGGCGGTGACCCCGGCCCTAAGACAGTGGGGCCTTCTGTGGCGTACTCGCCAGCCTCGACATCCCGCCGGCTCGTCCCAACGACTTCGTTACCCCGAACCGGGCCGTCGACCCACCGATCCGCCGGACCCTGGCTCCCGTCACCACCGGAATAACTCACTCCGCCCACGCTAGACCGACCAGCACTCGGACACCGCCAGGTACGGACTACCGAACACGGTGCGACGGCGCGCGCAGAACGCTGCCGAACCGGCCCGTGACCGTGATGTCCGGAGTCGAGCCGGTCGATCAGCGTTGGATCGATTCCGGGAAGCCGTGGCGATGACGGGGCCGACGGACATCCCCGGCCACCACGGCGTCGTCGTCCTAGCCGCCGGGTACCGGAAGCGGATGGCACCTGCGCCGCAGTGGGGCTCGAACGCCGCACCGACTTTCGGGCCATGGCGTGCGGGTCGCGGTCAGCGCACACTGGCGTCGAACGAATCGACGCTCAGGCCGATGCCGCCACTCCAGGGTTCGAACCCGGCTTGGATGCTGGTGAGATACCAGTCATCAGTGACCGGTTCGTCGAAGTCTTTGGTGCGGTCCTGGGTGTCGGCGATGAAGTCGAGCACATCGAAGCTCAATGAGCTGATCGGCGTCAGTGCGACGTAGGAGACCACGTTGTTCGCGCCGTTGTTTCCCTGATAGACGTTCCAGTCCACTCCGTCGACGGTGATGGTGGCGATGGCCACGGCGACACCCTGACTGTCATAGGAGTACGAGATCGGCTGGACCCCGCCTTGCTTGGTGAACCAGATCATCAGTTCCTGCTGGTTCACCCCGGTTGTCTTCGGTGCGGGATCCATCCAGATGTCGTAGGAGGCGTCATAGATGGCGCTCGAGTCGCTGGGATAGGTGTAGGTGATGGCGCTGGTAGCGGTCGCGATGTCGCCGATCTTCAGGGGCAGGGGTGTTGACGGCGAACAGTTGCTGTAGTGGCAGCCGAGGTAGACGGCCGGGTAGGCCAGCGGGGCGCCGGCGGTCGAGGTGGAACCGGTTCTTTCGGTGATGGTGAAACCGGTCGGGGTCACGGTGATGCTCTGAGTTCCGTTGCCGCTGTAGTTGTTGTTCATCACTACGTACTTGCCCTGGATCGTGGTGGTTCCGAATTGGTCGGAGATCACCACATTGGTGTCACCGGCAGCACCGTCGGCGCCGTCGCGTCCGGCGAAGAACAGCAACCGCCCCCATCCGCCGGAACCGCCGGCGCCGCCGGGGGCGTCCAGGCCGTTGCCGCCGTTGCCGCCACGGCCCCCGTCACCCCATATCGACAACCATCCCGCGTTGCCGCCGTTGCCGCCGATCCCGCCGGCCGCGGCAGCCTCGGAGATCACCGACCCACCGGCACCGCCGTTACCGCCACTGCCGAGGAACAACCCCCCGGAGCCGCCGGCACCACCCACCCCGCCGGGCAGACCGGCACCGCCGTTACCGCCGTTGCCGAACCAGCCGGCCGACCCGCCGTTGCCCCCGCCGAAGCCGTCGCCGCCGTTGCCGACCAGACCGCCCCGGCCGCCGTCACACGTCCCTGCGCAGGTGTCGACGGTCCAGCTGTAACCGTTGCCGATCAGGATGCCGCCGTTGGGATTGTCGGCGGTGCCGTTTCCGGCGAAGAAACGCAGGATGCTGCCCGGCTGCCAGTTACTTGTCGATGGGTCACCCGGCGCGACCACGCGAGCAGCCGAAGGCGCAGCGGTGCGCACCGTGGTTCCCGGCTCCGGGCGGGTGGTCGCCGATGCCGGGCGTAGGGCTGCGGAGACCGTGGGAGGCTCGACTGCCGGGATCTCCGCCCGGTTCGAGTCGATCGGCTGCCCTCGGCGGACCTGCACGGCCGCCCGCGCGGACCGCACCGAGGCGGACCCTGCCGCGGCGCCCGGCGCGACCGCGGGGCGCCGCTGTACCGGCGTCCGTGGGGCCGTCCCCGACCGTGCCGCGGTGCCCCTCGGCGCTGACCGGACCGATGTCGACGGCCCACGTGTCGGTCCTGCCGAGGCCGATGCGCTTGAAGCATCCCGGTTTGCGGTGTCTGCGGATGCCACGGCCGGCGCTGCGGCGATAGCCGCGCCGACGCCGAGGGCCACCGCCAAGCCGCCCAGGATCTCTTGCACACTCATTCCTTCGGTTTGATCACGTTGTGGGCATCAAGCCGGTTTTTGGCCCACGCAGTGCCAGTTGAGGGTCAGCAGCTGTTCTTCCTCGGCGCGGATGTAGGAGTGGCTGTTCTCGTTCATCCGCCCCATCAGTGCGTTGGTCTTGCCCGGGATCAGGTGCAGGCGGGCGAGCAGCTTGAAAACCGCCTCGTAGCGGTCGAAGAGGGCGACCTCTTTTTTGATCAGTTCCACCGCCGGGCGGCCAACGGAGGACAGCAGTTCGAAGCCGGCGTCGCGGTAGGCGTCTTCCCAGTACTTGTAGTACCAGAACCCGCCGAACACGGTCAGCTCCCGGGTGTGCTGAATCAGGGTCCGCTGATGGTCGTCATCGCGGTCGTAGGCATCCAGGGCGGCGACGTCGTTGATGACGAAACGCCCGCCCGGCCGCAGGATGCGGAACACCTCGGCGAAGGTGAAGGCGTGGTCGCTGACGTAGGTCATCGGCTGGATCGCGTAGACGGCGTCGAAGGACTCGTCGTCGAACTCCAGGGCTTTGTTGAAGTCGCCGGTCTGGAAGTTGGCGCGCGGCAGGTTGGGGTTGCGCCAGGCCTTCTCGATCTGGGAGCGGTCCAGGTTGATGCCATAGGGGCTCGCCCCGGTCAACTCGGCGACGTGCTCGGCGATGGCCCCGCAGCCACAGCCCAACTCCAGCACCTTCTCCCCGGTCCTGACATCGAGGTCAGCAGCGACGATCCGTTCGAAGAGGATCTGATTCTGCAGTACGGACTTGTCGGGGTCGATCTGCGGCGGCATGTACATCTTTTCCACCGAACCCAGCGTGCACAGCAGGTGGATCACCTTGTAGAGCTCGGTGAGCTCGTTGCTGCTGCCCTGCGGATACCCGCGCAGCGCGACCCCGGCTTCGTAGTCGGCTTTGGTGTTCTCCGGGGAGTCGACGAACAGCTCGCCGTAGGAGCGCATGTAGGCGGTGAAGTCCTCGTCGCTGATCCGCAGGAGCCCCCACAGGGCGCCGAGGCGGTCGCGGATGGTCGTCGGCCTGTGCTTCATGCGGGCCTCCCGCCTCACCGGGCTGAGGCAGGCCCACAAGCCATGAGCGCGAAGCGACAACCGTGGGACGACGTTATCAGTCTGACCCTTCCGAGCGATACGTTTGCCGTACGCTTGACTGGTGCGCTGCGCTGACGGGTGGCGGTGGCCCGAGTCCCTCTGTGCTGATGCGCATCGCCGTCTCCGGTAGCCACTCGCTGGGCAAGTCGACCTTCGTCGACGACTGGGTTGCCCACCATCCGCAGTTCACCCGTGAGGAAGAGCCCTACCGGGCGCTGGGGCTCTACGGGCCCTACGAAATCCTTTTCCGCGACGAATCAACAAGACTGCACAACGGGATTCAGCTCTACTACAGCCTCAGCCGTGTGCACCGGTACGCCGTGCAATCCGATGACGTGATTTTCGACCGGGCGCCGGTGGATTACCTCGCCTATTCCCAGTACACCGCCGATGCGGGGACCACCGACATCGACGACGCGTTCGTGATGTCGATGGCGCCGGCCGTCATTGAGTCACTGGACCGTCTCGACGTCATCGCCTTCGTGCCGAAATCCGAGGAATGGCCGGTGGAGATGGAAGCGGACGGAATTCGTCCGACCGACTACGCGTATCGCGATGCGGTCGACGCGGTCTTCAAGCAGATTTACCGCGAGGGGCGGTACGGGGTGATTGCAGGGGACCGAGGCCCCCTCGTGGTCGAGTTGGTGGGCAGCCGGGAGGATCGGCTTGATCAGTTGGCGCAGGCCGTCAATGAGGCGACCGGTCGAGATCGGTGACGTCTGGGCTGAGGGGTCGAATCTTCGCATGGCCTTGACCGGATTCCGGAAGCGAGTTCGCGTTCGATACCGATGTCCTCGGACCATAGGGCGAAAGCGCCGCCGTGGCGGTGGCGGGGCCGATGTACGTCCCCGGCCAAGTTTCACGGCGCGCGCTTGAGGTACACCGCGCAGGGCGTGGCCGGGCAGTCGAACAGCCACCTGAAG
>CAYURT010000024.1:0-41842 GCA_964447215.1 uncultured Mycobacterium sp.
CCTCGATGCACAGCCCGCAGCCGATGCAGCGCAGGTAGTTGATCTGGTAGACGCGCCCGTAGCGTTCGCCGGGGGAGAAGCGCTGCTCCTCGGTGTTGTCGGCACCCTCGACGAAGATCGCGTCGGCCGGGCAGGCCCAGGCACACAACTCGCAGCCGATGCACTTCTCCAGGCCGTCGGGATGCCGGTTGAGCTGGTGGCGGCCGTGGTAGCGCGGCGCGGTCGGGCCCGGTTTCTCCGGGTACTGCTCGGTGATCGGCTTTTTGAACATGGAGCCGAAGGTCACCCCGAAACCGGCGACGGCGTCGAGGAACTTGGGCAGCAACCTAGCCACGGGAGGCCTCCTGGAGCGAGGGGATCGGCGGTACCGGGAATCCGCCGTCGGCCGGCGGTGGCGGCGGAGTGGGGGCGTTGCGTTCGATGTGCCTGCGCCGCAGTGCGTTCGCGCCCAACACAACGGCCAGCAGTCCTGCGGCCGAGAGCAGGGACGGGGCGATCCCGTCGAAGCCGGTGGTGCGCAGCACAGCGACGATGAGGATCCAGGCCAGTGAGACCGGGATCAGCAGCTTCCAGCCCATCGCCATGAACTGGTCGTAGCGCAGCCGGGGCAGGGTGGCGCGCAGCCACATGAACAGGAACAGGAACGTCCACACCTTGGCGACGAACCACACCAGCGGCAGCCATCCGGTGTTGGCGCCGTCCCACAGGCTGATCGGCCAGGGCGCCCGCCAGCCGCCGAGGAACATGGTGGCCGCCAGCGCCGAGACGGTGGTCATGTTGACGTACTCGGCCAGCATGAACATGGCGAATTTCAGCGACGAGTATTCGGTGTGGAACCCGCCGACGAGTTCACCCTCGGCCTCGGGAAGGTCGAACGGCGCCCGGTTGGTCTCACCGACCATCGCCGTGACATAGATCAGGAACGACGGCAGCAGCAGGAAGATGAACCAGGTGTTCGTCTGGGCGGCGACGATCCCGGAGGTCGACATGGTGCCCGAGTAGAGGAAGACCGCCACGAAGGTCAGCGCCATCGCGATCTCGTAGGAGATCACCTGGGCGCTGGAGCGCAGGCCGCCCAGCAGCGGATAGGTGGATCCGGATGCCCAGCCCGCCAGCACGATTCCGTACACCCCGATGGAGGTCACCGCCAGTACGTAGAGCACCGCGACGGGCAGGTCGGTCAGTTGCAGCGGGGTGCGGTGGCCGAACACCGAGACCACCGGACCCAGTGGGATGACCGCGAAGGCCATCACCGCCGGGATCACCGCGATGACCGGTGCCAGCAGGTAGATGGGCTTGTCCACCCCCGCGGGGGTGAGTCCTTCCTTCAGGGCGAGCTTGACGCCGTCGACCAGCGACTGCAGCAGTCCGAACGGGCCGACCCGGTTGGGTCCGTAGCGCATCTGCATCCGGCCGAGGACCTTGCGTTCCAGCAGGATCGCCACCAGCACCGTCAGGAGCAGGAAGGCGAACACCCCGACCGCTTTGGCCAGCATCAGCCACCAGGGGTCGTTGCCGAACACCGACAGGTCGGGGTAGCCGGACTGCGGGGTCACCGGGGATCTCCTGCCTCGATGGTCACCACGGTGCCCGGGGTCACGCCGAGTTGCCGGTGCACCGCGCTGCCCGGTGAGTTCAGCGGCAGCCACACCACGCGGTCGGGCATGTCGGTGACTTCCAGGGGAAGGGTGATCGTCCCGCGTCCGGTCGACACGGTCAGCGACTCCCCGTCATGAGCGCCGACCTCGGCCGCGGTCGCCGCCGACAACCGCGCCACCGCCGGGCGTGCGGTCCCGGCCAGGTAGGGCTCGCCGTCCTGCAAACGGCCCGCGTCGAGCAGCAGCCGCCAGCCGGCCAGCACCGCCTCGCCGGGGCCGGGTGCCGGTACCGGCGGTGAACTGACCTCCGGGGCCGCCGGCCGCGGACCGTCCCAGGAGCCGAGCGTGCCGATCTCGGCGCGGGCCGCCGCGACGGTGCCCAGCCCGAGGTCGATTCCGAGTTTTCCGGCCAGGATGTGCAGCACCCGCAGATCCGGTGCGGCGTTGGAGGACAGTGCCGGCTCGAACGGGCGGCTGCGGCCCTCCCAGTTGGTGAACGAGCCGGCTTTCTCGACCACCGGGGCGACCGGGAAGACCACGTCGGCGCGTGCCGTCACCGCGGAGGTCCGCAGTTCGAGGCTGACCAGGAAGCCGGTCGCCTCCAGGGCCGCCAGCGCGGCGTCCGGGTCGCCCAGGTCCGCCGGCTCCAGGCCGCCGACCACCAGGGCGTCCAGATCGCCGTGTGCCGCGGCGTCGAGGATCGCAGCGGTGTCCCGGCCGGGCCGGGCCGGCAGGGCGGGCAGGGTCCAGGCGTCGGCGATCTCGCGGCGGGCCAATGGGTCCTCGGCGGGACGCCCGCCGGGCAGAACCGTCGGCAGGCATCCGGCGTCCAGGGCGCCGCGCTCGCCGGCCCGCCTCGGAATCCAGGCCAGCCGGGCTCCGGTGGAGGCGGCCAGTCGTGCGGCGGCCGAGAGGGCCCCGGGGACGGTGGCCAGCCGCTCACCGGCCAGGATCACCGCGCCCGGCTGCCTCAGCAGCCCCTCGGTTGCCAGCGCGGCGAGTGCGGCGGACTCGCCGCCGGGTGGGGTGGCGATCAGCTCCGCGGACAGCTTGGTGGTTCCGCGTGAGGGCAACGGCGCGATGGTGACCACCTTCAGGCCCCGGGTCCGCACCGCCTTGCGCAGTCGCAGGAACACGATCGGCGACTCGTCCTCGGGTTCGAAACCGACCAGCACGACCACCGGCGCGGCCTCGAGGTCGGCGTAGCCGACGGCGGTCTGCCCGGCGGCCACGGCGGCCAGGAACTCTGCCTCCTCGGCGGAATGCGGCCGGGCGCGGAAGTCGATGTCGTTGGTGTCCAGCACAACCCGGGCGAACTTGGCGTAGGCATAAGCGTCTTCGGCGGTGGCCCGCCCGCCCACCAGCACCCCGGTGCGGCCGGGGACGAGGCCGGCGGCGGCGCGCTCCAGGGCCTCCGACCAGGACGCGGTCCGCAGATGCCCCGCGTCGTCGCGCACCATCGGTGCGGTGATGCGCTCACCGAGATAGGTGAAGGCCCACCGGCCCTTGTCGCAGTTCCACTCCTCGTTGACCTCGGGGTCGTCGCCGGCCAGCCGGCGCAGCACCACCCCGCGACGGTGATCGGTGCGCTGGGCGCAACCCGAGGCGCAGTGCTCGCAGACACTGGGGGAGGAAACCAGGTCGAACGGCCGGGCGCGGAACCGGTAGGCCGCCCCGGTCAGCGCCCCGACCGGGCAGATCTGCACGGTGTTACCGCTGAAGTAGGAGTCGAACGGCTCCCCGGCGGCGATCCCGACCTGTTGCAGCGCGCCGCGTTCGAGCAGCTCGATGAACGGGTCACCGGCGATCTGGTTGGAGAAGCGGGTGCAGCGAGCGCACAGCACGCAGCGTTCGCGGTCCAGCAGCACCTCGCTGGACAATGCGATGGGTTTGGGGAACGTGCGCTTGATGTCGGTGAACCGGGTCTCGGTGCGCCCGCACTCCATGGCCTGGTTCTGCAGCGGGCATTCGCCGCCCTTGTCGCAGACCGGGCAGTCCAGCGGGTGGTTGATCAGCAGCAGTTCCATCACGCCGCGCTGGGCCTTGTCGGCGGCCTCCGAGGTGCACTGGGTGTGCACGACCATGCCGTCGGTGACGGTGGTGGTGCAGCTGGCCAGCGGCTTGCGTTGGCCCTCCACCTCGACCAGGCACTGTCGGCAGGCGCCGACCGGCTCCAGCAGCGGGTGGTCGCAGAACCGGGGGATCTGCACTCCGATGAGCTCCGCGGCGCGGATCACCAAGGTGCCCTTGGGAACTGACAGCACGGTGTCGTCGATGGTGAGGGTCACCAGTTCGGTCGGCGGGGCCGGCGCGGCACCGGTCTCAGGGGCATGTGTCAAGCGCCGACCCCCTCGGGCGCGGCCAGCATCGCGGCGTACGGATCGAACGGGCAGCCGCCGGCCAGGTGCGCCTCGTACTCGGGCCGGAAGTGCTGCAGCGAGGACAGGATCGGCGAGGCCGCGCCGTCGCCGAGAGCGCAGAACGACTTGCCGAAGATGGCATCGGAGATGTCGCCCAGCTTGGCCAGGTCCTCGGCTTCTCCGTGGCCCTCCTCCAGCCGCCGATAGATCTGAGTCAGCCAGTAGGTGCCCTCGCGGCACGGAGTGCACTTACCGCAGGACTCATGGGCGTAGAACTCCGTCCAGCGGCGCACCGCGCGCACCACGCAGGTGGTCTCGTCGAAAATCTGCAATGCCTTGGTGCCTAGCATCGAGCCGACCGAGGCCATCCCCTCGTAGTCCAGCGGCACGTCGAGGTGCTCGGCGGTCAGCAGCGGGGTCGACGAGCCGCCCGGGGTCCAGAACTTCAGCTCGTGGCCGGCCCGGATGCCGCCGGCGTAGTCGAGCAACTCGCGCAGTGTGATGCCCAGCGGGGCCTCGTACTGGCCGGGACGGGTGACATGGCCGGACAGCGAGTAGAGCGTGAAGCCGGGGGACTTCTCGGTGCCGAAGGACTTGAACCAGTCCACACCGCGGGCCAGGATCGGCGGCACGCTGGCGATCGACTCGACGTTGTTGACCACCGTGGGGCATGCGTAGAGGCCGGCCACCGCGGGGAAGGGCGGGCGCAGCCGCGGCTGTCCGCGGCGGCCTTCCAGCGAGTCCAGCAGTGCGGTCTCCTCGCCGCAGATGTAGGCGCCCGCCCCGGCGTGCACCACCAGGTCCAGGTCGAAGCCCGAACCGCCGATGTTCTGGCCCAGGTAGCCGGCCTGATAGGCCTCGGCCACGGCGGCCCGCAGACGGCGCAGGACCGGGACGACCTCGCCGCGCAGGTAGATGAAGGCGTGCCGGGCCCCGATGGCATAGGCCGCGATGATGACGCCCTCGATCAAGAAATGCGGGGCGGTGAGCATCAGCGGCATGTCCTTACAGGTGCCCGGCTCGGACTCGTCGGCATTGACCACCAGATAGCGCGGTTTGGCGGACTGACGGTCGATGAAGGACCACTTCGTGCCGGTGGGGAAGCCGGCGCCGCCGCGGCCGCGCAGGCCGGATTCCTTGACCGTGTCGATGAGCTGCTCCTGGCTCATCTCCAGCGCGCGGCGCAAGCCCTGGTAGCCGTCATGCTCCAGGTAGGTCCGCAGCGTCCAGGGCTCCGGGGCGTCCCAGAACCGGCTGAGGACCGGGGTCAGCGGAGTCGTCATGAGTCCATCCCCAGTTCCCGGGCGACCCGAAGTCCGGCGAGGGTGGCCTCGCCCGGGCCGGCACCCTCGTCGTCGCCGCCGTCGAGACCGGCCAGAATCCGCGCGGTCTGCCGGAACTGGCACAGCCGGTTTCCGCGGGTCGCGGTGACCGTCTCGCCGCGACGCAGTGCTGATACGAGTTCTGTTGCGCTGGAGGGGGTCTGGTTGTCGAAGAACTCCCAGTTGACCATGACGACGGGGGCGTAGTCGCAGGCGGCGTTGCACTCGATGTGTTCGAGGGTGATCTTTCCGTCGGCGGTGGTCTGACCGTGGTGCACGCCCAGTTCGGACTCCAGTCGTTCCAGGATCGCGTCGCCGCCCATGATCGCGCACAGCGTGTTGGTGCACACACCCACCAGGTACTCGCCGGTGGGACTGCGGCGGTACATCGAGTAGAACGTCGCCACGGCCGTCACCTCGGCATCGGTGAGGCCCAACTGGCTTGCGCAGAAGGCGATCCCGGCCCGGGTGAGGTAGCCGTCCTCGGATTGGACCAGATGCAGCAACGGCAGCAACGCCGAGCGCGACTGCGGGTAGCGGGCGACGACGGTGGCCGCGTCGGCGGCGAGCCGCGCGGAGACCTCCGGGGTATACGAATCCGGCCCGCCGATCGGGGGGCCGGGTTCCTCGGGTCTCGGTCCGAGCGTGAGTTCGACGTTCACCGGTCGACGCCTCCCATCACCGGGTCGATGGAGGCCACCGCGGCGATGACGTCGGCGACCATGCCGCCCTCGCACATCGCGGCAACCGCCTGCAGGTTGGTGAAACTTGGATCGCGGTAATGCACCCGGTAGGGCCGGGTTCCGCCATCGGAGACCATGTGCACACCGAGTTCGCCGCGGGGCGACTCCACCGCGCTGTAGACCTGACCGGCGGGCACGCGGATGCCCTCGGTGACGATCTTGAAGTGGTGGATGAGGCCTTCCATCGAGGTTCCCATGATCTTGGCGATGTGGGCCGGGGAATTGCCCAGTCCGTCCGGACCCACTTGCAGGTCCGCCGGCCAGGCCAGCTTCTTGTCCGAGATCATCACCGGCCCGGGCTCGAGACGCTCCAGGCACTGGCGCACGATCTTCAGCGACTCCCACATCTCGCCGACGCGGATCAGGTAGCGGCCGTAGCAGTCGGCGGCGGTGTCGGTGACGACGTCGAAGTCGTAGGTCTCGTAACCGCAGTACGGCTCGGACTTGCGAAGGTCATGGGGCAGTCCGGTGGACCGCAGCACGGGGCCGGTGATTCCCAGCGCCATGCACCCGGTCAGGTCCAGGTAGCCCACATCCCGGGTGCGGGCCTTCCAGATGTGGCTCTCGGTGAGCAGCTCACCCATTTCGGTGAGCATCCCGGGCAGTTTCTCGAGCAGGTCGGCGATCCGCGCGGTGCCGTCCTCGGGCAGGTCGGCGGCCAGCCCCCCGGGCCGGATGAAGGCGTTGTTCATCCGCAACCCGGTGACGGCCTCGAACACCGACAGGACCGCCTCGCGGGCACGGAATCCGACGAACATCGGCGTCATCGCGCCCAGTTCCATGCCGCCGGTGGCCAGCGCCACCAGATGCGAGGAGATCCGATTGAGTTCCATCATCATCACCCGGATCACCGAGGCCCGTTCGGGGATGTCGTCGGTGACGCCCAGGAGACGTTCGACCCCGAGGCAGTAGGCGGTCTCGTTGAAGAACGGGGACAGATAGTCCATCCGGGTCACGAACGTCACGCCCTGGGTCCAGGTGCGGTACTCCAGGTTCTTCTCGATCCCGGTGTGCAGGTAGCCGATTCCGCACCGGGCCTCGATGACGGTCTCGCCCTCGATCTCCAGGATCAGCCGCAGCACCCCGTGGGTCGACGGATGCTGCGGGCCCATGTTCACCACGATGCGCTCGCCGGCCTCACCGGCTCGGGCGGCGTTGACGATCTCGTCCCAGTCCTGCCCGCCCAGGACGATGGCGGGGCCGGTCATCGACTCGTCGACGCTCATCAGTGGTACGACCTGCGCTGGTCGGGCGGGGGGATCTGGGCACCGTGGAACTCGACGGGGACCCCGCCCAGCGGGTAGTCCTTGCGCTGCGGGTGCCCGACCCAGTCGTCGGGCATCTCGATGCGGGTCAGGCCCGGGTGGTCATCGAAGATGATTCCGAAGAAGTCGTAGGTCTCGCGTTCGTGCCAGTCACAAGTGGGGTAGACGCCGAACAGCGAGGGGATGTGCGGGTCGGACTCCGGGCAGGCTACCTCCAGGTGGATTCTCCGGTTGTGGGTGATCGACATCAGCGGGTAGAACGCGTGCAGTTCCCGGCCGGTGTCCTCCGGGTAGTGAACTCCCGAGACGCCGCAACACAATTCGAAGCGCAACTGCTCGTCGTCGCGCAGCGCCGAGGCCACCGGCAACAGCCTTTCGCGGAGCACCTCGATGGTGAGCTGGCCGCGGTGGACGACCACTCGTTCTACGGCGGCGGCGAAGTTGTCCCGGCCCAGTACCGAGGCCAGCCGGTCGACGACCTCGTCGAAGTAGCCGCCGTAGGGCCGCGGGGTGCTGCCCGGCAGCTCGACGGTCTGCACCAGGCGGCCGTAGCCGGAAGTGTCGCCGCTGCCGCTGATGCCGAACATGCCGCGGCGCACGCCGATCACCTCGCCGTCCGCGGGCTCCTCGCGTGTGGTCACCGCAGCAGCCCCTTGAGTTCGATGGTGGGCGGTGCGGACAGTGCCGCGGCCTCGGCGGCGGCCACCGCCTCGGCGCGGTGCACGCCCAGAGGCATCTCGGCGATTTTGGCGTGCAGGGCGAGGATGGCGTGCAACAGCATCTCCGGCCGGGGCGGGCAGCCCGGTAGGTAGATATCCACCGGCACCACGTGGTCGACGCCCTGAACCACCGCGTAGTTGTTGAACATTCCGCCGCTCGAGGCGCAGACGCCCATCGCCAGAACCCATTTCGGTTCGGCCATCTGGTCGTAGACCTGCCGCAGCACCGGGGCCATCTTCTGGCTGACCCGTCCGGCCACGATCATCAGGTCGGCCTGCCGGGGAGTGGCGGAGAACCGCTCCATGCCGAAGCGGGCGATGTCGAAGCGCGGCCCCGCCGTCGCCATCATCTCGATCGCGCAGCAGGCCAGACCGAAGGTGGCCGGCCACAGCGAACCCTTGCGGACGAACCCGGCGACCTTTTCCACCGTCGACAGCAGGATGCCGCCGGGCAGGGCTTCCTCTAGTCCCATTCCAGACCGCCCCGGCGCCAGACGTAGGCGTAGGCGACGAAAACCGTCGCCATGAAGATCGCCATCTCCACCAGGGCGAACAGCCCTAGCTGGTCGAAGGCCACAGCCCAGGGGTAGAGAAAGACGATTTCGATGTCGAAGACGATGAACAGCATCGCCGTCAGGTAGTACTTGATCGGAAAACGCTGGCCGGTCGGTTCGGTGGGGACCGCCTCTATCCCGCACTCATAGGCTGCGAGTTTGGCACGGTTGTACCGGCGCGGCCCGACCAGCAGGGCGGTTCCGACCGAGACGACGGCGAACACCGCGGCGATGGCGCCGAGGATCAGGATCGGCGTGTAGAGGCTCAATACGCACGCTCCTTTCCGCTCGGCGCCTGTTGTGATCGGAGACACACAGCCTAGCGATCTTGTTACCGGAACCGCCCGGAGATAGTGCGCTTATTACCGCTGATTCTTAACGTTTTGCCGGTCATTCGGGCGGAGCAGGGCGACCACCGCATCGGCCAGCCGGATCGGGTCGATCGGGTGTGGGACGGCGGCCTCGGCGCGGGACCAGTTGGCCAGCCAGGCGTCGTCGGCCCGACCGGTGAGAACGAGCACCGGCGGGCAGTCGGCGATCTCGTCCTTGAGCTGTTTGGCGATACCCATCCCGCCGACGGGGGAGGCCTCCCCGTCGAGGATCACCAGGTCGAACCCGCCGGCATCCATCAGCGTGATCACCATCGGCCCGGTCGCCACCTCGGTGTAGACCAGGGCGGGCAGGTCCGGGTGGACCCGGTCGCCCAGCGCCAGCCTGACCTGCTCGCGGGTGCGGGCATTGCTGCTGTAGAGCAGGATGCGCAGGCCGGGGTCATGGCTGGACACCCCGCAGATGCTAACCGCACCGGGGGCTCTGGCCGCCGGAGTTGGCCAAGACGGGGTGCTCAGTCCCGCTCGTATCCGGGATGGGCCACCGCCAGCCGGTGGGAGACCAGCGCCCGCAGGCACGCCATCACCTGCTCGGGGCGGTCGTCGAGCTCACCGGCGCGGATCGCCGCCGCCAGCGTCTCCTCGTCGGGGTAGCCCAGCCGGTCGAGCGCCGCGGCCGACCTCCCGGGCTGTTCGTCGTGCAACTCCCGCTCCACGATGCGCAGGGCGTTGGCGGCGACCAGGGCGTGGAAGCGCACCGCGCCGGTGGTGGCCGCGCGGACCTCGCCGTCGAGGAAATCGGCCACCGCGGCGACCAGTTCGGCGGCGGTGGGCCGGCCGTGCGGCGCGCTCACCGCGCCGCCTCGAGCAGGTCCAGCACATCCCACTCGTTCTCGCAGACCCGCCGCCCGATGGCGGCCAGTTCCACCGATCGGGCCTCGCCGGAGAGGTGGCGCTGGGCCTGCGCCCGGCAGATGACCCCCCACTTGAGAGTGCCCAGCACCAGCCACCAGTGCAGCGTCTCGCGGTCGACGGCGGTACCGGAGGCCTGCTCGTAGCTGGTGAGGAACTGCTCGATTCCGCCCAGCCCGCCGGCGGCCAGTTCGGCAGGGGCCCCGAAGCGCCAGGCCCGCACGCAGAACCAGGCGAGATCCTCGTAGACCTCGCCGATGTGCACCAGCTCCCAGTCCAGCACAGCGGCCAGGGTTGATCCCGAGATGATCAGGTTGCCCATCCGGAAGTCGCCGTGAACGAGCCTGCGTGGTGACGGCGCCGGGCGGTTGCTGTCCAGCCAACGCAATGACCACTCGAAAGTGGCTGTGGTGTAGTTCATCTCGTCCATCCGGTCGCGCCACACCGAAAGCTCATCCTGCTCGGCGAGTCCGGGGATGTCGGTGCGGGCGGCGTGAATGGCGGCCAGCGCCCCGGCGCACCGAGTCAGCAGTCTGCGCCGGCCGTCGGGGTCGAGCGCGCGGTGGATGCGCCGCACGATCGTCTCGCCTGCCACCTCCTCGCAGATCAGGAACGGCTCTCCCAGTGCGGCCGGGGAGTCCGAGGCCAGCAGGACCGACGGCACCGGCGCCCCGGCCGCCGCCGCCGCGGCCTGGGCAGCCGCCTCGAGTTCCATCCCGGCGTAATGCTCGGCCGCAGGTGCGGTGCGCAGGATCAGGCGCCGGCTTGCGGCGGCGCCGACGGCGTCGAAGGAATACGTGGTCCGGCTCGCCCCGCCGGTCAGCGGCCGCAGGTTCTGCACCGTCACGTCCTCGCCGATCAGCGGCCTGAGCAGTTCGGCCAGCCGCGCGGCCAGATCGTCGCTCACCGCCGGCCGAACCCGAACATCCGCTGGGCGACGCGACGCATCTGGATCTCCTCGGCGCCCTCGGTGATCCGGTACCGGCGGTGGTGGCGGTAGATGTGCTCGAAGGGCTCGTGGCGGCTGTAGCCGATACCGCCGTGGATCTGCATCGCCCGGTCGGCGGCGTCGCAGACCAGGCGGTTCGCCCGGTAGTTGGCCATCGAGACCTTGTCCGACACCTGCAGGTGGTGGTTGCGGTCCAGTTCGGAGGCCGCGTAGTACACCAGAAGCCGGACCATCTGGGCCTCGGTCTGCAACTCCACCAGCGGCCACTGCACGGCCTGGTTGACCGCCAGTGGTTTGCCGAAGGTGACCCGGTCGCCGGCGTACCGGACCGCGCGGTCGATGCAGTACTGCGCCGCGCCGAGGCTGCTGGCGGCCTGGCGGATCCGGTTCTCGTGCAGGAAGGTCTGGGCCACCTCCAAGCCCCGGTCGACCTCGCCGAGCACGGCGTCGGCGGGGATGCGGACATCGCGCAGTTCGACCTCGCCGTGGTCGCTGGGCATGTTGAAGGTCCACCAGTAGTACGGGACCTCGAAGCCCGGGGCGTCGCAGGGCACCAGGAACGCGGTGATTCCCAGGGCCTGGCCGGGGTCCCCGGAGGTGCGCGCGAAGACCAGGTCGTGGGTGGCCCGGTGCACGCCGGTGTTCCACCGCTTGGAGCCGTTGATCACCCAGGCCGCGTCGGGTCCGGGGCCGTCGCGCCGGGCGGTGGTCTCCAGCCACGTCGCGTCGCTGCCGTGGTCGGGTTCGGTCAGGCCGAAGGCCATCGACCTGTGACCGGTGAGCATGGCCTCGATCCATTCGGCCTTCTGTTCCTCGGTGCCGAACCGGTCCATCATGATCACCTGCGGGAAGTTGCCGACGATGGAGGACTCGTCCTGCAGGTCGTTGTGCAGTCCGAGGCCCTTGTGCGCCAGGTGTTCCCGGATCACCGCCATGTCAAGGTTTGTTCCGTCGCGGCCACCGAACTTCGACGGCAGTCCGTAGCGCAGCCACCCGGCCGCGTCGGCGCGCCGGCGCATCTCGTCGAGGAGGTCCTCCCACTCCCGCCGCGGGACGCCGCCGTTGTCCAGATCGGTGCGGGCGAACTCGCGACGGCGGTCGAAGTACTGCATGTGCTCGGCCTGTAGCGGCGCGATCTCCGCTTCGATGAACGCGTCCATCTCGGCCAGCAGCCCTGGAAGGTGTTCGGGCAGGGTGAAGTCCATTCAGGTCTCCTCGGGATCGGTTCCGTAGACGGTTCTGCGCCAGATCGTGGCGAGCGTCGTGATGGCCTCGGTGTCGGACAGGCCGCCGGACAGGCAGACGCCGGTGAACCGTTCGAAGAGCAGCGCGATCGCCAGGGCGGTGTTGTCCGGGTCGACGCCCCGCGCGTGACCCTGCTGCTGGGCGCGGCGTACCGAGGCGGCCACGATGTCGGTGCCGAAGCGGCGGAACTCGCTGCGCAGTTCGGCGAATCGCGGTTCGGTCGCGGCCAACTGGTCGACGGCGGTCATGATCCCGATGTTCGGCTTGAACATCGCCCAGTAGCTGCTCACCGCCCGGTCGAAGAAGTCGCCGTCGGCCCGGGAGGACGGAAGGTGCCCCCGCACGCTGGCGGGCTGCACGACCTCGCGCAGGAAGGACTCCGCCAGTGCCGCCAGCAGGTCCTCCTTGTCGGTGAAATACCGGTAGAACGCGGCCGGTGACTTGCCGGCGGCGGCGGTGATGTCGGCCAGTGTGGTGCCGTGGAAGCCGCGCTCGGCGAACAGGTCACGGGCCGCCAGCGCGATCGCCGCTCGGGTCTGGCGGCCCTTGCTGGACAATTCGCGCGCGGCGGTCATCGCTCAGCCGGTCATCCGGTCGCCGGCCCGCAACAGCGCGCTGGGCAGGTCGTGGCCGATCACCGAGCGCGCCACCCGGGCCGCCTCGATTGCCGCCGCGAGGTCGACGTCGACCCCGACACCGCTGTCGCGCAGCAGATAGACCAGGTCCTCGGTGGCGATGTTCCCGCTGGCGCCCGGCGCGAACGGGCAGCCGCCCAGCCCGCCCACCGATGCGTCCAGCCGACTCACCCCGGCCGACACCGCGGCCCAGGCGCTGGCCAGCCCGGCGCCGCGGGTGTTGTGGAAGTGCGCACCCAGCGGCCGGTCACCGATGCGGGGCCGCACCTGGTTGACCAGCTCGGTGACCCGGCCGGGGGTGGCGGTGCCGATGGTGTCGGCGATCGCGATCCGATCGGCGCCGTGCTCGCAGGCTGCGTCGACGACGTCGAACACCCGCTGCGCCGGGGTGGGTCCGTCGAACGGGCAGTCCCAGGCGGTGGAGATGATCACCTCCACGCTGACCCCGGCGTCATGGGCGATCGCGGTGATGTCGGCGATCTGGGCGGCGGCCTCGGCGCTGGTGCGCCCGACGTTGGCCCGGCTGTGACCGTCGGCGGCGGAGACCACGTACTCCACCGAGGCGAAGCCGGCCGCGATCGCGCGGTGTGTCCCGTTCGGGCTGGCCACCAGGGCGGAGAAGTCGATGTCGGGGTAGTCGGCCAGCGCCGCTGCCAGGTCGGCGGCGTCGGCCAGGGCCGGCACCTTCGACGGTGAGACGAAGGCGGTGGCCTCGACCTCGCGCACCCCGGTGGCGGCGATCGCGGCCAGCATCTCCAGCTTCGATGACAACGGGATCGGCGTCTCGATCTGCAGTCCGTCGCGCAGTGCGACCTCCCGGATCGTGACATGCGTGGCGGTCACAGCACCCCCTGCTCGGTCAGTTCGGTCAGTTCCTCGGCGGTGATTCCCAGCAGCTCGCGGTAGATCTCGTCGTTGTGCTGGCCCGGTCGGGCGGGTCCGGCGCTGCGCACCCCGCCGGGACTCTGCGAGAGCACCGGGACGACACCGGGCCCGAGCACGGGGCGGCCGATCCGCTCGTCATGGTGTTCGACGAGCATGCCGCGGGCCCGGAACTGCGGGTTGGTCACGACCTCGGCGACGGTGTTGATCGGTCCGGCGATCACCCCTGCGGCGCTGAGGGTCTCGATGATGTCCCCGGGTTGGCGCAGGGCGGCCCAGTCGCCGATGATCGCGTCGAGCTCATCCTGGTTGCGGCCGCGGGCGGCGTGGTCGGCGAAACGCTCGTCCTCGGCCAGCGCCGGTGACCCCATGGCGGCGCACAGCCGGCGGAACACGGTGTCCTGGTTGGCGGCGATGACCACCCAGCTTCCGTCGGCGCTGCGGTAGATGTTCGAGGGGGCGATGCCCTCAAGCCGGGTGCCTGACGGGCCGCGGACCACCCCGCCGGCGTCATAGTCGGGAATGGTGGACTCCTGCACGGCCAGGCAGGCCTCGGTGAGGGCGGCGTCGACGACCTGGCCCTCGCCGGTGACGGTGCGCCGGTAGAGCGCGGCCAGTGCGCCCTGGGCGGCGAACATCCCCGCGAGGGTGTCGCCGAGCGAGAGCGCCAGTCGCGGCGGCGGCCCGCCCGGGAACCCGTTCATGTGCCGCAGGCCGGAGACCGCCTCGGCGACCGAGGCGTAGCCGGCCTTTCCGGCGTCCGGCCCGGTCTGGCCGTACCCGGACACTCTGACCAGAATGATGCCCCGGTTCCGTTGCGCCAGAACGTCATAACCCAGTCCCCATTTCTCCAGGGTCCCCGGCCGGAAGTTCTCCACGACGATGTCGGAGTGTTCCACCAGGTCCAGGAACAGTTCCCGGCCGCGGGGCTCGCGCAGGTTCAGCGTCACGCATTTCTTGTTGCGGGCGTGCACGGTCCAGAAGAAGTGGTGGCCCTCCACCTCGGCCTGCCCCCAGGTGCGCAGCGGGTCGGGGGCGCCGGGTGGCTCTATCTTGATCACCTCGGCGCCCATGTCGCCCAGCAGCCGGCCCGCGAACGGGCCGGAGATCAGCGTGCCGACCTCGATGACCCGGATCCCCTCCAGGGCGCCGGGGGGCCTCATACCGTCGCTCCGGCCAGCCGACGGGCGGCGAGCCAGTCGGTGACGACGTTCACCGCCGCCGCCAGCGGCTCTTGCTGGCCGGGACCGGCGTAGTAGTGGTTGGCGTGCGCGATCTCATGGATCTCCTTGTCCGGGTGACCGATCGCCTCGAAGAGCCGGCGGGTGTGGCTGGGCGTGCACGCGTCGTCGGCCAGGTTCCCGATCACCAGGGTGGGGACGGCGACGTCGCGCCCGCACCGTACCCCGTCGGCCCGGGCGTCGTCGTAGCTCCATTGCGAGAGCCAGCTGCGCAGCGTGCAGAATCGGGCCAGGCCCACCGGGGAGTTGTTCACCACCTGCGGGTCGCCCAGGTAGCAGGTGCCCGGTGTGCGTTCGTTGGGGTCGACGGCCGGGTCCAGCCAGCGCGGGTCGGCCATGGTGCCCGAGACGACGAAACACCGCTCCTCGCCGGCCGCCAGCCCGGCCAGGGTCTGCTTGACCCAGGCGGTGATCCGGCGGTTGCGGGCGATCTGGGCCGTCCGGTAGCGGTCGAGGAACTCCGACGAGTACGGGGGCTGGTGTGGGTTGTCGGGGTGGTAGAGGTCGAGGGCGGTATCGCGGTTCTGCGGGTCGGACTCGTCGAGGATGGAGGGGTCCAGCCACTCGGTCAGCGTGCCGTGCCGGCTGACGTGGGCGGCCAGCAGTAGCACCGCGTCGGCGGGGATCAGGCCCAGCGCGGTCAGGTCCGGGCCGTCCCCGGACGGGCTCGCGGTCACCGTCGGGTGCTGGGCCTGCTGCTGGTAGAACAGCGACAGCGATCCGCCGCCGCTCCAGCCGGCCAGCACCACCTTGCGGTAGCCCAGCCGGTTGCGGGCGTCGGCCACGACCTCGCCGAGGTCCTGGACGACCTTCTCCATCAGCAGGGCCGAGTCGGTGCCGCGGAACCTGCTGCCGGCGTAGATGACGTGGTGGCCGGCCCGGGCCAGGGCGGTGACCATCGGCAGGTAGGCGCCACCCCCGATGGGGTGCATGAACACCAGCGCGGTGTCGGAGCGGGCCTCCGGCTTGAGCAGGTGGCACTCCAGGGCGACGATCTCCGCGAGCCCGCCGTAGACATCGCGGACCCCCGAATTGTTCTGGTAGGCAACCAGGTAGGGGATTCGCTGGTAGGCCCCACTCACGAATGCTGACCCAGATCGGCCGCGAGGACCTCGGCGGAGGGGGTCAGCCGCCGCCGGGTGTCGATGGCGATCACCTTCCAGTCCACGGTGCCGTACTCGTCGAACTTGCGCCGGGTCCTTTCCCGGACCTTCTCGGGCGCGCCGTGGTGGACCCCCTGCGGCGCGTGGCTGATCAGACCGGGAGGCATCGGCGCGCCGTACAGCGAGCCGCCGTGGAAGAACGCGATCTCGTCGTAGTCGACGTTGCGGTGATACCAGGGGGTGCGCTCGGTGCCCGGGACGGTCTCGGCGGGCCGGGGCAGGAAGTTGCACACATAGACACCGGTGGCCTGCATGAACAGATGCACGGTCGGCGGCAGGTGGACGCTGTCGGAGAGCACCACGTGGTAGTCGGCGATGTTGAAGGTGAAGGCGAAGTTGTCGCCCTGCCAGCCGACCGCGTCCACCGGGTGATGCCGGTAGAACAGCGACGTCGACTCCGCCCCGCCGACCGGCCGGTGGACCAGCCTGACCTCGTAGTCCCCGTCGGTGCGGGGCCCGTCGCTCAGCGCCACCGGATCGGGGATGGTGACCCGGGACGGATCGAACGGCCAGTGCCGGCCCAGCGGGCCCGGCGGCGGGGTGCGGAACTCGTCGGTGGCCTCGATCATCAGCCAGCAGCTCTCGGTGTCGGGCAGCTGACGCCAGGTGCACGCCTTGGGCAGGTAAACCCAGTCCCCGGCGCGATAGTCCAGCGGGCCGAACTCGGTCTCCAGCCGGCCGTTGCCGGCATGGACGAAACACAGCAGGTCACCGTCGACGTAGCGGGTGTAAAAGGGCATGGCCTCGGCCCGCCTGCTCAGGAAGACGCGACAGTCGGAGTTGGAGAACAGCAGCAGCGGTGCGCCCGCCGGGTCGGTCGCGTCACCGGGCTTGAGCTGGTCGGCCAGCACGTCGACCGGCCGCAGCGGCCCGGCGGCCCGGAACTGGGTCGGGTCATCGCGGCGCAGGAAGCTGGCGGTGCGGCCGGTGAACCCGCCACGGCCCAACTCGTCGTCCTTGAGTCCGCCGAGATCGGCGTGCAGCCGCGCCGAGGTGGTGCCTTTGCGCAGGTGGATGAAGGATTCCATAGGAGCTCCGGGCGCCGTTCGGGGGCAAAACTAAAGTTGACATTAGTTTTCTGTCATCCCGCTGACAAGGGAATTCACCCAGTAGGGTCACGGGTGGGTAACGGAATGGATTTCGTTCCGGCGGTGGCACCGTGTTTTACTCACAGATGTCTTATTAATATCTTCCGTCCGACAACCGGGGTCAGAGAAAGCTGGGGTGGATTGGTGAAGTCTGTCGTGGACGTGAAGTCTGTCGTGGACAAGGTGCGCGGCTGGTCGCGTCGTGCTGCAGTGGTGGCGGTGGCCACCGCGGCCCTGCCGGGCCTGGTCGGCCTGGCCGGCGGTTCGGCCACGGCGGGCGCGTTCTCGCGGCCCGGCCTGCCGGTGGAGTACCTGGATGTGCCCTCGCCCAGCATGGGCCGCGACATCCGGGTCCAGTTCCAAAGCGGTGGACCGAACTCGCCGAACGTCTGGCTGCTCGACGGCCTGCGCGCCCAGGATGACTTCAACGGCTGGGACATCAACACCCAGGCGTTCGAGTGGTACCTGGACTCCGGCCTGTCGATCTCGATGCCGGTGGGCGGGCAGTCCAGCTTCTACTCCGACTGGTACCGCCCGGCGTGCGGGAACAACGGCTGCTCCACCTACAAGTGGGAGACCTTCCTGACCCAGGAGGCCCCGGCGTGGCTGCAGGCCAACCGCAACGTCAGCCCGACCAGGAACGCCGCGATCGGCCTGTCGATGGCGGGCTCCTCGGCGCTGACCCTGGCGGCCTGGCATCCCAACCAGTTCATCTACGCCGGGTCGATGTCGGGCTTCCTGAACCCCTCCGAGGGCTGGTGGCCGTTCCTGATCAACATCTCGATGGGTGACGCCGGCGGCTACAAGTCCGACGACATGTGGGGCCCGTCCAGCGATCCGGCCTGGAAGCGCAACGACCCGATGGAGCAGATCCCGCGGCTGGTGGCCAACAACACCCGGATCTGGGTGTACTGCGGCAACGGCAAGCCCAACGAGCTGGGCGGCGGCGATGTGCCGGCGACCTTCCTGGAGAGCCTGACCATCCGCACCAACCGCACCTTCAAGGACAACTACCTGGCGGCCGGCGGCCGCAACGGGGTGTTCAACTTCCCCGACAACGGCACCCACAACTGGGCCTACTGGGGCCGCGAGCTGCAGGCGATGAAGCCCGACCTGCAGCGGGTTCTGGGAGCAGCGCCGCAGCAGGGCGGTTAGGGGTCCCGACCAACGAAGAGCGGGCCGCCGGCATCACGCCGGCGGCCCGCTTCGTTGTGGTCGGGTCTACTTCAGCTCCGCTGAGTTGAGGCCCAGCAGCCGCCGGGCCACCACCAGCAGCTGAATCTGCTGGGTGCCCTCGAAGATGTCCAGGATCTTGGAGTCCCGGGCCCACTTCTCCAGCAGGGTCCGCTCGGAGTAGCCGGTGGCACCGGCCAGCTCGACGGCCTTGAGGGTGATGTCGCTGGCGACCCGGGCGGCTTTGGCCTTGCCCATCGAGGCTTCCTTGGAGTTGGGAATGGCGTTGTCGGCCTGCCACGCCGAGCGCAGCGTGAGCTGGTAGGCGGACTCCCAGTCGGCCTCCATCCGGAGGAACTCCGCGGCCGGCGCGCTCTGGGCGTGCGCGGGTTTGTCGTAGCTGATGTCGATGCCGGCCCCGGTGAGGATCCCGCGCAGCTCCTCCAGCGCGGCCCGGGCCACACCGAGGGCCATCGCGGCCACGATCGGGCGCGTGTTGTCGAAGGTCTCCATGACCCCGGCGAAGCCCTTCTCCACCTGAATCTCCGGGCTGCCCAGGAGGTTGTCCTTCGGGATCCGGACATTGTCGAAGCGGATCGCCGCGGTGTCGGAGGCCTTGATGCCCAGCTTGTGCTCGAGGCGCTCCACGCTGACCCCGGGATGTTCGCGGGGCACGATGAAGGACTTGATGGCCGCGCGCCCCGCCGACTTGTCCAGGGTCGCCCACACCACGATGTGGCTGGCCCGCGACCCGGCGGTGACGTAGATCTTCTCACCGTTGATGACGTACTCGTCGCCGTCGAGGACCGCCGTGGTCGACACAGCCGCGGAGTCCGAGCCGAAGGACGGCTCGGTGATCGCCATCGCGGCCCACACTCCCTCGCCGAGCCTGGCCAGTTGCTCGTCGGTGGCCACCCCGGAGATCGCGGCGTTGCCCAGCCCCTGCCGGGGCACCGAGAGCAGCAGGGCGATATCGCCCCAGGCGATCTCGAGCGCGTTGAGCAGCGCGGACATGTTGGCGCCGTTGATGTTTCCCTTGGGGCCGTCATCGGTGTCCCGGAACGCTTCGGTGCCGGCGAAGGAGATGGTCTTGGCGGCCGTCATACCCTCGAACAGGGTGGCGACGGTGTCCAGTTCGACTGGGTAGGCGTGTTCGTCGAGGTCGTACTTGCGGGAGATGGGGCGCAGAATCTCCGCGGCACCCTTGTGCGCCATCTCGACGACGGCCTCGAGTTTGCGGGGCAGCTCCAGGTTGATCGCCATCTACAGAACCACCACTCCCTCGGCGACGCCGATAGCTCGAAGATCCCGGTACCAGCGCTCCACCGGGTGTTCCTTGGTGTAGCCGTGCCCGCCGAGGAGTTGCACCCCGTCCAGGCCGATCCGCATTCCCTTGTCCGCCGCAAGCTTTCGGGCCAGCGCTGCCTCGCGGGCGAACGGCAGCCCCTGATCGGCGCGGGCGGCGCCGCGCCAGGTGACCAGTCGCAGACCGTCGAGTTCGATGGCGATGTCGGCGCACATGAAGGCCACCGACTGGCGTCTCGCGATCGGCTCTCCGAAGGCCTCTCTGTCCTTGACGTAGGGAATCACGTAGTCCAGCACCGCGTGTGAGGTTCCAACGGCCAGCGCCGCCCAGCCCAGCCGGGACAGCGCCAGCGCCTCGGAGTAGTCGGCGTCGCAGGCGCCGTCTTCGCCGAGCCGCGCCGAGAGCGGAACCGCCACCTTCTCGAAGCTGACCGTACCGAGTGCGGCAGCCCGCACACCCATGCCGGGTTCGGGGGACACCGTCACCCCCGGGAGGTTGGACTCGACGATGAAAAGGGTCGGCTTGCCGTTGAGTTGCGCTGCCACGACGAATAACTCGGCCGATGCGGCGGCGGGCACCAGGGACTTCACGCCGTCGATGCGGTAGCCGCCCGGGGTTCGAGTTGCGGAGGTCTTGAGCATGGTGGGGTCGAACAGCGGCTGCGGTTCGGTGATCGCGACGCAGGACTGCGGCACATTTTCGCCGGCGAACTCGGCGAGATAGGTGGCCTGCTGATCGGCGCTGCCCCAGTGGGTGATCGCCGAGGCGACGCCGGCGGGCGCCAGGATCGGCAGCGCCAGGCCCATGTCGCCGTAGCCGAGGGCCTCGGCGACCAGGGCGTTGGTGACCGTGGTGCGCTGTTCGGCGATGCCGTCGAAGGTCTCGGGCACGTTGATCGCGGTGATCCCCAGCTCGGCGGCCCGGGCGGTGAGGTCCGGGGGATATCCGGCGGCGTCGTCGGCATCGCGGGCCGCCGGGCGCAGAATCTCCTCGGCGAACTGTTTGACCGTCTCGACGATCATCTTCTGGTCGTCGTCGGGGGTGAGGTCGAAATAGTCGGCACCGCTGGGCGCCAATCGGGTCGGTGGCCGCCCCAGCCCCTGAATCCGGTTGAACTGGCGGGTCGTGGCGCCGATGGCCGAGAAGCCCTGTTTGACCGTGAACCTCAGGCCGCGGTGGAAGGGCCCGCGCAGGCCGTGGCGGTCCAGGAAGTCGTTGCCGACCAACGGGGTCAGCAGTGCCAGGCCGATATCGGTCAGCGAACGCTTGTGGCGGTAGGTGCCGACGGCGCTGTCGCGGGCGCGGGCACTGCGCGCTGGGCGGGTCTCAGTCATGTCGGCAGCCTCGTTGCTGGTCATTGGCCGGATGCCACTGACCTTACTCCAGAGTAAGTTCAGGGCTCGCTGTGAGCTTCTTCACAGCGTGTCCAGGACCGGAGCGTGGAGCGCGCCGTTACTGGCGACCGCGCTGCCGCCGTGCGGGCCGGGGGTGCCGTCCAGCGCGGTGAAGCTGCCGCCGGCCTCGCGCACCAGCACGTCCAGGGCCGCCAGATCCCACAGTTTGACCTCCGGTTCGGCGGCGATGTCGACCGCGCCCTCGGCCACCAGGCAGTAGGACAGGAAGTCCCCGTAGGCCCGGACCCGCCACACCGCGTCGGTCAACTCCAGGAACGCCTCGCGGCGCCCGCGCTCGGACCACCCGGACAGGTCGGAGAACGACAGGCTGGCCGAGCCGAGGTCGGAAACCCCGGACACCGCCAGCCGTTTCGGGGCACCCGCGCCGACCGTGGCGAAGGCCCCCAGGTCCTCGGCCGCCCACCAGCGCCGGTTCAGCGCCGGAGCGCTGACCACGCCGACGTTCGGCACGCCGTCGTGCATCAACGCGATCAGGGTGGCCCACACCGGAACACCCCGCACGAAGTTCTTGGTGGCGTCGATCGGGTCGATCACCCACTGCCGGCCACGCAGGGAGGCCGTACCGCCGTGCTCTTCGCCGAGCACCGCGTCGGCGGGCCGTTCCCGGGCCAGTATTGCGCGCAGCGCGGACTCGACGGCCGTGTCGGCGTCGGTGACCGGGGTGAGGTCCGGTTTGGTGTCGATGCGCAGGTCCAGAGCGCCGAAGCGGTCGGTGGTGATCGCGTCGGCGGCGTCGGCCAGCCGGAGCGCCAGATCGAGGTCGGCCCGCGGGTCGGTCATGGGAGCAGTCCTACCATGGGGAAATGGTGGAGTTCGCGTTCCTGTTGGTGATCCTCGGCGCTCTGGCACTCGTGCTGGGCCCACGGCTCATGCGCCGCCGCGGCCCGCGCGGGGAGATGGCGCAGGGCACCCTGCTGGTGACCGGGGTCAGCCCCCGGCCAGAGGCCGACGGTGAGCAGTTCGTCACCATCAGCGGTGTGATCAACGGCCCGACCGTCAACGAGCACGTCGTCTACCAGCGGATGGCCGTCGACATCATGAACTGGCCGACGATGGGCCAGCTGATCCCGGTGGTCTACTCCCCGAAGAACCCCGACAACTGGTTCTTCGCGCCGCCCACCCCGCCACCGGTACCGCCCGGCCCGCCGGTCCCGCCGGTGCCCCCGGTTCCGCCGGTTCCGCCGCCGGCCCCGTGAGCGTGCGGTTTCGTACGCGAATCGCCGGTTAAGGCGTATCAGGCCGCACAGTCGGCGGCGGGCGCGGCCCGGCTACCCGTGCGCGATGCGCAGCAGCTCAGCGAGGTCGGCCAGCTTGCGCCGCGGCCGGCCGTGCGGCTCGCCGGCGCCGCGCTCATGGGAGTCGATGGCCTGCCAGTGGGTGTCGGTGATCAGCTTCGGCTGACACTCGGCCAGCCAGTCAGCCAGCCGTTCGGCACGATCGTCGGAGACCTCGCTCAGCGGACCGGCGGCCAGATCGGCCAGCAGCACGTCGACGGTGTCGGCGGCGCATTTCTTGTTGGTGCCGATCACCCCGGAGGGTCCGCGCTTGATCCAGCCGACCACGTAGTCGCGGTCGCGGCCGCTGATCCGGCCCAGCTCGTGCGGGATCGTCCCGGCGGTCTCGTCGAAGGGCAGGCCCGGGATCGCCACCCCGCGGTAGCCCACCGCACGGACCACCAGCTGGGCGGGAAGGGTCTCGCGCTCCCCGGTGTCGCGGGCCACGGTGCGGCCGTCGGCGCCGGTCACCAGCTCGTTGCGGCCCAGGACGATCTCCTCGACGCGCTGGTCGCCACGGATCTCGACCGGCGAGGTCTGGAACCGGAAGACGATGCGGCGGTGGCCCGGGGTGTGCCCGCCGGCGGCTTCGGCGTACCCGCGCAACACCTTGATGTTGCCCGCGACGGTCTTCCCGGCGGCCTGGGCGTCCTCGTCGCTGATCCCGGCCAGATCGGCAGGGTCGACGACGACGTCCACGCCCTCCAGCTCGCCGAGTTCGCGCAATTCCAGAGTGGTGAACGCCCCCTGCAGCGGCCCGCGCCGGCCCGCGATCACGACCTCGGCCACGCCGCGGGCGTGCAGCGCCTCCAATGCGTGGTCGGCGATGTCGGTCTCGGCCAGTACATCGGGATCGGTGACCAGGATGCGGGCGACGTCGATGGCGACATTGCCGTTGCCGATCACCACCGCCCGCCCGGTGGAGATGTCCGGCGCCATCTCGGCGAAGTGCGGGTGGGCGTTGTACCAACCGACGAAGTCCACCGCCGCGACGCTGCCCGGCAGGTCCTCGCCCGGTATCCCCATCGGGCGGTCGGACTGCGCGCCGACGGCGTAGACCACCGCGTCGTAGCGCTGGGCCAGATCGTCGGCGCTGACGTGCCGGCCGACGGTGACGTTGCCGAAAAAACGGAACCGTTCGTCCTCGGCGGTCTTCTCGAATGTCCGGCTGACCGACTTGATCTTGGGGTGGTCGGGGGCCACCCCGGAGCGGACCAGCCCCCACGGGGTGGGAAGCATCTCGATCATGTCGATGCGGACGTCAGGCCCGCCCTCGGCGGTCGAGGAGTCGGCGAATCGGAGCAGCGAGGCCGCTGCGAAGAATCCCGAGGGGCCCGCGCCGACGATCGCCACGTGGTAAGGACGCATGTCCGGATGGTAACCGCGGCGGTAACGTTGACCACCGTGGACCTGGACCGGCAGTCGGACATCACCGCGCTCGACACCACCCTGACCACGGTGGAAAGGGTGCTCGACATCGGCGCCCTGCGCGCGCGGATAGAGAAGCTCGAGCATGAGGCCTCCGACCCCAATCTGTGGGACGACCAGGGGCGCGCTCAGAAGGTGACCAGTGAGTTGTCTCACGCCCAGGGCGAGCTGCGACGGGTCGAGGAGTTGCGGCAGCGCCTCGATGATCTGCCGGTGCTCTACGAGCTTGCCGACGAGGAAGGCGGGCCCGAGGAGCTGGCCGAGGCCGACGCCGAGCTGAAGTCCCTCCAGGCCGATATCGAGGCGATGGAGGTCCGCACCCTGCTGTCCGGGGAGTACGACGAGCGCGAGGCGCTGGTCACGATCCGCTCCGGCGCCGGTGGGGTGGACGCCGCCGACTGGGCCGAGATGCTGCTGCGGATGTACATCCGGTGGGCTGAGCAGCACGACTACCCGGTCGAGGTGTTCGACACCTCCTACGCCGAGGAGGCCGGCATCAAGAGCGCTACCTTCGCGGTGCACGCGCCGTTCGCCTACGGCACGCTGTCGGTGGAACAGGGCACCCACCGGCTGGTGCGAATCAGCCCGTTCGACAACCAGGGCCGCCGGCAGACCTCGTTCGCCGAGGTGGAGGTGCTCCCGGTCACCGAGACCACCGACCACATCGACATCCCTGAGACCGACGTGCGTGTGGACGTCTACCGATCCAGCGGCCCCGGCGGGCAGTCGGTCAACACCACCGACTCCGCGGTTCGACTCACCCACATCCCGACCGGTATCGTGGTGACCTGCCAGAACGAGAAGTCGCAGCTGCAGAACAAAGTGGCGGCGATGCGTGTGCTGCAGGCCAAACTGCTCGAGCGCAAACGCTCCGAGGAGCGCGCCGAACTCGACGCCCTCAAAGGGGAGGGCGGCAGCTCCTGGGGAAACCAGATGCGCTCCTACGTTCTGCACCCCTACCAAATGGTCAAGGACCTGCGGACCGAGTACGAGGTCGGCAATCCATCAGCCGTACTGGATGGGGACATCGACGGATTCCTGGAGGCGGGGATCCGCTGGCGTAACAGACGAGATGACGACGACTGACATTGCCACCCTGGCCGCGCCGCCCCTGGGGCAGCAGTGGAGCGACCTGTGGCGCGAGATCGGCGAGTGGATCCTGACTCGCGGGCTGCGCATCGCACTGCTGCTGATCGGCGGACTGCTGGCCGCCCGGTTCATCACCTGGGCCGCCAAGCGCATCACCGGGCGCATCGACGCCGGATTCCAGAAGAGCGACGCGCTGGTCCGTTCCGAAAGCGCCAAGCACCAGCAAGCGGTCGCCTCGGTGATCTCCTACCTGGCCATCACGCTGCTGGCCGTGATCGTGGCGGTGCAGGTGACCCACACCCTGGCCATCCCGATCGGCTCACTGGTGGCGCCGGCGGCCGTGCTCGGCGCCGCGCTGGGCTTCGGCGCCCAACGGCTGGTGCAGGACCTGCTGGCCGGGTTCTTCGTGATCGCCGAGAAGCAATACGGCTTCGGTGACCTGGTTCAGCTGACGATGGGAACCAGCGGGACCGCCCTGGGGACCGTCGAGGAGGTGACGCTGCGGGTGACGAAGGTCAGGACCTCCGACGGGGAGCTGTACACGATCCCCAACGGTCAGATCATCAAGACGCTCAACCTGTCCAAGGAGTGGGCGCGCACCGTCATCGACATCCCGCTGCCGCCCCGCGCCGACCTGGCTGTGGTGCACAGGGTGCTCAACGAGGTGTGCGAGGCCGCGCTCGATGACCGCGAGCTGAGCACTCTGCTGCTCGACAAGCCCCAGCTGATGGGTGTGGAGAGCATCGAGGTGGACACCGTCAACCTGCGGATGGTTGCCCGAACCCTGCCGGGCATGCAGTTCGAGGCGGGCCGCAGGCTCCGCCTGCTGGTGGTGGACGCGCTGAACCGGGCCGGTATCGCAACGACCCCCGACAGTGCTCCGACAGTGGCCACGCTGACACCGGAGCCCACCGGCGGCGGCGTACCCGGCGTGCAGGGGCCGGTGTCGTGACCGGGCGCGAGGACCGTAACTGGCCGGGTTACCTGCTGGGGGGCCGGATTCGCACCTCGACGGTGGCCCTGCTGGTGGCCTTCATGGGTATCTGGTGGGTGTATGACACCTACGAGCCCGCGCCCGCGCCGCCCGTCCAGGTTCCCGCCGTCGACGTGGTGCCGCCGGGCTTCATCCCCGACCCGGCCTACACCTGGGTTCCCCGAACCGACGTCGCACCGCGCACCGCCGTCACGACGACGCCGACGACTACCGAGACCAGCCCGACGAGCCCCACCAGCCCGACGAGCCCCACCAGCCCGACAACGCCGACCAGTGGGGTGCCCGGCGCCCCGTCCACCGCCGAGACGTCGGCGGACGTCGACGAACCGGGGACGCCGGAGCCGGCGGAGTCCACGGCGACGACCGCCCCCACCACCGGTCCGACACCGGCCACGCCGACGCCGTAGGCTTCCGGGGCCTGGGTCTAGACTGGCGTGCCGTGATGATCACCGTTGACCATGTCACCAAGCAGTACAAGTCGTCGGCGCGGCCGGCGCTGGACAATGTCAGCGTCAAGATCGACAAGGGCGAGTTCGTCTTCTTGATCGGCCCGTCGGGGTCGGGCAAGTCGACCTTCATGCGACTGCTCCTCGCGGAGGACACCCCCACCTCCGGCGACGTTCAGGTGTCGAAATTCCACGTCAACAAGCTGCGCGGCCGCAACGTCCCGAAGCTGCGGCAGGTCATCGGATGCGTCTTCCAGGACTTCCGGCTGCTGCAGCAGAAAACCGTCTTCGACAACGTGGCCTTCGCGCTGGAAGTCATCGGCAAGCGGCCGCAGACCGTCAAGTCGGTGGTGCCCGAGGTGCTGGAGATGGTCGGGCTGTCCGGGAAGGCCAACCGGTTGCCGGGCGAGCTCTCCGGCGGTGAGCAGCAACGCGTGGCGATCGCGCGGGCCTTCGTCAACCGGCCGCTGGTGCTGTTGGCCGACGAGCCCACCGGCAACCTCGACCCGGAGACCAGCCGGGAGATCATGGACCTGCTCGACCGGATCAACCGGACCGGCACCACCGTGCTGATGGCCACCCACGACCACCACATCGTCGACGCGATGCGCCAGCGCGTGGTGGAGTTGTCGCTGGGTCGGCTGGTGCGCGACGAGCAGCGCGGCATCTACGGAATGGGTCGTTAAGTGCGTTTCGGCTTCCTCGTCAACGAGGTCATCAACGGTTTTCGCCGCAACGTGACCATGACGATCGCGATGATCCTGACCACCGCGATCTCCATCGGCCTGTTCGGCGGCGGACTGCTGGTGATCCAACTGGCCAACCAGTCCCGCGCGATCTACCTCGAACGGGTAGAAAGCCAGGTGTTCCTCAACGACGAGGTCTCGGTCAACGACCCGACCTGCGACGGCGAGCCGTGCAAGGCGCTGCGCACCGCGATCGAGAACCGCGACGACGTGAAGTCGGTGCGCTTCCTCAACCGCGACGAGGCCTACACCGACGCGATCACGAAGTTCCCCGAGTACAAGGACGTCGCCAGCAAGGACTCCTTCCCGGCCTCGTTCATCGTCAAACTCAACGATCCCGAGCAGCACCTTGAGTTCGACACCGCGATGCAGGGCCAGCCCGGTGTGCTCAACGTGCTCAACCAGAAAGAACTCATCGACCGGCTCTTCGCCGTCCTCGACGGGCTGTCCCGCGCCGCATTCGCGATCGCGGTGGTGCAGGCGATCGGGGCAATCCTTCTGATCGCCAACATGGTCCAGGTCGCCGCATACACCCGGCGCACCGAGATCGGCATCATGCGGATGGTGGGTGCCACCCGGTGGTACACCCAGCTGCCGTTCCTGATGGAGGCGGTGCTGGCCGCGACGATCGGCGTCGTGCTGGCGATCGTCGGCCTGATCGTGGTGCGCTGGCTGTTCCTGGAGAATGCGCTCGACCAGTTCTATCAGGCCAACCTCATCGCCCGGATCGACTACGCCGACATCCTCTACGTCTCACCCATCATGTTCGCCGTCGGTGTGACGATGGCCGCTGTCACCGCCTACGTCACACTTCGGCTCTACGTTCGGGATTAGGGAGTGGCCAAGAAGGGGGCGGGCAAGTCGGGGGACGCCAAGGGGGGCGGCAAACGCGTGATCGCCACCAATCGCAAAGCCAGGCACAACTATTCGATACTGGATGTCTTCGAGGCCGGCGTGGTCCTGACCGGAACCGAGGTCAAGAGCCTGCGGGAGGGGCAGGCCTCGCTGGCCGACGCGTTCGCCACCGTCGACGACGGCGAGATCTGGCTTCGCAACCTGCACATCCCCGAGTACCACCACGGCACTTGGACCAACCATCCGCCGCGCCGTAACCGCAAACTGCTGCTGCACCGCCGCCAGATCGACACGCTGGTGGGCAAGATCCGCGACGGCAACCTGACGTTGGTGCCGCTGTCGCTGTACTTCACCGAAGGCAGGGTCAAAGTCGAACTGGCGCTGGCCCGCGGCAAGCAGGCCCACGACAAACGTCAGGACATCGCCCGCCGCGACGCCCAGCGAGAGGTGATCCGGGAAATGGGCCGCCGGGCCAAGGGCAAGTTCTGAGCGGTGTCCTGTTTCGGCGTCGGCGACTTCGTCGCGCTGGTGTCGGTGGCGCTGATCTGGCTGCACTAGCATCGCCACGATGAGCAGCTCCGATCGCCCGCGCACCGTGCTGGACAAAGACGAGGTCCTCGCCGGACTGTTCGCCTCCTGGGACGCCATCGACGCACTCCTGGCCGGTTTGTCCGACGAGCAGTGGCAGACACCGACCTCGCTGCCGGGCTGGACGGTCCACGACGTCGTCGCCCACATCGCCGGGACCGAACTCATGCTGGGCGGTACCCCGACCCCGGAGGTGGAGGTGGTGGGCCGCGATTACGTCCACAACGACATCGGTGCGCTCAACGAACGCTGGGTGGAGCATCTGCGAAGCGAGTCCCCGGCGGGCATGCTGGCCACCTTCCGCGACGTCACCGCCCGCCGCAGGGCGATGCTCTCGGCCATGCCGGTCGAGGAGTGGAACACCGTCACGTTCACCCCGGCCGGCCCGGACAGCTACGGCCGGTTCATGCGGGTACGGATTTTCGACTGCTGGATGCACGAGCACGACATCCGGGATGCGGTCGGCCGACCCCCGGCCGACGACGGGTTGACCGGCGCGGACAGCCGCCTGGCGATCGATGAGATGACGGCCAGCATGCCGTTCGTGGTGGCCAAGAAGGGGCAGGCCCCGGCGGGCTCGCGGGTGCTGATCACTCTGACCGGGCCGCTGGCCCGGGAGATCAGGGTGGCCGTGGACGGGCGCGCGGCGCTGGTCGAGGACTTCGGCGGCGCGGAGCCGACCATCGGGATCACCCTGGATGGACTGCAGTTCAGCAGGCTCGCCGGCGGCCGGCCGCTGATGGCCGGGCGGCCCGAGGTTATCGACTATGCCGGTGACTCCGGTGCCGGGGCGCGCATCGTCGAGAACCTCAACTACGTGATCTGAGGCGGTGGGCTGAGGCGCCGGGGCCATCTGAGGCGCCCGGATGCATCGACTCTGCGCCCAGATCGCTGTTTCGGCCGAATCGGCGATCCTGGTGCAGACTCGGTGCGCGGGATGCATACACGGAATAGACGGCTGCCGGATTGTCGTTCCTTTGACGTACCATGAAAGTCCGGACGAAGCCATCGGCCGGGATGCGAGGGGCTGAACGGTTTCGACTTCGCGCATCGAATCAAGGGAAGCGTGCCGGTGCAGGCAAGAGACCACCGTAAGCGTCGATGCAACCAATTAAGCGCCGATTCTCATCAGCGCGACTACGCCCTCGCTGCCTAAGCGACGGCGTGTCTGTCAGACCGGGAAGGCCCTCGGCCCGGACCCTGGCATCAGCTAGAGGGATCCACCGCCTAGTCCGGTCGCGGGACTGAGCGGGACATCAACAGCGACTGGGATCGTCATCTCGGCTTGTTCGCGTGACCGGGAGATCCGAGTAGAGACACAGCGAACTGCGCACGGAGAAGCCTCGAGGGAATGCCGTAGGACCCGGGTTCGATTCCCGGCAGCTCCACCGGTGACGGGCCGGGCCGACCAGGCCCGGCCCGCTAGCCATTTCCGGCGCCCCGCCGTCGCACCAGGAACACCACCACCGTGATCACGCACGCTGCGAGGTACACCATCATGAAATACCGCCCGCCGAAGACTGCCTGCGCCTGCACGCCCGCCGCGCCGATGCCGATCATGCCCAGCAGATAGGTCGCCGGGATGATGGCCAGCACATAGGGGGAGAGTTCCCGGGCCCGCCGGCTGATCAGAAGGAACAGGAACCCGGTGAGGAAGTTGGAGATCCCGAAGGCGCCCAGCATGAAGAACTGGTCCGACGGCGTGGTGACCGGGTCGAAGCCGGCGATGTGCACTCCCGACCAGCGCAGCAGGAAGGTGTGCATGAACCCGCGGACCAGATCGAGGATGCCCAGGATGAACAGCAACGTGGCCGGAAGCCGGACGGCGTCAGGCCCTGCGGTCACTGTCGGCCCATCTCGGATGCTGCCCGCGCCTGCTGCGCGGTGGGATCCTCGCCGTCGATGAGCTGGATTTCCAGACTGTGGAGCAGGCCGCTGAAGGTGAACGGCGCCCGGTAGCGGGCCGACACCGCCGAGCCATGGTTGTAGCCGACGCTGGCGCCGACCGAGGAGATCATCATCATCACCAGCGGCAGTTCGACGGCGCCGGCGGGCTCGCCGTTGACCTCGATGCTGATCGAACCGGACCGCCCCGCGCCGCGGCGCAGCCGCGCCACGAGCGTGGAGTCGCCGGTGGGCACCGCCATGGTCGATTCGACGACGGTGTGGTCGTTGAAGGCGTTGTAGTCGACGACGAACCTGTTGTCCTGCACGAAGACCGCGATACCGGAGTTCTCGGTCCCGGTCGCGAACAGCACGCCCTCCTGGCCGGCGGTCCGGGTGATCCGCGCGGTCAGGTCGAAGTCATGCCCGCCGATCGCGGCCGCGGCCTGCCCGGGCAGGGGCGACATCGGTGGCCGGTAGACGTAGCGCCTCCCCACCGGGTGCGGGGAGTGCGGCCGGAACCGCGCACCGAAAAGCTCGACGGTGCGGTCGTCGAGTGGGAGCACCCCGTGCTTCTCGGCTTCCGCCCACCACAGGTCAATCATCGCGGCGAGTCGCTCCGGATACCGGCTCGCCAGATCCTCGCACTCCGACCAATCGGTGGCCAGCTCATAGAGCTCCCACTGCTCAGTCTGGAAATCGCTGCCCGGCAGATGTTTACAGACGGCTTTCCATCCGCCGGCCACGATGGCCCGGCTGCCCATCATCTCGAAATACTGGACCGTGTTCGCCGCGGCCGCGTTCTGGTCGTCGAGGACGGCGGCGAAGGAGTGTCCGGTCACGGGTAGCTGTTCGATGCCGCGGTAGGTCTGCGGCGGTGTCACCCCGAGCAGCTCGTAGATCGTCGGCACCACGTCGGAGACGTAGACGAACTGATCGCGGGTGGTGCCGCGCTGATCGGCGGCGATCCGATCGGGATAGTGCACGATCATCGGCACGTGCACGCCGCCCTCATGGGTGTTCTGCTTGTACCACTTGAAGGGGGCGTTGCCGCACTGCGCCCAGCCCCAGGGATAGTTGGTGTGGCTGTGCGGACCCCCGATGTCGTCGAGGCGGTCCATCACGTCCTCGGGGGTGTCGAGGAGTCCGTTGAAGAACTTCATCTCGTGCAGGACGCCGAACGGTCCGCCCTCCTGGGAGGCGCCGTTGTCGGCGAGCACCAGCAGGATCGTGTTGTCGAGTTGGCCCATCTCGCGCAGGCCCTCGACGAGTCGGCCGATCTGGTCGTCAGTGTGGTCGAGGAACGCGGCGAAGGCCTCCTGCAACCGGCAGGCCAGCCTGCGCTGGCTGTCGCCGAGCTCATCCCAGGCCTGCACGCCCGGGTTCCGTGGTGCCAGCGCGGTCCCCGCCGGGATCACCCCCGTCTGCACTTGGCGGTCGAACCACCGCTGACGGTTGACGTCCCATCCCTCGTCGAACGCGCCCCGGTACTTGGCCAGATAGCTCGCCGGAGCCTGATGCGGGGCGTGGGTGGCGCCGAACGGAAGGTAGAGGAAGAACGGGCGGTCGGGCCGGACCCCGCGCGAGTCGGACACCATCGTCAGCGCCTGATCGACGAGGTCCTCCGACAGGTGGTAGCCGTCCTCGGGCCGGCCGGGCGGTTCGACGGGATGGTTGTCGCAGACCAGCTGGGGATGGAACTGGTCGGTTTCGCCGTCGAGGAAGCCGTAGAAGCGGTCGAAACCCCGGCCCAACGGCCACTGGTCGAACGGACCCGCCGCAGAGCACTGCTCCATCGGCGCAAGATGCCATTTCCCGACGCAGAAGGTGGCATAACCCTGTTCGCGGAGCACCTCGGCGACGGTGGCCGCCTCATTGGCGATGTGGCCGAGCTGGTGGGGGAAGCCGGTGCGGAAATTGGAGACGGTCCGCATCCCGACCTCATGCTGGGATCGGCCGGTCAACAGCGCCGCCCGGGTCGGCGAGCACAGCGGGGTGACATGGAAATTCGTGAACTGCAGGCCGTTGGCGGCCAGCGCGTCGATGTTGCCGGTGTCGATGTCGGAGCCGAAGCAGCCCAGTTGCGCGAACCCGGTGTCGTCGAGAAGGACCACCACCACGTTCGGAGCATCCGCCCCGGGGTGGGGTGGCTCGTCGAACCAGGGCTGCGATTCGGCCAGGGTGCGGCCGACGGTTCCTTCGAATCGGGACTGTCGGGTCATCAGTGTCCTGTCTGCGTTCGGGAGCTCCGAACCCAGGCTGCCAGAGCGGCCACCACGATTGTGTGACGGTTCTCTCCGGCCGTGAACTTGCGGCGAAAATACCCCTGGGGGTATTTTTCGGATATGTCCGACTGCACCACCGCCGCCCCATGAGCGCCGTCCTCACCCGCTTCCTGCCCATCCTGGACTGGGGGCGGCATTACAAGCGCGCCGATCTCGGCCCGGACCTGACCGCCGGGCTGACGGTGGGCGCCATGCTGGTGCCTCAGGGGATGGCCTACGCCCAGTTGGCCGGCCTCCCGCCCGAGATCGGTTTGTATTCGGTGACCTTGCCGCTGCTGGTGTACGCGTTCTTCGGGACCTCCCGGCAATTGGCGGTGGGCCCGGTGGCGGTGGTCTCGCTGGTGACGGCCACCGCGCTGGCCCCGATCGCCGAGCAGGGCACCGTGGCGTACATGAAGGCCGCCGCCTTGCTGGCACTGCTGGTCGGTGTCATCAACATCGTGCTCGGCCTGATCCGGATGGGCTGGGTGACCAACCTGCTGTCGCACTCGGTGCTGGTCGGCTACACCGCCGCCGCTGCCATCATCATCGCCACCAGTCAGGTCAAACATATTCTCGGGGTGAAGATTCCGCGCACCGAGGGCTGGGTGGAGACCGTCAAAGAGCTGATCCACTCCATCGATGCCACCAAAGTTCTCACGTTGGTGATCGGCCTGGCCTCGCTGGCGGCTCTGATACTGCTCAAACGCTGGCGCAAGACCTTCCCCGGCGCGCTGGCGGTGGTTCTGCTCGGGGTGGCTGCCAGTGTGGTGTTCAACCTGTCCGATCGCGGGGTCGGCGTCGTCGGTGAGATTCCCGGTGGTCTGCCCGGGATCGCCCTGCCGCACTTCGGCGACGGCCTGGTCGGCACCCTGCTGCCGGCGGCGTTGATCATCACCGTGGTGGGCTACGCCGAGTCCATCGCGGTGGCCAAGACCTACGCCCGGCGCAACCGCTACGAGGTCGATCCCAACCAGGAACTGGTCGCGCTGGGGGCCTCGAACGTGGCTGCCGGTGTGCTCAGCGGCCAGCCGGTCACCGGCGGGTTCTCCCGGACGGCGGTCAACGCGACGGCCGGCGCGCGAACCCCGCTGGCCTCCATCATCAGCGCGATCCTGATCGTGCTGGTGCTGCTGGTGGCGACCGGACTCTTCACCCATCTGCCCCAGGCGGTGCTGGGTGCCATCGTCATCGCCGCGGTCGCCAGCCTGATCGACACCCACGAGATGCGCCACATCATCAAGGTGAAGCGGTCGGACACCCTGACGATGGCGGTGTCGTTCATCGCCACCCTGCTGCTGGGCGTGGAGGTCGGGCTGGGTGTTGCGGTGCTGGCCTCGATCGCGGTCGTGGTCACCCGGCTGATGAACCCGCACAGCGCCGAGGTCGGTCAGCTGCCGGGTACCGGGACCTACCGCAACCTGAGCCGGTTCCCGGAGGCCGTCCGCCGGCCCGATATCGGCATCCTGCGCATCGACGTGTCCTTGAACTTCGCCAACGCCAACTTCCTCAAGCAGCGGCTGCGGCAACTGGAGGCCGACCATCCCGAGGGGCTGCGGGCCATCGTGCTCGACGGTGCCGGAGTCAACGATATGGACGCCTCCGCCGAAGCGACGCTGTCCGACCTGCTCAGCGAGTATCAGGAGCGCGGCGTTGAGGTGCACCTGGCCAACATGAAGGGCCCGGTGCGCGACGTGCTGATCCGCTCCGGACTGTGGCAGCGCCTGGGGTCCGGCCGCACCCACCCGTCGGTGCAGGCGGCTGTCGCCGCGATCGACGAGCCCGGGGCCTCGGTCCCCGCCGACCACCGGGCCAGCGGGGTCGACGAACGCGGCTGACTGCCGGCCTCTGCCGGTGATAATGGGCTGCCCCCGGGTACGGGGGAAAGCCGGCAGAGATGAGGGCGCGAACGTGCGGACCGACGACAGCGTGATCCCGGCGGACCAGGTCAAGACCATCAGGCGGGCACTGGCCGCCGGGGACCTGGCGGCCGCCGATGCGGAGGTCAGCGGCCTGACACCGGCGGTGACCGTCGACATCTTGGAGCGCCTTCCGGCCAAGCAGCGGGCGGTGGCCTATCGGCTGCTGCCCAAGCAGCAGGCCGCCGAGGTGTTCGAGGATCTGCCCCCGGTGCTGCAGAAGGACTTGATCTCGGCGCTTCGCGACGACGAGGTGGCGGCCGCCTTCGCCGACCTGGAGCCCGACGACCGCGTGGCGTTGCTGGACGAGGTGCCCGCCTCGGTGGCCAGCAAGCTGATGCAAGGACTGGCCGCCGACCAGCGGGAGCTGACCTCCGACCTGCTCGGCTACCCGAAGAAGTCGATCGGCCGGCGGATGAGCCCGGAGGTGGTCGGTCTGGCTCCCGACCTCACCGCCGTGCAGGCGCTCGCGCAGGTCGAAACCCTGCTGGACTATGCCGAGACGATCTACACCCTGCCGGTCACCGACCCCAACCGGGTGCTGGTCGGCGTCGTCAGCCTGCGCGAGCTGATCGCGGCATCACCGGAATCGTTCGTAGCCGACATCATGCGTCCGGCGGACTTCGCGCGCGCCACCGACTCCGCGGAGGAGGCCGCCCGTCGCTGCGCCGACAGCAAGCAACTAGCGCTGCCGGTGGTCGACAACGAGACCCGACTGGTCGGCGTCCTCACCGTCGACGACGCACTGCGGATCCTCGAAGAGGCTGACAGCCAGGACCAGGCCCGCATCGGCGGCGTGGAGGGACTGCGACAGCCCTACCTGACCACCAGCATCGGAACCCTGGTGCGCTCTCGGGTGGTGTGGCTGCTGGTACTGGCCGTCGGCGCGGCGCTGACCGTCCAGGTGCTCGACGCCTTCGAGTCCACCCTGGCCAAGGTGGTGACCCTGGCGCTGTTCGTCCCGCTGCTGATCGGCACCGGCGGAAACACCGGCAACCAGGCAGCCACCACGGTGACCCGCGCGCTGGCGCTGCAGGACGTCACCCCCCGCGACATCGCCCGGGTGATGGCCCGGGAGTTCCAGGTGGGCTTGAGCCTCGGGCTGATCCTGGGTTCGGTGGGCTTTCTGCTGACCGGCCTGATCTTCGACAGGTCGATCGGCGCGGTGATCGGGCTGACGCTGCTCAGCGTGTGCACGATGGCGGCCACCGTGGGAGGGGCGATGCCGTTGCTGGCCAAGGCTGTTCGGGCCGACCCCGCGGTGTTCTCCAACCCGTTCATCACGACCTTCGTCGACGCCACCGGGCTGGTGGTGTACTTCATGATCGCCAAAGCGATCCTGCACATCTGAGGTTCAGCCGCCCGCCGGGCCGTCGAGCCACTGGCCGTCGGCACCCTCGAGCAGGCAGATCACCGTGCTGGGCAGCGGATTGTTGTAGGTGCGGTCCTGCTCGGAGTCGATCAGGTAGGCGATGCGGTAGCGGGCAGCGGCGTCCGGTGAGCCGGTATAGGCGGGCAGACCGGTCTCGCATTGGGCTGACGCGGTGTCGCTGATCGCGGCGTTGACCGGAACCTGCGCCCGCAGGTAGGCCTCGGCCCGGTGCGGTTCGGTGCAGTCCACCACGCGCACCTGGACCACCGCGGGATCGGTGGGGGGAGGGTCTGCCAGGCAGTCCCCGGGTTGCAGGTCGATCCACCTGACCATCCGGCGTTCCGGGGCGACGGACGGGCTTGGCCCGGTGGTCCCGGTGGTCCCGGTGGTCCCGGTGGTCCCGGTGGCTTCGACGGTTGCGGGGGGCGGCGCGGCCGACGGGGGGGTGCTCCCGCAGGACGGCAGGATGGCCAGGGCGGTGAGAATCAGCAGCCGATTCGCCATGCAGCCGTGTCTAGCACGGAGCGCGGGCGTGCGATGATCGCGGCCGGAGGTCACGAGGGGAGAAGTGGTGAACGGGTTTCTCGCGGTGGCCGTCGCCGCGGTGTTCGTCTGGCTCGGGATGGTGCTCGCGATCTCCTTCCTGGAAGCCCCGCTGAAGTTCCGGGCGCCCGGGGTCACCCTGCAGGTCGGGCTGGGCATCGGACGGCTGGTGTTCCGCGCACTCAACGCCTGCGAGGTGGTGCTGGCTGCCGTCGCGCTCTCCGCAGTGGTGCTGGGCCGGGCCCCGGGGGCCGCGGTGGCCGCTGTCGGGGTGGCGGTCGCCGCCCTGGGCCTGCAGGTGGTGGTCGTGCGCCCGGCCCTGACCCGCCGATCGGATGCGGTACTGGCCGATGCCGCCGTGGCCGAATCCGGGCGCTCCCGGGCGCACCTGGCCTACGTCGGGTTTGAAGGACTCAAAGTGGTGGCACTCCTGCTGGGCGGGATCATGCTGCTGGCTTCGTGAAGGGGTGCTCTGTGGAATCTCTGTCCTTACCTCAACTGAGCGACGAGCTTCTGGACAGCGCGCGCAGCGCCTCCAGCGGCCGGTCGGCGCATACCGTTCACGGCGGCCACGACCACCTGCTGCGTCAGACCGTCATCGCACTGGCCGCGGGAAGGGAACTGGCCGAGCATGCAAGTCCCGGCCAGGCCACCCTTCAGGTGCTGCGCGGGCAGGTGCGACTGCGTGCCGGCGAACGGGAATGGTGCGGCGGGGATGGGGATTTCGTGGTGATCCCGCCACAGCGACACAGCCTGCACGCCGACTCCGATGCCGCGGTCCTGCTGACGGTGCTGGCCGACAGCCGTGAGTCTCATCCCGGATAGTCGGCCAGTTCCAGACTGCCCCGGCGGCTGGTCCCGTCGAGCATCAGCGCCGCCGGGATCGTCTCGCAGGTGATGAGGCCGTGCCGGCCGGTCACCTCCTCGAGGAGGTCGAAGGCGGCCGAGATACGCGCCGGGCTGTCGATCATCAGGGTGGCCACCGGGACCCGCCGGCCCAACTGCAGCAGGGCGTCACCCCGCGGACGGTGCTGGCCGTGAAAGCCCCACACCCCGCGCAGCACGGTGGTGCCGCCGACGGCGCGCTCCTCGCGGAGCCGGCTGATCAGGGCCCGGTGGATCGGCGCACCGTCATGCAGGGTGTCCTCGGTGGTGTACACGGTCAGCTTCTGCCACAGCGGTCGCCCTGCGGCGTCGACGGGCGGCAATGGTCCGGGGCGTTCGCGAAGGACGCCGTCGCACGTGCAGACCTGGACCGGTTCGGTGCTGAACAGCGGCCGGTGCAGTCTCTCGCGCAGCCGGGGCAGCACGGCGGTGACCTGTTCCGCGCTGCCGATCGCGACGATCTCCAACGGCACATCCACATTGCGGCTGAAGAACCGTGCCCGTCGGCGCTCGCCGTGCGCGGTGCCGTCGACGCCCAGGTAGGCCGTTGCCCCGTCGAACTCGTGGCGGTGCAGCACGTCGCAGACCCAGGAGAAGGCCGGAACCCCATCGACACGACGGTTTCGGCCCAGCGCGACGGTGAACCGGACGGTCTCTCCGCCGGTCGGCCCGGCCTCGTCGGCTCCATCGGCGAGCAACCGCACGCGCTCCACGGTGAGCAGTCCGCGCCGCATCACCTCCGCGACCTGGGCGGCCAGCGGTGCGATGACCGGCGCGGCGTCCACCGCGCCGAGCACGATCGGCGGATCCTCCGACAGGCTCAACGAGGCATCGGTGCGCAGGATGTGTCGGGCGCCGAACCCGCTGAGTCCACGCAACAGCACACTGGCCGCGACCCGGCGCTCAGCGAAAAGATCAAGGACTTCCTCGGCGGCGAAGCGCGATCCGGACCGTTGGCGTTCGCCCAGGTAGCCGGTGAGTTTGAGTCCGTCGGTCACAGCAGGCCCGCGATCCACTGCCCGGCCAGCGCCCCGGCCAGGCCGAGCGCGACGCTGAGGATCAGGTTGGCCGCGGCGGGCCAGATCTGCCGTTCCTCGCCCAGCCGCTGGGTCTCCAGCATCCAGGTGGAGAAGGTGGTGTAGCCGCCCAGCAGTGCGGTGCCGGCCAGCAGTGTCACCGCGTGGTCCAGCCCAAGGCCCGTGACCAGCCCGAGCAGCAGGGCGCCGCTGAGGTTGACCGTGAGAGTGCCGTACGGAAACGCCTTCGCCATCCGGCGGCCGACCGCCCGGTCGACGACGAACCGGGCCACCGAGCCCAGCCCTCCGAAGACCAGTACCCCGGCCCACAGCGCGGGATTCACCGGCGGACTCCCACCCGCCGGACCAGGGCGGTGGCCACATAGACCGCCACCAGCCCGACGGTGACACTGGCCCCGATGTACCCGGCGGCCAGTCCGTAGTGGCGGTGCTCGATCATGGCCAGCGTCTCGACCTGCATGGTTGAGAACGTCGTCAACCCGCCGCAGAACCCGGTACCCAACAGCGGTCGCCGGTAGCTGGACAGCGGCAAGCGTTCCAGGAGACGGGTGGTGAAGTACCCCAGCAGGAAGGCGCCCACGATGTTGGCGACGAAAGTCGGCCACGGCCAGCGGCCGGGGTCCGGGACGGCCAGCGACTCCAAGACCACCCGGGCGAGGGTGCCCAGCGCACCGCCGGCGAAGATGGCACCCAGTTCCCGGTTGTCGTGGCCGAACAGCGGACTACCCCCGAACCTCGGGTGAACCCTCGGCATTCACCGGCCCATTATGGCCGGTTGGCGGCAGAATCGCGGGCATGGCGGCCAATCCCCGCGCCGGGCAGCCGGCGCAGCCCGAGGACCTCGTCGATCTCTCGCACCTCGTGACCGCGTATTACACCCTCGAACCGGACCCGGACGACGTCAACCAGCAGGTGGCGTTCGGCACGTCCGGTCATCGCGGCTCCAGTCTGGACGGGGCCTTCAACGAGGCGCATATCCTGGCCACCACCCAGGCGATTGCCGAGTACCGCCGCGCCCAGGGGACCGACGGGCCACTCTTCATCGGACGTGACACCCACGGACTGTCCGAGCCGGCCTGGGTGTCGGCGCTGGAAGTCCTGGTTGCCAATGACGTTGCCGTGCTGGTGGATTCTGCCAATCGCTACACGCCAACCCCGGCGGTCAGCCATGCGATCCTGACTTACAACCGCGGCCGCGACTCCGCCTTGGCAGATGGGATCGTCGTCACCCCGTCGCACAATCCGCCCTGTGACGGTGGGTTCAAATACAACCCACCCAACGGTGGGCCCGCCGACACCGACGCCACCAGAGCCATCGCCGACCGGGCCAACGAAATCCTGCGCGACCGCCTTCGCGAGGTCAAGCGGGTTTCGCTGGCCACGGCCCTGCAGTACGCCGGACACCACGACTACCTCGACGCCTACGTCTCCGATCTGCCCTCCGTGGTGGACATCCACGCGATCCGGGCCGAAGGAATCCGGATCGGCGCCGACCCCCTGGGCGGGGCCAGCGTGGACTACTGGGGGGCGATCGCCGAACGGCACAACCTGGAACTCACCGTGGTCAATCCGCTGGTGGACGCCACCTGGCGGTTCATGACCCTGGACACCGACGGCAAGATCCGGATGGACTGCTCCTCGCCCAATGCGATGGCCGGGCTGATCGCCAACCGGGAGAGCTACCAGATCGCCACCGGCAACGACGCCGACGCCGACCGGCACGGCATCGTCACCCCCGACGGCGGGCTGATGAACCCCAACCACTACCTGGCGGTGGCGATCGACTACCTGTTCACCCACCGGCCGGACTGGCCGGCCGGGGTCGCCGTCGGCAAGACCGCGGTCAGCTCGTCAATCATCGACCGGGTGGTGGCCGGTCTGGACCGCGGCCTGGTGGAGGTCCCCGTCGGCTTCAAGTGGTTCGTCGACGGATTGATCAGCGGCACAATCGGTTTCGGCGGAGAGGAATCGGCCGGCGCTTCCTTCCTGCGCAAGGACGGGAGCGTGTGGACCACCGACAAGGACGGAATCCTTCTCGCGCTGCTTGCCTCGGAGGTTCTGGCGGTCACCGGGGTGACCCCGTCGCAGCGCTACACCGAACTGGCCGAACGCTACGGTGCGCCGGTCTACGCCCGGGTCGACGCCCCGGCCAGCCGGGAGCAGAAGGCGCGCCTGGCCAAGCTGTCCGCCGACCAGGTCGACGCCACCGAACTGGCCGGTGAGCCGATCACCGCCAAGCTCACCGCCGCCCCCGGCAACGGAGCGCCGCTGGGCGGGCTGAAGGTGACCACCGCCAACGGCTGGTTTGCCGCCCGGCCGTCGGGCACCGAGAACGTCTACAAGATCTACGCCGAGTCGTTCCTGGGGCCAGAGCATCTGGCGCAGGTGCAGCAAGCCGCCCGGGAGCTGGTGAACACAGTCATATCGTGACTAACCCGCGGCGTGTATTTGCGGTTGACCGACGTGCTGGCGCGCATCGAGCAGGCCCGCACCGCCACCCCAACTCCCGGTGATGCCATCGACCAGTTGCAGAGCAGTCGGGCTAAACGGTTGGGGCCGGCGGGAACTGGACGCCAGCGCAACCTCCTGGTCGACTAGGGCGTGCATCCCGAATTGAAAGCTGTTGAATTGCGACGATTTAGCGATGACGCGTAACCACAAACCCCGTATCCACTACGTGGCGGGTATGACCGCGGCATCCAGGCAGCTGAGACGGGGTGTCTGGGGGGACAGAGCCCTCATCATCCTTCGTCCGCCAGGGTCACAGAGGACTCGTTTTCCGCTTCGGCGACCCCGACAGCCGGATTCGAGGAGAGATCCGTGCCACCGCCCATACCGCCCGACTGGGGCTGGACGGAGGTCGGTGGTTGCTGGGGGCAGGTACCGGTATCGGGATCGACCACCTCTCCGTTGATGCACTCGGCCACGACGGTGCCGGAAGGTGTCGTGGCCTGGCTAACGACGATCCCCGTCGACGACATGGCCAGAGCAGCGATGGCCCACACGATGCGCACGGGGCGCCGCGCTAACGGTTTGCTCATGATTGCAACGCCCTCCCTCCACCTCAGTCCCCGGGATGAGCACTTGACCGTATTGGCAGCCCCTGTCCGATGTCAACGACATCTTCACCGGCCAGCCACCAGCAATCCGGGAAACATGTGGATTTGAGGCTGTACGTGAAATCGCCTACGCCACGAATGGGAGGCGGCAGGCAGCACTGGAGACCCTCCCCAGGTGCCCTGAGAGCGTCGTGGGGCGACGAAAGCGGGCGGCGAGGGCGAGATTGCAACGCGGCGGTGCCGGCGCTGGTCAGCCCAGCCGGTTCAGTTCGTCGGCCACCTCGGCGATGGTGGCCGGGCGGCTACGACAGAAGCGGTCGCCGAATTCCGTCCAGTCGGTGGTGGTGGTGCCGGGTGGCGGTGTGGGTGTCATATGCCGGGACGGTAGGTGTGGTGTCGGTGCGGCGGCAACGGACAGCTCAACAGGTGGGCGGCAGGTTCAAGGAAGGATTCGCGCTGTTTGCTCACCGTTGGTGTGACCGGCAGGCCGCGTGTGGGAGCGGGCTGCTATTCCTCGTCTGATTCCGACTTGCGGGCCTCGTACGGGTGGTGCTTGGCAT
>CAYURT010000025.1:0-6582 GCA_964447215.1 uncultured Mycobacterium sp.
TTGCGGTACTCGTCGAGCGTGGTGGCGCCGATGGTCTGCAACTCGCCCCGGGCCAGCTTGGGCTTCAGGATCGACGCCGCATCGATGGCACCCTCGGCGGCGCCCGCGCCGACCAGAGTGTGCAACTCGTCGATGAAGAGGATGATGTCGCCACGGGTGTTGATCTCCTTGAGCACCTTCTTCAGGCGTTCCTCGAAATCACCGCGGTAACGGCTGCCGGCCACCAGCGAACCCAGGTCCAGGGTGTAGAGCTGCTTGTCCTTGAGCGTCTCGGGAACCTCGCCGTTGACGATGGCCTGGGCCAGGCCCTCCACCACGGCGGTCTTGCCGACGCCCGGTTCGCCGATGAGCACCGGATTGTTCTTGGTGCGGCGGGAGAGCACCTGCATCACCCGCTCGATCTCCTTTTCCCGGCCGATCACCGGGTCGAGCTTGCCCTCCATCGCGGCGGCGGTGAGGTTGCGGCCGAACTGGTCGAGTACCAGTGAGGTCGAGGGGCTGCCGGACTCGCCCCCACGGCCTCCGGTGCCCGCCTCGGCGGTCTCCTTGCCCTGGTAGCCGCTGAGCAGCTGGATGACCTGCTGACGTACCCGGGTGAGCTCCGCGCCGAGCTTGACCAGCACTTGGGCGGCGACGCCCTCACCTTCGCGGATCAGGCCCAGCAGGATGTGCTCAGTGCCGATGTAGTTGTGGCCCAACTGCAGGGCCTCGCGCAGGGACAGCTCGAGAACCTTCTTGGCGCGCGGGGTGAAGGGGATGTGCCCGGACGGCGCCTGCTGGCCCTGCCCGATGATCTCCTCGACCTGCGAACGCACCCCCTCCAGCGAGATGCCGAGAGACTCCAGCGACTTGGCCGCTACGCCCTCGCCCTCGTGGATCAGGCCCAGCAGGATGTGCTCGGTGCCGATGTAGTTGTGGTTGAGCATCCGGGCCTCTTCCTGAGCCAGGACGACAACCCTGCGTGCGCGGTCGGTAAATCTCTCGAACATCGGCGGTTACCTGCTCTCCTCACCTGGGCGTCGGCGGCAGTCGCCGAGCACCTAGTGGTCCACTCTAGTGGGCGGGGGCGGGGGGTGCTCCCCCGCGCTGGACCGACCCTGCCCCACGGCGTAGCGGTCATTTCGAAGACCGCTGTGACTACCGCTGTCCAACGCCAGGCTGCGGCGTTTCGCTTCCCGCCGCAACGGAGACTTCGCCCGGGGCGAACCACCGATGACGAAAGCGTGACGCCCCGACGGGCGGCGACGGGCTAGCCGGCCGCGTGGAACGCCTCGATGATCTCCGCGGGGATGCGGCCCCGGGTCGAGACCTTGTGGCCGTTGCGGCGGGCCCACTCGCGGATGGCGGCGCTCTGCTCCCGGTCGATCGACCCCCGGCCACGGCCGGGCGGACCCGGTCGGCCCCGCCGGCGGCCGCCGACCCGGCGGCCCGCGTCGATCCAGGGCTTCAACTCGTCGCGAATTCGCTGCGCATTCTTGGCGGAGAGGTCAATTTCGTAGCTGACGCCGTCGATTGAGAATTCCACGGTTTCGTCGGCAGGCCCCTCGCCATCGAAATCGTCAACGAGCGTTACGGTCACTTTCTTCGCCATGACGATCTCGAACTTCCTGTGCTCGCGGATTAATACAGTACGACCGCAAACAATATGCCATATCCTCGACGCGGAAAACAACAATTCCGCATCAAGTTGCTGTTACCCGTGCCGGCGAACAATGGGGAACAAAACCGTCTCCCTAATTGACAGACCGGTGAGCACCATCAACAGGCGGTCGATACCCATCCCGGTCCCGGTGGTGGGCGGCATCGCGTGCTCCATCGCAGCGAGGAAGTCCTCGTCGAGCAGCATCGCCTCGTCATCGCCGGCCGCGGCGGCGCGGGCTTGGACCTCGAATCGCTCACGCTGGACAACCGGGTCGACGAGTTCGGAGTACCCGGTGGCGAGTTCGATTCCGCGTACGTAGAGATCCCATTTCTCGGTCACCCCGGGAATACTGCGGTGACCGCGGGTCAACGGCGTGGTCTCGACTGGGAAATCCCGAACGAAAGTCGGCGCCCAGAGTGTTTTCCCGACGGTGTGCTCCCAGAGTTCCTCGATCAGTTTCCCGTGGCCGAATCCACGGCCCTCGGGAATCTCCAGACCGCGCCGATCGGCAATTTCCAACAAATCCGGCACCGGGGTCTGCGGAGTTATCTCCATGTCGAGGGCCTCGGACAGGGACGGGTACATTCCGATATCGGGCCATTGACCGTCCAGGTCGTAGACGGTGCCGTCGGGCAATGGCACCTTCCTGGTGCCGATGGCCTCGTCGGCGACCTCCTGGATCAGTTCACGGATCATCACCGCGGAATCGTCGTAGGTGCCCCAGGCCTGATAGGTCTCCAGCATCGCGAACTCCGGGGAGTGCGTGGAGTCCGCACCCTCGTTCCGGAAGACCCGGTTGAGTTCGAAGACCTTCTCCAAGCCCCCGACCACGCACATCTTGAGGAAGAGTTCCGGCGCGATCCGCAGGTACAGATCGGTGTCGAGAGCGTTGGAGTGGGTGACGAACGGCCGCGCGGCGGCCCCGCCGGCCTGCGTCTGCAGAATCGGGGTCTCAACCTCCAGGAAGCCCCTCCGCTCCAGCCCCGCACGCAGGGCACGGACGACCGCGATGCGCTGCCGGGCGACGGTGCGGGCCGCGGGCCGGACGATGAGGTCGACATAGCGTTGCCGGACCCGGGCCTCCTCGCTCATCTCCCGGTGCGCCACGGGCAGTGGTCGCAGCGCCTTGGCCGCCATCTTCCATGAGTCGGCCAGCACGGACAGTTCGCCGCGGCGAGAGCTGATCACCTCGCCGTGCACGAAAACGATGTCGCCCAGGTCCACCTCGGCCTTCCAGGCGTCGAGCGCCCGCTGGCCGACCCCGTCGAGGCTGATCATCGCCTGCAACTGGGTCCCGTCACCCTCCTGCAGGGTGGCGAAGCAGAGCTTGCCCGAGTTCCGCGAGAAGACCACCCGCCCGGTGACACCGACGGCCTGTCCCGTGGAGGTGTCGGCGGGCAAATCGGCGTGGGCGGCGCGGACCTCGGCCAGCGAGTGCGTGCGGGGGACCGCCACCGGATAGGGCTCAAGTCCCTCATCGAGCAGACGCTGCCGCTTGGCCTGCCGGATGCGGAACTGCTCGGGCACATCCGGAGTGCCTTCGGCAGCGTCCCCGGTCTCCGACGTCTGCGCACCACTCACGACGTGCCAGCTTAGAGGGCGGGCCTCACCGTGCGGGCTTGAGGCGTGGGCGCTGACCGTCCTGGTTGCGTTCGTAGACCATCCGGAGACCGTCCAGGGTCAGGTGCTTGTCGTAACGGTCGACGGTGCTCAGATCCGGCAGCATCATCGGCGCGGTATGCCCGGTCGCCACTACGGTGACCTCTCCGGCGGAGAATCCATCGACGTCCGCCCGGATCCGGGAGACCAGCCCGTCAACCAGACCGGCAAACCCGAAGACCGCCCCGGCCTGCATGCACTCCACCGTGTTCTTGCCGACCACCGAACGCGGTCGGGTCAACTCGACCCGGCGCAGTGCCGCCGACCTCGCCGCCGCGGCGTCGGAGGACACCTGGACACCGGGGGCGATCGCGCCGCCGAGGAACTCGCCTTTGGCAGAGACCACATCGACACAGATCGACGAGCCGAAGTCCACGACGATCGCGGCGGTCCGGAACTTGCCGTAGGCGGCCAGGCAGTTCACGATGCGATCGGCGCCCACCTCCTTGGGGTTGTCGACGAGCAGCGGGATGCCGGTCCGAACGCCGGGTTCGATGAGTACGTGAGTCGCCGAGGGCCAGTACTGCTCCACCATGGATCGCATCTCGTTGAGCACCGAGGGGACGGTGGACAGCCCGGTAACGCCGGTGAGGTTCTCCGAGTCGTCTCCGATCAGGCCCTCGATGGTGAGTGCGAGCTCGTCGGCGGTGATCTCAGACTCGGTCCGAATCCGCCAGTGCTGCAGCACTTTCGCGTGGTCGCCGGCGCCGGCGATCAAACCGACGACGGTATGGGTGTTGCGGACGTCGATGGCGAGCAGCACGGCTATCCCCCACCGGAAAGCGTTGGGCGTTGACAGCGGGACATCAGTTCCTCCATGGCATTTCGGCCCGTTCGGCGCCGATATCGGGATTTGTCGAGGGCCCACCAGGCAGATTGACCGCGATGTTGTCCAGCAGCCGGGTCCCACCCAGCCGCCCGGCGACAAGCAGCCGGGCGGGTCCGAACTGTGGCGCGGACTCGAGCCAGGGCCCGCGCAGCTGGAGGTAGTCGACCGCGATGGCGGGTACTTCGTCCAGCACAGCTCGGGCCGCGTCGAGAACCGCGGCGGGACCGCTGGAGGCGGCGTACATGCCGGCCAGCAGCGCCGAGGACAGCGCGCCCGCCTGTTCACGCTCCTCGGGGCCGAGATAGCGGTTGCGCGACGACAGCGCGAGACCATCGGGTTCACGCACCGTCGGAACGCCGACCACCCGCACGTCGACGTTGAGGTCCGCGACCATCTGCCGGATCAGAACCAGCTGCTGGTAATCCTTCTCCCCGAAGAACGCCCGGTCTGGCCGGACGATCTGCAGCAGCTTCAAGACGACAGTCAGCATCCCGGCGAAATGGGTGGGCCGCGCGGCACCCTCCAACTCGGCGCCCAGCGGCCCGGGATGCACGGTGGTGCGCGGACCTTCCGGATACATCGCTGCGGTAGTGGGCGTGAAGGCCACCTCGACACCCTCGGCGCTGAGCAGTTCGAGGTCGGCATCCAGGGTCTGCGGATAGGACTCGAGGTCCTCTCCGGCGGAGAACTGCAGCGGGTTGACGTAGACCGAGACCACCACCACCGCCCCTGGCACCCGCTTGGCTGTCCGCACCAGTGACAGATGCCCGTCGTGCAACGCGCCCATCGTTGGCACCAGCATCACCCGGCGGCCGGTGTGCCGCAGCGCCCTGCAGACTTCGGAGACCGCGTGCGGAGTGGGATAGGTGTTCAGCTGCCCGGCGCTGAACGACGGCGGTTTCGCGGTCACTGTCGGTTCCCCCTCGAACGCGACCAGTCCTGCAGCACGGCGAAGACCTCCTCTGGTGCGTGAGCGCGTTGCGCGGTGCGCAGTGAATCGGCGCAGTAGGCCCGTGCCAGCGACGGGTCTACGTCACCGAGAGCGTCGAGGTGGTCGGCCACCGCGGCCGCGTCACCGCGGGCGACCGGTCCGGTCAGGGCGGCCTGCCCGCGCTGCAGGGTGTTCTCCAGCGCCGCACGGGCCAGCGGGCCGACGATCCGTTCGGCCAACCCGCCCGGAGCCTCGCCGACCAGCTCCTGGCCGAGGAGCTCCTGCCCGGACAGGGCCGCCCGCAGCGCGGTGACCGCGTCGGCGATGACAGTCACCACATGGTTACTCCCGTGGGCGAGGGCAGCGTGGTAGAGGGCGCGGGCATCCTCCCTGACCCGGAACGGCTCGCCTCCGATCTCCAGCACCAGCGACTGCGCGATGGCATAACCGGTCTCGTCGGCCGCCGTGATGCCGAAACAGGTTTCAGCCAGCCTCGCCACATCCTCGTCGCTGCCGGTGAATGTCATTGCCGGATGGATGGCCAGGGGTACACATCCGCCGCTGGACAACGGCTCGAGCACACCGACACCGTTGGCACCGGAGGTGTGGGCCACGATGGTGCCCCGCCGAACCGCCCCGGTGGCCTGCAGGCCCTGGACCAGACCGGGCAGTTCGGCATCGGGCACGGCCAACAGCAGCAGTTCAGCGGAGTCCGCGACCTCCGTGGGCAGCACGACCGGGGTGTCCGGCAACCGCCGTTCCACGAGCCGGCGCGACGACTGGGAGATCGCGCTGCAGGCGACCACCACATGGTCGGCGCGTTCCAGCGCCGCGCCCAGGGCCGTGCCGACCCGGCCTCCGGAGATGATCCCGACCTTCAGCCGGGCCGGACGCAAGCCGTTGGGGGTCTGCACTGGAGACGACCTCACGATGCTGGGAGAGCAGGGTTCCGGTCCCCGCTGATCTCCGGGGTGCCGGACCGGGGATCTAGTCTAACGTCGAGCTCTCATTCCTTGCGGCGGCGGCGGCCACCGCCACCGGTCTGATCGGCCTTGAGCCGCGCCATGAGGTCCGCGACGGGTTGGCCGCCCGTGTGCTGGCTCTGCTGCTCCTCGGGTTCGGCGTCGCTGGTCGACCTGTGCCGCGCGACCTCGGGTGTGCGGGGGTCCTCGGGCACGCCGAAACGATGCCGGCCGCTGAGCGGCTCAGGCCTTTCGGCTGGCCGATCCTCCGGAGTCGGCGGTTCGACGGGACCGCTGTCGGGTGACCGGTGCCGGCCGCGGCGGCTGGCCGTCTCCGGCGGGCGCCACGGGGCCGCCGGGGGCGTGGCCGACGGCATCGGCGGGGGCACCGGCGCGGGGGCGGCCGGCCCCCCTGGATCGGGGCGCCGATGCGAGCCCCGGTAGTCGGCGGAATCCGCGGAGGCGACCCGCGGGGGGGCCGGGGGCGCCGGGGGCACCCGGGGCGCCGGAGGGGGCGGTGCGGACCACCCCGGCGGAGCAGGCGGCACGGGCGGTGCGG
>CAYURT010000025.1:6682-13356 GCA_964447215.1 uncultured Mycobacterium sp.
GCCGGAGGGGGCGGTGCGGACCACCCCGGCGGAGCAGGCGGCACGGGCGGTGCGGTCCACGTCGGCGGTGCGGGCGGAGCGGCGGGACGCGGCGGCGGCGGTGAAGGAGGCGGAGGCGGCAGCGGCGGAGGCGGCGGAGGCGTCAGCGGCTCCTCGGCGACGTCGATGATGGGGTCGTCGGCCAGGGTGTCCTCGACCCGGATCGAGCTGCCCACGCTCACCTCTTCGACCACCACCTCGGTGATACGGCTGCTCTGCACCCGACCCGGGGCGGCCGGCATGGCCATCGTGGTCACCCGTTCCGACTCCAGCGCCGGACGGTCACCGAGATCGGCACCGAGCAGCGCTTCGAGGTGGGCGCGCAGCGACACCAGTTCGACGCGCAGTGCGGCCATTTCGTCGGCCGCCTCGGCCCGCAACTCGCGGCCCAGTTGACGGCGCAGATGCGACTCCACACTCAACTCGTACTCTCGCCGCGCGGCGATCTCGCGGTCGAGTTGGAGGTCGTAGACGAACTTCATGTCACGGGCCCGGGCCCGGTCGACCTCACTCTGCCGCCGGTAGACCACCGACACGAAAGCCGCGAGAACCGCCGCCCACAGTGAGAGGATGACCGCCAGCCGGAGCAACTTGACACTGTCGGTGAAGACCAGCGTGGAACTGGCCAGAAGGGCCAGAACCAGCAGCGCCGTCAACAGAATCCAGCCCGGTTTGCGGCCGCCGCGCCGGTTTTTGGCGCCGCCCGGCAGAACGGTCATGGGCCTGACTGTACCGCGTGGGAAGCCGGTCCCCCGGCGGCAAGCTGCGGCGATTCGCCCAGCACCGAGCGCGGTGCGCTACGGATGCTCAAGGTCGGCGGCCGCCGGGGAATCGGGCTCCCCGGGGGACTTGCAGCAGTGCTGCAGCCACATCGCGGCGATCACGAGTAGCAGTGCGCTGACCGCGGCGGCGACCGTGCCCGGGGTGTCCGCGGCGGCGACCCGCAACTCCGACCGCTGGGGCAACAGGTAGGCCAGCACCGCGAGCCACCAGCCCAGCGCGAGTGCCCCCACCCATGCCGAAGCCTTGGCGACCGCAACGCTGCGGGCAACCGTCAGGGGATCCAACCGCTCTCCGCCGATACCGATCCGCCCCTCCCGGATACGGGCGCGCACCCGGGCTCCCCACCCGGCCTCCACCGCGGCCACCGCGAGCAGCGACAGCCCCGTCCACAGCGTGATGGGCGGGAAGTACCGGTAGATCAGTTGCAGGAACACGTACCCGACCACCGCGGCAATCAGCGCCGCCGCGACGAGATCCCGCACCCGGGTGGGACCCATCAGGAACCGGCCCCCCCGACGACCAGGGTCAGCGCGGTCACACGAACCCCTTCCCGCTCGATCGGATCCAGTTCGGCGAGCAGTTCGCGGACCGGCCGGACTCCGCCGTCGACACTCAGGGTCGCGGCCGGGTCGGCGGCCAACCAGGGGGCCAGCACGAACGCCCGACATCGCGCCCGCGGATGCGGCAGCGTCAGATCGGGGTCGGCGCAGCGGACCTCAGCACCTTCGCCGTCCGTGCAGCGGATCAGATCGACGTCGAGGGTTCTGGGCCCCCAGCGCTGTTCGCGGATCCGCTGGTTGAGCCGCTCCAGTCGCTGGCCGAGTCGCAGCCAGCCGTAAGCGTCCAGGTCGGGGTCGTCGGCCAGGATCACGGCGTTGAGGAACCGGTCCTGCTCGACCCCGCCCCAGGGTTCGGTCTCGTACACCGGAGAGACCGTGCGCACCGCCTCTCCGAGCCCGTCCACCACGGATTGCAGCCGCGCCAGCCTGTCGCCGATGTTGGAGCCGATCGAGAGCACCGCCCGGCTCACGTGGCGCCTCCGGCGGGGATGATCCGCCCGCCGGCCCGGCGGCGCGAGCGGCGGGCCACCACGGCGACGTCGGCGAACGCCAGCGGAATGGGGGCGCTGGGCTTGTGCACCGTGACCTCGGCGGCGTGCACCCTGGGGTCGGCCATCACCGTCTCGGCGATCTCGGCGGCGACGGTCTCGATCAGATCGCGCGCCGGACCGGCGACGATGTCCGCGGCCTGCTGAGCGAGCAGTCCGTAGTCATAGGTGTCAACAAGTCGATCCCCGCTCGCGGCGGCGGCCAGATCCATCCAGATCGTGACGTCGACGACGAAGTCCTGGCCATCGCGACGCTCGTGGTCGAACACCCCGTGATGGCCCCGCACGGTCAGCCCGCGCAGTTCGATGCGGTCAGTCATCGGTGCCCTCCGCTCCGGTCCCGGCATGCTGCCAGGCACCGAGGACTTTCAACGCATCGACGGTGGCAAGCACATCGTGGACCCGAACCCCCCAGGCCCCGTTCAGCGCGGCGAGCGTGGAAATCACCGCTGTGGCGGTCTCCCGGCCGTCCGGGTGGCGCACAGCACCGTCGGCGCCGGCCAGCAGGGCACCGAGAAACCGCTTGCGGGAAGCTCCCACCAGCACGGGAATCCCGGTGGCCACCAGTCGTGGCAGCGCGTGCAACAGCGCCCAGTTGTGCTGGGCGCTCTTGGCGAACCCCAGGCCGGGGTCGATGACGAGATCACGCCGGTCGACCCCGGCATCGACGGCCGCATCGACGGCCGCGAGCAATTCGTCGTGAACCTCAGCGACCACGTCCTGGTAGCCGGGAATCTCGTGCGGATGCTCGGCCGACACCGAGCGCCAGTGCATCAACACCCACCGGACCCCGGCGGCGGCCACCAGTGGCGCCATTGCCGGATCGGCGCGACCTCCGCTGACGTCATTGACGATCTGCGCGCCGTTGTCCACCGCAGCCCGCGCCACCGGTGCGTGCATCGTGTCGATACTCACGGTGATCCCCTGGGCAGCAAGCTCTTTGACGACCGGGAGCACCCGCGCAACCTCGACGTCGGCGTCGATCCGGACCGCTCCCGGCCGGGTCGACTCGCCACCGACGTCGATGATCGCAGCCCCTTCGGCCGCCAGCGCCAATCCGTGCTCGATGGCGCGGTACGGGTTCAGATAGCGACCGCCGTCGGAGAAGGAGTCGTCGGTGACGTTCACGACGCCCATCACAGAGGTCGCGTCGGGTCCTGTCACTTGCGAAGGATGAGGTCCAGCGCTTCGGCCCGGGACGCGTCATTGGTCTTGAAAAGCCCGCGCACCGCAGAGGTGGTGGTCACCGCCCCCGGCTTGCGCACCCCGCGCATCGCCATGCAGAGGTGCTCGGCTTCCACCACGACGATCACGCCGCGCGGTTTGAGCTTTCGCATGACCGCATCGGCGATCTGGGCGGTCAGCCGCTCCTGAACCTGGGGACGCTTGGCGTAGAGGTCGACCACCCGGGCCAGCTTGGACAGCCCCGTCACCCGGCCGTCGGGCCCGGGGATGTAACCCACGTGCGCCATGCCGTGGAACGACACCAGGTGGTGCTCGCAAGTCGAGTACATCGGGATCTGCTTGACCAGGACTAGTTCCTCGTGACCCTCGTCGAAGGTGGTGTCCAGCACAGCGTCCGGATCGGTGTAGAGCCCGGCGAAGATCTCCCGGAAGGCGCGCGCAACCCGTGCCGGGGTCTCCCGGAGACCCTGCCGGTCGGGGTCCTCGCCGACCGCGATCAGAAGTTCACGAACCGCCGCCTCAGCGCGCGGCTGATCGAAAAAGGGCGTTTCGAGCGTCACCGAGTCTGGCTTGGCCATGTGCACTCCGTCCGTCGGTCAGCCGCCGGCGGAACGGCCGGCGTCGTCAGCCGGTCGTTCCCCGGGGGCAGGTCCGGAGCCGGAGCGACTCGGCGCCGGGGGTTGCTGATGCTGGGGCGGGACGTGGCCGTGCTGCCCGGGCTGCCCGGGCGGCCCAGGCGGGGCTCCCCACCCAGGCGGGGGCGGATACCAGTAGCCCTGCCCCTGCGGGGGCGGGGGCCAGCCCGGTGCCCGCCAGCCGGCCGGGGCGCCATAGTCGGGCTGGGTCGGCCCGCTGTGCTGGTCGCGGTGCTGGTCGCGGCCCGGCACGTGCGAGCCATTACCGTTGCCCGGCGGCGGCCCGCCGTGGCCCTGCTGGGCCCGGGCGGCGGCAGTGGCCTGGGCGATCGCCTTCTTGAACGCCGGCTCCGGCATCGGCCGGGGCCACGGCTCGCCGCGTTCGATGGCGAGCTCGCCGGGTGTCTTGATCGGCGGCTTGTCCGACGGTATGCGCCCGCCGAAGTCGTCGAAGACGGTCAGCCGCGGACGCTTCTGCACCTTGGCGAAAATCGCCTCGAGTTCGGCGCGGTGCAGAGTCTCCTTCTCCAGCAGTTCGCCGGCGAGCACGTCGAGCACGTCGCGGTACTCGGTCAGAATCGCCCAGGCCTCGGTGTGCGCGGCCTCGATGAGCTTGCGGACCTCGTCGTCGATGTCTCGGGCGACCTCATGGCTGTAATCGGCCTGGGCGCCCATGGTCCGGCCCAGGAAGGGGTCGCCGTGTTCGGTGCCGTACCGCACGGCACCGAGCTTGGCGCTCATGCCGTATTCGGTGACCATCGCACGTGCGATCTTGGTGGCTTGCTGGATGTCGGAGACCGCCCCGGTTGTGGGCTCGCGGAACACCAGTTCCTCGGCGGCCCGGCCGCCCATCGCGAACACCAGCCGCGCGATCATCTCCGAACGGGTCATCAGGCCCTTGTCGTCCTCGGGCACCGAGACCGCGTGGCCGCCGGTCCGTCCCCGGGCCAGGATCGTCACCTTGTAGATCGGCTCGATGTCCGGCATCGCCCAGGCCGCCAGGGTGTGTCCGCCCTCGTGGTAAGCGGTGATCTTCTTCTCCAGCTCGCTGATCACCCGGCCCTTGCGCCTCGGACCGCCGATCACCCGGTCGACGGCCTCCTCGAGCGCGGCGCCGGTGATGACGGTGCCGTTCTCCCGTGCCGTCAGCAGCGCCGCCTCGTTGATGACGTTGGCCAGGTCCGCGCCCGACATCCCGACGGTGCGCTTGGCCAGACCGTCGAGGTCGGCGTCGGGAGACAGCGGCTTGCCCTGGGCGTGCACCCGCAGCACGGCCTTGCGGCCGGCCAGGTCGGGGCTGGACACCGGGATCTGGCGGTCGAACCGGCCAGGACGCAGCAGTGCGGGGTCGAGGATGTCGGGCCGGTTGGTTGCCGCGATCAGGATCACACCCTGGCGGTCACCGAAACCGTCCATCTCGACCAGCAACTGGTTGAGGGTCTGCTCGCGTTCGTCGTGGCCGCCGCCCAATCCGGCACCGCGCTGGCGGCCGACGGCGTCGATCTCGTCGACGAAGATGATGCACGGCGAGTTCTGCTTGGCCTGTTCGAAGAGATCTCGCACCCGGGAGGCGCCGACCCCGACGAACATCTCGACGAAGTCCGACCCCGAAATGGTGAAGAAGGGCACGCCCGCCTCGCCGGCCACCGCCCGGGCCAGCAGCGTCTTGCCGGTTCCCGGCGGGCCGTAGAGCAGCACACCCTTGGGGATCTTGGCGCCCAGAGCCTGGTAGCGACCGGGGTTCTGCAGGAAGTCCTTGATCTCGTAGAGCTCCTCGACCGCCTCGTCGGCGCCGGCGACGTCGGCGAAGGTGGTCTTGGGCATGTCCTTGGTGAGCTGCTTGGCCCGGGACTTGCCGAAGCCGAACCCCATCCGGCCCCCGGTCTGCATCCGGGAAAACAGCACGAACAGCCCGATCAGCAGCAGCAGCGGGAGCATGTAGACCAGCAGCGTGCCGAACAGGCTGGGCTGATTGACCACCGTGTTGGTCTTGACGCCCTTGGCGGTCAGTTCGTCGAAGAGTGGGACGGCGTAGCCGGTCGGGTACTTGGCGAGCACCTTGGCCGAGTCGGCCGTGTCGCTGTTGGCCTCCTTCAACTCCAGGCGCAGTTGCTGCTCGCGGTCGTCGATCTGGGCGCTCTTGACGTTGTCGGCCTTGATCTGCGCGACGGCCACGGAGGTGTCGACGGGTTTGAGGCCCCTGGTGTCGTCGTTGAGGAAGAAGAAGAGCCAGCCGAGCACCAGCACCACCGCGATGATCGTCAGGGTGCGGAACAGGTTTTTGCGTTTCATGAACTTCGGCCGCGGGGCCCCGTCCTTCCGTGATGAGCCGCCTGAGGGTCCCAGGCTACCGTCACCACAACGTCGGACGGCGGCCCGAGGGTTTCCGTCAGGAAATGGTCCGTTCTCACAACGTCGGCGCCGACTGTGGTTGGCTGACCGTCGTGCCCCGGGTGATTCAGCGATATGCCCAGGTCAACGGGGTTCGGTTGCGGTTGACTGAGGCTGGGCCGACAGACGGCCCGGTGGTGGTTCTGGCGCACGGATTCCCTGAACTGGCCTTCTCCTGGCGGCGCCAGATCCCCGTTCTCGCCGCCGCCGGTTACCGCGTACTGGCCCCGGACCAGCGCGGGTACGGCGGGTCGTCGGTCCCGCCGGAGGCTCAGTCCTACGACATCACCTCGCTCACCGGCGACCTGATCGGGCTGCTCGACGAGGTGGGCGCCGAACAGGCGGCGCTGGTCGGTCACGACTGGGGGGCGGTGGTGGCCTGGAGCGCGGCGCTGCTCCACCCCGACCGGGTCGCCGCGGTCGCCGGACTGAGTGTGCCGCCGGTCCCGCGACCACTGACGGCGCCGACCGCCGCCTTCCGGCGGATCATCGGGGACGGCTTCTTCTACATTCTGTATTTCCAGCAGCCCGGT
>CAYURT010000025.1:13456-19402 GCA_964447215.1 uncultured Mycobacterium sp.
ATTCTGTATTTCCAGCAGCCCGGTCCGGCCGACGCCGAGATGGACGGTGATCCCCGTCGGGCTCTGCGGCGGATGCTGGCCGGAATGCGCGCCCCCGGACCGGGCGAGGAGGAGTCGGCGCTGCGGATGCTCGCCCCCGGGCCGGAAGGGTTCATCGAACGGTTGCCCGAGCCCGCGGAACTGCCCGACTGGCTGAGCGAGGATGAACTGGACACCTACGTCAACGAGTTCACCCGAACCGGTTTCACCGGCGCGCTCAACTGGTACCGGAACTTCGACCGGAATTGGCAGATCATGGGTGACGCCGGGCAGACCATCGCAGTCCCAGCGCTTTTCGTCGGCGGAACCGCCGACCCTGCGCTTGCCTTCATCAGGATCGACCGGGCCGACGAAGTCGCGGTCGGCCCCTACCAGCAGGTGATGCTCGAGGGCGCCGGGCATTGGATTCAGCAGGAACGCCCTGATGAGGTCAACTCCGAACTGCTGGCATTCCTCGCCCGGGTGCGCTGGAGGTGACCGCTTCGGGATACGGTGAGGCCATGTCGGCGACTTCCCGGGTGATTGCATGTGGCGCAGCGGCATTGACAGCACTGGGCCTCACGGCCTGCGACTCGGCGACCCCGGTGCAGAACAACCCACGCCAGGTCACTGTGATCGGCAGCGGACAGGTCCGGGGGGCTCCCGACACGCTGACCGCCGATATCGCGGTGGAGGTCACCGCGCCCGACGTCGCGAGTGCGGTCAAGCAGTCCGGCCAGCGCCAGAAGGCGGTCGTCGAGGCCCTCACCGCCCGCGGCATCGACGACAAGGACATGAGCACGACCACGGTCAGCGTGTCCCCGCAGTACGGCGACAACTCGACGATCACCGGCTACCGGGCGAGCAACTCCACCCGGGTCACCATCCGCGAACTCGACGCGGCCCCCGAATTGCTGGGGATCGTGGTCGCCGCCGGCGGTGACGCCACCCGGATCGATTCGGTCCGCTACTCCATCGAGGACGACTCCGAACTGGTGCGCGATGCCCGTGCACGGGCTTTCGAGGACGCCCGCGACCGAGCCCAGCAGTACGCCGAACTATCCGGGCTGTCGCTGGGGCCGGTCATCTCGATCTCGGAGAGTTCGGAAACCTCGCCGCCGGCGCCGGTGCCGATGCCCCGCAACGCCCCGATGGCCGCCGACGTCCCGCTGGAACCGGGCGAGCAGACCGTCGAGTTCACGGTGACCGCAGTGTGGGAGTTGGACTAGCCGGGCAGATAAACCCTGGGGTCGAGCGTCCCGATATAGGGCAGGTCGCGGTAGCGCTCGGCGTAGTCCAGGCCGTAGCCGACCACGAACTCGTTGGGGATGTCGAAACCGACGTAGGCGATGTCGACGTCGGCACGCACCGCGTCGGGCTTCCGCAACAGGGTGCAGACCCGTAGCGAGCGGGGGTGGCGGGTGGCCAGGTTGCGCAGCAGCCAGGACAACGTCAACCCGGAGTCCACGATGTCTTCGACGATGAGCACGTCACGGTCAGCGATGTCGCGGTCGAGGTCCTTGATGATGCGCACCACGCCGGAGGACGACGTCGCCGAGCCGTAGGAGCTGACCGCCATGAACTCCAGCTGGGTGGGCAGCGGAATGGCCCGCGCGAGGTCGGTGACGAACATGACGGCACCTTTGAGGACCGTCACCAGCAGTAGGTCCTGCCCGGCCAGCGCGCCGGCGTAGTCCCGGGCCAGTTCGGCGCCCAATTCGGCGGTGCGGACCTCGATCTGGTCTTTGGACAAAAGCACCGACTTGATGTCGCCGGAATACAGCTCCTCCGCTGCCACGCCCCACAGCGTGCCATGACACCCCGTCGGCGACCAATCCTTCAGACGGGTTGGTGGCGCAGGTTCAGCGTCACCCCGCGTCGCTCGGCAAACAGCCGGGTTCTGGGGACAGAGCACCCGACGGCAACCCCACCCTGCCCGGTCCACCGGCTCACCAAGGCGTCGACGGCCCGGATCTGCCCGTCGGACAACCCGCAGGCACCGCCCTCGATCAGCCAGCCGCGAATCACCCGCAGGCGCACCGCCGCGGGCAGATCCCGCAGTGCCGCCACGCCGAGGCCGTCCGGGGTGCGTGCGGTGGCCATCGCCGCCGCCGCCAGCCCGTCGAGCACCTGCTGGTCTTCGCGCAGCGCGGTGGCGGTGCGGGCAAGCGCCTCGGCCACACCGCCCCCCAGGACTTCCTCCAGCAGCGGCAGCACCTCGTCCCGGAGCCGCACCCGGGTGAAGCGGCGGTCGCTGTTGTGCGGGTCCTCCCACGGCCGCAGACCCAGTTCCACGCAGGCCGCGTGGGTCAGGCTCCGGCGCAAACCGAGCAGCGGGCGGTACCACGGCGGGTCGCAGTCGGTCATTCCGGCGATGGACCGCGGCCCCGAACCGCGCCCCAGTCCAAGCAGCACCGTTTCGGCCTGGTCGTCGAGAGTGTGGCCGAGCAACACCGGCAGGCCGGACCGGGCTGCGTCGAGGGCGGCGTAGCGGGCCGTCCGCGCCGCCGCCTCCGGCCCCCCCGAGTTGCCCACCCGGGTCCGGATCACCCGCGCGTCGGCGCAGCCGAGGTCGAGCGCCTGCCGGCGGGCGGTCGCGGCGACCTCCGCCGATCCGCTCTGCAGGCCGTGGTCGACGATCAGCGCCGTGGTGGGCAGCACCCCGGCGGCGGCCGCGGTCAGCGCCAGCGAGTCCGGTCCGCCGGACAGTCCCACACACCAGGCCCGCTCATCGGGCATTCTGCTGCCGGCGAAGCCGGCCAGCGTGCCGCGGAGGCGGTCTAGAGCACCCGGTCGATCCACCGCTGGGGACTCTCGATCTCGTCGGGGAGGGGAAGGGATTGCGGGCCGGACCACACCGCGTTGAACCGGGCCATCCCCACCCGGGCGACCACTTCGTCGACGAAGGCTCTCCCGCGGGTGTACTGACTGAGTTTGACGTCCAGCCCGAGCAGGGCCCGCAACAGCCGCTGCGGGGGCGACGGGCGACGCTGGCGACGCTGGTCGAAGCGACTGCGGATCAGCCGGACTGACGGAACCACCGACGGACCCACCGCGTCCATCACATGGTCGGCGTGCCCTTCCAGCAGGGTGCCCAGCACAAGCAACTGGTCCAGTGCCTCACGCTGAGGTTCGGACTGCACCGTTCGCAGCAGCCCGAGGATCCCACCACCGTGGGCGGGGACGCCCTCCCCGGAGCGGCCTCCCCTGATCGCCCGCACCAGTCGCCTCGCCACCTCCGCAACGTCCTCACCGCTCTCCGCGGTCAGGGTTCCCAGGGCCGCCGCCATGTGTCCCGCCAGCCAGGGGTTGGCGGTGAACTGCACCAGGTGAGTCACCTCGTGCAGGCACACCCACAGCCGGAATTCCGATGCCGGCACCCGCAGTTGCCGCTCCGCGGCGATGACGTTCGGGTAGACCAGCAGCAGACGCCCGTCCCCGGCGTCGGCGCCGGTGATGGCGAAGGGGTCGTACTGACCGAGGATTCCCGAGGACACGAAGGCCAGGATCGCCCCGGTCTGGGCGCCGGCGACCCGACCGGTGATGCCCCGGCCCGTCGGGAGGACTCCCCCGGTCATCACTGCCATGGACTCCGCGGCGGCCCGGATCCACTCCTGACGGTTCACGACACCCGGTCGCGGCGCGGAGCCCCCGGCGACGAGGCCGGTGACCTCGCGGACCGGCTTCTCGGCGGCCTGAGCGGCCCGGTCCAGGTCTTCGATGGCCTGCCGGCGGGTGTACTCGGTAACCGGTGGGCCGGGCCGGGCCAGTCTGGCTCCGACGGTACCGGCGAATTGCCAGTCGACGGCCCTGCCGACCGCCGAGCCGGCCGACCCGGTCATGCGTTCACGCGCTGATCGGCCGGGCGGGCCCGCTCACGCGCCGCACCCGCAGGTCCGCAGCTTCGCCACCAGCGCGTCGATCGCGGTGCGGCCCTCGTTACCGGCGTTGTTGGAGATGAAGGCGAAGGTGAGGACCCGCCCGCCGACATCGGTGACGATGCCGGCCAGCGAGTTGGTCTTGGTCAGCGAACCGGTCTTGGCGCGCAGCCAGCCTGCCGAGGACCTCACCGGGTCGGTTCCGATGAACCGTTCCGACAAGGTGCCGCTGCCGCCGGCGATCGGAAGCAGGTCGACCATCGGCCGCAGCACGGGCTGGTCGGGTCCGGCCGCGGCGCTGACGACCTCGTCAAGGGTGGTGACGGTCAACAGGTTGGACACCGACAGACCGCTGGAGTCCACCAGCGAAGCGCCGGCCATGTCGATGCCCTGCGCGGACAGTGTGCTGATGACCGAGTCCGCGGCGCCGGCGAAGCTCAGCGGCCGACCCGTCGCCCGGGCGACCTCGCGGCCGATGGTCTCAGCCATCACGTTGTCGGAGACCAGCATCATCTGACGCAATCGCTCCATCAGCGGCGCGGACTGGACTGAGGCCAACTGGCGGCCCTCGGCCGGGCCGGGCGCGAAGGTCACCTTGGCGGGGTCGACGCCCAACGCCGCGGCCAGCGCACGGCCGGCATCCAGCGCGGGTGTGGGCGAGCGGCGCGACTCCATGGTGGTGGGCTGGATCCGGCCGGCGTCGAGCATGACCGACTGGATCGGGGAGATGTCACCGCCGGCGATATCGGCGGGATCCCAGCCCGGGGCCATGTCGGGACCGCTGAACAGCGAGTTGTCCACCTGGACGGCGGTGGGGTTGAGCCCGCTCTTGCGGACCTGATCGGCGAGATCGGCAATCCGGGCCGAGTCGCGGTACCAGGTGGGCTCCCCGGGCGGGGCCGCCGAGAGCACCGGGTCCCCGCCGCCGACCAGCACCACCACCCCGGGCATCCTGGTCTGGTCCGCCGCCCGGACCGTGGTGGTCAGCCGCGCGTCTCGATCCAGGGTCAGCAGCGCGGCCGCGGCGGTGAGGATCTTGTTGGTCGACGCCGGCTGCATCGGGACGTCGGCGGCCTGTTCCCAGATCTGCCGGCCGGTCCCGGCGTCGGCGACCCGCCCGCTGAGGTTCCCGAGGTTGGGGTCGGCGGCCACAGCCGCCAGCGTGGCGGTCATCCCCGCGGTGGTCGGCAGCACCGCCGCGGGCGGCAGGGGCACCACACCCGGCTTGGCCACGGCTGGCGGCCGTGGCGGGGGAACCTGTGCGTTGCTCCGCCCTCCGGTGGTGAGCAGTCCGGCCGCGGCGACCACCGCGGCGACCACGGCGACCACCGACGCCGCGATCACCACATGGCTGCGGCGTCGGGGTGTGCGGCTCATCTCTCTCCTGGATTCCGATGGCGGGGCTCGTGCGGTGCTGCACCGGCAGACGACGGTGTTTCCTCACCATTGTGCCCAACGAAGCCTTCGGAAAGGGTATCGCTCGGATAGGGTTGGCGGTCGTCGCAGTCCGGCGACGGGACCGGGAAAGGGAGTTGCGCGGTGCAGTTCGACGTCACGATCGAGATCCCGAAGGGCCAGCGCAACAAATACGAGGTGGATCACGCGTCCGGGCGGGTCCGCCTCGACCGCTACCTCTACACCCCGATGGGCTACCCGGCCGACTACGGCTTCATCGAGGACACCCTCGGCAACGACGGCGACCCGTTGGACGCGATGGTGCTGCTGCCGCAATCGGTGTTTCCCGGGGTGATCGTCGAGGCTCGGCCGGTCGGCATGTTCCAGATGGTCGACGAGGCCGGCGGCGATGACAAGGTGCTCTGCGTTCCGGCCGGAGATCCCCGCTGGGACCACATCACCGACATCGAGGACGTGCCCACCTTCGAACTCGAGGCGATCAAGCACTTTTTCGTGCACTACAAGGACCTCGAACCGGGCAAGCATGTGGAGGCCGCCGACTTCGTCGGCCGGGCCGAGGCAGAGGCCGAGATCGAGCGTTCGCGCCAACGTTTCGCTGCCGAGGGCCACTGAAGGGCCACTGAAGGGCCACTGA
>CAYURT010000025.1:19502-41767 GCA_964447215.1 uncultured Mycobacterium sp.
AGGGCCACTGAAGGGCCACTGAAGGGCCACTGAGCATCCCGGGTTCGGGGTGACTCCCACCAGGTCCGGTCGGGATTTTTCCTCGTTGTAACTTTCGGTAACGCCGTTGTGCCATGGCACAGCGATGATCAGCCTGTGTTGATGCACCAGGGCATCGGGCTGGAGGCGTTCAACGAGCTTCCGACCCGGAAAGCCGTGCACGCTCTCTACGAGTGCTGCAACAGCGTGCCCATGGCCGCCGAGCTGGCCCGAAGCCGGCCCTACCCGTCCCGCAGGGCGCTGTTCCGCACAGCCGATGCGGTGCTGTTCTCACTCCCCGAGCAGTCCGTCGACGAGATCATGCAGGCCTATCCGGGTGTCGGCAGCCGCCCGGGCAGCACCTGGTCGCACGCCGAGCAGTGCTCGCTGTTCGATCCGCGCCCCGAGGTGATGGCCGAACTGGCCGACGCGGCCCGGCGATACGCCGATCTCTTCGGCTTCGAGTTCGTGATGCACGTCGGCGCGCTTCGCGAGGACCAAGCGGGACCGATGGTGATCACGGCGATCGCCGACCGCATGCACAACGACGTCGACACCGAGCGCAAGATCGCCCGCAACGAGATCGCCAAGCTCAACCGCAGCCGCCTGGAACGCATGCTGGGCCCGGAGGGCGGCTACGACAACTGGCACTGACTGGCACTGGTCGGCGCCGGTTCAGCCGCGTCGCGCCAGTCGCGTCTTGATCAGGCTGGCGACCATGGTCAGCAGCAGCGTCAGGACGATGACCGCCAAGCTGAGCAGAGTCGGGATCTCCGGGACCGCGACGGGTTCTCCGCCGTTGACGAACGGGACGTCGTTCTCGTGCAGTGCGTGCAGAAACAGTTTCACCCCGATGAAGAGCAGGATGAACGCCAGCCCCTGGGACAGGAAGACCAGCCGGTTGAGCAGGTCTCCAAGCAGGAAATACAGCTGGCGCAGGCCCATCAGCGCGAACACGTTCGCGGTGAAGACCAGGTAGGGCTCCCGGGTCAGGCCGTAGATCGCCGGGATGGAGTCGAACGCGAACAGCAGGTCAGTGGTCGCCAGGGCGACGATCACCAGGAACATCGGCGTCATCAGCCGCCTGCCGCCGTCCCGAACGTAGAGCTTGAGGCCGTCCCAGCGGTCGGTGGTGCGCAGGTGGGTCTTGGCGAAGCGCACCACCGCATTGTCGGCGTCGTCGGTGTGCTCGGTATCCCGGGCGAGTTGGATCGCGGTGTAGACCAGAAACGCCCCGAAGATGTAGAACACCCAGGAGAAGCGCTGGATGGCAACGGCGCCCAGCGCGATGAAGATTCCGCGGAAGACCAGCGCCAGCACGATTCCGACCAGCAGCGCCTGCTGTTGGTAGATCCTGGGGACGTTGAAGCTGGCCATGATGATGATGAAGATGAACAGGTTGTCCACCGACAGGCTGTACTCGGTCAGCCAGCCGGCGTAGAACTCCAGCCCGAACTGACCGCCGTGGACCTGCCAGACCCACAGCCCGAAGGCGATCGCCATCCCGACATAGATCGACAACGCGATCACGCACTCGCGCCGAGTCGGCTCGTGCGGCCTGCGGGCCGAGACCGCGACGTCGAAAATCAACACGGTGAGAGTCGCCGCCAGCATGACGGCCCACTCCAGAGCGGAGACGTTCACCCGAAAACCTCCGGCCGCTGTCGACAGAAACGCCCGAGGTCTCTTCCGCCGCGCGATGCGGCCCGCGGAGCCGGACGGCCGATCGACGGCCGACGTGGTGACGACGCCGCGGCGGAGGAATACTCCCCTCTGCGCGGCCAGTGTGTCAGGTGGTCCCCGGGTCTTACAGCCGGGGGTCTGTGGCCACCCCGGCTTCACCTGCGGGCCCTAGGATGCTCAGGCGTGGCGACGCCCGAAATCCCCCCGCAATACCTGCGCTCGGAGGACGCTGCGGCTCCGCGGACCCTGGTCGACGTTCTCTACCAGACCGCCGCGGACTTCCCCGACGCCGTCGGCATCGACGACGGCACGGTGCGGCTGACGTATGCCGAGATGATCTCCGACATCGAGGCCGGCGTGAGTTGGCTCGCCGCCCGCGGCATAGGACGCGGTGACCGGATCGGCATCCGGATGCCCTCGGGCAGTTATTCGCTGTACATGGCCATCCTGTCCACCCTCGCCGCAGGGGCGGCCTATGTCCCGGTGGACGCCGACGACCCCGACGAGCGCGCCGAACTGGTGTTCGGCGAGGCCGGGGTGGCGGCGGTCATCAGCGAGGCGGGCCTGCGACGCGGGCCGGGTTCGTCGCGGGGCTGGAGCGCGAAGCGACCGACGCCGGGTGACGACGCGTGGATCATCTTCACCTCGGGCTCGACCGGGACCCCTAAAGGAGTCGCGGTCACCCACCGCAGCGCCGCCGCTTTCGTCGATGCCGAGGCTCGGATGTTCCTGCAGCACAATCCGATCGGTCCGGGAGATCGGGTGCTTGCAGGCCTGTCGGTCGGCTTCGACGCCTCGTGCGAGGAGATGTGGCTGGCCTGGCGGCACGGCGCCTGCCTGGTGCCGGCGCCCCGCGCCCTGGTTCGCAGCGGTATGGACCTGGGCCCGTGGCTGGTGTCGCGGGACATCACCGTGGTCTCCACCGTGCCGACCCTGGCCGCGTTGTGGCCCGCCGAGGCGCTGGAGGCGGTGCGACTGCTGATCTTCGGCGGCGAGGCGTGCCCGCCGGACCTCGCCGAGCGCCTGGCCGGCGGTGAGGACGGGGCCGGCCGGGAGGTGTGGAACACCTACGGCCCGACCGAGGCCACCGTCGTCTCGTGCGGATCGCGGCTGGACGGCCGGACGGTCAGCATCGGCCTGCCGCTGCCGGGCTGGGACCTGGCCGTCGTCGACGGCTCCGGACTGCCGGTTTCGCCCGGCGATGTCGGGGAGTTGGTGATAGGCGGAGTGGGGCTGGCGCGGTATCTGGATCCGGCCAAGGACGCCGAGAAGTTCGCGCCGATGCCCGAACTGGGCTGGGGGCGCGCCTACCGCAGCGGCGACCTGGTGCGTCTCGAGCCGGACGGCCTGTATTTCTGCGGCCGCGCCGACGATCAGGTCAAAGTCGGCGGGCGCCGGATCGAGCTCGGCGAGGTCGACTCGGCACTGGTGCATCTTCCCGGGGTCAGCGGCGGCGCCGCAGCGGTGCGCCGCACCTCCAGCGGAACACCGATTCTGGTCGGTTACATCGCCTCCACCGACCCCGGTTTCGACATGGCGGCCGCCCGCGCCCATCTTGCCGAATCGCTGCCGGCCGCGCTGGTCCCACGGCTGGTGCTGGTCGACGAACTGCCCACCCGCACCTCGGGAAAGGTTGACCGCGACGCGCTGCCGTGGCCCGCGCCGGGCGACGCAGGGAACCCCGGCGCCGATCTCAGCGGCACGCTGGGCTGGGTGGCGGAGCTGTGGCAGGACGTTCTGGGGACCGGCGTCGACGGGCCGGAGGCCGACTTCTTCGCCCTCGGCGGGGGTTCGCTGGCCGCGGCGCAACTGGTCGTCGCACTGCGGGCCCGGTACCCGCAGATGACGGTGGCGCATCTCTACGACCATCCACGGCTGGGCTCACTGGCCGGGTTCCTCGACGAGATGGGCGCACAGGCGGCCCCGCTGCGTGCGACGCCGCGCAGCATCAGCCCCGTCCCGGCCGACGCCCGGGCGGCCCAGGTGCTGCTGTCGGTGCCGTTGGCCACCTTGACCGGCCTGCAGTGGGTGACCTGGCTGGCCCTGATCAACAACCTCACCGCCCGGGTGCACCCGCTGCCCTGGCTGGTGACCGTCGACTGGTGGGTTGTGCTGGCCGCCTTCCTGGTCTTCATCACCCCGCTGGGCCGGATGGGCATCGCGGTCCTGGGCGCGCGGGTGCTGATGGCCGGCCTGCGCCCGGGCACCTACCGCCGCGGAGGGGCGGAGCATCTGCGGGTCTGGCTGGCCGAGCGGCTCGCCGAGGCCAGCGGTGCGGAGAACCTCTCCGGCGCACCATGGTTGGTCTACTACGCCCGCGCGCTGGGCAACCGGGTCGGCAAGGGTGTGGACCTGCATTCCACCCCGCCGGTCACCGGGATGCTGACCCTGGGCAACCGAAGCTCGGTCGAGCCGGAGGTCGACCTGACCGGACACTGGATCGACGGCGATCTTTTCCATGTCGGCCCCATCACCATCGGCAACGACGCGACCATCGGGGCCCGCACCACCTTGCTGCCCGGAGCAGAGGTCGGCAAGGACGCCGACGTCGCGCCCGGCTCCGCGGTGGTCGGCCGGGTCAAGAGCCGGCAGTACTGGAAGGGTTCTCCGGCGGTGAAGTCGGGCAAGGCCCGGCATCCCTGGCCTCAACACCGACCGCCGCGGGCCGTGCAGTGGGTGGCGGTCTACGGGATCTCCTCGCTGCTGTTCGGCGGGCTGCCATTGCTGTCGATGGGCGCCGGCCTGGCGGTGCTGGCCTGGGCGGCCCGGGACAGCGCCTCGCTCTCCCAAGCGGTGACCGCCGCCGCGCCGTGGCTGCCGGGCGCGACCCTGCTCGCTCTGGCGGTGTACGCGGCGCTGACGGTGCTGGGCGTGCGACTGCTCTCGATCGGACTGCGGGAGGGGTACCACCCGGTGCGCAGCCGGGTGGGCTGGCAGTTGTGGGCGACCGAGCGGCTGATGGACGATGCCCGCAACTACCTGTTCCCGCTGTACGCCAGTCTGCTGACGCCGGTGTGGTTGCGTCTGCTGGGCGCCCGGGTCGGCCGTGACACCGAGATCTCCACCGCGCTGCTGACGCCCAAGTTCACCGTGATCGAGGACGGCGCCTTCCTGGCCGACGACACGATGGTGGCCTCCTACGAACTCGGCGGCGGCTGGATCCACGTCGCCAAGACCACCGTGGGGCGGCGGGCCTTCCTGGGCAACTCCGGTATCACCCAACCCGGCCGGCGGGTCCCCGAGGACGGGCTGGTCGCGGTGCTCTCGGCCACCCCGCACAAGGCCAAGAAGGGCTCTTCGTGGCTGGGCAGCCCGCCGATCCGGCTGCGGCGCCACGCCGACCAGGCCGACGCCGCGCTGACCTACGCCCCGCCGCTGCGCCTCAAAGTGATGCGCGCCGCCGTCGAGACCTGCCGGCTGATCCCGGTGATGGTGACCTTCGCGATAGGCGCCGGGGTGCTGGCCGCCCTGCAGGCGATCGCGCTGCGGGGCGGTTACGGCCTGGCCGCGCTGTGCTCGGGCGTCGTCTTGCTGGCCGCCGGCGCGGTCGCCGGCGGCGCCGCTGTGGCGGCGAAATGGATTGTGGTGGGGCCGATCAGGCCCGACGAGCACCCGCTGTGGTCCTCCTTCGTGTGGCGTAACGAGGTGTCGGACACATTCGTCGAGACCGTCGCCGCTCCGTGGTTCGCCCGCGCGGCGGCCGGGACGCCGGTGATGAACCTGTGGCTGCGCGCTCTGGGCGCCAAGATCGGCCGCGGGGTGTGGTGCGAGACCTACTGGCTTCCCGAGGCCGACCTGGTGACCCTGGCGGCGGGCAGCACGGTGAACCGAGGATGCGTCGTGCAGACCCATCTGTTCCACGACCGGATCATGCGGATGGACACCGTCGTGCTGGAACCCGGCGCCACCCTCGGGCCGCACTGTGTGGCCCTGCCAGCCTGCCGGATCGGCGAATCGGCGACGGTCGGGCCGGCCTCACTGGTGATGCGCGGGGACGAGGTGCCGCCCGCCACCCGCTGGCAGGGCAATCCCATAGCGCCGTGGCAGGCGAAGAAAGCCAAATCGGAGACCGCGTCGCAGGGGGGTCCGGCGTGAAGCAGGCCGCCAAACGGCCCGACCAGGTGCCGGTGATCGACCCCTACCTGCCCCGCAGCGGCAACTTCGGTTACCGGATTTCGCGCTATGAGATCGACCTCGATTACAAGGTCGCCAGCAACCGGCTCAGCGGGACCGTGACCATCACCGCGGTGACACTGGCCACCTTGCGAAGCTTCACCCTTGATCTTGCCGACACCCTCGCTGTCGGCAAGGTGACCGTCAACGGCCGCCGGCCCGCGCACTTCGCCACCGCCGCGGGCAAGCTGTCGGTGCGACTGCCCGCAGCGCTGCCGTCGGGGTCGGCGATGTCGGTGAGCGTCCGCTACGCGGGCACCCCTCGGCCCATCCAGACGGCATGGGGGGAGGTGGGTTTCGAGGAGTTGGCCGACGGTGCGCTGGTCGCCGGTCAACCCAACGGGGCACCGTCGTGGTTTCCCTGCGACGACCATCCCCGCGCCAAGGCCAGCTACCGGATCAAGATCAGCACCGACAATCCCTACCGGGCCGTCGCCAACGGCAAGCTGGTGAACCGTCGCGCACGCGCCGCCTCCACCGAATGGACCTACGAGCAGGCCGAACCCACCTCGACCTACCTCGCCACCGTGCAGATCGGCCGGTACAACCTTCACCAAATGACCCACCCACAGACCAAACCCCAAGTGCCCATGCAGGTGGTGCTGCCGGACCGGCTGCGGGCCGGCTTCGATCACGACTTCGCCCGACAGCCCCAGATGATGAAGCTGTTCGTCGAACTGTTCGGGCCGTACCCGTTCGCCGCCGGGTACACCGTCGTCGTCACCGACGACGATCTGGAAATCCCCCTCGAGGCGCAGGGGATATCGATCTTCGGAGCCAACCATTGCGACGGCAACCGGACACACGAACGGCTGGTCGCCCACGAACTGGCCCACCAATGGTTCGGAAACAGCGTCACCGCCCGGCGCTGGCGCGACATCTGGCTGCACGAGGGATTCGCCTGCTACGCCGAATGGCTGTGGTCGGAGCATTCCGGCGGTCCGACCGCCGAGGCCCTGGCGACCACCCACCACCGTCGGCTCGACCGCCTGCCGCAGGATCTGCTGCTCTCCGACCCCGGACCGAAAGACATGTTCGACGACCGGGTGTACAAGCGTGGCGCACTGACCCTGCACGCCTTGCGGCGGCATATCGGCGACGGAGCGTTCTTCGACCTCCTCCGGAACTGGACCGCCCGATACCGCCACGCCACCGCGGTCACCGACGACTTCACCGAGTTGGCGGCCACCTACTCCGCGGCTCCCCTGCGCCCGCTGTGGAAGAAATGGCTGTACAGCACGCAGGTCCCGCCCCTGTGAGCGGAGCCCCGGCCGGGGCGCTGAACCCCTCCGCCGGTCCGGTCGCCCCGGGCAGTGTGATCCGGGTGGCGGCGGCGACCGCCGCGGCCGCGGTGTGCGGTTATGTGGTGCTGTACCTGGCCGCGCGCAGCCTCGGACCCGCCGGGTTCGCGATGTTCGCCGTGTTCTGGGGGGCTTTCGGTCTGGTCAACGGGGCCGCCAACGGACTGCTTCAGGAGGCCACCAGGGAGGTGCGGTTGTCCCGGGCACCCGCCGACGGTCCCCGCACCGCGCCGATGCTGGTCGCCGCCGCGGTGGGCGCCGCCGCGGCCGCCGTCGTCGTCGGAACGGCGCCGGCCTGGGCGCCGGCGGTCTTCACCGCGTCGCGGCCGTTGTCGGTAGCCCTGCTGTCGGTCGGGTTGGCCGCGTTCTGCCTGCACGCCACGCTGCTGGGAATGCTGGCCGGCACCGGCCGGTGGAGCCACTACGGCGCATTGATGGTCACCGACGCGGCGATCCGGGTGCTGGTCGCGGCGGCGGCGTTCCTGGCCGGTTGGGGCCTCGGGGGGTTCCTGTGGGCCACCGTGGCCGGGTCGGTGGCCTGGCTGCTGGTGCTGGCACTCTCGGGCGGGGCCCGAAGCGCGGCGAGACTTAGCACCTACGGCGGGGTCCGGCGCTACCTTCGCGGCGCGTTTCATTCGACCGCCGCGGCGGCGGCCAGTGCGGTCCTGGTGATGGGGTTTCCGGTCCTGCTCAAGGCGACCTCGGGGGAACTGGGGGCGGCGGGCGGGGTGGTGATTCTCGCGGTGACGCTGACCCGGGCCCCCCTGCTGGTTCCGCTGACGGCCCTTCAGGGCAATCTGGTCGCCCACTTCGCCGACCGGCCCGGTGCGCGCTTGCGCGCCCTGCTCGGTCCAGCGGCGGTGGTGCTGGCGGTCGGAATGCTGGGGGTGCTTGCCGCGGCGACGCTGGGTCCGTGGCTGCTGCGCGTCGCCTTCGGCGCGCAGTACCAGACCAGCGGTGTGCTGCTGGCGTGGCTGACGGCCGGGGCGGTGAGCGTCGCTCTGCTAACGGTGACCGGTTTCGCGGCGGTGGCCGCCGCCGCGCACCGGGCCTACGCGCTGGGCTGGATCGGCGCCACGTTCGCCGCCGCACTGGTGCTCAGCCTGCCGATGGAGTTGCAGACCCGCACCGTGCTGGCTCTGCTGTGCGGCCCGATCGTGGGAGTCGCCGTGCACCTGACCGCCCTGAGCAGGGCCGGCTGAGCGCGGACCCGCAGCTGCTGCCCACGCGGACCCCGGCCGACCGGACGGCCGCGGCTGCGTACAGTCGGGCCGTGTCGCTCCGGGTTCCGCGCATAGCACCGGTCGCCGCCGCCGCGGCCGCCCTCATCGCGGCCCACCTGGCGGTGCGGGCCGTGGTGGCCTTCGGCGGCTACTTCTACTGGGACGACCTGATCCTGGTGGGTCGATCCGGAACCCAGCCGCTGCTGTCCGCACAGTATCTGCTGACCGACCACGACGGACACGTCATGCCGGCGGCGTTCTTGCTCGGCGGGGTGATCACCCGGCTGGCTCCGCTGGTGTGGACCTGGCCGGCGGTGAGCCTGTTGGTTTTGCAGCTGCTGGCGTCGACGGCGTTGCTGCGGGCGCTGTGGGTGATCCTCGGCTGGCGCCCGGTGCTGCTGGTGCCGCTGTGTTTCGCGCTCTTCACCCCGATGGCGGTTCCCGGATTCGCCTGGTGGACGGCCGGGCTCAACAGCCTGCCGATGCTGGCCGCCCTGGCGGTGGTGTGCGCGGAGGCGATCCTGCTGGTGCGCACCGGAAACGGGCGCCATGCCGTCACCGCGATGCTGGCCTATCTGACCGGCCTGTTGTTCTTCGAGAAGGCCGCGGTGATCCCGTTCGTCGCGTTCAGCGTCGTGACACTGGTGTACTACGTCCACGGCGGGCTCCCGGGTGGGCTGTCCGCGGTTCACCGGGCGTGGCGCGATGGCATCCGGCTGTGGGTGCCGGCACTCGTTCTGACTGCGGCCTGGACGGCGCTCTACCTGATGCTGGTCGACCAGCGGCGGTGGAGTTCGGATCTGACGATGACATGGGATCTGTTGCGGCGCTCGGTGACTCACGGCATCCTGCCCGCGCTGGTGGGTGGCCCCTGGCAGTGGCAGCGCTGGGCTCCGGCCTCACCGTGGGCGACGCCACCGACGGCTGCTACGGTCCTGGGCGCGGCCGCACTGGCGGTGGCGGTGGCGATCTCGCTGCTGCGCAAACAACGCGTGTGGGCGGTATGGCTGGTGGCGGCCGGCTATGCCGCCGCCAGCCAGGTTCCGATCTATCTGATGCGGTCCTCGGAGTTCACCGCACTGGAACTGGCCCAGACCCTGCGCTACCTGCCGGATCTGGTCTGGGTCCTGGCGATCCTGGCCGCGGTCGGTCTGAGCGCGCCCAATCGGGCTGGTCCCGGGTGGCTTGACGCCGGCCCGCGCCGCACCGCGGTGGTCAGCGCGGCGGCGGTCGCATTCATCGCCAGCAGCCTGGTCTCGACGGCCACCTTCCTGTCGAGTTGGCGGGACAGCCCGACCAAACCGTATCTGCACAACGCGATCCGGGGTCTGGCCCAAGCCAGGGCGGCCTCGCCGGCCCCACTGCTCGACCAGGAGGTCGATCCCCTGGTGCTGAACCGGGTGGTGGGTCCGCAGAACCTGGCGAGCCACCTGTTCGCACTGATCCGCGATCGGCCGGAGTTCGCCGGGTCCACCGATCAGCTCCGCATGCTGGACGCCGCCGGCCACGTGGTCGACGCCGAGGTGACCTGGGTGCGTGCCGTGCTGCCCGGCCCCCGGCCCCGCTGCGGATACTTCCTGCAACCCGACGAACCCGTCAGCCTGCCGATGGACGGGCCGCTGCTGCCGGCAGAGTGGACCGCGGAGATCAACTATCTGGCCAACACCGAGGGGACCATGCAGCTCTCACTGCCGGTCGGGACGCCGACCCGGGTGCCGGTCAAACCAGGACTGAACCGGGTCTACGTTCGGCTCTCGGGGGCCGGTCAGCAGATCGCCGTCCAGGCTGAGACAGCTGCCCTGGCGGTGTGCCTGGCGTCCGGTCCGGTCGGCTACCTCGCTCCCCGCTGAACTCCGGCGCTCTACGGCTCAGTCACCTCCGCCGTCTCCGCCGCGTTGGCGTCGACGATGATCTGCGCCGCGGCGGCACGCACCTCCCGGGCGGCCATGGTGATGGCGGTGGCGGCCATCTGGATCGCCACATCGCGGTCATGGCTGAGCAGGTAGCCCGCCGCGGTGTCCACCACCTCGGTGAACCGGGCACGCAGCAGGTCTTCGACACAGTCCAGCACGGCGGCGGCGGCGGCCAGCGGCACGCTTCGGCGCACCAACAGGAAGACCTGGGGATCGAGGCGGCGGTAGAACTTCTGGGCGATGATCTGGGCGGCCAGTTCGGTCCCGCCGGTGCGACGCAGCAGCGCCTCGTCGTCGGCGAGGTCGGAGACCATCGGTTCCAGCCAGCTCAGGGCGAGCCGGGTGAACCGGCGGGACAGCTCGACGCCGGTCACACCGGCGACCGGATCGGCCAGATCGGCCAGTTCGGTCGGGTCGGCCAGGTCGGCGGGGCTGTCGGGTACGGGCTGCGGCGGTGTCGTCTCGAACATGCCGCTCATTCTCCCAGGGGGGTCTGACATGAGAGGTCCGCCGCAGCGCCCGGCCACAACCCGGGGGCGGACTCTGGCAGAGTCGAAGTCATGAACCCGACGGTTGTCATCATCATCGCCGTGGCGTGGCCGCTGATCGGGCTGGCCTCCGGGCTGTGGATGGCGCGGCGCGGTTATGACCCGATGTGGGCGCTGATCGCCCTGCCGTTGGGCCCGCTGTTCATCCCGATCGCGCTGGAACGGGTGCGGCGGCGCCCGGCGGTCGCCGGGTTCGGGGCGGGGGGAGCGCCCCCGCCGCGGCGGCAGGGGGCCGACCGGGCCCGGGTTCTGGTCGGTTGCGACGGCTCCGACGACGCCGACCGTGCGCTGCGGACCGCGGTGCGGCTGCTCGGCCCGAACTGCGGGGTTCTGGTGCTCGCCGAGGTCGTTCATTTCGAGGCAGCCGACGTCAGCCCGGCCGATATCGAGGCGGCTGCCGCACGATTGGCCGACCTGTCTTCCGGAGTCGACACCGCCGCCGCCGTGCACACCGAGGTGCTCACCGGCCCGGCCGGACCGACCTTGCGCCGCTTCGCCGAGGAGCAGGACATGGATCTTGTGGTGGTGGGCCGTCGGGGCCGGGGCGCCGCCCGGTGGCTGGGTCGGGTGTCCTCTGATCTGATCGAGCACTGCGCGGTGCCCGTGCTGATCACCGAAGGACCGGCGGAGGGCTCGAACGAGGGTTCCAGCGGGGGGAGGTAGCACTTGCCCCTACCGGCGACGGTCGAGACGAACTCCCACCACACGCTGCCGGCCCACGAGGTCGTGCTGCTGCTCAACACCGATCCCCGCGAGGGCCTGACCGAGGCCGAGGCCGCCGACCGCCTCGACCGGTTCGGGCCCAACGCGCTGCCCGCACCGCGCAGCAGTGGCTTGGCGCGCCGGATTCTGCGCCAGTTCCACCATCCGCTGATCTACGTGCTGCTGGCCGCCGGGGCCATCACCGCCGGACTGCATGAGTACATCGACTCGGCCGTGATCTTCGCCGTTGTTCTGGTCAACGCCGCCGTCGGCTTCATCCAGGAGTCCAAAGCCGAAGCGGCCCTGCAGAGCCTGCGCGAGATGGTGCACACCGAGGCCCGGGTGGTCCGCGACGGCCGGGAGCGAAGGGTGGCCTCCGCGGCCCTGGTCCCCGGCGACCTGGTGGTCGTCGAGGCCGGCGACAAGGTGCCCGCCGACATCCGGTTGCTGCGCGAGACCGAGATCCGGGTCGACGAATCCGCGCTGACCGGGGAGTCGGTTCCGGTGGCCAAAAACGATGCGGTGCTGCCGGAGGGGACGCCGGTGGCCGACCGCCTCAACATGGTGCATTCGGGAACTCTGGTGACCGGGGGCAACGCCGCCGGTGTGGTGGTGGCCACCGGTGCGCAGACCGAGATCGGCCAGATCCACCGGCTCGTTGGCGCCGCCGAAGTGCTCGCGACACCGCTGACGGCCAAGCTGGCCCGATTCAGCAAGATCCTCACCGTGGCGATCCTGGGCCTAGCCGCGGTCACCTTCGCCGCCGGTCTGCTGCGCCGCCAGGACACCGTGGAGACGTTCACCGCCGCGGTGGCCCTGGCGGTCGGGGCGATCCCCGAGGGCCTGCCCGCCGCGGTGACGATCACCCTGGCCATCGGCGTCGCGCGGATGGCGCGGCGCCGCGCCGTGATCCGCCGGCTTCCCGCCGTCGAGACCCTCGGTAGCACCACGGTGATCTGCGCCGACAAGACCGGCACCCTGACCGAGAACCAGATGACCGTCCGCGAGATCTGGACTCCGACGCGGTCGGTTCGGGTGACCGGTTCGGGGTACGCCCCCGAAGGTGCGCTGCTTGCCGAGGGGGCCGAGCCGGCAGACCCGGAGTCCGACGATGCTCTGCGGTGGTCGCTGTTGGCGGCGGCCGCCTGTAATGACGCCACGCTCTACCGTGACGAGCAGCAGGACGAGCAGCAGTGGGTCATCACCGGAGACCCCACCGAGGCGGCGATGCTGGTGGTCGCCGCCAAGGCGGGGATCACCTCCGAACAGGTGCGCGCCCGACTGCCCCGGCTGGAGACGATCCCGTTCAGCTCCGAGCGTCAGTACATGGCGACCCTGCACCAGTCCGGGGAGGATCGGGTAACCCTGGTCAAGGGCGCCGTGGAGCGGATGGTCGACCTGTGCGGCGCCCAGATGGCCGCCGATGGCACCGAAATGCCCCTGGACCGATCCGCGGTTCTGGCCGAGTCCGCCCGGCTGGCCGGGCAGGGACTGCGGGTGCTGGCCACCGGTGTGCGGACCCACACCCACCGGGCCGGGCTTGACGGCGACGCTCTGCGCGGCGAGGTCATCCTCACCGGACTGCAGGCCATGCTGGACCCTCCGCGCGAGGCGGCGGCGGCCGCGGTGGCCGCCTGCCATTCGGCCGGGATCGAGGTGAAGATGATCACCGGCGACCATGCCGGCACCGCCCGGGCCATCGCCGCCAGCGTCGGTCTGCTCGACGGGGATTGCCCGGCCGAGGGCGCGGTGATCACCGGCGCCGAACTCGCCGAACTTCCCTCCGACGAACTGCCCGACCACGTCGAGCGGGCCAGGGTACTGGCGCGGGTGTCCCCGGAGCAGAAGCTGAGACTGGTTGAGGCATTGCAGCGTCGTGGTCATGTCGTGGCGATGACGGGCGACGGCGTCAACGACGCTCCGGCGCTTCGCCAGGCCGGCATCGGGGTGGCGATGGGCCGCAGCGGCACCGAGGTGGCCAAGGACGCCGCCGACATGGTGCTGACCGACGACGATTTCGCCACCATCGAAGCGGCGGTGGAGGAAGGCCGCGGAGTCTTCGACAACCTCACCAAGTTCATCACCTGGACGCTGCCCACCAACGTCGCCGAGGGCCTGGTGATCCTGGTGGCGATCGCTCTCGGCGCGGCCCTGCCGATCCTGCCGACCCAGATCCTCTGGATCAACATGACCACCGCCGTCGCCCTGGGCCTGATGCTGGCCTTCGAGCCCAAGGAGGCGGGCATCATGGCCCGCCCGCCGCGCGACCCCGACCAGCCACTGCTGACCCGTGCCCTGATGGGTCGGATCATGCTGGTCTCGCTACTGATGGTGATCGCGGCCTGGTACCTGTTCGAGTGGGAACTGCGCAACGGGGCCTCCCTGCCCGAAGCCCGTACCGCCGCGGTCAACCTCTTCGTCGCGGTCGAGGCGTTCTATCTGTTCAACTGCCGGTCGTTGACCCGAACCGTCTGGCGGATAGGGATTTTCAGCAATCGCTGGCTGATCGTCGGAGTGGCCGTGCAGGCAGCGGCCCAGGCGGCATTCACCTACCTGCCGGCGATGAACACGGTGTTCCAGACCGCCCCGATCAGCGCCGGCGCCTGGTTGCGGATCTTCGCCATCGCCACCGGAATCAGCCTGATCGTCGGGGTGGAGAAGTGGTTGCGCGGCCGACGTTGACCGGCTCGGGTCAGCCCGGGGTGGGCGGGTTGGCGACCACCATGACCGGCCGGTGGCTGTGGTGCAGCGTCCCCATTGCGACGCTGCCGATGAGCAGTTCCCGGGCCGCCGAACGACCCCGGGAACCCACCACCACCACGGCGGCGTCTCGGTCGGCGGCGGCATCGAGCAGGGCATTGACGACCGGGCGATGACCGAACCCGCGGCCGCGATCGACGGTGACGTGGGTGACCAGCGAGTCGGAGTCCGCACCCGGTGGCGGGGGTTGGGCGGTCTCGCCCACTGACACCGCGACGATCTGCCGGGACGGGAACAGCGCCCGCGCCGAGGCGTAGGCGGCCAACGAACCCGCCGAACCGTCCCAGCCGAGGACCACCGGGCCGTTGACCACCGCTTCGTGCTCAGCCGAGAGCATCGGGTGCGGGACCACCACGACCGGACACCGGCAGTAGTGGACCACCATGTCGGACACACTGCCCAGCAGCGCGTCGGACCCGCCGAGACCTCGGGAGCCGACCACCACCAGATCGGCGCCCACCGACTCGGCGGACTGCGCCAGGGCGGCCCCCTCGGCCGTCCAGGACCGCTGCAACAGCGGTTCGGCCTGCCACCCGGCCGCACGCGCCAACGTCATCCCCATGGCGGTGACCCGCCTCGCCTCCAGTTCACCCTCCCGTTCCACCAGTGCGATCAGGTCGTTGACATCGGCGGCGCGTTCCCACAGCCGGCGCCGCACCGCATCGCTGGCGAAGGGCGGCGACCACAGATAGGTGATCCAGGCGTGTGCGCCCGGAAAGAGCGCCGCCGCGGTCTCGATGGCCTCGGCGGCCTGGGGCGATCCGTCGTAGCCGAGCACTACTCCTACCGGCGCTGCCAAGCCCTGTCCTTTCCGGAGATTCCCTCCCGGTCCACGGTACTGGCACGGCGCCGCCGCGTACTCCGCTCGGTATGCTCCGGGCTGGCCGACATCCCCGAGGAGGACACGGTGAACGGTTCGCAGTCGCTGATCCGCAGTCTGGTGGCCGCCGGGGTCGACATCTGCTTCATGAACCCGGGCACCTCGGAGATGCACTTCGTCCACGCCCTCGACGACGTGCCGGAGATGCGCGGGGTGCTGGGACTGTTCGAGGGTGTGGCCACCGGCGCGGCCGACGGCTACGCACGGGTCTCGGGCCGGCCGGCAGCGGTGCTGCTGCACCTCGGGCCCGGCCTGGGCAACGGTCTGGCCAATCTGCACAATGCGCGTCGGGCCCACACCCCGATGGTGTGCATCGTGGGCGCCCACGCGACCGACCACGTGCGGTACGACGCCCCCCTGCAGTCCGACATCGAGGCGGTCGCCCGCTCCGTCTCCGGATGGGTGCACACCAGCGGAACCTCCCGCGACGTCGCCGATGACGCGATGCGCGCCCTGGAGGCGGCCAACCGCGGGCAGATCGCCACTCTCGTTCTGCCCGCTGACGTTTCGTGGGACGAGGGCGGAATGCTGGCGTACCCCCGTCCGGTGCCACCGTTGCCGCCGGTCGCCGACGGCGCCCTGGACGGCGCCGCGGCGGCGTTGCAGGCAGGTGCGGCGACGCTGATGTTGCTCGGCGGAAATGCGCTCAGCGAACCCGGACTGCGCGCAGCAAGCCGGATCGCGGCGGGCACCGGCGCGCGACTGCTCGTCGAGACCTTCCCGGCACGCCTGGAGGAAGGTGCGGGGCTTCCGGCCGTCGAACGCCTCGGATACATCCCCGAGGCTGCCCAGTATCAGCTCAATACCGTCGAGACCCTGGTGCTGGCCGGCGCCACGGCACCGGTGTCATTCTTCGGCTACCCCGGCAAGGTCGGCGACCTGGTTCCCCCGGGCTGCTCGATGGTTCGTCTGGCCGATCCGGATCAGGATGTCGCCGGCGCCCTGGAACGACTCGCCGACCGGGTCGCCCCCGGAACCCAGCCCGTGCTGGCCGAGGCCCAGCAGGTGGATGTCCCCGCAGCCGACCTCGACGTCAACAACCTGGCGATGGCCGTCGCGGCCACCCTGCCCGAGAACGCCGTCGTCGTCGACGAGGCCAACACCTCGGGGGTCGCACTTCCGGCGGCCCTGGCGGGCGCTCCGCGGCACAGCCTTCTCACCCTCACCGGCGGTGCGATCGGGCAGGGTCTGCCGGTGGCAACCGGCGCCGCCCTGGCTGCGCCGGACCGGCCGGTGCTGTCGTTGCAGGCGGACGGAAGCGCCATGTACACCATCCAGGCGCTGTGGACCCAGGTGCGTGAACGCCTCGACATCACCACGGTGATCTTCAACAACGCCGCCTACGCGATTCTGCGACTGGAACTTGTCCGCACCGGGGCAGGAGCGGCCGGGGACCGCTCGGCGCCGATGCTCGACCTGTCCGATCCGACAACGGATTTCGTGGCCCTCGCCCAGGGGATGGGTATGCCCGCCGAGCGGGTGAGTACCGCCGACGGCCTCGCCGACGCACTGCGCCGGGCCTACGGCGAGCCCGGACCCCACCTGATCGAGGCCGTGATCCCGCCGATCATCTGACCGGGCGGGTGAGCTCCTCGAGCAGGAATACGAAGGACTCGTAGGGCCGGCCGGTGGCCTGCCGCATCCCCATCTCGCAGGTGCGGTTGTCCGAGACATAGGCGTCGACGGGGGTCCGGTCCAGGACCTCCTTCTCGTCGCGGGTCGCCGAGACGACCAATTCGGGATGCAGCAGCCCGCGGTCCCCGGCGGTGCCGCAGCATGTCGTACCCACCGGGATGAGCACGTCCTCGGCCAGTGCGGCGGCCACCTTCCGGAAGTGCCGGTTCAGACCGAGGTGAGTGGTCGAGCACGTCGGGTGCACCGCGACCCGCGAAACCTTCTGCCGCACGGTCAGATCGGGCAGCAGTTGCTCGCACCAGGCGATGGCGTCGAGCAGGGTGATCTTCTCCAGACGCGCGCGGCGCTCGTCGTCGAGGTAGTTCTTGACGTCGTCAAGCAGGCCGTTGGTGCACGAAGCCGCGTCGATGACCACCGGGATCTGTCCCTGGCGGCTCCACTGCCACAGCCCGTCGCACATGGCGGCGGCCATCCACCGGTGCCCATCGTTGTAGCCCTTGCTGCTCCAGGGAGTCGAACAGCACTTGCCGACGACATCGGGGGGAATCCACAGCGGTCGGCCCGCCCGCCGGGAGACCTCGACCAGCGCCTCGGGCAGCGACGGGTGACGCGGCCCGTCGGGATCGCGGCCGAAGATCCGGTTGATGCAGGCGGGGAAGTACACCGCGGCCGCACCGTCGGCTTCGGTGACCGGCAGAGCGGCCGGAGCAGCGTGCGGCATCGGCCCGGGCACCGTGGGCAGCAGGTCGGCGCTGACGACCCGGCGGGCGGTGCCGGTCAATCCGGTCAGCACCCGACTGCCCAGGGTGCGCTGGACGACGTCGGCCGCGCCCATCGCCAGACGGGCCGCCTTCTCCACCGTCCCCCACCGCTTGGCGATCGCCAGGGCGACCCGTTCCCGCCGGGGAGTGGACTCGGCTCGCCGGAAGCCCTTGGTCAACGCTCCGGTGTTGATCTGCAGCGGGCACGGGACCGCGCACATGCCGTCCACGGCGCAGGTCTCGATGCCGTCGTACTCGAACTCGGCCTGCAGCCTGGCCAGCAGCGGCGAACCTTCAGGCTGCCGGGCCATCTCGCGCCGCAGCACGATCCGCTGGCGGGGTGTGGCGGTGACGTTGCGACTCGGGCAGGCGGCTTCGCAGAACCCGCACTCGATGCAGAGGTTGGCCACCTCCTCGATGGCCGGGGTCGACTTGAAGGCCCGCAGGAAAACGTCGGCGTCACGGGTCAGCACGACATTCGGCCCGAGGACACCGTGCGGGTCCGCCAGGTCCTTGATCCGCCACATCATCGCGGTGGCTTTGTCTCCCCATTCCCGAGCGACGAAGGGAGCCATGTTGATACCCGTTCCGTGCTCGGCCTTCAGCGACCCGTCGTACTTGTCGATGACCAGCCCGACCAGGTCGGACATGAACGCGCGGTAGCGGTCGCGGTCGGCGGGATCGGAGAGGTTGGGCGTGAGGGTGAAGTGCAGGTTGCCGTAGGCGGCGTGGCCCACCACGCCACCGGCGAAGCCGTGTCGGGACAGCAGTGCCATCAGGTCGGCGGCTCCGTCGGCCACCCGGTCCAGCGGGAAGCAGACGTCCTCGTTGATGACGGCGGCCCCCTCCGGCCGCAGCCGGCCGACGATACCCAGCAGGCCTTCGCGGACCCGCCAGCTGAGTTCGATGAACTCCTCATCGCGGGCGAACTCCAGCGGACGCACCAGCGCGGCATTGGCGACGACCTTGGCGACCTGCTTCTCCGCGGTGTCCAGATCCTCGCTGCTCGACCCTCCGTACTCCACGAGCAGCGCCGCCGCGTTGGGGTCGAGGCTTTTCCAGTACTCCGGGGTGCCGGGGATCATGTGGCCGGCTGCCAGCAGAGCCGGGGCCACCATCAGTTCGACCGCTTCGGCCCCCAGCGAAACCAGGTCGGGAACCAGTTCCACGGCCTCGTTGATCGACGGCAGGATGATCCAGGACAGCGTGGTCCGCGCCGGGGCCGGCAAGGTGTCGATCACCGCCTCGGCCATGAACGCGAGCGTCCCCTCCGACCCGACGATCAGGCGCCGGAATATCTCCACGGGCGTCTGCCCGTCGAGCAGCGCGGCGAGGCAGTAGCCGGTGGTGTTGCGGATCCGGTATTTGTGCCGCACCTTGGCGCTCAACTCGGCGTCGGCCAGCAGTTCCTCGCGCAGTTGCATCAGGCCGGCCGCCAGCGCGGGCTCCGCCGCGGCGAACCGCGCCTCGGCATCGGCGGCGGCGGTGTCGATCACGGTGCCCGACGGCAGCACCAGCGTCATCGCCGACACCGTGTGATACGAGTTGCGCTCGATCGTGCAGCGCATCCCGCCGGCGTTGTTCGCGATCACCCCGCCGATGGTGGCCACGTCAGCCGAAGCCGGATCCGGGCCAAGCCTGCGGCCCTGCCGGCGCAGCACGGCCTGCGCGTGGCCCAGCAGCGCGCCGCAGCGGGCGCGCAACCGCCCGCCCTCATCCTCGACGACCATCCCGGCCCAGTGCCGGCGCACGTCGATGAGGACGTCGTCGGACTGCGACTGCCCGTTGAGGCTGGTGCCGGCGGCACGGAAGGTCGCCGTGCGGCCGGTCCGGACGCAGTAGCCCAGGATCGCCTGGACGTCGGCGACATCGCGGGGCACGACGACCACTTGCGGGATGTACCGGTAAGGGCTGGCGTCGGAGGCGTAGCGGACCAGGTCGCTGATCCGGGTCAGCACCTGCTCCTCCCCGATCAGCGCCGCGAGATCGGCGGCGAGCGGCGCGGGGGTGCCCGCGGCGCGGGCGGGGTCGACAGCGTCGGCGGCGGGGGGCCCGGGGGGCCGGCCGATCGCGGTGGGGTCGGGGCTGGCGAGCTTACGCATGCGGCCCATGGTTCCACGGACGTCGGACCAGCAGTCGGCATTCATGTCGCACGACGAGGGGGGCCGCTCCGGACGCGGTTGCCGGGCGAGCCAGTCCGGACGCCCACCGCGAATCAGTTCGTCCCGGGAGTGCCGGGCGTCCCTGGGGTCCCGCCGTTGACGGCGGTCCCACCCGCGCCGCCGGTGCCGGCGGTCCCTCCGGGGATAGCGTCGCCGCCGTCACCGCCGTCACCGCCGTTGACGGCCACCGTCGTACCGGTGCCGTCACCTCCGTCACCGCCGTTACCGCCGCGCAAGACCGGTATCGCACCCCCGCTGGCAGAGGCCGAACCTCCGTTGCCGCCCTTTCCACCGGTGTTGCCGGGGGCAAGGGTGCCGACGGCATCGCCGCCCTTTCCACCAGCCCCCGCCGTCGCCCGGACGGCGTCGAATGGCGATGTCCTCCGCGCTATCGCGTCTCCGCCGTCGCCCGCGTTCCCGCCGTTGCCCGCACCGACAGCGGAGCCGCCGTCACCGCCTTTGCCGCCGACCGCATCGCCCACGTTGCCTGAAAATGGCGGGTTGGGGCCAAACACCTGGGCCGTGCCTCCAGCGCCTCCGGCCCCGCCGTCGCCGTTGACGGTTCCGCCGTTGCCGCCGTTACCGCCGGCGCCGCCGGAGAAGCTACCTGAAGCAGACACGCCGTCGATCCCGCCGTTACCGCCGGCACCGCCCTTACCGCCGTCACCGCGGGCACCGGCGTTGCCGCCGTTACCGCCCTTACCGCCGTCGAGGCCTCCCTCGCCACCGTCGCCACCGTTGCCGCCATTGGAATTGCTGATGTTGGAGAAGCCGTCTGATCCGGCCTTTCCTGCGCTGCCACTGCCCGTCCCGGCGGCGCCTCCCTGCCCGCCGAGTCCGAGCGACCCGCCGTTGCCGCCGTTGCCGCCGTCGCCACCGCCGCCGCCGCGGGTTCCGGTGCCGCCGTCACCACCCCCACCATTGTTGGTCGGCGCGTTGCCGGCGTCACCACCGTCGCCGTTGGTCGCGCCGGTGGCGGCGTCACCGCCGTTGCCGCCGTTGCCGCCGTTGCCGGCGTTACCGGCATTGCCGCCATTGCCGCCGTCGAGGTCCTGGCCAATACCTCCGGTGGAAGAACCGTCACCGCCGCGGCCGCCACTGCCGCTGCGGCCGGCGAGACCCCCGTCGCCGCCGTCGCCGCCGTCACCGTTGGCGCCGGCCACGGCACCAGCGCCGCCCAGACCGCCGGCACCGCCGTTGCCGCCGGTCCCCCCGGTACCGCCGTCACTGCCGTTCTCGCCATCCTCCTGGAGGCCGGCCTGCCCCGCCTTGCCGTCGTAGCCTGCCCCGCCGATGCCGCCCGCACCCGCGTCACCGCCCGCACCGGCGTTGCCGCCGTTGCCGCTGACCGATGTGCCGCCGTCACCGCCGGAACCGCCGTCGCCGCCGCTGCCACCGTTTCCGCCGTTGGAGGTCGGCCCCTGACCGACATCGCCGTCGCCACCTTTAGCGCCTATGCCCCCGACACCGCCGGCACCACCATTGCCCGATCCCAGGGCCGCCCCGCCGGTCCCGCCGGCTCCACCCTTTCCGCCGTCGGTGCCAGCCGCGCCGCTACCAGTCGTGCTGGAGAAACCGAGACCGCCGTCGCCGCCGTCGCCGCCCGCGCCACCGTTGGCGGTACCGGTGCCGGCCCCGCCTTGTCCGCCCGCTCCGCCGTTGCCGCCGGCCTCGGCCGTCGAGGTCGCCGTCTTACCTGATCCGCCGCGGCCGCCCCGGCCGCCTTCCGCGCCGGCCCCGGTCGTGCTGCCAGAGCCCGCGGTCCCGGCGTTGCCACCGTCGCCGCCGCTGCCGCCGACGTCATCGGCGCCGGACCCGCCATTGCCGCCGGCGGCGGCGTCGCCGCCGGCGCCCTGCGTCGAGCCGGTGCCACCGTCGCCGCCGCTGCCGCCGGCACCGCCATTACCGCCGTCGATGGGGAAGGGCTGGAAGATGTCACCGGCCGCGCCCCGACCTCCCGTGCCGCCGTCACCGCCATCGCCGCCGGTCCCGGTCGCCGCCCGGGAGCCGCCGGTTTCCACGCCGCCGAGGCCGCCGTTCCCGCCGGTTCCGCCGTTGCCGCCGTTACCACCGTCGTCGCCGATCCTGACCTGGTTGAAACCGGCTGCGCCATTACCGCCGACGCCGCCGTTACCGCCGACGCCCGCGGCGCCGACCACACCCGCCCCGCCGGCCCCACCGTTGCCGCCGGCACCGCCGGCGCCGCCGTCGGGATTGGTCAGATCACCGGTGGCACCGTCGCCGCCGGCCCCGCCGTTACCGCCCTTCCCGCCGGAGAGGGCGGCGCCGTCACTTCCTGTCGCACCGTTGCTGCTGAACAGCAGCAGCAGTCGCGCGGTGCCGGCTGCTCCGCCGATACCGCCGACACCACTGCCGCCGTTACCGCCGTTACCGCCGTTACCGCCTGCATCGCCGGGATTGACGCCGTCGGCCCCGTCGGCCCCGTTTCCGCCGTTGCCGCCGACGCCGCCGCCGCCGCCGCTGCCGCCGTTACCGCCACGGCCGA
>CAYURT010000026.1:0-41184 GCA_964447215.1 uncultured Mycobacterium sp.
TGTTCTTGGCGCAAGCGCTCATCAGTCCCCTGTTCTTCGCGCAAGCGCTCATCAGTCCCCTGTTCTTCGCGCAAGCGCTCATCAGAAGTACCCCTCCCGCTTGCGGTCCTCCATACCGGCCTCGGAGATGCGATCGTCGGCGCGGGTAGCCCCGCGCTCGGTGAGCCGGGACACCGCGGTCTCGGCGATCACCTCGGTGACCGAGGCGGCCTCGGACTCGACGCAGCCGGTGCAGGTGACGTCGCCGACGGTGCGGAAACGCACCGAGGCCTCGAACACCTCCTCACCGTCGGCGGGCTGCATAAACTCGTGGACGGCCAGCAGCATTCCGTCGCGGCGGAAGACCGGGCGGCGGTGGGCGTAGTAGATGGCGGGTAGGGCGATGTCCTCCTCGCCGATGTAGGCCCAGATGTCGTACTCGGTCCAGTTCGACAGCGGGAAGACGCGGATGTGCTCACCCTTGCGGTGCCGGCCGTTGTAGAGGTTCCACAGTTCGGGCCGCTGGTCCTTGGGGTCCCACTGGCCGAACTCATCGCGGAAGCTGAACACCCTTTCCTTGGCCCGGGCCTTCTCCTCGTCGCGGCGGGCTCCGCCGAAGGCGGCGTCGAAGCGGTTCTCGGCGATCGCCCGCAGCAGCGTGACGGTCTGCAGCGGGTTGCGCGACGGCCCGTCGTCGGCCACCCGGCCGGCGTCGATGTCGTCCTGCACGGCGGCCACCACCAGGCGCAGCCCGTGCCGGGCCACCAGTTCGTCGCGGGTGGCGATCACCTCGGCGAAGTTGTGCCCGGTGTCGACGTGCATCACCGGGAACGGCAGCCGGGCCGGGGCGAAGGCCTTGATCGCCAGGTGCAGCATCACGATGGAGTCCTTGCCACCGGAGAACAGCAGCACCGGGCGCTCGAACTCGGCGGCGACCTCGCGGATGACGTGGATCGCCTCGGCCTCCAGTGCCCGGAGCTGGGTCAGCTCGTAGGGCCCGGCGACGGGATTGTCGAGCACCCGCTCGGCCATTTTTCCTCGCAATGTTGGTTGCTTTTACCTGATTTGCCGACATGGCAAAGTTAGTGGGGTCGTTCTGAGCTGTCAATCCCGACCCCGCCGGGTGGGCGGTTGCGCCCGGCCCCCGCCGAGTGTGCGGTTTCATCCGCGACACACCGCAGCGGTCGGATGAATTCGCACACTCGTGGGGAGCCCGGGCGCCGCCCGGCCGCCGCGGGAGGTCTCCAGAACGGGCGAGCCGGTCGCTCAGCCGGTGACCTCGTCGAGCTTCCCGGTGGCCACGTCGAAGACGAAGCCGCGCAGCGAGGTGTGCTTGGTGACGAACGGGCTGGCCTCGATGCGCCGCATCGACTGCCGGACGTCCTCCTCGACGTCGCCGAAGGCCTCGGCGGCCCACTCCGGCTTGATGCCGGTGTCCTTCTGGATGTCGGCCTTGAAGTCGTCATCGCTGAAAGTCAGCATGCCGCAGTCGGTGTGGTGGATCAGGATGATCTCGCGGGTGCCCAGCAGCCGCTGGCTGATGGCCAGCGAACGGATCTCGTCGTCGGTGACGACGCCGCCGGCGTTGCGGATGACGTGGGCCTCCCCCTCGGCCAGGCCGAGGATCCGGTAGACGTCCATCCGGGCGTCCATGCACGCCACGACCGCCACCTGCTTGCTCGGCGGCAGCGGCAACGGCCCGGAGAAGTTCTTGGCGTACTCGGCGTTGTTGGCCAGGTAGTCGTCGGTGACGCTCACGGGGCTGCCTCTCGTCGTTCGGGCTCAGAACATCGCGATAGTAGACCGCGGCGACCTTCGGTCGAACGGCTACGGTCTGACCCAGGCCCGCTGATGCCGATCGTGGAGGAGGCCGACAATGACGGAAGCCAAGGAACTCCCGGAGTGGGTGCGCTGCCTCGATCTCGCCCCACATCCCGAGGGCGGCTTCTACCGCGAGACCTGGCGCAGTGAGATGACGATCGGCCCCGAGGCGCTCCCGCCGGACTACGGGGGCCCCCGCAGCGCAGGCACGGCGATCCTGTTCGTGCTGATGCCCGGCCAACAGTCCGCCTGGCACACGGTGCGCAGCGCCGAACTGTGGCTGCACCACCGGGGCAGCCCGCTGATCCTGGAGCACGGCCCCGACCCGGAGACTGCCACCCAGTGGATCCTGGGTCCCGACGTCGAAGCCGGTCAGCACCCCCAGGCGCTGGTCCCGGGCCGGCACTGGAGCCGGGCCCGGCCGGCGGGTTCCGAACCGAGCCTGGTCAGCTGCGTCGTGGTGCCCGGCTTCGACTTCGCCGACTTCCACCTCCGGGAGTGAGCGCCGGGGCGCGCGCCGCGGCCTGCCCGGGCGGCGGCCCGTCATCTCCTACCCTGTGCTGCATGCGACGAGCCGGTAGCCGCCGATGACCCGGTTCCTGGCCCGGCGGCTGCTGAACTACCTGCTGCTGCTGGCACTGGCGTCATTCCTGACCTTCGCGCTGACCTCCTACACCTTCACCCCGCTGAACAGCCTGGAGCAGCGCAACCCGCGGCCCCCGCAGGCGGTCATCGACGCCAAGGCCGCCGAACTGGACCTCGACAAGCCGGTGCCGGTGCGCTACGCGCACTGGGTCTCCGGGGCGGTGCGCGGCGACTTCGGCACCACCATCGCCGGCCAGCCGGTAAGCGAGGAGTTGTGGCGGCGGATCGGGGTGAGCCTGCGACTGCTGGTGATCGGCTCGGTGCTGGGCACCGTCATCGGGGTGGTGGTCGGCGCGTGGGGGGCCATCCGCCAGTACCGGCTCTCCGACCGGGTCATCACGCTGCTGTCGCTGCTGATCATCAGCACGCCCTCGTTCGTGATCGCCAACCTGCTGATCCTCGGGGCGTTGCGGGTCAACTCGGTGCTCGGAGTTCAACTGTTCGAGTACACCGGCGAGACCTCACCCAATGTCGCCGGCGGCGCGTGGAACCAGTTCGTCGACCGGATCCAGCATCTGGTTCTGCCCACCCTGACCCTGGCGCTGATGGCGATCGCCGGGTACAGCCGCTACCAGCGCAACGCCATGCTCGACGTCCTCGGCCAGGACTTCATCCGCACAGCCCGGGCCAAAGGACTGACCCGGCGGGCGGCGCTGTTCAAACACGGCCTGCGCACGGCGCTGATCCCGATGGCCACCTTGTTCGCCTACAGCGTCGCCGGCCTGGTGACCGGGGCGGTGTTCGTGGAGAAGATCTTCGGCTGGCACGGCATGGGCGAATGGGTGGTCACCGGCATCGCCACCCAGGACACCAACATCATCGCCGCGATCACCGTGTTCTCCGGGGCGGTGGTGCTGCTGGCGGGCCTGCTCTCCGACGTCATCTACGCGATTCTCGACCCGCGGGTGCGGGTGACATGAGCGGGTCGACGGGGACACCGCAGGCCGGGGCGTTCGTCTCCCGGCGCACCCTGGTGCTGCGCCGGTTCGCCCACAACCGGTTGGCGGTCGCCGCGCTGGTGGTGCTGGTGGTGATGTTCGTCGCCGCCTACGCGCTGCCGCCGCTTCTGCCGCACTCCCACACCGACCTGGACTTCGCCAACCTCCAGTCCCCGCCCAGCCCCGAGCACTGGTTCGGCACCAACGCCATCGGCCAGGATTTGTTCGCCCAGGTGCTGCGGGGAATGCAGAAGTCGATGCTGATCGGGCTGTGCGTGGCGGTGATCTCGACGCTGATCGCGGCCACCGTCGGCTCCATCGCGGGCTACTTCGGCGGCTGGCGCGACCGGGTGCTGATGTGGGTCGTCGACCTGCTGCTGGTGGTGCCCAGCTTCATCCTGATCGCCATCACCAGCCCGCGCACCAAGAACAACGCCAACATCGCGCTGCTGATCGTGCTGCTCTCGGTGTTCAGCTGGATGATCAGCTCGCGCATCGTACGGGGGTTGACGATGAGCCTGCGCGAGCGCGAATACGTCACCGCCGCCCGCTACATGGGGGTGCCCAACCGCACGATCATCGTCCGCCACATCCTGCCCAACGTGGCCTCGATCCTGATCATCGACACCGCGCTGAACGTCGGCATCGCGATCCTGGCCGAAACCGGTTTGAGCTTCCTGGGTTTCGGCGTCCAGCCGCCGGACGTCTCGCTGGGCACCCTGATCGCCGAGGGCACCAAATCGGCGACGACGTTCCCGTGGGTGTTCCTGTTCCCGGCCGGCGTCCTGGTGCTGATCGTGTTGTGCGCCAACCTGATCGGCGACGGACTGCGCGACGCGCTGGATCCCGGAAGCGCCCACCTGCGGCCCGCCCGGAAGTCGGGGTGAGCACGGGGTGACCGAACTGGAGCCGCGACACCCGCTGCTGGAGGTCGACGACCTGCAGGTCAGCTTCCCCACCGACACCGGCGAACTGCACGCCGTGCGCGGGCTGTCCTACCGGGTCGCCCCCGGCGAGGTGGTGGCGATGGTCGGAGAGTCCGGCTCGGGCAAGTCCGCGGCGGCGATGGCGGTGATCGGACTGCTCCCGGAATACGCGGCGGTCTCGGGATCGGTGCGGCTGCAGGGCGAGCAACTGCTGGGCATGCCCGACAGCGCGATGTCGGCGATCCGGGGCGCGCGGATCGGCACCGTGTTCCAGGATCCGATGTCGGCACTGACCCCCGTCTACACCGTCGGCGACCAGATCGCCGAGGCGATCACCGTCCACCACCGCGATATCGGCCGGAGCGAGGCCCGCGGCCGGGCCGTGGAACTTCTCGAACTCGTCGGCATCGCGCAGGCGGCCCGGCGCGCGCGGGCCTTCCCGCACGAACTGTCCGGCGGGGAGCGTCAGCGGGTGGTGATCGCGATCGCGATCGCCAACGACCCGGATCTGCTGATCTGCGATGAGCCGACCACCGCGCTGGACGTCACCGTGCAGGCACAGATTCTCGACGTGCTGCGGACCGCGCGCGACGTGACCGGCGCCGGGGTGCTGATCATTACTCACGACCTTGGGGTGGTGGCCGAGTTCGCCGACCGCGCCCTGGTGATGTACGCGGGGCGGGCGGTGGAGACCGCCGCAGTCGGGCAGCTCTACGCCGACCGCCGGATGCCCTACACCGCGGGGCTGCTGGGCTCGGTGCCCCGCCTCGACGCGCCGCGCGGCGCCCGGCTGGTGCCGATTCCCGGTGCGCCACCGTCGCTGGTGGCGCTGCCGCCGGGCTGCCCGTTCCTGCCCCGTTGCCCGCTGGCGGTCGACGACTGCGGGAACGCCGAGCCGCCGCTGGCCGAGGTCGCGCCGGATCACCGGGCGGCCTGCATCCGCGCCGATGAGGTGGGCGGCCGCAGCGCCGCCGAGATCTTCCGGGTCCCCGTCGAGGCGACCGGCCACGACGAGCGGACCGAACCCGAGGTGGTGGTGCGGGTTCGGGGGCTGTCCAAGACCTACCGGCTGACCAAGGGGGTGGTGCTGCGCCGTCGGATCGGGGAGGTGCGCGCCGTCGACGACGTCAGCTTCGAACTGACACAGGGCCACACGTTGGGCATAGTCGGCGAGTCCGGCTCGGGGAAGTCCACCATCCTGCACGAGATCCTGGAGTTACAGGCCCCCCAGACCGGGTCCATCGAGATCCTCGGCAGCGACGTCGCCACCCTGTCCCGGCAGCGCCGCCGCGAGCTGCGCGGCGACGTCCAGGTGGTGTTCCAGGATCCGGTGGCCGCGCTGGACCCCCGACTCCCGGTGTTCGAGGTACTGGCAGAACCGTTGCAGGCCAACGGCTTCGACAAGGCGGCTACCGATGTCCGGGTGGCCGAGCTGCTGGAGCTGGTGGGCCTGCGCCGGGCCGACGCAAGCCGCTACCCGGGGGAGTTCTCCGGCGGACAGAAACAGCGCATCGGGATCGCCCGGGCGCTGGCGCTGCGGCCCAAGATCCTGGCGCTGGACGAGCCGGTGTCGGCGCTGGACGTCTCGATCCAGGCCGGCATCATCAACCTGCTTCTCGACCTTCAGCGCGACCTGGACCTGTCGTATCTGTTCGTCTCCCACGACCTGTCGGTGGTCAAGCACCTGGCGCACCGGGTCGCGGTGATGCACCGCGGGCGGATCGTCGAGTACGGCGACAGCGAGCAGGTGTTCACCGCGCCGCGCGACGAGTACACCCGCCAACTGCTGGCCGCGATCCCCCAACCGGACCCGGCCCGCCGCTAGAGTCAGCGGGTGTGACCCCTCGGCGAACAGACACAAAAGTCTCCTCAACCCGGCGTGTCCGGAACACTTCGCGTCTGCTCGCGGTGATGGTGACCGGGATGGTGGCCGCGAGTCTGCTCTCGGCGGGGTGCTCCTCGGGCGGCCGGGCCCCGTCGGGGACGGCCGGCAAGGCCGAACTCGGCTCGGCCAGCGATATCAACCCGCAGGATCCGGCCACCCTGCAGCAGGGCGGCGACCTGCGCCTGGCGATCGGCGCGCTGCCGTCGAACTTCAACACCCTCAACATCGACGGCAACGAGGCCGATACCGGGGGGATGCTGCGGCCGACGATGCCACGCTCGTTCATCGTCGCCCCGGACGGTTCGATGAAGGTCAACACCGACTACTTCACCGACATCGAGCTCACCGGCACCGAGCCGCAGGTCGTCGTCTACACCATCAACCCCGAAGCCACCTGGACCGACGGCACCCCGATCACCTGGGAGGACATCGCCTCCCAGATCAACGCCACCAGCGGCAAGGACAAGGCGTTCGCGATCGCCTCCCCCAACGGCGCCGACCGGGTCGCCTCGGTGACCCGGGGCGTCGACGACCGTCAGGCGATCGTCACCTTCGCCGAGCACTACCCGGAGTGGCGCGGGATGTTCGCCGGCAACACGATGCTGCTGCCCAGGAGCATGACCTCCGACCCGGAGGTCTTCAACAAGGGTCAGCTGCGCGAACCCGGCCCGTCGGCGGGGCCGTTCGTGATCTCCAACGTGGACCGCACCGCCCAGCGGGTGACGCTGACCCGCAACCCGGACTGGTGGGGAACCCCGCCGCTGCTGGACACCATCACCTATCTGGTTCTCGACGACGCCGCGCGGATTCCGGCGCTGCAGAACAAGACCATCGACGCCACCGGGATCGCCTCGCTCGACGAGCTCACCATCGCCGAGCGCACCGACGGCGTCTCGATCCGCCGCGCCCCGGCGCCGAGTTGGTATCACCTCACCTTCAACGGGGCACCGGGCTCCATCCTGGCCGACAAGGCGCTGCGGCAGGCGGTCGCCAAGGGCATCGACCGGCAGGCCGTGGTCGATGTGACCCAGCGCGGGCTGGTGACCGACCCCACCCCGCTGGGCAACCACATCTTCGTCGCCGGCCAGGAGGGCTACCAGGACAACAGTGCGGTCGTCGCCTTCGACCCGGAGCAGGCCAGGGCTGAACTGGACGCGCTGGGCTGGACGCTCAACGGCGACTTCCGGGAGAAGGACGGCACGCCGCTGGTCATCCGCAACGTGCTCTATGACGGCCAGTCCGCCCGGCAGGTCGGGCAGGTGATCCAGAACAGCCTGGCCCAGATCGGGGTCAAGATGGAACTCGACGTCAAGTCGGCCAACGGGTTCTTCAGCAACCACGTCACCGTCGGCGACTTCGACGTGACCCAGTTCTCCTGGGTGGGAGACGCGTTCGCGCTGTGCTGCCTCAACCAGATCTTCACCACCGGGGCGGAGAGCAACTTCGGAAAGATCTCCAGCCCCGAGATCGACGCCAAGGTGGATCAGACCCTCGATGAACTCGATCCGGCGAAGGCCCGGGTGCTGGCCAACGAGGTAGACGAACTGCTGTGGGCCGAGGTGTTCAGCTTGGCGCTGTTCCAGTCCCCCGGGAACTCCGCGGTCCGGTCCGACCTGGCCAACTTCGGCCCGTCGGGTCTGGGCGACCTGGACTACAGCGCCATCGGGTTCATGAAGCCGCCGGGGTCCTGAGCCGGCAGCCCCGGGGCCGAAGGTCACCAGTTCCCGCGGGGGTGAGGTGCGCCACATTCCGCGGCGTACATTTGGGCTCACGATGACCGAGTTCATGAGCCAGACCGACGCGTTCACCTGGGCGATGGAATCCGATCCGCGGCTGAGGTCCACCGTGGTGACGGTGATCATGCTCGACCGCTCCCCGGACTGGGGCGTGGTGCGGGCCCGTTTCGAGGTCCTCTCGCGCAACCTGCCGATCTGGCGTCAGCGGGTGGTGGAATCCCCGCCGCCGGCGCCGCCGCGCTGGGAGGACGCCCCGGACTTCGACATCGACTTCCACCTGCGTCGGGTGTCGGCCCCGGAACCGGGCAACCTCGAGGGCGTTCTGGAGATGGCGCGGATCGCGGCGATGTCGGACTTCGACCGGGCCCGGCCGCTGTGGACGGCCACCCTGATCGAGGACCTCGACGACGGCGGCGCGGCGGTGCTGTGCAAGTTCCACCACGGGCTCACCGACGGCGTCGGCGGGGTGCAGATCGCCATGCACCTGTTCGACGTGACCGAAGAGCCGCGGGCCCTCGAGGACGTCGAGACCAAGTCCGGCCAGCCGAAGGTGCACGAGCGCGGGGTGCTCGGCGACTACCTCGACGATCTGGCGCAGATCGTCCGCTACGACCTGGGACTGGTCGGCAAGGCGGTCACCGGTGCGGCCGGCGCCGCACCCAGGCTGCTGTTCAACGCCGTCCGCCGGCCGCTGCAGACCGCCGCCTCGGCCGGCGAACTGGCCGCTTCGGTCTACCGGACGATGCGGCCGGTCAGCGAGACCGGCTCGCCGCTGATGACCCAGCGCACCCTGGTGCGCCGACTCGGTGTGCACGAGGTGCCGCTGCCGGCCATGAAGGAGGCCGCCCACCGCAGCGGAGGCGCGCTCAACGACGCGTTCGTGGCCGGGATCTCCGGTGGCCTGCGGCGCTACCACGACAAACACGGCGTGACGGTCGGCGATCTGCACCTGACCATGCCCATCAGCGTCCGCCGGGACGGCGACGAGATGGGCGGCAACCGGATCACGCTGGCGCGCTTCGACGTTCCGGTGGGGCTGGCCGACCCCGCCCTGCGGATCAGTGAGATCCGGGAGCGCACCAACCGGGTCCGCAACGAGAAGTCCACGCCCTACATCCAGCTGATCGCCGGCGCGATGAACCTGATGCCGCGCTGGTACATCGGTTCGGTGTTGCGCAAGGTCGACTTTCTGGCCAGCGACGTGCCGGGGGTTCCGGTCCCGGTCTACCTCGCCGGGGCGAAGGTGCGCACCCAGTACGCGTTCGGTCCCACCATCGGCTCAGCGGTCAACGTCACGCTGCTGACCTACTGCGACACCTGCGCGTTGGGCATCGACGTCGATACCGGGGCGATCCCGGACTTCGACGAGTTCTTCGACTGCCTGGTCGCCGGCTTCGACGAGGTCCTCGCGCTGGCGGACTGACGCCCCCGCGGGTCAGGCGGACAGTTCGATCACCGAGGCCCCGTCGATCCCGGCGTAGCGGTCGGGCTGGCAGGTCAGCACGATCACCTGGCCACGGTCTCCGACGGCGTTGAACACCTCACCCATCCGGATGAGCCGGTCGGGGTCGGTGAACCCGAGAGCGTCGTCGATCAGAACCGGCACCGAGTCCTCCTCGGCGACCAGGGCCGCGCCGGCGAGCCGGGCCAGGATGCCCAACTGCTCCCTGGCGCCGCCGGACAGCGACTCGTAGGGCACCGTGCACCCCTCCAGGGTGCGGGTCCGGATGGCCAGCGTGGTGTCCACCTCGACCTCGAAGCTCTGGCCGAACACGATCCGGCCCAGCCGTTCCAGTTCGGAGCGGTAGGGCTGGACATAACGCTGACGGGTGTTGTCCCGGTGCCGGTTCATGGTGTCGCGCAACAGCATCGCCGCCTCGGCGCGGGCGCCGATCCGGTCGTGTTCGGCCTGCGCGTCGGCGAGGGCGGCCTGCGCCTCGGCGAGTTTGCCGTGCCGCCCCTCCCCGCCGATGACGCCGAGTTCGGCGGTGATCCGGTTGAGCTCGCGCTCGGTGTCGTCGCGCCGGGCGCGGACCGACTCCGAGGCGGCCTGGGCGGCCTCGAGTTCGGCCTTGACGGCCTCGGGCTGAGCAGCGCGGTACCGGGCGGTCAGCTCCGCCGACACCCCTTCGGCCTGCCTGAGCAGATCGGCGTCGGCAGCGGCCGCCCCGGCCACTTCGTCGTCGGTGGCCTCGGCGCGCCGGGCGGCCAGCTGCGCGGTGGACTCGGCGAGTTCGGCCCCGGCGTTCTCGGCACGGGTGCTGAGCACGGTCACCTCGGTGGCGGCCTCACCGAGCGCGGCCGCCGCGGCCTCGGCGCCGGCTCTGGCGGCCTCGGCGGCGGCGCGGGCCAGATCGACGGCCTCGGTGGCGGCGTCGAGTTCGGCGGCGGCGTCCCGGGCGGTCTCCTCGGCGCCGGTCTCGAGGGCGCCGTTTTCACGGGTGGCGGTCTCCAGGGTGGCGGTGAACTCGGCCAGCCGGGTCCGCAGCTGCTCGGGGTCCTCACCGGCGCGCAGACCCTCCAGGGTTGCCGCCATCGTGGCCCGGTCGTGGACCAGTTCGGCGCGGCGGGTGCCGGCGGCCCGGGCGGCGGACAGGTCGGCCACCCCGGCCGCCTCCAGCGCCCGGCTCAGCGCCTCCTCGGCGGAAGCGAGCTGGGACTGCAGCTCCGCGACCCCGGCGCCGGGGTCGACGCGCACGGTCAGCACGCCGGGAACCTCGACGCTCAGTTCCGCCGACACCGGCCGGGCCAGGCTCTGCCCGGCGGGCAGGGTGAACGGTTCCCCGTCCACGGTGAGCCGCACCCCGGAGGCGGCGATGAACTCGACGGTCCCGGCGGCGGCGTCACGCCGCGACTGCAGTGAGCTCACCTGCGCCGCGGCGTTCTCGATAGCGGCCAGGGCGTCGGGATCGGGGGTGAGCGCCGCCAGCTCGGCGTCGAGACCGGCCAGATTCCGCGCGGTCCCGTCGATCAGTTCCAGCCGGCCGGCCAGCCGGCCCACCTCGTCGCGGGCCAGGCACACGCGGTGGGCCGCACGGGCGGTGTCCTGCCGGCGTTGGGCCTCCCCGAGGGCGGCCTCGGCCTGCGCGGCAGCCGAGACTGCGGCGTCGCGGGCGGCCTCGGCCAGGACCAGCCGCTGCCGGGCGGGCTCCAGCAGGGCCCGGGCCTGTTCCAGGTCGGCGGCCCTGCGCTGTTCCCCGGCGACGAGCTGCCCGCGGTGGTCCAGCGCCGCGGCCGACTGCGCGCTCCTGGCCTGTGCGGCCTGGGCCTGCAGCCGGGCCTCATCGACCCCGGCGGCCAGTTCGGCGAGCCCGTCGGCGGCGGCCCGCGCGGCGGCCAGACGGCAGGCGGCGGGCTCGACGGACGCAGTGAGCTCCTGCAGGGCGAGGCTCAGCTCCTCGTGCCGGTTCACCCGTTCCTCGACCTCGGCGACCCGGGCGGCGCACGCCTCGGCGCGGGCCTGGGCCTCAGCCAGTCCGGCGATCGTGTCCTTCCAGATGCCGGTGGGCCGGCCGGTGCCGGTGAAGTACCGGGCGTACTCGGCGTCGATCCGGTCGACGAGCAGAGATTCGGCGCCGGTCGCCTCGGCGGCCTCGCCGGCGGCCACGTCCAGCGCTCGGGACAGCGCGTCGCAACCGGACAGGTCGACGTCGGCGGTGACCGCAGACTGCAGCACCCGCTGCGCCTCCCACAGCCGGACGTCGACGGTCTCCTCGATCATCGCTGTGACCCGGTCGTGGGCCTCGTCGCCGTCCAGGTCTGAGCGGGAGGGGGCGAGGAGCCGCAGGTGGGTCTCGCATTTCTTGTGGAAGCGTTTGCGGTAGACGAAACGGTAAGCCCCGGTGCTGATCTCGGCCTCCACCTCGGCGCCGACGTCGGCGTGGGTGGGCTTGACCCGCTTGACGTCGCGGTGCCCGGAACGGTCGCGGTAGGTCAGCAGCAGGTCGAGGGCCTCCAGCATGGAGGACTTGCCGACCTCGTTGGGCCCGCACACGACCGCGACCCCGTTGTCGGGGAAGGCGATCTCACGGTCGGCGACACCGCGGAAGTTCGTCAGCCGCAGCCGGTGCAGGATCATGCGACGACGCCCTCCTGATGCAGCCGCAGCAGCAGCGACAGCGCGCCGCGGGCGGCGTCGGCCTGCTCGCCGCCCGAGCGGGCGGTCTCGACCAGTTCGGCCAGCGCGTCGGCGGCGAATCCGCCGACGCCGAGGTCGTCGAACTCACCGTCGGACGGCATAACGGCCAGGGTGGTCTCCCGCTGCCACAGCCGCAGCAGGGCGAACCTCCGGGAGTAGGCGTCCAGGCAGGAGTCCAGCCTGGCCCGGTCGGTGACGGTCAGCGTCCCCCGCAGCGCGAGCTGGACCACGGTGCGCTCCTTGTCGGGGAGCTGGTCGAGGTTGAGGTCGAGATCGGCGATGTCGCGGCTGTCGCTGACCTCCCGGCGCAGGGTGAGGAACCGCCAGCTGCCCACCCGGCGGGACTCCACCTGAACCGGGTGCGCGGGGTCGGCCAGATCCATGTCGACGATCAGCACGTGTCCGGGGTCGGGCTCCACGTGGTCGTAGTTGGTGACCTCCGGGGCGCCGGAGTACCACACCCGCTCGGCGACCTCGGTCCGGGAATGCTTGTCGCCCAACGCGACGTAGTGCACCGCGGAGCGCTCCAGGGCGGCGGTGAGACCGGCCAGCGCGATCCGGGCCGGGTTGGCCGTGTCGGGGTCGAGCACGTCGACGGCGCCGTGCGCCACCAGCACCCGTGCGGTCCCGTCGGCGGGCAGGTCGGCGAGCACCCCGGCGGTCAGGTCGGTGGTGGGCCGTTTGGAGCGCCACGGCGCGGCGACGATCTGCAGACCCTCGCGCACGTCGAACACCCCGGCCCGGTCCAGGACGGTGACATTGGCCGGGCACTCCCGGGCGAACAGCGCGCTGGTGTACACCGAGCCGGCGTCGAGCGGGTCGTGGTTCCCGGGCAGCAGGAACACCGGCACCTCGATGGCGCGGATCGCCTCCAGCGACTGGCTGATGACCTCCGGCGGGAGCTGGTTGGCGTCGAACACGTCACCGGCGACCACCACGAACTCGGCCCCGGACTCCCTGGCCAGGGGACCCAGCGCCGCCACCGCGTCCCGGCGCGCGGCGGCGAAGCGCGGCTGGGACTCGGGTCCCAGGCGCTTGCGGACCATGCCCAGCTGCCAGTCCGCGGTATGCAGGAACTTCATCGCCCCCTCATCCTCTCCGGTGCGCCGGCCGGCGTTCCCGGCCTGCGCGCGAGTGTAGGTCGGGGTTCTGACAACTCCGCGGACCCGAATCGGCATGTGGCCTAACCTGGTACGGGTGAGAACGCTGGTGTTGATGAGACACGCCAAAGCCGACTATCCCGCCGGGGTGGCCGACCACGAGCGGCCGCTGGCCCCACGCGGGGAGCGCGAGGCCGCCCTGGCCGGCGACTGGCTGCGGGCCAGCCTGCCCGAGATCGACGCGGTGCTGTGTTCGTCGGCGACCCGGACCCGCCAGACCCTGCAGTGCACGGCCGTCGAGGCGCCGGTGAGTTTCCTGGACCGGCTCTACGGCGCGGCCCCGGGCGAGATGATCGCCGAGATCAACGGGGTCGGAGACGATGTGCGGACCCTGCTGGTCGTCGGCCACGAGCCCACGATGAGCGCGGTGTCCCTCGGGCTGGCCGGACCGGACAGCGACCGCGAGGTCACCGGCCGCATCGCGGCGAAGTTCCCGACGTCGGGGATCGCCGTTCTTCAGGTGACGGACCGGTGGCCCGAACTGGCCCCGCGTACCGCCACGCTGACCGAGTTCCACGTCCCACGCTGAGAGCGCGGCGGGCGGGGCTCAGGAATTGGTCGCCAGGGTCAGTTCCATCAGGGTGATGGCCTGACCGCAAGCGTCGGTGCCGGGAGCCTGGGGGTTGACCCACCAGCCCACCACGCCGGCGGCGTCGCTGGCGACTCCGCAGCCACCGTTGGGGTCGCTGGTGCGCATCACGATCGAGGGCACCCCGGCGATAGCGCGGGTCTCGATCTGGTAGTTCATCTTCTCGGCGGTCGCCCGCTCGTTGTCCAGGCTGCCCTGCTCGAACCAGAACCGGGTGATGTCGACCAGCCCGGCGGGGTTGAGCGCCTGCCAGCGGCAGACCGCGCCGACGAAGGTGCTCTGGATGTCCAGCGGGTCCGCGCCGACCGTCTCGGCGAGCACGTCGGTGGTCAGGACGTCGCATTCCTTGAGCAGGTTCGGGTACTTCTGGGCCGAGTCGTTGTTGCGCGCCGTACCAGCCCGCATCGCGGTGCCCTCCACCGTGTTGGCGCAGCCGCTGAGCACCGCGACGCAGCCGAGCATCGCGGTTGCGGCGGCGAGCCGTCGACGGCCGGTCACTGCGAGTTCACGATCGACTGGCGGGTGAGTTCCTTGGCCACGTCGCAGGCCGGCGGATAGGACTCGTCGGCGAAGCTCACCGACCACTCGATGAAGTCGTCGTTGAACTGGATGCCGATCTCGCACAGGTTGTCCCCCAGGATCGGGTCGGTGCCCACCGCGATGAACCCCGGCTGGCCTTCGATCTCGATGTCCTCGACGCTGGTGCGCGACAACTCCTCGGTCTTGCGCTCCCGGCCGATCGGGCTGCCCCGGAACCAGGTGAAGGAGAAGTGCGGCCCCAGGATGCCGCCGCCGACCAGCCACTGGCAGCCCACCGAGTTGGCCGCCGTCTTCACCAGCCCGCTCACCCGGGTCTGCTCGGCGAGGGTCTCGTCGGAGATGCCGCCGCACTCGGGGAAGAACGGGCCGTGCACGATCTGCCCCGCGACCGGAACATCCTGGGCCTGGCCACCCTCCGATTGGTCGGCATCGGAACCCGAACAACCGCCCAGCAGGCCGGCCGCCGCGGCGGCGGCGACAGCGAGGGCGAAGGTCCGGCTCGCGGTCATCGTCACCGTTGTCACGGTATGCACTGTAACCGCAGCCCCCCGCCGGCCCGCCAATATGCCGTCTGAACTGCCGGTATGCCACCCCGGAGGAGTGTGGGACAGTAACGGGATGCTCCTGGCGCTGCTGCGGCGGTACCTCTGGCCGTACCGCTGGCCGCTGGCCGCGGTGGTCGCGCTGCAGACCGTGAGCGCCATGGCGTCGCTGTACCTGCCCGCCCTCAACGCGGCCATCATCGACGACGGCGTCGCCGTCGGGGACACCGCCCTGATCGCGCGGCTGGGAGTGGTGATGCTGGCCGTGACCGCCGTACAGGGGGTGTGCGCGGTCGGCGCGGTCTTCTTCGCCTCGCGCACCGGAACCGGTTTCGCCCACGACGTGCGCGCGGACCTGTTCGGCCACGTGCTCACATTCTCCGGGGCCGAAGTCGCCCGGTTCTCGGCGCCGTCCCTGCTGACCCGGACCACCAACGACGTCGGGCAGCTGCAGACGATCGTGCAGATGACGGCCACCGTGCTGGTCACCGCCCCGATCATGAGCATCGGCGGGATCGTCATGGCGATCCGGCAGAACGCCGGCCTGGCCTGGCTGCTGGGGGTCAGCGTGCCGGTCCTGGCGCTGGGCAACTACCTGATCGTGACGCGGATGCTCCCGATCTTCCGTTCCCTTCAGCGGCTCATCGACGGAGTCAACCGGGTGATGCGCGAGCAGCTCGCCGGTATCCGGGTGGTCCGGGCCTTCGCCCGGGAGCCCTTCGAGCGGCGGCGCTTCGAGCAGGCCAGCGTCGCGGTGTCCGAGGCCGCGCTGTCGGCCGGACGCTGGCAGGCCCTGATGCTCCCGGTGACCACGCTGACCGTCAACATCTCCAGCGTCGCCCTGATCTGGTTCGGCGGGATGCGCATCGACGCCGGCCAGATGCAGGTCGGATCGCTGATCGCCTTCCTGTCCTATTTCATGCAGATCCTGATGGCGGTGCTGATGGCCACCCTGGTCATGGTGATGCTGCCGCGGGCCTCGGTCTGCGCCGAGCGGGTCGGCGAGGTGCTCGACACCCCGCCGGCGGTCACCGACCCCGCCGTCCCGCGCCGGCCGCAGCCCGGCCCGCGCGGCACCCTGACCCTTGACGGGGTGAGCTTCACACACCCCGAGGCCGAACGCCCGGTACTCGCGGACGTCTCGTTCATCGCACGGCCCGGGACCACGACGGCGATCGTCGGCGGCACCGGCTCGGGCAAGTCGACCCTGGTCTCGCTGGCCTGTCGGCTCTTCGACGTCACTGCCGGAGCGGTACGGGTCGACGGGGTGGACGTCCGCGACTACCGGACCGAAGAGCTGTGGGCGACGTTCGGGCTGGTGCCCCAGCGCGGATACCTGTTCTCCGGGACGGTGGCGGACAATCTGCGCTACGGCAAGGCCGACGCGACAGACGAGGACATGTGGGCGGCGCTGCGGGTGGCCGCCGCCGACGACTTCGTCCGGCGCGACCCCGCCGGTCTGGACATGCCGGTCGCCCAGGGCGGGGCGAACCTCTCCGGCGGTCAGCGGCAGCGGATGGCGATCGCCCGGGCGGTGATCCGGTGCCCGCCGATCTATCTGTTCGACGACCCGTTCTCCGCCCTCGACGCCCGAACCGACGCCCGGATTCGGGCGGCGCTGGCCGAGGCGGCCCACGACGCAACGATCATCATTGTCTCTCAGCGCATTTCGACGGTGATGAGCGCCGATCAGATCGTCGTCCTCGATGGCGGAAGGGTCGCCGGGGTCGGTCGGCATGATGTCCTGCTGTCGGCCTGCCCCGCCTACGCCGAGTTCGCCGAATCCCAGTCCGCCGGTGCCGGGGTCGGGGGCATTCCATGACCGCGCCGTCGATGCGCGGCCGCTCTCGGTCACCGGTCGACCCCGCCCGGGAGCGATCCCGGAACTTCTCCGGATCGGCGCTGCGACTGCTGGGGCGGCTGACACCGCACCGCCGGCTCATCGTCGCGGTGCTGACGATGGCCGTCGTCGGCATCGCGTTGTCGGCCATCGGCCCGCGGGTGCTCGGCCACGCCACCGACCTGTTGTTCAACGGGGTGATCGGGCGCCGGCTTCCGGAGGGGATCACCAAGGCCCAGGCCGTCGCCGACGCCCGGGCACGCGGTGAGGACAGCTTCGCCGACCTGCTCTCCGGAATGGACGTCATCCCCGGCCGGGGCGTGGACTTCGGGGCGGTCGGCCGGACCCTGCTGCTGGCGCTGGCGCTCTATCTGACCGCCGCGCTGCTGCTGTGGGCCCAGGCACGGCTGCTCAACGTGGTGGTCCAGCGGACCGTGGTCACCCTGCGCGCCGAGGTCGAGGACAAGGTGCACCGGCTGCCGCTGGCCTACTTCGATTCCCGCCAGCGCGGTGAGCTGCTCAGCCGGGTCACCAACGACGTCGACAACATCGCCACCTCGGTGTCGATGACGATCAGCCAGCTGCTCACCGCGGTGCTCACGGTCTTCGCGGTGCTGGCCATGATGCTGAGCATCTCCCCGCTGCTGGCACTGATAACCCTTCTCGCGGTGCCCTTCTCGTTACTGGCCACCCGGGCGATAGCACGCCGGTCGCGGGCCAAGTTCGTCGCCCAGTGGGGCCACACCGGCCGCCTCAACGCCCACATCGAGGAGACCTACAGCGGTTTCACCGTGGTCAAGACCTTCGGCCACCGCGCGGCGGCACAGCAGCGGTTCGGCGACCTCAACTCCGATGTGCGCCAGACGAGCTCCGGGGCGCAGTTCCTGTCCGGGCTCATCGCGCCGGTCACGATGTTCATCGGCAACCTCAGCTACGTCGCGGTCGCGGTGATCGGCGGCTATCAGGTCGCCGGCGGGCGGATGACCCTGGGCGGCGTTCAGGCGTTCATCCAGTACGTCCGCCAGTTCAACCAGCCGCTGACCCAGCTGGCCGGGTTCTACAACATGCTGCAGTCGGGGGTGGCCAGCGCGGAGCGGGTGTTCGAGGTGCTCGACGAGCCCGAGCAGAGCCCCGACCCGCGGGCGGAACTGCCCCCCGGCCCGGGTCGGGTGGAGTTCGAGCGCGTGCGGTTCGGCTACCGGCCCGGCACACCGGTGATCGAGGACGTCTCGCTGGTGGCCGAGCCCGGCTCCACCGTGGCGATCGTCGGCCCCACCGGCGCCGGAAAGACAACGCTGGTGAACCTGTTGATGCGGTTCTACGAGGTCGACTCCGGCCGGATACTGATCGACGGGGTGGACGTCCGGGCGGTGAGCCGGCAGTCGCTGCGGTCCCGGATCGGCATGGTCCTGCAGGACACCTGGCTCACCGGCGGCACCATCGCCGAGAACATCGCCTACGGTCGGCCCGAGGCCGCCGAGGAGGACATCGTGGCCGCCGCCCGGGCCGCCCACGTCGACTCCTTCGTGCGCTCACTGCCCGACGGCTACCAGACCAGGGTCGGCGATGACGGAGCCAGACTCAGCGCCGGCGAGCGGCAGTTGATCGCGATCGCGCGGGCATTCCTAGCGCGCCCGCAGCTGCTGATCCTCGACGAGGCGACGAGTTCGGTCGACAGCCGCACCGAACTCCAGGTCCGCCGGGCGCTGGCCGGCTTACGCCGTGGCCGAACCAGTTTCATCATCGCCCACCGGCTGTCGACCGTCCGCGACGCGGACCTCATCGCGGTGGTCGTCGGCGGACGGATCGTCGAAGCCGGCACCCACGCCGATCTGATGGCCCGGCAGGGGACCTATTGGGAGATGACACGTGCGTGATGCGGCGCGACCAAAGAAGCCGGGCTCAGCGGCGCGTGGGATGCCTGGTGAGGGCGGGGGCGAATCGCGGATGTAGGGATGTCCGCAACTCACCGCCTTGCCCGACCCGGTAGGGCCCGAGGTCGTGAGCACCGAAGGAAGGAATCTCCGGCCTCGGCCCGCCATCACCACCACCGATTGTCCGCTCTTGTCGGCGGTTCTCCTTAGAAGCAGTTGTTAAGTCGCTGAGAGTTCTCAGCCCGCCGGCGGTGTCGCGGATGGCCGGAAGCCCGCGAATGGGGTCGTCATCAGCGGCGTTGCCACGGGTGGAGATCGGCCCCCGGGCCGGGGATCGTCGGCGGGATCGGCGTGTCGGAGTTCAGGCCGCCCCGCTTGGCAGGCTCGGCGCCGCACAGCAGCGGGTAGGATTCGGGAATCCGATCGCAAGGACGGCCATGACACCGAAACCGGTTTCCCCACCGCCGCGCGCCGCAGTTCAGCCCCGGCGGGGACGTGCTCTGGGACCCGCCCGGCCTTCTCGTCGGCTGGTGCCTGATGGCCGGTAGGGAACTCGACCCCCAGCGGGCCCGGGCCGCCCGCGATGTGGTGCGTCAGCACCCGGTCATGACGCTGGTCGCGGTGTCCCCGGTGCTGCTGGCCGCCGCCGCGGTCTGGTGGCTGGCCGGGGCCGGCTGGGCCATCCTGCTGCTTCTGGCCGCTGCCGTCGCCGGCGGCATGACGGTGCTGCGGGGCCGCTGACCCGCTCTCCGGTCTATTCCTGCCCGGTCCGCACCGCATGCCGGACCCGGAACAGCTGGCTGGTTCCGGGGATGCCGCGCAGATGGCGCATCCCCGCGTCGGACCACCGGAACCGTTCGTCGTCGCCGACGTCGTCACGGGCGGCCTGCGAGACCAGCACCGCTCCCGGCCGGGCGACGGACGTCAGCCTGCTGGCGGTGTTGACCGGGCTGCCGAACCAGTCCCCGGCCCGGCTCACCGCCCGCCCGTAGGCGACCCCGACTCGAAGCCGCGGCAGCAGTTCGTCCCGCTCGGCGGCCGCCATCAGGGCCAGAACCGCCTCCAGCAGTGCGCCGGTGTCGGTGGAGACGAACATCACCGCATCACCGATGGCCTTGATGAAGCGCACCTCGCCGGCCTCCACGTCGTGGGCCAGGTCGGCCAGCCGGTTGGACAGCCGCTCGAGCCGTTCGGGGGGCAGTTCCTCGCCGAGAGCGGTGAAGCCGACCAGATCGGCGAAGGCCGCACTGACCATCCGCGACTCGGGTATCGGCACACCGGCGGCCCGCTCCCGGACGTCGACGGCCGCGTTCTGCAGGCTGTGCCGTAGCTGCAGCAGCAGCATGTCGGCGATCATCGGGCCGAGCAGGGGTATGGCGGCCCGCGCCAGCGCCTGGATCCCGCGGGCCGTCTCCACCTCGGTGGAGCCCGGACGCAGCGTCGCAGCCAGCGCGGCGACCTGCATCACCTCCGATGCGTTGGCCAGGCCCTGCGCCAGCACCCGCACGATCGACAGCATCAGTTCCGGGTCGATGCCCACCTCCAGGAAGCGCTGGACGTGCCTGGTGGCGTCGGCGTCGGCGCGCAGGAAGACCGCGGCGTCGGGGTCGTCGACCCGGGGAAGCCCCGCGGCCCGCTGGAACCGGATCAGCGCATCGAGATCCAGTCCGGTCGACTCACTGATCTGGCGTGCCGACACGTAGCTACCGTCGTCGCCGAGCGCGCGGCGGGCCGCCAGCAGCACCGGCGAGAACGACGACGCGATCTCCCCCTGCGAGAAGCCCTGGGTCCGCAGCCAGGCGACAAGCTCGGCCCGTTCGGCCCGCGCCGGGCCGGTCAGCCCGCTGAGCGGGTCGGACTCCTCGGTCACGACACCGCCGGTCGCCGGTTCGCCCAGGGGCGTGCTGCCTCGATCTGGGCGCTCAGCGCCAGCAGCGTCGCCTCGTCCGAAGGCCGTCCGACCAGTTGCACAGAGACCGGCAGGTTCTCCCCGTCGAGGAACCACGGCACCGACGCGGCGGGCTGGCCGGTCGCGTTGAACACCGCGAAGAACGGCACTCGCGCCGCGACCAGCGACAGCGTGCTGACCCCGCCGCGATGCTGGTACTGCCCGATCCGCGACGGCCCGGTCGCGGCGCCCGGGGTGATGAGCACGTCGAAGTCGTCGAACAGGGACCCGACGCGGGCCGCCAATGTGGGTTCGGCCGCCATGATCCTGGCCATCTGGGACTCCGGAATCATCGAGCCGATCCGGGCGATCGCCTTGGTGCGCGGTTCCAGCCGCTCCGGGTAGGGCAGTTTGCGCACCTCGGTGTACACGCCGCGCCACATCCGCGGCAGGACGTGGCCGTACATCGCCCACACGGGATAGTCCGGGTCACGCCAGAGCACTTCGTGGCCCAGATCGCGCAGCAGCGACTCGATCCCGTCCAGGGCGCGCTGCTGAGCGCGCCCGACCCGGGCCACCAGTGTCGGTGGGACCTTGGCGCTCAACGCGATTCGCAAGCGTCCGGGTTTGCGGGCGGCGGCCTTGACGAAGCCCCCACGGGGTGACTTGCCGGTGCTGGTGGCGTCCAGGAACAGCGCCGCGTCCTCGACCGTCCGCGCCAGCGGGCCGTTGACGCTCAGCCCGAACCAGGGGTCCTCCGCGGGTCCGATCGGCACCCGTCCACGTTGCGGCTTGAGGCCGTAGATGCCGCACCAGCTGGCCGGGATACGGATCGAGCCCGCGCCGTCGGAGCCGAGCGCGAGCGGCGCCAGCCCGGCTGCGACCGCGGCCCCGCTACCGCCGCTGCTTCCGCCCGGGGTGTAGGCCAGGTCCCACGGGTTGTGTGTGGCGCCGAACGCCACCGTCTCGGTGAACGGCCAGAGCATCATCTCCGGCACCGAGGTCTTGCCGAGGATGACCGCACCGGCCTCCCGAAGCCGGTGCACCACCTCCGAGTCGGCGGCGGCCTCCAGGTCGTAGGCGCTGCTGCCGTAGCAGGTGAACTCCCCGGCGACATCGGAGTCGTCCTTGATCGCCACCGGGACACCGAGCAACGGCAGCCGCTCCCCGGCGTCGAGGCGCTCCTGGGCCGTCGCCGCCTCGGCGCGCGCGGTGTGCTCCATGACGATCCGGTAGGACCGCAACTCGCGGTCGAGCCGGGCGATGCGGTCCAGATACAGCTCCAGCAACGCCGGGGCGCTGATCTTTCCCGCCGCCAGCATCCGGGCCTGTTCGGCGGCGCCGGCGAAGGCGATATCGGTGGCGTCCACCCGTCGCAGCGTAGCCGTAGCGGCGGCTACGGTGGCCTGATGGCATGTGTGTTCTGTGCGATCGCCGCCGGCGACGCCCCGGCCGTCCGGGTTTACGAGGATGAGGACTATCTGGGCATCCTCGACATCCGTCCGTTCACCCCCGGACACACCCTGGTGATTCCCCGCACGCACTTCGTCGACCTCACCGACACCCCGCCGGAGACGCTGGCGGGGATGATCGCGGTGGGCCAGCGGGTCGCGCGGGCGGCCCGGTCCTCCGGACTGGGCGCCACCGGGGCCAATCTGGCCATCAACGACGGTAAGTCGGCCTTCCAGTCGGTGTTCCACATCCATCTGCACGTGGTCCCGCGCCGGGACGGCGACAAGCTCTCCTTCGTCAAAGGCATGCTGCTGCGTCGCGATCCGGACCGCGAGGCCAGCGGCCGGATGCTGCGCGATGCGCTGGCGGGGCAGCGGTGAGCGCTCTCGGCGACGCCGCGGTCCGGGCTTTCGTGCGGGTGCACGACACGGTCTACCGGGGCACCGGAGGCTGGATCGGACACCGGATTCCGGGAGCCCCCAACAGCCTGTTGCTGCACACCGTCGGCGCCAAGACCGGACTGGCGCGCACCAATTCGCTGACCTACGCCCGCGACGGGGACTCCTACCTGGTGGTGGCCTCCAACGGCGGCGATCGCCGGGCTCCCGGTTGGTACCACAATCTCCGGGCCGACCCCGACGTCGAGATCAGCCTCGGCAGGCGGCGGCTGAGGGTGACCGCGCAGCCGGTGCTGCCCGAAGACCCCGACTACGCGCGGCTGTGGCGAATCGTCAACGCCAACAACGCCAATCGCTACGAGGGATACCAGGCCCGGACCAGACGGCCGATCCCGGTTATCCGGCTCGTCGAACGGCCTCGCTGAAGACCTCGTCCAGCATCGCCGGGGTCAGCCGCCCGGTGAACATGTTCTGCTGGCTTGGGTGGTAACAGCCCAGCAACTGCAGCCCGGAATCCGTCTCGGCCAACGCGCCGTGGCCGAACTTCGGCTTCGGGGTGGGGAATTGGTCGCCGAGAAGTGTCAGCGCCGCCTTCCAGGCGAATCCGCCCAGCGCCACCACCACCCGGACATGCCGGGCGACCAGCCGCCACTCCGCGGCCAGCCAGGGCTGGCAGGCCGACCGCTCGCCGGGGGTGGGGGCGTTGCCGGGCGGGGCGCACCGTACGGCGGCGGTGACCCGGATACGGTTGGGGCGCAACCCGTCCGCAGCGTCAAGACTGTGCGGCGCGCTGACCAGGCCCATCCGGAAGAGGGAGGCGAAAAGCTGGTCGCCGGAGCGGTCGCCGGTGAACACCCGTCCGGTCCGGTTGGCGCCGTGCGCCGCCGGGGCCAGTCCGAGGACCAGAATGCGGGGACGCTGCGCACCCCATCCGGTCACCGGCCGCCCCCAGTAGGGCTCGCCCTCGAACGCCCGGCGCTTGGCGACGGCGACCTCCTCGCGCCACCGGACCAGCCGCGGGCAGGCGCGGCAGACGCTGATCGCGGCGCTCAGTTCGGCCAGCGAACCCGCCCTGTCGGCCGCCGCGGCGACCGCCCCGGCGTCGCGGCACGCCGGCGTGCCCGCCCCGGCGGGATCGCCGGGCCAGCCGGTTCCGGGGGGCACCGGGGAGTCGAACAACTGCCCGGTGCGCGGGTGCGGAAGTGACACCGCGCGAATCTATGCTGCCGGTCGTGAGCACCTCGCGGGGGCCCTTGCTGCTGATCCTGGGGTCGGCGTTCCTGGCGGGGGCGGGCAACGGGATCTCGCTGGTGGTGCTGCCGTGGCTGGTCCTGCAGCGGACCGGCAGCGCGGTGTCGGCCTCGATCGTGGCGGGCGCGGCGACGCTGCCCCTGCTGGTCGCCACGCTGATCGCCGGCACCGCGGTGGACTTCCTGGGCCGGCGGCGGGTATCCATGCTCGCCGACGCGATGTCGGCGGTGTCGGTGGCGGCGGTACCGATTCTGGTGCTGACCGCCGGCGAGCGGGCCCTGAGCACCGTGGTCCTGGCCGGCCTGGCTGCACTCGGCGCATTCTTCGACCCGGCCGGGATGACCGCCCGCCAGTCCATGCTCCCCGAGGCCGCCGGCCGAGCCCGCTGGACGCTGGACCAGACCAACAGCGCCTACGAAGCCGTGTTCAACCTCGCCTACATCACCGGCCCCGGTATCGGCGGCGTGCTGATCGCCACCATCGGCGCGGTCAACACCATGTGGGTCACCGCGGCGGCGTTCGGGTTATCGATCCTGGCGATGGCCGCGCTGCGGTTGCCCGGCGCGGACCGCCCAGAACCCGACACCCGTCCCGCGGGGGTGTTCTCCGGGGTGGCCGAGGGCCTGCGGTTCGTGTGGCGCAACCCGGTGCTGCGCACCCTTGGCCTGATCGACCTCGCCGTCACCGGGTTGTACCTGCCGATGGAGAGCGTGCTGTTCCCCAAGTACTTCTCCGACCGCAACGAACCCGCGCACCTGGGCTGGGTGCTGATGGCGCTGTCGATCGGCGGGCTGATCGGCGCGCTGAGTTGGTCGGTGCTGTCGAGGATGGCCAGCAAGCGGGCGACGGTGGTGACCGCCGTGCTGACGTTCGGGCTGGCCTCGCTGGCCATCGGGGTGCTGCCGCCGCTGCCGGTGATCCTGGTGCTGGCCGCCGTCGTCGGCCTGGTGTACGGCCCGATCGGGCCGATCTACAACTCGGTGATGCAGACCCGGACACCCGAGCGTCTGCGCGGCCGGGTGGTCGGGGTGATGACCTCGATGGCGTACGCCGCCGGGCCGGTGGGATTCATGCTGGCCGGACCGCTGGTCGACGCCTTCGGCCTCACCGCGGCGTTCCTCGCCCTCGCGGTGCCGATCGTGCTGATCGGCCTGAGTTGCCCGTGGATCCCGGCGCTGCGGGAACTGGATCGGACGGCGCCCTGAGGGTGCGTCACAACCGCGGTTCTCAGGGTCCCCGCCGCCCTACAATCGAGAAGATGAGCCTCGACGGACTGCTCGCCGAACTCCCCGCCGGCATGGTCGTCACCGACCCCGACATCCTCGCCTCCTACCGGCAGGACCGGGCCTTCGATCCGGCGGCCGGTACCCCGCTGGCGGTGGTGCGGCCGACGACCACCGAACAGGTACAGGCGGTGCTTCGGTGGGCCAGCGCGCACCGGATTCCGGTGGTGCCGCGCGGGATGGGCACCGGGTTGTCCGGCGGGGCGACCGCTCTGGACGGCGGGATCGTGCTGTCGACGGAGAAGATGCGCGAGATCACCGTCGACCCGGTGACCCGCACCGCCGTCGCGCAACCGGGCCTGCTCAACGCTGAGGTCAAGAAGGCCGTCGCCGAGTACGGGCTGTGGTACCCGCCGGATCCGTCCTCGTACGAGATCTGCAGCATCGGGGGCAACATCGCCACCAACGCCGGCGGGCTGTGCTGTGTGAAGTACGGCGTGACAACGGATTACGTGCTGGGCCTGCAAGTGGTGCTCGCCGACGGCACCGCGGTGCGACTGGGCGGGCCGCGACTCAAGGACGTCGCGGGGCTCAGCCTGACCAAACTGTTCGTCGGCAGCGAGGGAACCCTCGGGGTGGTCACCGAGGTGACGCTGCGGCTGCTGCCGCCGCAACGGACCTCCGCGACGGTGGTCGCAACGTTCGACTCGGTGGAGGCCGCCGCCGGGTCGGTGGTCGAGATCACCGGGAAGATACGGCCGTCGATGCTGGAGTTCATGGACGCGGTGGCGATCAACGCCGTCGAGGACAAACTGCGGATGGGCCTGGACCGCGACGCGGCGGCGATGATGGTGGCCGCCTCCGACGACCGCGGGCCGGCCGGCGCGCAGGACGCGGAGTTCATGGCCCAGGTGTTCACCGCGGCCGGGGCGACCGAGTGCTTCTCCACCGACGACCCCGACGAGGGCGAGGCCTTCGTGGCGGCGCGGCGTTACGCCATCCCGGCGGTGGAGGCCAAGGGGTCGCTGTTGCTCGAGGATGTCGGGGTGCCGCTGCCCCGGCTGGCCGACCTGGTCGGCGGGGTGGCCAAGATCGCCGCCGACGCGGGCCTGACCATCTCGGTGATCGCCCACGCCGGGGACGGCAACACCCACCCGCTGATCGTCTACGACCCCGCCGACGCCGCGATGACCGAACGGGCCAACAAGGCGTTCGGCGACATCATGGACCTCGCGGTGGGCCTGGGCGGGACCATCACCGGCGAGCACGGCGTGGGGCGACTGAAGAAGCCGTGGCTGGCCGGCCAGATCGGTCCCGACGCGATGGAACTCAACCGGCGCATCAAAGAGGCTCTGGACCCGCACGGGATCCTCAACCCCGGCGCGCTGATCTGACCCTCCCCGCCCAGCGCTGGGGTAGGGTGAGACATGACCGCTGATGTGTCTCAGGCCGGGTTCACCCTGCGCTCCGGAGAGTCCTGGGCGGACCCCTGGCCGATGTACGCCGCCCTACGCGAGCACGACCCCGTACACCATGTGACCCCGGAGAACGCCGATCACGACTACTGGGTGCTCTCCCGCCACGCCGACATCTGGGCCGCCGCCCGCGACCACGAGACGTTCTCCTCCGCCCGGGGCCTGACGGTCAACTACGGCGAGCTGGAGCTGATCGGGCTGGCTGACAACCCGCCGATGGTGATGCAGGACCCGCCGGCGCATACCGAGTTCCGCCGCCTGGTCGCGCGCGGCTTCACCCCGCGGCAGGTCGAGGCGGTGGAGCCGACGGTCCGCGAGTTCGTCGTCGAGCGGGTCGAACGGCTGCGGGCCGCCGGCGGCGGGGACATCGTCGCCGAGTTGTTCAAGCCGCTGCCCTCGATGGTGGTCGCGCACTATCTCGGCGTTCCCGACGCCGACCGTGCGCAGTTCGACGGCTGGACGGATGCCATCGTCGCGGCGGCCACCAGCGGCCCCTCAGGTGTGGCCGGGGCCGGTGAGGCGGTGCTGTCGATGATGGCGTATTTCACCGAGCTCATCGAGCGGCGCCGGCGCGAGCCCGCTGACGATACGGTCTCCCATCTGGTCGCCGCCGGACTGGCCGCTGACGGTGACACCGCCGGACTGCTGTCGATCCTGGCGTTCACCTTCACCATGGTGACCGGCGGCAACGACACCACCACCGGATTGCTCGGCGGCGCGGTGCAACTGCTGCACCGAAACCCCGACCAGCGGGCCATGCTCGCCGAAGCGCCCGAGCTGATCCCCGACGCGGTCGAGGAGTTCCTCCGACTGACCTCCCCGGTCCAGGGACTGGCCCGCACGGCGACCCGAGAGGTCACCGTCGGTGACCGCAGCATCCCGGCCGGGCGCAAAGTGCTGCTGCTCTACGCATCGGCCAACCGCGACGAACGCCAATACGGTCCGAACGCTGCCGAGCTCGACGTGGCACGGCGGCCGCGCAACATCCTGACCTTCAGCCACGGCGCGCATCACTGCCTGGGTGCGGCCGCGGCCCGGATGCAGTCGCGAGTCGCGCTGACCGAACTGCTGGCGCGGTGCCCGGAGTTCGAGGTCGACGAGACGGGGATCGTTTGGGCCGGCGGCAGTTACGTGCGGCGGCCGCTGTCGGTTCCGGTGCGGTTCGGCTAGTCGCTGAGCCTAATGTTGCCCGACCGGATCCTCGACGCCGCCGGCGAACTCTTCGCCGCGCGGGGGGTCGCGGCGGTGGAGATGACCGACATCGCCCGGGCCGCCGGGTGCTCGCGGGCGACCCTGTACCGCTACTTCGACGGCCGCCTCGCCCTGCACACCGCGTTCGTCCACCGCGAGGCCCGCCGGGTCGGCGACCAGGTCGCCCGGCGCTGTGCCGGTATCGGCGACCCGCACGCCCGGCTGTCGGCGGCGCTGACCGAGGCCCTGCGCCTGGTGCGCGAAAGCCCCTCCCTGGCAGCCTGGTTCGCCGGGACATTGGCGGGAACCGAGGCCGCCGAGAGCTCCGAGGTGGTGCGGGCGATGGCGGGGACGTTCCTCTCGTCGCTGGGCACCCGCGACTCCGCGGGCATCGACCGGCGCGCCCGCTGGCTGGTTCGGATTCTCACCTCGCTGCTGGTGGCACCGGGACGCGACACCAACGACGAACGCGCCATGCTGGAGGAGTTCGTAATTCCGGTGCTGGTGCGATCCCACGCCGAGAGTGGGCGCTAGGGACAGATTCGGACCGAATGACGACCACAGGGCCCACCCTCGGCGGGGCGCTCAGCCACGCACGCGGGTGAACCGGTGCAGCAGCCAGGCCACCGGAATGCTCAGCGCCAACGTGACGGCGAACAACGCCGGCATGGACCCGGTGTAGACCGGCCAGTGCAGGATCTCCACCATCGCGATCTCCATCAGGATCAGGTGGACCAGGAAGATCTCGTAGGAGATCTCACCGAGCCACACCATCGGCCGGCTGGCCAGCACCCTGCTGTACCAGCCGTTGTCGGACATCGCCGGCGGAGCGACCAGCAAGGTTGCGATCACCGCGTAGAAGACCACTTTGACCACCGCCTGCGCCAGACCGGACGGCGAGGTCGTCGGCTCCCCTGCGATCGGCGTGGCGGCGATGAAGAAGCTGACCACCGCCAACGGCACCACCACGAACCCGTAGCAGCGCACCCGCATCGCGGCCAGCACGGTGAGCACCATGCCGCCGACGAACCAGGCGAGGTAGCCCGGAAGCCAAAGCTTGGCGCCGTCGGGCAACCCGTCGACGGTGTGCACCAGCACCAACCAGGCCGGGCTGATCAACGCCAGCCCGCCCAGTCCGGCCAGCAGCAGCCACGGACGCCAGCGGCGCCGGCAGATCACCACCAGCAGCAGGTAGGCCAGCAGTGGCAGCACAGCATAGAAGGCCACCTCCACCGCCAGGCTCCACATCTGGGTCAACCCCTGATGCAGGTGGGAGAAAAGGTAGTTGTCGGTGTAGATCTGGGTGAGGGTGAGGTTGCGCAGCAGGCCGTTCCAGCTGTGCCCGGGGTTGGGCCCGGCGGTGCGGAAGTGGTAAAGGACGAACGCCGCCAGCACCGTCACCGCGTAAGCCGGCATGATCCGCCGGAAGCGCCGCCAGGCGTACCGGCGCAGCGACGGCCCCGACGACCCCGTCATCGCCGCCCGCACCCAGGGACCGAACAGCAGGAATCCGGAGAGCACGAAGAAGATCGGCACGCCGATCTCCATGCGCGAGTACACCAGGCCGAGGTAGCCGTGGGTGTACTTGCCGGTGGTGTAGGCCGCATGGGTGGCGACCACCAGCAGCGCGGCCAGCGCCCGGACCCCGGTCAGCGCCGGAACCCGGTCGACGCCCGAGACCGCCTCCAGGCCGCCCTGGTCGACGTCGCGGGAGACCGTCACGGCGTCTTGCGCCGCGGCCTTCCGGCCGAACCGCGGTCGGGCTTGAGTTCGATCGGCACTCCCGCGATCCGGGTGTTGGCGAGCTTCTTCCACGCCTCCTTGGGCAGCCTGGCGGGCAACTCCACCAGCGAGAAGGTGCTCTTGATGGTGATGTGGCCGAAATCGCTGCGATGCAGACCGCCCTCGTTGGCCAGTGCGCCGACGATCGAGCCCGGGCCGATGTTGTGTTTCTTGCCCACCGAGATCCGGTAGGTGGCCAGGTCGTCGCGGCGCTTGCGGGCGTCCCGCGGTGGGCGCTCACCCCGCTCGGTCCGATCCTTTCGCCGCTCCGGCGGCGGCTCGGTCATCAGGAACTCCGCGCCGTCCCGGCTCTGCAGCGCCAGCGCGGCAGCGATATCGGCCATCGGTACGTCGCTGTCGCGCTCATAGGCCTCGACCAGCCGGCGGAACATGTCGAAACCCGGGCCGCCGAGCGCGTCGGTGATCGAGTCGCGGAACTTCGCGACCCGCTGGGCGTTGACGTCCTCCACCGACGGCAGCGCCACCTCGGTGACCGGCTGGCGGGTCACCTTCTCGATGGACTTGAGCAGGTGGCGTTCGCGCGGCGAGACGAACAGCAACGCGGTGCCGTGCCGGCCCGCCCGGCCGGTGCGGCCGATGCGGTGCACGTAGGACTCCGGGTCGTGCGGAATGTCGTAGTTCAGCACATGCGAGATACGTTCCACATCAAGGCCTCTGGCGGCGACGTCGGTGGCCACCAGGATGTCCAGGCTGCCCTCGCGCAATGCTGCGATGGTGCGCTCGCGCACGGCCTGCGGGACGTCTCCGTTGATCGCGGCGGCGGAGAAGCCCCGCACGCGCAGCTTCTCGGCGACCTCCTCGGTCGCCTGCTTCGTGCGGACGAAGACGATCATCGCCTCGAAGGGCTCGACCTCCAGAACACGGGTCAGGGCGTCCATCTTGCGGGGGCCGGCGACCTGGATATAGCGCTGTTCGATGTTCTCGGCGGTCGCCGTCTTGGACTTGACGGCCACCTCGACCGGGTCGTGCAGGTATTTTCCGGTGATGCGCCGGATCGCCGGCGGCATGGTGGCCGAGAACAGCGCCACCTGCTTGTACTCCGGGGTGTCGGCCAGGATCCGTTCGACGTCCTCGGCGAAACCCATCTGCAGCATCTCGTCGGCCTCGTCGAGCACCAGGTAGTCCAGGTGGGACAGGTCCAGGGTGCCGCGCTCGAGATGGTCGATCACCCGGCCTGGCGTCCCGACCACCACCTGGGCGCCGCGCCGAAGGCCGGACAGCTGCACGGCGTAGGACTGGCCGCCGTAGATCGGCAGCACGGTGATCCCGGCCAGGTGTGCGGCGTAGCGGCCGAACGCCTCGGCCACCTGTAACGCCAGTTCACGGGTCGGCGCGAGCACCAGGGCCTGGGTGTTCTTGGCGGCGGTGTCGATGCGCGACAGGATCGGGATCGCGAACGCCGCCGTCTTGCCGGTTCCGGTCTGGGCCAGGCCGACCACGTCGGAGCCCGCCAGCAGCGCCGGGATGGTCGCGGCCTGGATGGCCGACGGCGACTCGTAGCCCACCTCGGTGACGGCCTGCAGCACGGCGGGATGGATGCCCAGGTCGGCGAAGCTCCGGGGCTGCCCGCCGGGATCTGAGCCGTCGGCTTGCGTGGCGCCGTCTTCCGGGGATGTCATCGGACCGTCAGTCTAGGCCGCGTCGCATCCGACCCGGCGGACTGCCGCCCGGTACCGTGCTGCGATGTGTGGGCACGATGGACGCCGGTGGCGGTCGGCCTGACGCTGGCGCTGGCGGGCTGCAGTTCCGGGGACTCGACGGTGTCCAAGACGCCGTTGCCCTCGACCACCGTCACCACGCCCGAGACACCGGCCCCCGGGCCGGAGGAGACCGCGCAGCCCACCGAATCCACCGGGGCCGCCCCACCCCCGCAGGCCACCCCGCCGCCCCCCGACCCGTGCGCCGTCAATCTGGCCGCGCCCGCGATCGCCCGCGCGGTCTCCGAACTGCCCCGCGACCCCCGCAGCGGACAGGGCTGGAACCCAGAACCGTTGGCGGGCAACTACAACGAGTGCGCGAAGCTGTCCGCAGTGATCGTCAAAGCCAACAGCAACGCCGCCAACGCCAACACCCGTGCGGTGATGTTCCACCTCGGCAAGTTCATCCCGACCGGCGTTCCGGACACCTACGGTTTCACCGGGATCGACACCACCCAGAGCACCGGCGACACCGTGGCGCTGACCTTCGACGGCGGAATGGGACTGCAGAGCACGGTGCGGTTCCGCTGGAACGGCGCCGGTGTGGAGCTGATCGGGAACATCGGCTAGGCCGATGCTCGCACCGGCCGGTCAGCTCCGCCGCCTCCTCGGCAACGCCCACGTCAGCGCCGACCCCGACGTGCTGTCCGCCCGCTCGGTGGACTGGACCGGTCGCTACCGTGGCTCGGCCGCCCTGCTGGTGCGGCCCGGATGCGCGGAGGAGGTCGCCGCCGTGCTGGAGGTCTGCCGCGAAGCCGGGGCCTTCGTGACCGTCCAGGGTGGTCGCACCTCACTGGTGGCCGGGACCGTTCCCGAACACGATGACGTGCTGCTGTCCACCGAACGGCTCACCGCGGTCGGCCCGGTCGATGAGCTCCGGCGCCGCATCCGGGTCGGGGCCGGGGCGACCCTGGCCGACGTCCAGCGGGCGGCCTCCGGGGCCGGTCTGCTGTTCGGCGTCGATCTGGCGGCCCGCGACTCGGCGACAGTCGGGGGGATGGCCTCCACCAACGCCGGCGGCCTGCGGACGGTGCGCTACGGGGCGATGGCCGATCAGGTGGTCGGGCTGGAGGTCGCGCTGCCGGACGGGTCGCTGCTGCGCCGGTACCCCACCGTCCCGTCGGACAACACCGGATACGACCTCAGGTCGCTCTTCGTCGGCGCGGAGGGCACCCTTGGGGTGATCACCGAGGTGGACCTGCGCCTGCGCCCGACCCCGCGGCACCGGATCAGCGCCATCTGCGGGTTCGACGACCTCGACGCGCTGGTGGCGTGCGGGCGCGACCTTCGTGACGAGCCCACGATCGCCGCCCTGGAACTGCTCGACGGCCGCGGCGTGCGGTTGGCCGACGAGCGCCTCGGCGTACCGGCCCCGGTGCGAGCTGACTGGCTGCTGCTGGTCGAACTGGCCGGCGACTCCGACCAGTCCGAGCCGCTGGCCGCCGCGCTGGAGGGACAGCCGATGTCCGCCGAGCCCGCCGTCGGCGCCGACCCGGCCGCGCGGCAACGGCTCTGGCGGACGCGGGAGGCGCTCGCCGAGGTGGTCGGTCTGTTCGGCCCGCCGGTGAAATTCGATGTCGCGCTGCCGCTGTCGGAGATATCCGGGTTCGCCGCCGACGCCGCCGCGCTGATCGGCGAGCACGCGCCGAACGCCCGACCTGTGCTGTTCGGCCACGTCGGGGAAGGCAACCTGCACCTCAACGTGCTGGGCTGCACGCCCGGGGAGGAGGCCGCGCTCTACGGCGCGATGATGGGGGTGATCGCCGCCCGGGGCGGCAACGTCAGCTCCGAGCACGGGGTCGGCAGCCGTAAGCGCGCCTATCTGTCGATGGCGCGCGACCCGGCCGACATCGCGGCCATGCGACGGGTGAAGGCGGCGTTCGACCCGACCGGCTGCCTCAATCCGGCGGTGCTGTTCGACTGAGCGGCGCGACACCGGCGAGGAAGAAGGCCACCACCATGCCGGTCGCCGCCGCGGCCGCGGGCAGCAGCATCGACTGCGCCATGGCCGGCCCGAGCGGGGCGACCGCGGCGCGGGAGGACATCAACGCCGCCATCGCCGAACTGCCCAGCACCGCACCGACCTGCCGGGTGGTGTTGTAGACACCCGAACCCGCGCCGGCCTGGGCCGGCGGCAGGTTACGGGTCGCGGTCGCGGCCAGCGGACCCCACACGAACGCCATCCCGGTCCCCAGAACCGCCAACGGCGGGGCCAGGCGCCACACCGGTGTGCCGGGCTGCATCTCCGCGGAGAGCCAGACCAGCGCCACCGCCAGCGTCGTGAAGCCGAACCCGATGACCGGCCGCGGCGGCGCTCGGTCGACGATCCAGCCGGCCAGGGGGGCCAGCCCACCGGAGGCCACCGCCATCGGCGCGGTCAGCAGTGCCGCGCGACTGGGCGTCAAACCCGCGGCCGACTGCGCGTAGAACATCAGCGGCAGGAACATCGAAGTGGCGGCGAACGAGATGGCCGCGATCGCCAACGTCGCCAGACCGAAGTTGCGGTCGGCGAAGATTCCCAGCGGGATGAGGGGCTCGCGGGGGTTGACCCGCTGCCACCACACGAAGACGGCCATGAAACCCGCCCCGGTGGCGATCAGCGCCCAGATCCAGCCCGCCCAGTCATACATCTCGCCCTCCTGCAGGCCGAAGACGATGCAGAAGAGTCCGATTCCCGACAGCGCCACACCGGCGAGGTCGAAACGGTGCGGGTGGGTGGGAAGCGACGGCACCAGCCTGGCCGCCAGCACCAGGCCGACCAGCCCGACCGGAACGTTGACGAAGAAGATCCACGACCAACCCAGCCGGTCCACGAGCACCCCGCCCGCCAGCGGGCCGAGCAGGGTGGCCACCCCTGCGGTCGCCCCCCACACACTCATCGCCGCGCCGCGGCGGTTCGCCGGGAACAGCCGGGTGATCATCGTCAGGGTCTGCGGGGTCAGCAGCGATGCGCCGACCCCCTGTGCCACCCGGGCTGCCACCAACGTCGTGACCGTGCCGGACAGACCGCACCACAGCGACGCACCGGTGAACAGCGCCAGCCCGGCCAGGTAGACGTTCTTCGGCCCGAACTGGTCGCCGAGCCGGCCGGCCACCAGAAGCGGGACGGCGTAGGCGAGGAGGTAACCGCTGGTCACCCAGACGATGTCCTCGTAGTCGGTGATCTCCAAGGCGGCCATGATGCCCGGATTGGCCACCGCGACGATGGTCGTGTCGAGCAGGATCATGAAGAACCCGACGAGCATGGCCCACAGGGCGTTCCACGGGTTGGCCGGCGGGCCTCCAGCGGGCTCGGCGGCACGGGGGCCGGCAGTCGCCGCCATGGCGTCATGCTGCCACCGGCCGGGCCGCCCCCGCCCGCCGGGGTACCCGGCCGGGCGCGGTGCGCTCGGGGCTAGGTTTGGACACCGGGCTCACCGAGTCCTCCCCGAGGCCCTCCCCGAGGTCCTCCCCGACCCGCTGAGGAGAGATCCATGAAGCCGGACCGCTTCCGCTCGCTACTGGACGCGAAGGGCCCGTTCGTCTCGATCTATTTCGACGACTCCCATGACACCGCCGATGCCGGGGCCCAGCTCGACGCCCGGATGCGCGACGCCCGCAAGCACCTCGAGGAGCAGTCGGTCGACGCCGCGGTGATCGAGGCCATCGACGCCGCGGTGCGGGCCGCCCACCCGCCGATCGGGCGCAGCGGCCGGGCCGTCGTCGCCGCCGGGTCCCGCATCGTTCTCGACGAGCACCTCCTCACCCCGCCGGTCTCCACTGAGTTGCGGGTCTCCGAACTGCCCTACCTGTTGCCGGTCATCACCCACGGCGCGCTGCACACCGGCTACCTGACCGTCGCGGTCGACCACACCGGGGCCGACATCGCCGTTCACGACGGACGGTCGCGGACCGAGACCGTCACCGGCAGCGGCCACCCGGTGCACAAAGCCCACAAGGCCGAGACCGCCGGCTACGGCGGCCCGCAGGGACGGGTCGACGAGGCCGTGCGCAAGAACCTGCGCGAGGTCGCCGAACGGATCACCCATCTGGTCGACGAGACCGGGGCCGCGGTGGTGTTCCTCGCCGGTGACGCTCGCGCCGAGTTGGCCGCGGAGTTGCCCGAACGGGTCGCCGAGCGGTCAGTTCTGGTGCGCGGCGGCGGGCGGACCGGGGGCACCGACGAAGCCGAGGTGCACCGCGAGATCGGTGCGGAGTTCGCCGCTCGGCGCCAGGCCGTCATCGACGACGCCGCAGCCCGCTTCGCGGCCGGCCGCGGCACCGGGCTTGCCGTCGAGGGGCTTGCCGACGTCACCGCGGCGCTGCGCGACGGCGCGGTCGAGACGCTGATCATCGGTGACCTCGGGGAGGCGACGCTGGTGGCCGACCACGATCAGCTGACCCTGATCGGGACCGATGCCGACAGCGTCTCCGCGCTGGGGGGCTCGCCGGACCGGGTGCTGCGGGCCGACGAGGCGCTGCCGATGCTGGCGGTGGCCACCGGTGCGACGCTGGTGCGCAGCGGCGACGGCCTCACGCCGGCCGATGGCGTCGCCGCCGTGCTGCGCTACGCCGAGATGAGTTCGGCGGGGTGAGCGCCGCCACAACAGGGCACCCACGGAGGGCCTCGATTCGTTAGCCTGGGAACCAACCAGGAAGGCACGACCATGAAGTTCGGCCGTCGGAGCGAAACCCCCGCCGCCGCACAGCCCCCCGGTGCGCAGAAGGCCGGGATTCCCGCGCGGCTGCTGTCCCAGATGATCGAGCGCAGCACCCGGGTTCAGGAGCCTGCGGTGCGGGCCTACGTGGCCCGGTTGCGCAACGCCGACCCAGGAGCCACCCCCGCCGAGATCGTGACCAGGCTGGAAAAGCACTACCTGGCCGCGGTGATGGCCAGCGGCGCCGCGGTCGGGTCGGCGGCGGCCTTCCCCGGTATCGGCACCCTGGCCGCCCTGTCCGCCGTCGGCGGAGAAACGGTGGTGTTCCTGGAGGCGACCGCGCTGTTCGTACTGGCGGTCGCCGACGTGCACGGCGTTCCGGTCGACCATCACGAACGCCGCCGAGCGCTGGTGCTCGGGGTCCTGGTGGGCGACGACGGCAAGGGCGCTATCAAAGAGGTGCTCGGTCCCAACCGGACCAGCGGCGCGTGGCTGGCTGAGGCCGAACTGCTCCCGCTCCCGGTGGTCTCGCAGCTCAACTCCAAGCTGATGCAGTTCTTCGTCAAGAAGTACGCCCTCAAGCGCGGCGCGATGGCCTTCGGCAAGATGCTGCCGGTCGGCCTCGGCGCGGCCGTCGGCGGGGGCGGCAACCGGTTCATGGGCAAGAAGATCATCGAGAACGCCCGTGCCGCGTTCGGACCGCCGCCGCAGCGCTGGCCCGGCCAGCTGCAGCTGGTGCCCCCGGTCGCCGACGCCCAGTAGACCTACCCCGGGCAGCCTGCTCGAGCCTCTACGCGAGGACCCACTCTCGCGATAGCCTGGGACCGTCGTCTCCGGGGCATCTGCCCGGCGCCGGGACGACCGACACGGGCACAGGAATCGAGGCGAGCCGCTCAGTGAGTACGACGAGTTCCCCCTTTGGCCAGAACGAGTGGCTGGTGGAGGAGATGTACCGCAAGTTCCGCGAGGATCCCTCCTCGGTCGATCCGAGCTGGCATGAGTTCCTCGTCGACTACCGGCCCGAGCCCATGACCGAGACACCGGCCGGAAACGGCCAGCCGTCCGATCACCCCGCGCCCTCCCCCGCGCCCCCGGCGGCGTCGGCCCCGCCCGCCCAGCCGGTCCCCGCCCCCGCAGCACCGGCGGCACCCGCCCAGCCCCCGGCCGCCCCGGCTCCGGCAGCCGCTCCGGCCTCCGGGTCCGCCCCCGCGCCGTCCGCCCAGGACAGCCAGGTGCTCCGCGGCGCCGCCGCGGCGGTCGTCAAGAACATGAACGCCTCCTTGGAGATCCCGACCGCCACCAGCGTGCGGGCCATCCCGGCGACCTTGCTGATCGACAACCGGATCGTCATCAACAACCACCTCAAACGCACCCGCGGCGGGAAGATCTCCTTCACCCACCTGCTCGGGTACGCGATCGTCGAAGCGGTCAAGAAATTCCCGAACATGAACCGCCACTACGCGGTGATCGACGGCAAGCCGAATGTGGTCACACCGGCCCACACCAATCTCGGTCTGGCGATCGACCTGCCGGGTGCCGGAGGCAAGCGGTCGTTGGTGGTCGCCGCGATCCGGGGCTGCGAGTCCCTCGGGTTCGCCGAATTCGTCACCGCCTACGAGGACATCGTGCGCCGCGCCCGCGACGGCAAGCTGACCGCGGAGGACTTCGCCGGGGTGACGATCTCGCTGACCAACCCGGGCACCCTGGGCACCGTGCACTCGGTGCCGCGGCTGATGGCCGGGCAGGGCGCGATCATCGGCGCCGGCGCGATGGAGTACCCGGCGGAGTTCCAGGGCGCCAGCGAGGAGCGCATCGCCGAACTCGGCGTCGGCAAACTGATCACGCTGACATCGACCTATGACCATCGCATCATCCAGGGCGCGGAGTCCGGCGATTTCCTGCGCACCATCCACCATCTGTTGCTCGACGACGGCTTCTGGGACCAGATCTTCCTCGACCTGGGAATCCCGTATGAGCCGGTGCGGTGGCGCACCGACAACCCCGACTCGATCTACGACAAGAACGCGCGTGTCATCGAACTGATCGCGGCCTACCGCAACCGTGGGCACCTGATGGCAGACATCGACCCGCTGCGGCTGGACAAGAGCCGGTTCCGGAGTCACCCTGACCTGGACGTTCTCACCCACGGCCTGACGCTGTGGGACCTGGACCGGGTGTTCAAGGTCGACGGCTTCGCCGGCCAGGAGTACAAGAAGCTGCGCGACGTTCTGTCGGTGCTGCGCGACGCCTACTGCCGCCACATCGGCGTCGAGTACACCCACATCCTCGAACCCGAGCAGCAGCGCTGGCTCGAGGAGCGCATCGAGGTCCGTCACGACAAGCCCACTGTCGCCGAACAGAAGTACATTCTGAGCAAGCTCAACGCCGCCGAGGCTTTCGAGACTTTTTTGCAGACCAAATACGTTGGGCAGAAACGGTTTTCACTGGAGGGCGCGGAGTCGGTGATCCCGATGATGGATGCGGCGATCGACCAGTGCGCCGAGCACGGACTCGACGAGGTGGTCATCGGGATGCCGCACCGCGGCCGGCTCAACGTGCTGGCCAACATCGTCGGCAAGCCCTATTCGCAGATCTTCAGCGAGTTCGAGGGCAACCTCAACCCGTCCCAGGCGCACGGCTCCGGGGACGTCAAGTACCACCTCGGTGCCAGCGGCACCTACATCCAGATGTTCGGCGAGAACGACATCGATGTGTCGCTGGTGGCCAACCCCTCCCACCTGGAGGCGGTCGACCCGGTTCTCGAAGGGCTGGTGCGGGCCAAACAGGACCTCATCGACGGCGCCGCCGAAGACGACGCCCCCGACGGCGCCCGCGCGTTCACCGTGGTTCCGATGATGCTGCACGGCGACGCCGCCTTCGCCGGCCAGGGCGTGGTCGCCGAGACCCTCAACCTGGCCCACCTAAAGGGTTACCGGACCGGCGGCACCATCCATATCGTGGTCAACAACCAGATCGGCTTCACCACGGCCCCGGAGAACTCGCGCTCGGCCGAATACTGCACCGACGTCGCGAAGATGGTGGGGGCGCCGATCTTCCATGTCAACGGCGACGACCCCGAGGCGTGCGGGTGGGTGGCCAGGCTCGCGGTGGACTTCCGCCAACAGTTCCACAAGGACGTCGTCATCGACATGCTGTGCTATCGCCGGCGCGGTCACAACGAGGGGGATGACCCGTCGATGACCAACCCGGCCATGTACGACGTGATCGACACCAAGCGCGGGGTCCGCAAGAGCTACACCGAGGCGCTGATCGGCCGCGGTGACATCTCGATGAAGGAGGCCGAGGACGCGCTGCGCGACTACCAGGGCCAACTCGAGCAGGTGTTCAATGAGGTCCGCGAACTGGAGAAGCACGAGGCTGGGCCGAGCGAGTCGGTGGAAGCCGCCCAGATGATCCCGCGTGGGATGAACACCGCGGTGGACAAGGCGATGCTGGCCCGCATCGGCGATGCCCACCTCTCCCTGCCCGATGGTTTCACCGTGCATCCGCGGGTCAGGCCGGTGCTGGACAAGCGCCGCGACATGGCCTACGAGGGCAAGGTCGACTGGGCGTTCGGTGAACTGCTGGCGCTGGGCTCCTTCCTGGCCGAGGGCAAGCTGATCCGGTTCACCGGCCAGGACACCCGGCGCGGGACCTTCACCCAGCGCCACGCGGTGGTCATCGACCCGCACACGGGCGCGGAGTTCACCCCGCTGGACCTGCTGACGGTGAACCCGGACGGCACCTCCACCGGGGGGCGGTTCCTGGTCTACGACTCCCCGCTGTCGGAGTACGCCGCGGTGGGCTTCGAGTACGGCTACTCGGTGGGCAACCCCCGGGCGCTGGTGCTGTGGGAGGCCCAGTTCGGCGACTTCGTCAACGGCGCGCAGTCCATCATCGACGAGTTCATCAGTTCCGGGGAGGCGAAGTGGGGCCAGCTCTCCGACGTGGTGCTGCTGCTGCCGCACGGTCATGAGGGCCAGGGCCCGGACCACACCTCGGGGCGTATCGAGCGGTTCCTGCAGCTGTGGGCGGAGGGCTCGATGACGATCGCGATGCCCTCCACCCCGGCCAACTACTTCCATCTGTTGCGCCGACACGGCCTCGACGGCGTACGCCGGCCGCTGATCGTGTTCACACCGAAGTCGATGCTGCGCAACAAGGCCGCCGTCAGCGACATCCGCGACTTCACCGAACAGAAGTTCCGCTCGATCATGGAGGAGCCGTCCTATACCGACGGTGAGGGCGACCGCACCAAGGCCACCCGGATGCTGCTCACCAGCGGCAAGATCTACTACGAGCTGGCCGCGCGGAAAGCCAAGGACCACCGCGACGACGTGGCGATCGTGCGGATCGAGCAGCTGGCCCCGCTGCCCCGGCGGCGGCTGACCGCCACCCTGGAGGCCTACCCGAACGTGCGGGAGTACTTCTGGGTTCAGGAGGAACCGGCCAACCAGGGCGCCTGGCCGACGTTCGGCCTGGAGCTGCCGGAGCTGCTGCCAGAGTTGCGGGGGATCAGGCGGATCTCGCGCCGGGCGATGTCGGCGCCGTCATCGGGTTCGTCGAAGGTTCACGCCGTCGAGCAGCAGGAGATCATCGACGAGGCGTTCGGCCAGCCGCCCGCCTAGCTCAAGGGCCGGCTCGAGGGCTGGCTCCAGGGCCGGCTCCCCAGCCCGCCCATCCCCCCCGCGACCGTGCGGTTTCATCCGCGAACCGCCGCGCGGCAGGTATGGGTCTTCACACTCGCGGGGCCCGGGCGGGTGGACCCGGGTTCAGCCGAACAGCGGCAGCAGCGAGCGTCCGTCGGTGAGGCTGCCGGTGACATTGTCGACCGCCTTCGGGCACAGGAACGAGATGGCCGCCCCGGTGAACATGGTCGCCGGACCCAGCGGGCGGCCGATGCTGTCCCCCACCTTCGCGGCGATGTCGGCGGTGTTCTGGCCGCGCTGGGCCAGCAGTGGGCACAGCGACTGACCGAGGCTGACGGCCTGGCCCGGGTCGAGATCGCCGATGCCGATACCGTCGAGAACGTTCAGGAAGTCGGTGACGTCGGTGACGTCCGGAGCCGGCTCCGCCACGGCCGGGGCAGCCAGAACGGCCCCGGCGGCCATCAGGCCGGCGACCGTCACGGCGATACGCGTCAGCATCATGTCCCCCACATCGTACGGCCGGCGGCCGGCGTTACGGAGGCCACGATCTGCTGCGATACCCTGAGCCGGACTCGACACCCGTCAACAGGAGTGCTCATGCAGGGATTCGCCGGCAAAGTGGCAGTGGTGACCGGTGCCGGATCGGGGATCGGGCAGGCGCTGGCGGTCGAACTGGGCCGTGCCGGGGCCTCAGTGGCCATCAGCGACGTCGACGTCGAGGGTCTCGCCGACACCGAGCGGCGACTGGCCGCGTTCGGGGCGCCGGTGAAGGCTGACCGGCTCGACGTGACCGAACGCGAGTCCTTCCTGCTCTACGCCGATGAGGTCAAGGACCATTTCGGCAAGGTCAATCAGATCTACAACAACGCCGGTATCGCCTACAGCGGCGACGTCGAGGTGAGCCACT
>CAYURT010000027.1:0-1500 GCA_964447215.1 uncultured Mycobacterium sp.
ACCCGGTAGATGTCCTCGTGGCGCCACATGACGCCCTTGGGGAAGCCGGTGGTGCCGCCGGTGTAGAGCAGATAGATATCGTCGGCGCTTCGCTCGCCGAAGTCACGTTCCGGCGAGCCCTCGGCGATCGCGTCGTAGAACTCCACGCCGCCGTAGCGGCGATAGTCCGCGTCGCTGCCGTCCTCGACTACGAGGACGGTCTTGACCTCAGGGGTATCCGGCAGAACGTTGGCGACACGGTCGGCGTACCGGCGTTCATGGACCAGAGCGACCATGTCGGAGTTATCGAAGAGGTAGCGCAACTCGGCCTCGACATAGCGGTAGTTGACGTTGACCAGGATTGCGCCGGCCTTGACGATCCCCAGCATCGCGATGACGATCTCGATGCGGTTGCGGCAGTACAGGCCGACCTTGTCGCCCCTGACCACCCCGTGGTCGATCAGATAGTGGGCCAGACGGTTGGCCTTCTCCTCCAGTTCGGCGTAGGTAATCTCCTGGTCCTCGCAGATCAGGGCTACGCGGTCGGGCACCGCGTCGATGGCGTGCTCGGCGAGGTCGGCGATGTTCAAGGCCACGGAACCCAAATTAGAACGTGTTACATTTTTTCTCAAGCAAACGGAAGGCGGGACGCCGATGGTCTCCGGGGAACCTCACGCCCTCATCGAGCAGCGCGGTCACGTGCTGATCGTGACGATGAACCGCCCGGAGTCCCGCAACGCCCTGTCCGGGGAGATGCTCTCGATCATGGTCGAGGCCTGGGACCGCGTGGACGCCGATCCCGACATCCGGGTCTGCATCCTCACCGGGGCCGGGGGTTACTTCTGTGCGGGGATGGACCTCAAGGCCGCCACCGCCAAGCCTCCCGGGGATTCGTTCAAGGACGGCAGCTATGACCCGTCGCGCATCGATGGACTGCTCAAGGGCCGCCGCCTGACCAAACCGCTGATCGCCGCCGTCGAAGGCCCGGCGATCGCCGGGGGGACGGAGATCCTGCAGGGCACCGACATCCGGGTGGCCGGTCAGAGCGCGAAGTTCGGGGTCTCCGAGGCCCGCTGGAGCCTCTACCCGATGGGAGGGTCCGCGGTGCGCCTGGTCCGGCAGATCCCGTACACGATCGCCTGCGAACTGCTGCTCACCGGTCGGCACATCAGTGCGGTCGAGGCCCACGAGATCGGACTGATCGGGCATGTGGTGCCTGATGGCCAGGCACTGGAGAAGGCTTTGGAGATCGCCGAGACGATCGCGGCCAACGGGCCGCTTGCGGTGCAGGCGATCCTGCGGTCCATCAGGGCGACCGAAGGCATGCCGGAGAACGAGGCGTTCAAGATCGACACCGCCATCGGGATCGAGGTTTTCCTCTCCGAGGACGCCAAAGAGGGCCCACTGGCCTTCAAGGAGAAACGCCCGCCGCGCTTCACGATGCGCTAGCCGGCCGCTCGCCTCACACGCCTCCCGCCACGCGAACGACCCTCCCCGCGCACGCCCCTCCCCTCCCCACCG
>CAYURT010000027.1:1600-40956 GCA_964447215.1 uncultured Mycobacterium sp.
ACGCCTCCCGCCACGCGAACGACCCTCCCCGCGCACGCCCCTCCCCTCCCCACCGAACGTGAAACCACTGAGATAAATCGCCCGGTTTTTCGCAGTGGTTTCACGCTGGCCGAAGCCGTCAGTGCTCCCCGGCACACTCCCGCCATGGACATCCCCTTCCTCGGCAGTGAGGCACTGGCCGCGAACACCCTGACGCCGTATGCGCTGCGCAGTCGGTTCACCCCGCTGTATCCGAACGTCTACCTGCCGGCCGGCACCGCGATGACCGCACCACTGCGGGCGCGGGCGGCGTGGCTGTGGTCCCGCCGCCGCGGCGTCGTCGCCGGTCGTTCAGCTGCGGCCCTGCATGGCGCGAAGTGGGTCGACGGGCGTTCGGCCGCCCAGATCCTCTGGCAAAACCGGCATCCCCCGACCGGCCTGGAGACCTGGTCGGACGCCTACCGGGACGACGAAGTCGCCGTCGCCGACGGGGTGCGCTTCACCACCCCGGCACGCACCGCTCTCGACATCGCGCGCCGGTACAGGTTCGACGATGCAGTCGCCGCGATCGACGCCCTGGCCCGGGCGACGCGACTTAACCCCGCCGACGTCGCGACACTCGCGAACCGGCACTGCGGCGCCCGCGGCATCCGGAAGGCCCGTCGCGTCCTGCAACTGGTCGATCCAGGCGCGGAATCACCGCGGGAAACGTGGCTGCGTCTGCTGCTGATCCGCGCCGGCTTCCCGAGACCCACCACGCAGATTCCCGTCAACAGCGAGTTCGGCGTGCTGGCGGCCGTCCTCGACATGGGATGGGAGCACCTCAAGATCGGCGTGGACTACGACGGCGACCATCACCGCACCAGCCGCAAGACGTTCAACAACGACATCCGCCGTGCCGAGATCATCGCCCGGCAGGGGTGGATACACCTGCGGTTCACCGTCGAGGACACCGAGGGCGGCATCGTCCACCGGGTCCGCGCCGCGTTCGCCCGCCGAACGTGAACACTCTGCGAAAAAGAACGCCTGTTTTCGCGGTGGATGCGCGTTCGACGCCGGCGACGCCTACAGCACTCGCTGCGTCGGGGTGAAGACGACCGGCATGGCCTCCAGTCCGCTGACGAAGTTCGCCGGCCGGAGCGGCAGCGCCGATTCGTCGGCCAGCCGCAGGTCGGGCAGCCGTGCGAGTAGCCTGCGCACCATCGTGGTCAGCTCAAGGCGAGCGAGCTGGTTGCCCAGACAGAAGTGCGTCCCGAAGCCGAATGCGAGGTGGGAGTTGGGACTACGGTCGACGCGGAAGGTCTCGGGGTCGCCGAACACCTGCTCGTCGAAGTTCGCCGATTCGAAGAGCAGCAGCATCTTCTCGCCCTCGCGCAACGCCGTGCCGTGGAACTCGACGTCCCGCATCAGGGTGCGGGCCATGTTCTTCACCGGCGAGGTCCAGCGCAACATCTCCTCCACCGCACCGGGAAGCAGATCCCGGTCGGCGACGAGCCGTTCCCACTGGTCGCGGTGGCGCAGCAGCTGCTCGGTTCCCCCCGACAACGTGTGCCGGGTGGTCTCGTCGCCGCCGATGAGGATGAGCAGGGTCTCGAAGACGATCTCGTCGTCGCTCATACGCTGACCGTCGACCTCGGCGTTGACCAGGATGGAGAACAGATCGTCGGCAGGTTCGGCGCGGCGTTTGGCGGTGGTCTCCATCGCGAACGCCGAGTAACCGGCGAACGCGTCCATCACCGCCTGCAGAGTCGCCTCGTCCGCGGTCGCGCTCAGCCCGCAGACCAGGTCATCAGACCATTTCAGCAGGGTCGCCCGGTCAGCCGGCAGCACGCCGAGCATGTCGCCGATGACGGCCATCGGGAGCGGTGCGGCGATATCGCGGACGAAATCGCATTCGCCGCGTTCGCACACCGCGTCGATCAGCGAGTCGCACAGCGTCTCGATGGCAGCCGCCTTGTCCATCAGCTGCTTTCGGGTGAACCCGGCGTTGACCAGCTTGCGCCGCACCAGATGCGCGGGGTCGTCCATGTCGATCATGTACGGCATGGCGGGGTTGTCCGGGCGGATCCCGCCGGTGTTGGAGAACGTCTCCGGATCGCGTTCGGCCTCGATGACCGCCTGATAGGTGGACGCCGCCGCCAGCCCGTTGCGGTCGCGGAACACCGGCTCATTGGCCCGCATCCACCGGTAGGCGTCACGGGCCCCGCCGTCAGCGAAGAAGTCGCCGTCGGTGAGGTCCACATCGGGCCGGGTGCCGGTACTCATCAACTAACCCTCCAGGTATCCGGTCGGGATTACAGTGTCACCATGTCCCAGCACACCATCGCCGGAACCGTGCTGACCATGCCGGTGCGGATCCGCCGAGCCGACGTGCACACGGCGATGTACTCGGTGCCGGCCGACGCCGCGCAGCGGATGATCGACTACAGCGGCCTCGAGGTGTGCCGGGTGCGCCGCAACCGGGCCGTCGTCGTCCTCATGCTGGCGCGCTATCACGACGGTGACCTCGGGCGCTACCACGAGTTCGGCACCTGCGTGATGGTGAACCCACCCGGCTCGCGGGCGTCGGGTCCGGGCGCGCTGGGCAAGGCGGCAGCGTTCATCCACCATCTGCCCGTCGACCAGGAGTTCACCCTGGAAGCCGGGCGAACCATCTGGGGATTCCCGAAGATCATGGCCGACTTCGTGGTTCGTGACGCCAACCGGTTCGGCTTCGAGGTCTCCGAGGGCGGTTCGCTGATCGTGGCGATGGAGTTCAGCCGCGGATTGCCGGTCCCGGCGCCGAGACCACGCACCCAGACTCTGCGGACCTACAGCTGCGGCGACGGCACCACCCGCGAGGTGCCCTGGGAGATGCGTAACTCCAGGGTGCGGTTCCGCCCCGGCGGTGTGCGGCTGCGGCTCGGAGAACACCCCTACGCCAAGGAGCTGGCTGCCCTGGGGCTGCCCAAACGCCCGATGCTGTCGGGGTCGGTCGGCAACGTGGAGATGACGTTCGGCGACGCCGACGTGCTGCGCTGACCTTCCCGCCACCCGGCCAATTTAGAACGTGTTCTACACCAGTGCGGCGACTTCGCGGATCTGTTCGGGACTGCGGGCGCCGATCACCATCATCGTGACGCCGGCTGCCTCCCAGAGTGCGATCTGGGTGCGCACGTAGTCCGCGTCGCCGACGATGGCCGCGTCGTCGACCAGCTCATCGGGAATGACGGCGGCGGCCTTCTCCTTCTGCCCGGACCGGAAGAGCCGGGTGACGTCATCGACCACTTCGGAATACCCCATCCGGCGGTAGACCTCGGCGTGGAAGTTGGTGTCCTCCGAGCCCATCCCGCCCATGTAGAGCGCCAGGAAAGGCTTGATCATCTCGAAGGTGCCCGCTCGGTCGTCGGTGATGACCACCTGGGCGGTGGCGCAGATCTCGAAGTCGGCCCGGCTGCGCCGCGCCCCCGGGCGGGCGAAACCCTCGTCGAGCCACTCGTTGTACATGCCGGCCAGCCGTGGCGAGTAGAAGATCGGCAGCCAGCCGTCGCAGATCTCGGCGGCCAATGCGATGTTCTTCGGTCCCTCGGCACCGAGCATGATCGGGATGTCGGGACGTAACGGGTGCACGATCGGCTTGAGGGCCTTGCCCAGACCGGTGGTCCCCTCACCGCTCAGCGGGAGTGGGTAGTGCGGTCCGGCGCTGGTCACCGGGGCCTGCCGGGCCCACACCTGACGGACGATGTCGACGTACTCGCGGGTGCGGGCCAGGGGTTTGGGGAATCGCTGGCCGTACCAGCCCTCGACCACCTGCGGGCCGGACACCCCGAGACCCAGGATGTGCCGGCCACCGGAGAGATGGTCGAGGGTCAGCGATGCCATCGCACAGGCGGTAGGTGTGCGGGCCGACAGTTGCACCACCGAGGTGCCTAGCCGCATCCTCACCGTCTGCCGGCCCCACCAGGCCAGCGGGGTGAACGCGTCAGAACCCCACGCCTCGGCGGTGAACACCGTGTCGAATCCGGCCTCCTCGGCGGCGGCCACCAGTTCGGCGTGGTTGTCCGGGGGTTGTGCGCTCCAGTACCCCAGTTGCAGACCGAGCTTCATTCACTGCCGCCTTTCGTCCATGCCGGACACCATTCTTGCCACGATTACTAGAACCTGTTCTACTCGATGTCGTGACCGCCAGCCAGAGCACTCCCGGCGCAGTCGAGGCCCTGATCGAGTCGCACGAACCGCCCCTCTCGGCGCCGCTGACGCTGTCCTTCGACTACACCCGTTCGGTCGGGCCGACGCTCGGTGCGTTCTTCACCGCGTTGCGCGACCGGCGGATAGTGGGCATCCGTGGCTCCGACGGGCGGGTGCACGTGCCCGTCGTCGAGTTCGACCCCGTCACCCACGATCGGCTGTCCGAAATCGTACCGGTGGCCAGCGCCGGAACCGTGCTGGCCTGGACCTGGCAGTCGGTCCCGTTGGCGGGGCAGCCGCTCGACCGGCCGTTCGCGTGGGCGTTGATCCGGCTCGACGGCGCCGACACCCCGATGCTGCACGCCGTGGACGGCACCGTCACCACCGGCGCCCGGGTGCACGCGCACTGGGCCGACGAGACGGTGGGAGCGATCACCGATATCAGGTACTTCGCCCCCGGCGACCAGCCCGAGGCGGTGCCCGAGCCCGCAGCGGGCGTGGACCCGGTGCAGATGGTGGTGACTCCGGAGAGCCTGGGCGTGCAACACAGCGCTTCGGCACCGGAAAGCACCTATCTGCGGGCCTTGCAGCAGGGTGTGCTGCTCGGGGCCCGCTGCGGAGAGGACGGCAAGGTCTACTTCCCGCCTCGCGAAGCCGACCCGGCGACCGGGCGCGAACTCGACCAGTTCGTCCAACTCCCCGACACCGGCATCGTCACGACGTTCGCGATCATCAACATCCCCTTCGCCGGGCAGCGCATCAAGCCGCCGTACGTGGTGGCGTACATCCTGCTCGACGGCGCGGACATCCCGTTTCTGCACCTGCTCACCGGTATCGACGCCGCCGACGTCCGGATGGGCATGCGGGTGAAGGCGGTGTGGAAGCCCCGCGAGGAGTGGGATCTCGGCATCGACAACATCGAGCACTTCACGCCCACCGGCGAACCGGACGCCGACTACGACACCTACAAGCACCACCTCTAGGGGCAGGCCGAACATGAGCAGAGAAGTAGCGGTCGTCGGCTTCGCACACGCGCCCCACGTACGGCGCACCGATGGCACCACCAACGGGGTGGAGATGCTGATGCCGTGCTTCGCAGAGCTCTATGCCGAGCTGGGCATCACCCAGCGCGATATCGGATTCTGGTGCTCAGGATCCTCGGATTACCTTGCCGGAAGGGCATTTTCGTTCATCTCGGCGATCGACTCGATCGGCGCGGTCCCGCCGATCAACGAGAGCCACGTCGAGATGGACGCCGCCTGGGCTCTGTACGAGGCCTACATCAAGATCCTGACCGGACAGGTCGACACTGCGCTGGTCTACGGATTCGGCAAGTCCAGCGCCGGGACGCTGCGCCGGGTGCTTGCTCTGCAGACCGATCCCTACACCGTCGCGCCACTGATGCCCGACGCGGTGTCGATGGCGGGCCTGCAGGCGCGCCTGGGCCTGGACGCGGGGACCTGGACTGCCGAACAGATGGCCGCGGTGGCGTTGGAGAGCATGGCCGCAGCGCATCGCACCGACTCGGTCGAACCGGCACAGACCGTCGAGGAGCTGCTGGCCCGCCCCTACTTCGCCGACCCGTTGCGTCGCCACGACATCGCGCCGATCACCGACGGCGCCTCGGCCATCGTGCTGGCCGCCGACGGACGGGCCCGGGAACTGAGCGAACGTCCGGCCTGGATCACCGGCTTCGAGCACCGTATCGAAACCCCGGTGCTGGGAGCCAGGGATCTGACCGCCTCCCCGTCGACCGCGGCATGCGCCGCGCTGGCCACCGGGGGGGACGCCGTCTCGATCGACGTCGCTGAGATCTACGCACCGTTCACCCATCAGCACCTGATGCTCACCGAGGCGATCGGGCTGACCGGGGCGACCAAGGTCAACCCCTCCGGAGGGGCGCTGGCCGCCAATCCGATGTTCTCCGCCGGCCTGGAACGGATCGGATTCGCCGCCCGGCACATCTTCGAAGGGTCGGCCCAACGGGTGCTCGGGCACGCGACCCAGGGTCCGGTACTCCAGCAGAACCTCGTTGCGGTGATGGAGGGCAGGGACTGATGGCCGGCAAGCATCTGGCGGCGGTGCTGGGCACCGGACAGACCAAGTACGTCGCCAAGCGCACCGACGTCTCGATGAACGGGCTGGTTCGCGAGGCGATCGACCGGGCGCTGGCCGACAGCGGATTGACCCTGGAGGACATCGACGCCGTCGTGGTCGGCAAGGCGCCCGACTTCTTCGAGGGCGTGATGATGCCGGAGTTGTTCATGGCCGATGCCCTGGGAGCCTCCGGCAAGCCGCTGATCCGGGTCCACACCGCCGGGTCGGTGGGCGGCTCGACCGGGGTGGTGGCGGCCAGCCTGGTCCAGTCCGGCAAGTATCGCCGGGTTCTGGCGGTCGCCTGGGAGAAGCAGTCGGAGTCGAACGCCATGTGGGCGTTGTCGATTCCGGTGCCGTTCACCAAACCGGTCGGCGCAGGCGCCGGCGGCTACTTCGCCCCGCACATTCGCGCCTATATCCGCCGGTCCGGGGCGCCGACGAACATCGGGGCGATGGTGGCGGTCAAAGACCGGCTCAACGGAGTCCGCAACCCGCTGGCGCACCTGCACCAGCCCGACATCAGCCTGGAGAAGGTGCTCGCCTCCCCGATGCTGTGGGACCCGATCCGCTACGACGAGACCTGCCCGTCCTCGGACGGCGCCTGTGCGCTTGTCATCGGCGATGAACGGACCGCCGACGAACGTCGCGCCGAGGGCCATCCGGTGGCCTGGGTGCACGCGACCTCGCTGCGCACCGAGCCGATCGCCTTCTCCGGACGCGACCAGGTCAACCCGCAAGCCGGCCGCGACGCCGCCGCCGCACTGTGGAAGGCCGCGGGCATCACCAGTCCCATCGACGAGATCGACGTCGCCGAGATCTACGTTCCGTTCTCCTGGTTCGAGCCGATGTGGCTGGAGAACCTCGGCTTCGCACCCGAGGGCGAGGGCTGGAAGCTCACCGAGGCCGGCGAGACAGCGATCGGGGGCAGGCTGCCGGTCAACCCGTCCGGTGGGGTGCTGTCGTCGAACCCGATCGGCGCTTCGGGTCTGATCCGGTTTGCCGAAGCTGCCATCCAGGTCATGGGCAAGGCCGGCGCCCATCAGGTCCCCGGGGCCCGTAAAGCCCTCGGCCATGCCTACGGCGGGGGCTCTCAGTACTACTCGATGTGGGTTGTCGGTTCGGATAAACCCGGCCAGTCCTGAGTTCAGGTCGGCTTGAGTCGGGAGTCGTATTTCGCGAGCGCCATGCTCAGTCCGGCGCGACTGGAGATGTCCAACTTGCGGAACAGGCGATACAGGTGGCCGTCTACGGTGCGTGGTGACAGGCTCAGCTGAACGGCGATCTCTTTCGTGGTCTGCCCGGTTGCGGCCAGGTCAGCGATCCGACGTTCCTGGGCACTGAGGGGAGCAGTCTCGCCCAAGGACTGTTGGACCGACGCTCCGGCTGCCCGCATCTCAGCGCGGGCACGTTCGGCCCACGGACGTGCACCCAGTCGATCGAAGCCGTCGGCCGCCAGCCCCAACGCAGTTCGCGCCTCGGTGAGGCGCCGCCTGCGACGCAGCCACATACCCTGCGCCAGCATGATTCTGGCGCGATCGAAGGGGAACTCGACCACGCCGGGGTGGGTGACTGCGGACTGGTAGAGCTCGCCGGCGTCGGAATCCGACACCGTCATCGCCGAGATGGCGATAGCCAGGGCCGCAACTCGCGGGGAGACCTCGGCCAGGTTCAATCGGACCACCTCGGCGGCGAGCACGCGGGCATCCTCGGGCCGCCCGGACAGTAGTGCCGCCTCGACGGAGTCGAGCATGTCCTCGCCGACCTCGTGAAGGCTGTGGCGCGGCCATTGTCCCGGCGGGCTGATCCTGACCGCCGCCTGATACGCCGCTTCATAGTCGGCTTCAGCGAGGGCAGCCCGCACCATGATTCGGTCCGCGCCATCGAGGAGCCGTTGCAGTCCCCGCGGCTTCGACCATTCTCTGACTTCAGCGGCGTAGCGGCGGGCGCTCTCGAAGTCGCCCCGCCCGGCGGCCAGCACCCCCAGGTCGGCGAGTAACTGGTGACGACGCAACTGACTGCACTCGACCTGCTGCGCCATCTCCAGGCAGGCCGCACCGACCTGCTCGGCCTGCGGCCAGTGCCCGGCGGCGATCAGGTCGAGGACCACCACTCGCCCGCACTCGATGGCATCGACGGATGCGCCGTGCCGGCTGAGCTGTGTGAAGGCCGCCTGGAGCGGAGCGCGAAAGTCTGCCATGACCCCGGCGCAGTACGCCGGAAACGACAGCAGCGCCATCCGCTGCGCCGGCACCTGCGGCAGCATCTCCACGTACCCGGACAACATCGAACGGACGGCGTTGGCGGTGGCGGCGATGTCGTCGACGCCGGTCCGGTACACCAAGACCGCCAGGTCCAGCCGCGTCTGCAGGGTGAGCAGGACGGCGTTGGTCCGCTCCCGGTGTCGGAGGCTGCCGGAATAGTTGGTGATCGACACAAGTAGGTAGGCCAGCCGGTTCACCGTCTTGTCGTCAAGGGTGTCGGCCTTGCTCAGCGCGTCGAGTACCCGCCGGTGGGTGGCCCTCACCTCGCCGTCGGCGTTAAACGCCCGATAGCAATCCGCGAGGACCGCGAGCGCTGAGTCTCCCGCGGAGGCCCCCGTGCTCTCCAAGAGATCCTCGATCCCGGCGGACTGACCGGCCCGGGCGGCGACGAAGACCGCGTCGGCGAACAGTTCGTCCCGACGGTCCGGGTCGGTACTCAGTTCGGCGGCCCGGCTCAGCCACTCCGCACCGACCGAAAGTCCGCCACGGCGGATGGACAGCTTCGCGGCACGAGCCAGAACGTCGGCCACGTCCTGGTCGGGTTCGAGCGCTGCCGCAGCCAGATGCGCGGCGCGGCGCATCAGCACCTCGTCATAAAGCCCGGCGAGGTCTCGGTGGGCATCGCGGCGCTCCTGGGGATCAGCCTGATGAATGACTGCGGCGCGAACCAGCGGATGGCGAAAAATGATATCCCCCAACGGGTTCACCACCAGAAGGCCCGCCTTGACTGCTGTTGCGACGTTGCGCATCACAAACCTCGCCCCAGTCGACGACGGGATGCCGCCCGCGACGCCGTCCAGCGCGGCACGCAGCAACTCGGCTTTCACGCCGGCGTCGAGCTCTCCCAGTTGAGCGCCGAAGACCGCCACGAGGCGCTCCGTCAGCGGCGGGGAACCCAGGCGTGCCTCGATCCGGTCGCCGAATCGCGGAAGTTCAACTAGGGCCAACGGATTGCCTTGTGCTGCATCGAGTATCCCGGTTCTGTTCGCGGCCGACACCGGAACCCCGGCGGACTCCAGCAGTCGCAGCGAATCCTCGGCACCCAGCGGAGCCAGCGGCAGTTCGCCCCATCCTGCACCGGAGAAAACGGATTCGGGTGACGTCCTCAGCGCGGCCACGATCCGGACCCGAGGATGGGTCAGCCGCCGCCCCACAGCTCCCATTACCTCCGCGCTGACCCCGTCCAGCCAGTGCACGTCGTCGACCACGAGCAGCAGCGGCTGATACTGCCCGGCGAGCGCCAACAGGTTCAGCAGCCCCGTCGCCAGCGGTAAGACCGCGACCTCGGAGTCCGGGTCACCGCCGAAGACCGGCGCAAGAACCGCACGGTCTGAAAGGTCCAACTCCGCGTGATACGCCTTGAGGCCGAGCGCCAGTTGATTGAGCCCACCCAGCGCGAACGGTTGCTCGGCCGCCACTCCCAGGACCCGCACCACCTGCCAGCCATCGGCCGCCGCACGTGCGGACATCTGCTCGAGTAACGCGGTCTTTCCGACGCCGGGCTCCCCGGATACCACCACCGCGGGCACCGCATCGTCGGTCAGCATCCTGCCGAGCTGGGCCAACTCGCCCTGCCGGCCCACCAGATCGCGAGGTGCGGGCATAGGTTGATTATCGGCTGTGGGGGCGGTAATCGAGTAATCTCACCGCTACCTGAGGAGGCGGCGGTGAACTAGCGTCGCCTCGGTTGCCCGCGGTACCCGTCAGCGCGGGGGAACCGGGTGGAGGCCCCCATGACAACCGACTACACCCCGATCGCCGAGCAGTACCAGCGATCCAAGCGACAGCCGTGGCGGGGCTTCGTCGAGTGCTTCACTCTGATGGACCTTATCGGCGACCTGAGCGGGCGCAGCGTCCTGGACCTGGCCTGCGGGGAGGGCTTCTACACCCGGTTGATCCGGCACAGCGGCGCCGCACGGGTGCGGGGACTCGACCTGTCGGAGGGCATGATCGCCCTGGCCGAGGCCCAGGAGGCGCGCCAGCCCCTGGGCATCACCTACGCCGTGGCCGATGCCCGGGAGTTGTCCGCCGAGGATCCCGTCGACCTGACCGTCGCCGCCTACCTGCTCAATTACGCGAGGACGCCGGAGGAACTGCAGGCGATGTGCGACGGAATCGCCCGGTCACTCAAGCCCGGGGGACGGTTCGTCACCGTCAACACCAACCCGGCCTTGGACCTCACCGCCGCCCCGTCCTACCGCACATACGGATTCGAGACCACCGCCGTCGGGCAGTGGGAGGAGGGCACCCCGATCCAGTGGATCTTCCACCTCGAGGACGGGCCGTTCTCGATCGAGAACTACCACCTCAGTGTGGCCGTTCACGAGAAGGCCTTCGAGCGGGCCGGCTTTTCCGAGGTGCACTGGTTCCCCCCGAGGCTGTCCCCCGAGGCACTGGAGGCCAACGACAGCGGCTACTGGTCGACGTTCATGGATTTCCCGCCGGTGGCGTTCATCGAGTGCATCCGGTAGCGGGCGGTGACAGAGCCTTCTGAATTGACGCTGTATCCGATCAGTTTCGTCGCACTGAACAGCGGCGCCAATCGGGCAATTTCACCCATCCCTGGGGTGGGCCCTCGCGGATAGTGTCCGTGCCGAGTCGGCCTTCGGAGAGACCGGACCGCTCGCCAGTAAAGGCACGCCTTCCGGAGGAAACCGTCAATGTCACGCACTTTGCCTGCTCGCACGCTCCCCACGGTTCGATCGCAACTGGCGGCGGGCATGGTCGCCGCCGTCGGCGCGGCGGCGTTTACGACCGCACCGGCCGATACTGCCGGTGATACTCAACGATTGCTCAGCGCCCTGGCAGCGCCGTCGAGCACCCCGGTCACGCTGGCGGCATGGCAGAACCCCATCGTGGCACTGCTGGACTCCGGTGAGATGGCTGAGAACTACGTCTTCGGCGGCTACTACAACGTCGGCGAGGGAGCCGGCGAGGAAAACTGGCCCGCAGCGGGATTCGACCAGGCCGGCGGTGACCTGCTGAACGTCCTGCTCACCCAGGAGCCCGCGTTGGGCAACTACATCGATGTGGGCTTCCTGCCGAACTTCGCCGCGGAGGCGTACCTGCCGGCGGTGCAGCAGTTGCAGATCAACGTCGAGGACTACATCAGCGTCGTTCTGAGCGGGTTGAATCGCGCCGCCCGGGATCTGGCGACGGGGGTGTGGGATCTGCCGGTTGCCGTCGCGACCGCAGTCCAACTCGCACTGCAGGGGCAGTTCTCCGAAGCGCTGACCGCGATTACCGACGCGGTCATCGGCCCGATCATCTCGGCCGGGGATACCGTGGTCAGCGCCGCGACCTACGTGCTGAGCAATATGGTTGCCAGGGCCGGTGCGGTGGTGGCCGCGCTCCCGCAGATCCTCACCAGCTTCGCCGGCACGGCGATCGGCGGCACCTCGGTGCTCGTGCAGAAGACCGCCGCGATCGTCACCGGCGTGGTGGGCAGCCTGGCCACCCTCAACGTCGAAGGCGCCTGGAACACCGCCGTCGACGGACTGCTGGGGCCACCGGGTATTCCGGGCACACTGCTCAACCTGATCACCGGGGCCGGGGTGCAGACAGGCCCGATCGTCAACCCGGCGACCGACATCCCCGGCAACTTCGTACCGAGCGTTCGGACGTCCTTGCAGGCCGCGCAGTGGACGATCCGCAGCGCCCTCGAGACGACGTCGGCGGCGACGGCGGCGGCGGTCGCTGCTCCCCGGGCGAACCGGATCGTGAAACCAGCCGCCGACGGGGTCGGCGAAAAATCCGCTGCGTCTGAGGGTTCCACGACAGTAGACGGGGCCAGGGCGTCCTCGCCGGATCGTAGGGACACCGCGCGTAGCCACGCCGGCCGGGCCACCACAGACCGGGCTCGCCGCTAGGACGGAGAATCGATCCTGACAATCCACCTGCCCTTTGCGCAGCCGCATCCGCTGCGCGCCGGTGAGGAGCTGCGGGCGGTGCGGGCGGCCGGGCCCATCCATCGGGTACGAACGCCGGTAGGTGACGAGGCCTGGCTGGTCACCGGCTACACCGAGGTGCGCACCCTGCTGGACGATGACCGTCTCGGCCGCTCGCACCGCACACCGCAGAACGCCCCGCGCAGCCGGGCCTCAGCTCTGTTCGGAGGTCCAATCGGCGACTTCGACGCCGAGTTCACCGGGCACCAGCGGATGCGGACGCTGCTGAATCCGCATTTCTCCGTCCGCCGACTGCAGGGATTGCAGCCGCATGTGGAAGCACTCACCGAAGCCCTGTTGGATGACATGGCCGCAGCCGGCCCGACCGCCGATCTGCACGCCGCACTCGCCCTTCCGCTGCCGCTGCTGGTCATCTGCGAACTGCTGGGAGTGCCCTACGACGACCGGAACACCTTCGAGTTGTGGGTGCACGCCTGCGCCTTCGAGCCGGACCCCGTCGAGTCCGTGCAGGCAATGGCGGCACTGATCGAGTACTGCTCCGGCTTGGTCGCCGACAAGAGGAGGCGACCCGGGAACGACGTGATCTCCAGTTTGTGCGATGAAGACGACCTGGCCGATCCCGAGATCGCCGTTTTGGCAATGGCTCTGCTGTTCGCCGGCTTCGAGACGTCAGTGGTCAAGATCTGGCACCTGGCGGTACATCTGCTCAGCAATCCAACCCAATGGCAGGCACTGTTCGAAAACCCGGCGTTGATCCCCAGAGCGACCGAGGAGTTGATACGGGTCACGATGAACGCCAACCCCGGTATTCCTCGGTACGCACGCGAGGAGATCGCCCTCGCCGGTGTCGTGATCGCCGCGGGGGATCTGGTCATCCTGGATCCCGGATCGGCCAACCACGACCCGGCGGTCTTCACCGATCCCGACGTCGCCGATTTCAGTCGCGGGGGGACCCAACCGCTATCGTTCGGTTACGGCCGGCGCTACTGCCTGGGCGCGCCGTTGGCCCGGCTCGAGTTGAATTGCGTTTTCAACCAGCTGATTCCACGATTTCCGGACATGCGACTGACGGTCGACGCCGCTGAGTTGAGCGTCGACGTCGACGCTCTGGGATCCGGTTTGGTCGCACTGCCCGTCAGCTGGGGGACTCGGTGAAGGTTTCCGCAGCCATCGCCACTCCGCGTCGCTGAGCCGCGGAGCGGCATTTGCCGGCGGCATCGGCGGTGGCAGAGGGCCTGACCAGGTTCTGGCTTCCCCCGGCCGCACACCGCTGGCCGGCAGCATCCAAGAGCGGCTCGTCGTTGCACATCCGGACCACAAAACTGTAACGTGTTCTAGTTAGCGACATGATTACGGAGGCGGCGACATGAGCACCAGCGTTCGCGAGATCGACACCGGCACGCTGCCGGACCGGTACGCCCGGGGCTGGCACTGCCTGGGGACGGTTGCACAGTTCAGCGATGGTAAGCCGCACCCTATCCACGCGTTCGGCACGAAACTCGTGGTCTTCGCCGACTCCGGCGGTGAACTGCACGTGCTCGACGCCTACTGCCGGCACATGGGCGGAGACCTGTCGCAGGGCAGCATCAAGGGCGACCAGGTGGCCTGCCCCTTCCACGACTGGCGGTGGGGCGGTGACGGACGCTGCAAGCTGGTGCCCTACGCCAAGCGCACCCCGAAGCTGGCCAGAACCCGCTCTTGGGCTACCGACGTGCGCGGCGGCCTGCTGTTCGTCTGGCACGACCACGAAGGCAACCCGCCCCAGCCCGAGGTCCGGATCCCTGAGATCCCCCAGGCCGCCAGCGACGACTGGACCGATTGGATCTGGCACACCATGCTGATCGAGGGCTCCAACTGCCGGGAGATCATCGACAACGTCACCGACATGGCGCACTTCTACTACATCCACTTCGGGCTTCCGACCTACTTCAAGAACGTGTTCGAAGGCCATATCGCCACCCAGTACCTGCACAACGTCGGCCGGCCCGACGTCGGCGGTATGGGCACCGCCTACGGCGAATCCCACCTGGACTCGGAGGCCAGCTATTTCGGCCCGTCGTTCATGATCAACTGGCTGCACAACACCTACGGCGACTTCAAGGCCGAGTCGATCCTGATCAACTGCCACTACCCGGTGACCCAGGACTCGTTCGTCCTGCAGTGGGGGGTGATCGTGGAGAAGCCCAAGGGCCTCGATGAGAAGACTAGCAACCATCTGGCCAAGGCGTTCACCGACGGGGTCAGCAAGGGCTTCCTGCAGGATGTCGAGATCTGGAAGCACAAGACCCGCATCGAGAATCCGCTGCTGGTCGAGGAGGACGGCGCGGTGTACCAGATGCGCCGCTGGTATCAGCAGTTCTACGTCGACGTCGCCGACATCACCCCGGACATGACCGACCGGTTCGAACTCGAGGTCGACACCAGCAAGGCCAACGAGAAGTGGCACGTCGAGGTCGAGGAGAACCTGCGGCGCCAGGCGCAGCAGAAGGCGGCGGAAGCCGGCACGACGCCATGACCGGCGGCGAGCCGGTTCCCGACGTCGACCAGCTGGCCCGGTCGATGCTGCTCCTGCACGGCGCCCACGACGACGAGCACACCGCGGCCGGAGATGACCAGGACCTAACCACCTGGTCCAAGGCCCCCGACTTCGCCAATGACCCCGAACGCGCCGCCGAGGTGCATCAGGCCACCCGTCAGGATCGGGAACGCTATCTGACCTCCGGCCTGGCTCAGGTGGACTGCCGGTTCTGCCACGCATCGGTCAAGGTGAAGAAACTCGGCGCGCCCTACACCGCCGTGCAGTGGAACGGCGAGGCGTCCGGGAGGTGCGCCTACTTCGCCGAGATCCGCGCCGGTGGCGGCAACAGCGCCCGGGTGCCGTCCTGCCCGAGGCTGACCGACAGCATCGCCCACGCGGTCGCCGAGGGGTGCCTGGAGGAGTACTCCAGTTCCCCCCCACCCGGCGACGGCTGACGTCGCCGCTGGCGGCCCACGTGCGGGGCGCAGGTCACAAGCCCCGGAAGCGTTCGGCGACCTGGTCCTCGGTCAGGCCGTAGTCGGCCAGTGAGTAGGTGTGTTTGGGGGCACGGGGACCACGCCTGCTGTCGGCGTCGGTCCGGGTGATCGCCGCACGGGCCTCCTCGGTCATTTCGATCCCGAAGTGGGCGTAGATGTCCTCGACCGTACCGATCGGGTCTGCGAAGAGTTCGACGTAATCGACGTCGTAGAACTGGGCGGGGTCGCATGCGGCACGCACGGCGTTGAACCGCTCCAGCCCGCGCGACCACGTCTCCAGTGAATCGGCGCCGATGGTGTCGCCGACATAGGTGTTCGACCATCCCGCCGTGGTGTGCTGGGCCAGCGAACACATCGAGGCCATGATCGTCTGGGCCGGCCGGTGGCATTGGATCACCAGGGCGTCGGGATAGGTGGCAATGAGCGCGTCGAGGGCGAACAGGTGACTGGGGTTCTTCAGGATCCAGCGCTTCTCCGGGTCGTTGAGGCCGATCAACTGCAGATTGCGGCGGTGGCGCCGGTAGGGAGGAGTCCAGTCCTGACCGGCCAGCCACCTGGCGTAACCGGGTACGTGCGCCAGCGTCTCGTAGGAGACCGAGTGGACCGACTGCCGCAACAACTGCCAGCACTCCTCGACCTCATCGGCGGTCATATAGTGCAGGCCGGTGTAGTCCGGGTTCTCGCTGTGGGCCTTCCGGAAGCGGGTTTCGAGTTCGACGAAAACCGGGTTCTGATGCCATGTCTCGCGCGGAGGCCGGGGCTGGGGGAACTCCGCGAGCCACAGCTCGAGGCCCTGATGACGCGGGTCTCCGCACAGTAACCGGTGCAGCGCGGTGGTTCCCGTGCGCGGAAGACCCGTCACGAATATCGGTGCGGTGATCGGCACGTCGGCGTAGCCCGGGTGCTGCTTCCAGGAGGCCTCGCTCAGGAGTCTGGCCACCAGCGCGTTGCGCAGGAAGAAACGGGACATCTTGCTACCGAGTTCGGTGAAGTCCGCCTCCCGCCGGTAGGAGTCGAGCAGCACCGACAGCGCCTCGAGATAGTTGTCGTCGTCGCTTCCGAAGTCATCGAGTCCGACGGCCTTCACCGCCGAGGCCATCAGGTCCTCGACGGTGCCGACGTCGGTGCGCGCGGCGCCCATCAGGCTTTGTACTCCCCACAGTTCACATCCAGGGTCGCCCCGGTGATCCCACTGGAGAGGTCGCTGGCCATGAACAGGATCGCCGAGGCGACCTCGTCCTCGGTCGGCAGCCGCTTGAGGTCGGACTGCGCCGCGGTGGCATCGTAGATCTGCTCGACGGTGGTGCCGTACTTTCCGGCCTGATGGGCGAAATAACTCTTCAGCGTCTCGCCCCAGATGTAACCCGGCGCGACCGAGTTCACCCGGATGCCTTTGTCCCCCAATTCAGTGGCCAGTGACTGCGACATCGCCAGCAATGCGGCCTTGGCCATTTTGTAGGCGCCGTATTTCGGCTGGGAATGCCGGATCACCATCGAGTTGACGTTGACGACCGCGCCCCTGGCTTCGGCCAGAGCCGGGGTGAAGCCCTGGGTGAGGCGCAGGGCGCCCAGCACGGTCAGTTCGATGGCGTCGCGGATGTGGTCGAAGGTGGTGTCGGCCAGCGGCTTCATCGAGGGGACACGAAATGCGTTGTTGATCAACACATCGACGCGTCCGTAGGCCGCCAGACTCTCCGAGACCAGATTGTCCACTTGCGCGTCGTCGGTGATGTCGGTGCCGACCGCCACAGCGCGTCGACCGGTCGCAGCCACCAGACCGGCCACCTCCTCGAGGCGTTCGACGGTCCGCGCCGCGAGCACCAGGTCGGCTCCGGCCTCAGCGCACCGCCGCGCCAGGGTGGTGCCCAGTGCGGGACCTACCCCGCTGATGACCACGACCTTGTCTTCCAGCAGACCGCCCATCGGCTATCCCACCATCCTGTTCTGGATCTGTTGCTGCCGAAGCGCTATCCGCGCTCGCCACTGGTCGACGGAGACCCTGTTCTCGGCGTAGAAGGGCACCATCTCGGCGACCCGGTCGACGTCGACCAGTTCGACCACCGGGCCGTCGGCCTCGGTCAGCGCTCGCGACACCCGCTGCCACCGGAACTGGAGGAACCCTTTGCGGTGTCCGGTGGTCTCCACCCAGTTCCGCAGACCCGGGTTCTGTTCGGCGACCACGATGCGGATCTTGCCATCAGGGTCGGCCTGGGCCTGGGTGCCGTTCAACGAGGTCTGATGGTTGATGTAGTCCAGCGAGATGTACCACAGGCTGCCCAGCTGGAATCCCAGGTAGGGCGCGTCGGTGACCGGCAGGGTGATCAGCAGGGCCTGGTCCGGAGTGAGGTCGAAGTGGCCCGCCGAGGAGTACTGGGTCGCCAGACCGCCGGGTGTCAGCCGCGGAGCGACCATCGTGTTGACCGGAATGTTGGTGTAGAACCACTGCGGGAACTGCAGCCAGGTCTTGACCCGCTGGACGAGTTGCTTCCCGGCGACGGCCCACCGTTTCTCGATGAGTTCCCTGCTCAGTGGTGGCGGCGCGGTTCCCGCGGTATCAGTCCGCGAAATCGCCACCGTCCCTCGCCGGGCCGACCAGTCGTTGTACACCTCCCGGATCACCAGCTGCGCATTGCTTTTCGGGACGAACCGCCACTCAAAGCTCCCGTCGGCTGCAATGTCGAGCTTGCGGTCGTCGAACGCCGTCTCGCTGTCGGGGACATTGTCGTCGGTGTACTCGCCACCGAGCAGCTGGAAGCTCAGATCGGTGGTGGTGCCGCGCGTCCCAGTGACGACGTACTCATGCCCGGCCACCACCCGGGTTCCGAAATACAGCGTGTCGGGATTGTCAAGACCGATCTTGGTGAACGGGCCGGTGCCGGACTGCAGGAAGGGATGATCACGGTCGTAGTCGAAGGCCAGGTGAACGCAGGCGGCGATGCCGCCGGCGAGGTACTGGAGGCCTTCCAGCAGGTCGGCTTCGGTCTCGATGTGCGGGGCTTCGCGGACGAGGCGCTCGGCCTCGGCGATGGCGTCGGTGAAAGGGGCGGCGAAAACCGTCTCAGCCACGGGCACCCTGCTCCATCTCGCGCTTGATCTCCAGCGCGATGTCGATCAGCTGATCCTCCTGGCCGCCGATCAGCTTGCGCTGCCCGGCCCGGTGCAGCAGTTGGTGGGCCGGCACCCCGTAGCGTTCAGACTGGCGGATCGCGTGCTTGAGGAAGCTGGAGTACACCCCCGAGTAGCCCATGATGAGCGCGTTGCGATCCAGCAGGCACTCGGCCGGCATCGCCGGGGCGACGACCTCCTCCGCGGCGTCGGCGATGTCGAAGAAGTCGATGCCGGTCTTGACGCCGATCTTGTCGAACACCCCGATCAGCGCCTCCACCGGGGCGTTGCCGGCTCCAGCGCCGAACCGTCGGCAACTGCCGTCGATCTGTTTGGCCCCGGCGCGCACGGCCTCCACGGAGTTGGCCACTCCCAAACCGAGATTCTCGTGCCCGTGGAAGCCCACCTGGGCATCCGAACCCAGCTCGGCGACCAGGGCCGACACCCGGTCGGCGACCTCGTCGAGCACCAGTGCGCCGGCGGAGTCGACCACGTAGACGCACTGGCAGCCGGCGTCGGCCATGATCCGCGCCTGGGCGGCGAGTTTCTCCGGGCTGATCGTGTGGCTCATCATCAGGAAGCCGACTGTCTCCAGTCCGCGGTCGCGGGCCAGGCCGAAATGCTGGACCGACACGTCGGCCTCGGTGCAGTGCGTGGCGATTCGGCAGATCGACCCACCGTTGTCCTGGGCCTGGATGATGTCCTCTTTGGTTCCCACCCCCGGCAGCATCAGGAACGCGATCTTCGACTCGGTTGCCGTCTCGGCGGCGAGCTTGATGAGTTCCTGCTCGGGGACTTTCGAGAAGCCGTAGTTGAAGCTCGACCCACCCAGACCGTCACCGTGGGTCACCTCGATCACCGGAACACCGGCGGCGTCGAGGGCGGCCACGATGGCCCGCACCTCCTCGCGGGTGAACTGGTGACGCTTGTGGTGGGAGCCGTCGCGCAGCGAGGTGTCGGTCATCCGGACATCGAAAATGTGGTCGCTCATCGCATACCTCCCGCAACCAGTGCCTCTTTGGCCATCTCCTCGCCCACCTTGGTCGCCGCCGCCGTCATGATGTCGAGATTGCCCGCGTAGGGCGGCAGGTAATCACCGGCTCCCTCCACCTCGACGAAGGTCGTCACCACGTGCTGGCCGCCGTTGACCACCGACGGCCCGTCGAACTGCGGCTCGTTGAGCAGCCGGTAGCCCGGCACATAGGTCTGGACCTCGGCGACCACCTCGTGGATGGAGCGGGTGATCGCCTCCCGGTCGGCATCCTCGGGGATCGCGCAGAACACGGTGTCCCGCATGATCATCGGCGGGTCGGCGGGGTTGAGGATGATGATGGCCTTACCTCGGGAGGCGCCCCCGATGGTTTCGACCCCGCGGCTGGTCGTCTTGGTGAACTCGTCGATGTTGGCCCGGGTGCCCGGCCCCGCGGACACCGACGCGACCGAGGCGACGATCTCGGCGTAGGGCACCTCGGCGACTCGGGACACCGCGTAGACGATCGGGATGGTGGCCTGACCGCCGCAGGTGATCATGTTGACGTTGGGCGCGCCGAGATGCTCGCGCAGGTTCGCCGGCGGCACCACGGCCGGGCCGATCGCAGCCGGGGTGAGGTCGATGGCGGTGATCCCGGCCTCGGCATAACGGGGCGCCGCCGCCTTGTGCACGTAAGCCGAGGTGGCCTCGAACACCATGTCGGGCAACTGCGACTGGGCCAGCAACCAGTCGACGCCCTCGTGGCTGGTCTCCAGGCCCAGGGAGCGGGCCCGGGCCAGGCCCTCGCTGCTCGGGTCGATGCCGATCATCCACCGCGGATCCAGCCATTCCGAGCGCAACAGCTTGTAGAGCAGATCGGTGCTGATGTTGCCGGAGCCGACGATGGCGACCGATTTCTTCTCAGGCACTGCCGAATCACTCCCTAGTCGAAACTATTCGAACGACAACCGGACCGAGCCCAGTCCGGCGAACTCGGCGCGGAACTCGTCGCCCGGTCCGGCGTCGATGGCGCGGGTGCAAGAACCCGGGAGCACGATGTCGCCGGCCTTGAGCCGCACCCCGAAGCCGTCAACTTTGCGTGCCAACCAGGCCACCGCGGTCACCGGGTTGCCCAGCACCGCGTCACTGCGGCCCTCGGCGACAACCTCGCCGTTACGGTGCAGCACCGCGTCGATGCCGCGGATGTCGATGTCCTTGGGCGACAGCCGCTGCGGGCCCAACACGAATCCGGCCGAGGAGGCATTGTCGGCGATGGTGTCGCACAGGGCGATCTTCCAGTCGGTGATCCGGGAGTCGATCAGCTCGATGGCCGGCGCGTAAGCGGCCGTCGCGGCGATCACATCGTCCTCGGTGCACCCCGCACCCGGCAGGTCCTCGGCGAGGATGAAGCCGACCTCCACCTCCACCCTCGGGTACAGGTAGTTCGACGCGCGTACCGGCACGTCCTCGAAGACCTCCATGTCGGCCAGCAGGTGCCCGTAGTCCGGCTCGTCGACGCCCATCATCTTCTGCATCGCCGCCGAGGACAGACCTACTTTGTGGCCGACCACCACCGCTCCCCCGGCGACCCGCTGCCTGATGTTGATCAACTGGATCTCGTAGGCGTCGACCACGTCGATGTCCGGGTGCGCCCCGGTCAGCGGTCCGATCGCGATACGACTGCGCTCGGCCCCGGCGAGGTCGGCGGCGAGCTCCGCACGGGTGGCAGTGCTGAGCATTCCGCGGGTCCCATCCTCATAGGCCTGGCATTTCAGCGGCGGGGCAGTAGCGCCCGGCCGGGTCAATTCTATAACGTGTTCTAGTATGACAGCTGACGAATTCGACGTCGTCGTCGTCGGGAGCGGCGCTGCCGGGATGGTCGCCGCACTGACCGCCGCTCACCAGGGACTATCGGCGGTTGTCGTGGAGAAGGCCCCGCATTTCGGCGGGTCGACCGCCCGCTCCGGCGGGGGGGTTTGGATTCCCAACAACGAGATCCTGAAGCGAGACGGCGTCACCGACACCGCCGAGGCAGCCCGCACTTACCTGCACTCGATCATCGGCGACGTCGTGCCGGCCGAACGTGTCGACACCTATCTGCGGCGTGGCCCGGAGATGCTCGAGTTCGTCCTGGCCCGCACCCCGCTGAAGATGTGCTGGGTGCCGGGTTACTCCGACTACTACCCCGAGCAGCCGGGCGGCAGGGCGGCAGGGCGATCCATCGAGCCCGAACCGTTCGACGCGAACAGGCTCGGGCCGGACCTTCCCGGCCTTGAGCCGGCCTACGGCAAGGTGCCGCTCAATGTGGTCGTCATGCAGCAGGACTACGTGCGGCTCAACCAGATGAAGCGGCATCCCCGCGGCGTGCTGCGCAGCCTGAAGGTCGGCGCGCGGACGTTGTGGGCCGGACTTCGCGGCAAGAACCTGGTCGGCATGGGCCGGGCGCTGATCGCACCGCTGCGAATCGGCCTGCGGGAGGCCGGGGTTCCGGTTCTGCTGAACACCGCCCTGACCGACCTTTACGTGGAAGACGGCGTGGTGCGGGGGATCTACGTCCGCGACGCGGGTGCACCCGAGACAGACGAGCCCCGCCTGATCCGGGCGAGGCGCGGGGTAATCCTGGGCTGCGGCGGGTTCGAGCACAACGAGGCCATGCGCCGCAAGTACCAGCGCGAGCCGATCGGCACCGACTGGACCGTGGGCGCGGTGGCCAACACGGGGGATGGGATCGTCGTCGCCGAAAAGCTCGGGGCGGCACTGGATCTGATGGAGGACGCCTGGTGGGGGCCGACGGTGCCCCTGGAAGGAGCGCCCTGGTTCGCATTGTCGGAGCGCAACTCGCCCGGTTCGATGATCGTCAACACCTCCGGCAAGCGCTTCATGAACGAGTCGATGCCCTACGTCGAGGCGTGCCACCGGATGTACGGCGGTCAGTACGGACAGGGACCGGGCCCTGGAGAGAACGTTCCGGCATGGCTGATCTTCGATCAGCGGTACCGCGACCGCTACATCTTCGCCGGCCTTCAGCCCGGCCAGCGGATCCCGAAGAAGTGGATGGAGTCCGGCGTCATCGTCAAGGCCGACACCATCAAGGAACTCGCCGCCAGGACCGCGCTGCCGGCCTCCGGCCTGGCCGCGACGGTCGAGCGTTTCAACGATTTCGCCCGTCGCGGCGTCGACGAGGACTTCCACCGCGGTGAGAGCGCCTATGACCGGTACTACGGTGACCCCACCAACAAGCCGAACCCCAACCTCGGCGAGATCAGCCAGCCGCCCTTCTATGCCGCCAAGATGGTCCCGGGTGACCTTGGCACCAAGGGCGGGATTCGCACCGACGTGCACGGCCGGGCGCTGCGCGATGACGGTTCGGTGATCGAGGGCCTCTATGCCGCCGGGAACGTCAGCGCTCCGGTGATGGGTCACACCTATCCGGGTCCGGGCGGAACCATCGGACCGGCGATGACGTTCGGCTACCTGGCCGCCCTGCACCTCGCCGCGGAACCCCGGGAGGCAACCGGTGCCCATTGACGTCGAACGTGCCCTCTCCGCGGAGTTGGAACCGATCGAGTTCTCCTGGAGCGCCGGCGACGTTCAGCTCTATCATCTGACCCTCGGTGCCGGTGCCGATCCGCTGGACCCCCGCGAACTGCGGTATCTCAGTGATACCGACCCGCGGGTGCTCCCGACGTTCAGCAGCGTGGCCGCCACGGTCCACCTGACCGAACCGCCGGCAGTGCGCTTCCCCGGCGTCGACATCGAACTGAGCCGGGTGCTGCACGGCAGCGAGGCGGTCACCGTGCCGGGCCCCCTGCCGGCCGGCGGAACAGCGCGCGCGGTGACCCGGTTCACCGACATCTGGGACAAAGGGTCCGCGGCGGTGCTGGTCAGCGAGACGACCGTGACCGACGTGGATGGCAACCCGCTGTGGAGTACCCGACGGTCGATCTTCGCCCGCGGTGAGGGCGGGTTCGGCGGGGACCGCGGGCCTTCGGCATCGGCGTCGCCACCCGACCGGGCACCGGACATCGAGGTCGATATCCCGGTGCTGCCGCAGCAGGCGCTGCTCTACCGGATGTGCGGCGACCGAAACCCGCTGCACTCCGATCCCGGCTTCGCCGCCGCCGCCGGGTTCCCCCGACCGATCCTGCATGGATTGTGCACCTATGGCATGACCTGCAAAGCGCTCGTCGATAACGTGCTGGATGCCGACCCCGGCCGGGTGGCTTCCTACGGGGCGCGTTTTGCCGGGGTGGTCTTTCCCGGCGAGACGCTGCGGGCCAGTGCGTGGCGGGACGGCGACGGGTACGTCGGTGTCGTCACCGCGCCGGAGCGCGACAATGCCACAGTGCTGTCCAACGTCGAACTGGTATCAGCATCGAGCTGACTCGAACTGACGTCGGCACAGCCGATCCGCGATCCCGACAATCCCGCCATTCCACCCAATCGAGACTGAGACCACAGTTAGCCTTCGCCGGCAGGGACAAACACAGCCGGGAGAGTGCGAACGCGATGGTGTCAGCGTCTAGTTATGTGGGCCGGGTCGGCGGCCTGGCCGGCGCCTTGGGAATCGGCGCCGCGGTGTTGTACATCGGCTGCGGCATTGCCTCCGCGGATTCCGGCACCGACGCCGCGACGGATTCGCGGGCGACGTCGGCACCGTCCGGGCAGCGGGCTGCCGCCGGACGGTCCGCAGAACCGACCAAGCGCACCCGGACGGCTCAGGCCGCGGCGCACACCGCGGCACCCGCCGCCAGAGGCGCCACGGTGCGGTCCCGGGCGGCGACCACGCTCGCGTCAACGCCCGGAAGCGGGCCGGATACGGCCGTGCCGGACATCGACATCACAGCGCTGACCATTCCGGCACCCGACACCCCCGTCGTCACAACCCCGGCCGCCGCCACCCCGGTCGCCGGCGCGGCGGCCGCCGATCTCACCGGCACCGTCACCGACACCCCCGCGCCCACCTTCCCCGGGCCGGCCGCCGTCGCAGCCGCGGCAAGCGTGAGCACCCTGCCCGAGATCACCCCGAGCGTCTGCACGGAATCCAGCCAGGCGTGCGCCTACGTTGTGGGACCCAGTGGCGTCCCGATTCCGAACCAGAACTACGACGACGTGGCGATGGCCTGGTACGTCCAGCCCAACAGCCCGGGCACCGAGTTCACCACCCAGGTGATCTTCACCCCCGAAGGTGCCTACCCGATCACCGGGGTGAAGCAACTCCCCATCGACCCCTCCTCGCAGGAGGGCCTCACCGAAGTCCGGGAGACCGTCGAGGCGACCCTGCAGGTGCTGACGCCGGGAACCCCGATCAGCTACTTCGGCTACTCCCAGAGCGCCATCATCAGTTCGTTGTTCCAGATCTACCAGGCGGGTTGCGTGGGGAGCAGCTGTCCCCCGCCGGCCCCGCCCGCCGAAGGCGACTGGCCGATCGAGAACCTCGACCCGAGCCAGGTCACCTTCGTCACCGTCGGTCAGGAGATGAGCCCCAACGGGGGCTGGTTCTCCCGATTCACCGGTTTCATCACTCCCGGTCCCGGGCTGGTGTTCTACGGGGCGACCCCGGAGGAGCCCTGGGCCGGCCGCACCATCAACTACACCCTGGAGTACGACGGGTTCGCCGACTACCCGAGGTACCCGCTGAACTTCCTGTCCTCACTGAACGCGGCGATGGGCATCCTCCTGGTTCACACCCAATACGCGTCCGAGGAGTATTTCAGCCGGGTCTACAGCGACATCGATCCGCTTCTGGCGGCCTCCGGACCCGGGATCGCCTGCCAGGATTCGTCGTCGATCTGCAAGCGGCTCCCGACGACCCCCGGCACCGAGGACGCCCAGGAGTACTACATCATCCCGACCCCCAACCTGCCGTTGCTGGCTCCGCTGCGGGCGATACCGTTCATCGGCACCCCCCTGGCCGACCTGATCCAGCCCGCCCTGAAGGTGATCGTGGATCTGGGTTACGCCGACTGGGCCCACGGATTCGGCACCGAGGCCGACCAGCCGCCGGCCAACGTATTGGTCGAGTTCGGCGTTTTCCCCGACGTCAGCCCGCTTGAGGTGATCGGCAAGCTGGTCGCCGGCGTCCAGCAGGGGATCAGCGACTTCATCGCGGACCTGATGCCCGGTGGATCGGTGTCGCAGGAACTGAACATGATGGCGTCCACAATCCAGAAGATGGCGTCGGACACGGCGGCGGCCATCACCGCCCTCGCATCCCGTCCGTTGACGATGCCCTCGCTAGAGGACGTGGTGACGACTGTGCAGAACGTCATCTCCGAGGTGAGCGGACGCGTCGCGCTGGCGGCCTCCGCGCTGTACGCGACGCTTCTGCCACTGGTGGACTTCGCCAACTCCTTCGTGTTCTCCTTCCCGGGCTACGCGGCCAACCTCTTCATCGACGGTCTTCAGCAGGCCGTCAGCGGCGACCTGATCGAAGGCTTGATCAACGCGGTCGGCCGGCCGGTCGCCGCCGCCGTCGGATTCGCGGGCATCATCGGGGTCTTCCAGACCGTGGTGTTCCTCCTCGGTGGCTTGGCGGCGGTCACCGGGTGCGGCCCAGCGGCTCCGGTGAGCGGCTTCTGCCTCATCCCGGCACTGCCATCGGCCTGAGGCCGACACTGTCAGCCGAGGATCAACCCCGAGGTCGGCACCCCGGTGCCGGCCGTGACGAGGACGTGCTCGACGCCGTCGACCTGGTTGACCGAAGTGCCGCGGAGCTGGCGCACGCCCTCGGCGATTCCGTTCATCCCATGGATGTAGGCCTCACCGAGTTGCCCGCCGTGGGTGTTGATCGGCAGCCGACCGCCGATCTCGATGGCACCGCCGGCGACGAAGTCCTTGGCCTCCCCCTTGCCGCAGAATCCCAACTCCTCCAACTGGATCAACGTGAACGGGGTGAAGTGGTCGTAGAGGATCGCGGTCTGGATATCGGCCGGGGTCAGGCCCGACTGCTCCCACAGCTGGCGGCCCACCAGGCCCATCTCCGGCAGACCCAGTTCGGGGCGGTAGTAGCTGACCATTGAGTACTGGTCGGGGCTGGACCCCTGGGCGGCGGCCTGGATCACCGCGGGCCGGTGCTTGAGATCCCTCGCGCGCTCTGCCGAGGTGACCACGATCGCCACCCCGCCGTCGGTCTCCTGGCAGCAGTCCAGCAACCGGAGCGGCTCGGCGATCCAGCGCGAATTCTGATGATCCTCGATGGTGATCGGCTTGCCGTAGAAGTAGGCCTTCGGGTTGTTGGCCGCATGCTTGCGGTCGGCGACCGAGACCGCCCCGAAGTCCCGGCTGGTGGCTCCGGAGAGGTGCATATACCGGCGGGCGATCATCGCGACCTGGGCGGCCGGGGTGGACAGTCCGTGCGGGTAGCAGTAGGAGTTGTCGACACTGGTCGAGTCCGCGCCCTGAATCAGGCGCAACTGCACCTGGCCGAACCGCATGCCGGAACGTTCGTTGAAGGCCCGGTAGGCGACGACGCACTCGGCCACGCCGGTCGCGACCGCGAGAGCGGCCTGCTGGATGGTCGCGCAGGCCGCCCCGCCGCCATGGTGGATCTTGGAGAAGAACGTCAACTCGCCGATCCCGGTGGCGCGCGCAAGAGCCACCTCGGTGTTGGAGTCCATCGTGAAGGTGACCATGCCGTCGACGTCGGCCGGTGTCAGTCCGGCGTCGTCGAGAGCGTCGAGGACGGCTTCGCCGGCCAGCCTCAACTCGCTGCGGCCGGAGTTCTTGGAGAAGTCCGTCGCACCGATGCCCGCGATCGCCGCCCTGCCCGAGAACATCACATACCTCCGACGGTCAGCTTGGCGGTGGCGATGACGTGATCTCCCAGACTGTTGCTGCCAACGACTTTCACGGTCACCAGTCCGTCGTCGACAGCGGTGACCTCACCGCGGAAGGTCACCGTGTCGTAGGCGTACCAGGGCACGCCGAGTCGCAGCGCGATGGACTTGATGACCGCGCCGGGCCCGGCCCAGTCCGTCAGATAGCGCTGAACCAGGCCGGTGTCGGTGAGGATGTTGACGAAGATGTCCTTGGATCCCTTGGCCTGGGCCTTATCCCGGTCGTGGTGGACGTCCTGGTAGTCGCGCGTGGCTATCGCGGTGGAGACGATGAAAGTGGGATCGCCGTAGAGGGACAGCTCGGGCAGCGTCGCCCCGACTTCCGGCGTTTTCATGGAGCCGGCTCCCAGGCGTAGAGCGTCCACGCCGGGCCGCCCTCCCCCTCAGGGAAGTCGATATAGGTTGCGCGAACTCGCATTCCGATGTCGACCTCCGAAGGTTCGGCGTCGCGCAGTTCGCCCAGCATGCGGACACCCTCGTCGAGTTCGACGAGGGCGATCACGAACGGCACGGTCCTGCCGGGTATCTGCGGGGCGTGGTGGACGACGTAACTGAACACCGTTCCGGTGCCGCTGGCGACGACGTAGTCGGCCGGGGCGTCCTTATCCGCCCAGATCGCCGGGACGGGGGGGTGTTGCAGGGTGCCGTCGGGCCTTTTCTGGATACGCAGTTCGTGGGCGTCGACGCCGTCCCAGAAGAATTGGGTGTCCCGGGAGGCTGCGGGGCGCATCATCTGTTCCGGGTCCAGATCGGGCGGGACGGGTTGGGCCGACTGCGTTTCGGCCGGCTTGAACTTCATGATCCGCCACATCATGTCGGCGACCTCTTCGTCGCCGACCCACCAGGTGATCTTCTGGGTGATGAAGAATCCCTCACCCAGGGCGGTCTGCTTGGGGCCTACGACATCGGTCAGTTCGGCGGTGACGCTGACCTCCTCGCCGGGCCGCAGGTAGCGGTGGTAGGTCTGCTCGCAGTTGGTGGCGACGACGCCGATGTAGCCGGCGTCGTCGAACAGTCCGAGGATCTTCCCCAACGGGTCGTCGTCGGCGCGGACGCCGCCGAGGCCGGCCATGGTCCACACCTGGATCATGGCGGGAGGGGCGACGATGCCGGGGTGCCCGGCTGCGCGGGCGGCGGCCTCGTCGACGTAAATCGGGTTGCGATCACCGATGGCGTCGAGCCAATGGTCGACCATCGGCTGGTTCACCGGGTGGCGGCCGCTGCGGGGCTTGCTCTTTCCCTCGGCCCTGATGCGTTCGGCGGCTTTCTTGATCTCCTCGATCGGCGTCACCGCGGTACCCTCGGGACGCCCAGCCCCGCCGCGGCGACCTGCTCGCGCATCACCTCGTTGACTCCGCCGCCGAAGGTGATGACCAGGTTGCGCTTGGTGTGGGAATCCAGGTAGCGCAGCAGATCGGCGGTCGCCTCCTCGGCCGGGTTGCCGTACTTGCCGACGATCTCCTCGGCCAGACGTCCCACCCGCTGTATCCGTTCGGTGGAGAACACCTTGGTGGCGGCGGCGTCAGCGACGTCGACCGTCTCCCCCGACGCGGCCACCTGCCAGTTGAGCAGCTCGTTGACCCGCCAGACCGCATGGATCTCGCCGAGAGCCCGCTTGACGTCCTCCTGGTCGATGGGGACGAGCCCGTCGCCGCCGGGTTTGGCCGCCCAGTCGTGCACCCGGTCATAGATCCCAGCGATCTTTCCGGCCGGGCCCAGCATGACCCGCTCGTGGTTGAGCTGCGTGGTGATCAGCCGCCAGCCGGCGTTCTCCTGCCCGACGAGCATGTCCGCCGGAACCCGCACGTCGTTGTAGTAGGTGGCGTTGGTGTGGTGTGCACCGTCGGCGAGGATGATCGGCGTCCACGAGTAGCCCGGATCGGTGGTGTCGACGATGAGGATCGAGATCCCCTTGTGTTTCGGGGCCTCGGGATCGGTGCGGCAGGCCAGCCACACATAGTCGGCGTCGTGGCCGCCGGTGGTCCAGATCTTCTGGCCGTTGACGGTGTAGTAGCCGGTGGCGTCATCGCCCGTGCGCACCGCGGAGGTCCGCAACGATGCCAGGTCCGTGCCGGCCTCCGGCTCGGAGTAGCCGATCGCGAAGTGCACCTCACCGGCCAGAATCGCGGGCAGGAACTTCTGCTTCTGCGCGTCGTTGCCGTACTCCATGAGGGTCGGGCCCACCGTCTGCAGGGTTACCGCGGGCAGCGGCACATCGGCCCGGGCGGCTTCGTTGACGAAGATCTGCTGTTCGATCGGGCCGAACCCCAGCCCGCCGTACTCCACCGGCCAACCCACGCCGAGCTTTCCGTCCGAGCCCATCCGCCTGATCACCGCGCGGTAGGCCTCACCGTGCCGGTCGACCTCCATCTCCCTGGCCTCGTCGGCGGAGATCAGGGTGGCGAAGTACTGCCGAAGCTCGGCCTGCAGTTCCCGCTGCTCGGGGGTCAGTTCGATGTACATTGCGCTCCGCTTCGGTGTTTAGTGGCGACCCGCCACGAGATCCAGACGATGTACAGGACCGCCCAGCAGGCGGGTGATGTCCTTGATCGACGAGTAGTAGCGGTGCATCGGATAGCTGACATCCATTCCCATCCCACCGTGCAGATGGTGGCAGGTCTGCATCATCGGCGGAGCCTGGGAGGTCAGCCAGTAGGCCAGCACGTCGAGTTCGTCGTCGGCCTCGCGACCTTCGGTGAGCCGCCACACCGCTGAGGTCGAGATCAGGTCCAAGGTGCGGGAGGCGATGTAGACCTCGGCGAGCTGGGCCGCCACCGTCTGGAAGGTCGACAGCGGCCTGCCGAACTGGTGGCGCTGTGCGACGTAGTCCGCGGTGAGCCGCAGCGCGCCGGCCACCAGGCCGGCCGCGTAGGCCCCGGTCATCGCCAGGGCAAGCTGGTTGACGCGATGAGCGGTGATGCCGTCGAGCACAGCGTCCACGGCCACGTCGGCGAACTCGACGGCGTACTCCTGGCCGCCTGACGAGCTGGGGGTGGCCGTGAGCCGCACACCCGCGGCTCTCGGGGAGACGACGGCGACGCCGTTGTCGGCGCTGACGATCATCCACTGGGCCTGCTCGGCGTAGGGCACGGCGATCTTGGTGCCGTTGAGCCTCCCGTCGGCGAGGTTGGCCGCGGGATGGTCGGGCAGCGGCGCTCCGGGTTCGCTGAGCGCCGCGGTGAGCAGCGCGCCCTCGGCAACTCCGTCGAGATAGCGATCCTGCTCGGAGTCGCCGGCCAGTTGAAGTAGCGGGACCACACCGAGGCCCAGGGTTGCCAGAGCCGGGGAGACCGTCGCGTGGCGTCCGATAACGGTCAGCGCCGTGGCGATCTCAGCCGGGCCGACTCCGTCACCGCCGACCCGCTCCGGTACTCCCAGTGCCATTACGCCGCCGGAAACCAATGCTTGCCAACTGTTCTCGCGATCGAGAACCGCCGCGACGACGTCGGCGACGGCCTGCTGCGCCGGGCTGGGGGTGAAGTCCACTTAGCCGGCCGCCGAACCGGTGTAGTCGACCTGCCAGTGCTTGATGCCGTTGAGCCACCCCGACCGGAGCCGCTCCGGGGCGCCCGAGGACGCCAGCTCGGGCATGTTGTCGGCGATCGCGTTGAACATCAGGGTGATGGTCATCCGGGCGAGGTTGGCCCCGATGCAGTAGTGCACCCCGGTGCCGCCGAACCCGACGTGGGGGTTGGGGTCGCGCAGGATGTTGAAGGTGTACGGGTCCTCGAAAACCTCTTCGTCGAAGTTGGCCGATCGGTAGAACATCACCACCCGCTGGCCGGCCTTGATGGGGACACCGGACAACTCGGTGTCGGCGACCGCCGTCCGCTGGAAGGCCGTCACCGGAGTCGCCCAGCGCACGATCTCGTCGGCCGCGGTCGCCGGCCGGTCCCTTTTGTAGATCTCCCACTGGTCGGGGTTGTCGATGAACGCCATCATCCCGTGGGTGATCGAGTTGCGGGTCGTCTCACTTCCCGCCACCGCCAGCATGAGCACGAAGAACCCGAACTCGTCGTCGGTGAGTTTCTCCCCGGCGAAGTCGGCGTTGATCAACGCGGTGACGATGTCGTCGCCGGGTGACTGGGCCTTGATCGCGGCCATCTGCATGGCGTAGACCAGAACCTCCATCGACGAGGCTTTGCCGTCGACGTCGGCGAACTCGGGGTCCTCGTTGCCGGTCATCTCGTTGGTCCAGCGGAACAGCTTGGCACGGTCTTCCTGGGGCACCCCGAGCAGACCCGCGATCGCCTGAAGCGGAAGCTCGCAGGCGACCTGCTCGACGAAGTCGCCGCGTCCCTCGGCCGCCGCGGACTTGGCGATGGACACGGCCCGCTGGTTGAGTTCCTCGCGCAGCCGTTCGATCGCTCGGGGGGTGAAACCCCGGGAGATTATCCGGCGCAGCCGATCGTGGTGCTCACCGTCGAGGTTGAGCAGAATGACCCGCTGCATGTCGATGTCCTCGCGGGGAATGTCATCAGGGAACTGTGGCAGCGCAGTGTTGGGACCGCTCTGATAGACGTCGTTGCGCCGCGAGACCTCCTTGACGTCCTTGTGCTTGGTGACCACCCAGTAGCCGCCGTCGTTGAAGCCGCCCTTGCCGATCTGCTGCTCGCACCACCACACCGGCGCCGCCTGGCGCAGTTCGGCCAATTCGTCGACGGGCAGTTGCACGACGTTGCGGTCGGGGTCCAGGAAGTCGAATCCCTGGGGGATGTGGGGGCTGGGCATGACGGCGAGCTCCTCGAACGACGTGATCTAGTGCCAGTAAAACACGGCTCCACCGCAGACAAAAGGCATCACGGCTTCCTTGCTTGTCAGCCTACTGAAACGTGTTCTAGCCTTGCCCGCATGGGTAATCCCGTCATCGTCGAGGCCACCCGCAGCCCGATCGGGAAGCGTAATGGCTGGTTGTCCGGGCTGCACGCGACCGAACTGCTGGGTGCGGTGCAGGCGGCCGTGGTGGACAGGGCCGGGATCGACGCCGGCCAGGTCGAGCAGGTCATCGGCGGCTGCGTGACCCAGTACGGTGAGCAGTCCAACAACGTCACCCGGGTGGCCTGGCTGACCGCCGGCCTTCCCGAGCAGACCGGTGCGACCACGGTGGACTGCCAGTGCGGCAGCGCCCAGCAGGCCAACCACCTTATCGCCGGGCTGATCGCGGCCGGAGCGATCGACGTCGGGATCGCCTGCGGCGTCGAGGCGATGAGCCGGGTCGGTCTGGGCGCCAACGCCGGGCCGGACCGCTCGGCGATCCGGGCCGAATCGTGGGACATCGACATGCCCGACCAGTTCACCGCCGCCGAGCGGATCGCCAAGCGCCGCGGCATCACCCGCGCCGATCTGGACCATCTCGGTCTGCTGTCCCAGCAGAAGGCCAAGCGGGCCTGGGACGAGAACCGCTTCGACCGGGAGATCTCATCGCTGGAGGCCCCGGTGATCGGGCCCGACAAGAAGCCCACCGCCGACCGGAACATGGTCAGCAGGGACCAGGGACTTCGCGACACCACCGCCGAGGGACTCGCGGGCCTCAGACCGGTCCTCGACGGTGGCCTGCACACCGCCGGCACCTCCTCGCAGATCTCCGACGGCGCCGCCGCGGTGCTGTGGATGGACGAGGACAAGGCTCGCGCGCTGGGCCTGAAGCCGCGGGCCCGGATCGTGGCCCAGGCGCTTGTCGGCGCCGAACCGTACTACCACCTCGACGGCCCGGTGCAGTCCACCGCGCGGGTGCTGGAGAAGACCGGGATGAAGCTCGGCGACATCGACCTGGTGGAGATCAACGAGGCGTTCGCCTCGGTGGTGCTGTCCTGGGCACAGGTGCACGACGCCGATATGGACAAGGTCAACGTCAACGGCGGGGCGATCGCGCTGGGGCATCCGGTCGGCTCCACCGGCAGCCGCCTGATCACCACGGCTCTGCACGAACTCGAACGCACCGGACAGTCCACCGCGCTGATCACCATGTGCGCCGGCGGGGCGCTGTCGACCGGCACCATCATCGAACGGATCTGAGCCCCCTGGACAAGATCGCCGCCGCCCAGGCCTATATCGGCGCGCTGGTCAGCCATGACGGCGGCCCGGTTCCCTTCGCCCCGGACTGCACCCGCATCGAACAGGGCGTGAAGACGGGGTTCTCCGGAAAGCACCTGCGGCGCAGCCTGAGTCGCGGGCCGCAGTACCGGGTCATCGCCGCGGTCACTACACCCGACTACACCGTCGAGGGTGACGAAGTTCGTGCGCGCTACACCGTGCTGACCCGGTTCCGCGTTGCGGGGCGACGGGCGGCCGCAGCCGTGGACGAGACGTTCGTCGTCCCCTCCGACGGTCTCATCCACCACATCCGGGTTAGATTTCACCCGATCCTCGACAGGAGTGCCGCCGTGCCAGAGAAGTCCGGGCCCAAACCACCGCCCCGCGGGCTGAACTCCCCGCGCGCCGAAGCCATCATCAAGTGGATGTCTCGCGCTCAGACCTGGGTCTACCGGAAGACCGGCGGCCGCCTCGGCGGGAAGTTCCTGCAGGGCGCGCCGGTGGCCCTGCTGACCACCACGGGCCGGAAGACCGGGGAGCCGCGGGTGAGTCCGTTGCTGTACTGGCGCGAGGGCGACCGGATCGTGCTGATCGCCTCCAAGGGCGGAGCGGCCGCCAACCCGATGTGGTACCTCAACCTCAAGGCCAACCCGAAGGTGTCGGTGCAGATCAAAGACGAGGTGCTGCAGCTGACCGCCCGCGACGCCACCGAGGAGGAACGGGCGCGCTACTGGCCGAAGATGGCGGCGATGTACACCAGCTTCGACGACTACCAGTCCTGGACCGACCGGGTGATCCCGGTGGTCATCTGCGACCCGTAACCCCGACCGGGGCCGAACGTGAAGGCAGCGCGAGTCCGGGCGCCGAAAGTGGCACTGGGTTCACACTCGGTGAGCCAGGGACGGACGGCGATGCGGGTCAGGCTCCGTAGACCGGCACCGGCGGGCGCGCCTCGGCCAGCAGGCCGCGGACGACGGGTCCGAGTTCTCCGGGCTCCCAACGGGAGCCCTTGTCGATCCGCGGCCCGTGCGCCCACCCCTCGGCGACCCTGATCAGCCCGCCCTCGACCTCGAACACCTTCCCCGTCACGTCGGCGGACTCCGCGCTGCCCAGCCACACCACCAGGGGCGAGACGTTCTCCGGCGCCATGGCGTCGAAGCCCGTCTCCGGTTTGGCCATCATCTCGGCGAAGACGGTCTCGGTCATCCGGGTACGCGCCGCCGGGGCGATCGCGTTGACGGTGACGCCGTAGCGGCCCATCTCCGCCGCACCCACCAGGGTCAGGGCGGCGATGCCGGCCTTGGCGGCGCTGTAGTTGCCCTGCCCGACGCTGCCCTGCAGTCCCGCGGCCGAACTGGTGTTGACGATGCGGGCGTCGACGCTCGCGCCGGCCTTGGACAGGCCGCGCCAGTAGGCGCCGGCGTGGCGCATCGTCGCGAAGTGGCCCTTGAGGTGCACCGCGACGACGGCGTCGAACTCCTCCTCGCTGGTGTTGGCGATCATCCGGTCGCGCACGATGCCGGCATTGTTGACCAGGACGTGCAGCCCACCGAAGGTGTCGACGGCGGTCTGGATCAGCCCGGCGGCCTGCGCCCAGTCGGCGACGTCGGCCCCGCTGACCACGGCTTCCCCACCGGCGGCACGGATTTCATCGACCACCCCCTGGGCGGCACTGCCGCCGCCGGCCGGGGACCCGTCCAGACCCACGCCGATGTCGTTGACCACCACCGCGGCGCCCTCGGCGGCGAAGGCCAGAGCGTGCGCCCGCCCGATTCCGCCTCCGGCCCCGGTGACGATCGCGACACGCCCGTCAAGCAACCCCATTCCGTCTCTCCTCAATCCTTGTTCGCGCTGGAGGCGGCCAGAAACGGCGGCGGCTCCCCGCCGCCGTGCACGGCCAGGGTGGATCCGCTGATGTAGCCCGCGGCATCCGAGGCCAAAAATGCTGCCGCCCAGCCGATGTCGGTCGGCTGAGCCAGTCTGCCCAGAGGGATGGTGGCGGCAACGGCGGCCTGGGAGTCGGCGTCGCCGTAGAACAACTCAGCCTGTTCGGTGGCCACCATGCCGGCCGCGACGGCGTTGACGCGCACCTTCGGAGCCCACTCGACGGCCAGGGTGGCGGTCAGACTTTCCACACCCGCCTTGGCCGCCCCGTACGCGGCGGTGCCCGGCGACGGCCGGCGGCCGCTGAGACTGGAGATCGACACGATCGCCCCACCGCCGGGCTGATGCTGCATGACGGCGTTGGCCGCCTGCGAGACGTGCAGCATCGCCAGGAGGTTGAGCTCGATCACCTTCTGATGGAACCGGGGAGAGGCATCGGCGGCCATCGCGAACGGGGAACCGCCGGCGTTGTTGACCACCACGTCGAGTCGGCCGTGCCGTTCGACGACCGTGCCGACGAGTCCGGCGACGGCTTCGGGGTCCCGCACATCGCAGGGGTGGAACTCATAGGGCAGACCCTCGACTGGCCGACGTGCGCAGGTCACCACGACCGACCTCTGCCCGGCGAACACCTCGCTGATCCCTGCTCCGACTCCGCGTACACCACCGGTGACCAGCACGACGCGTCCGCCGAGGCCGAGATCCATCGTGCTAGCCTACCAAGCAAGTGCTTGCTTAGGAGTGCCATGTCCATCACCTCTCGCACTGTCGAGCCCGGCATCGTCGCGGTGACCGTCGACTACCCGCCGGTCAATGCGATCCCGTCGGCGGGCTGGTTCGAACTGGCCGACACCGTGACCGCCGCCGGGTCTCAGGCGAGCACCCGCGTTGTCGTCCTCCGGGCCGAGGGTCGCGGTTTCAACGCCGGGGTGGACATCAAGGAGATGCAGCGCACCGAGGGGTTCAGCGCGCTGATCGCCGCCAATCGCGGGTGTTTCGCCGCTTTCAAGGCGGTCTATGAGTGCGCGGTTCCGGTGGTGGCGGCGGTCAACGGGTTCTGCGTCGGCGGCGGTATCGGTCTGGTCGGCAACGCCGATGTGATCGTGGCCTCCGAGGACGCGACCTTCGGCCTGCCGGAGGTGGAACGCGGCGCCCTGGGCGCGGCGACTCACCTGTCGCGCCTGGTTCCTCAGCACATGATGCGCCGACTGTTCTTCACCGCCGCGACCGTCGACGCGTCCACCCTGCATCACTTCGGCTCGGTCCACGAGGTGGTTGCGCGGGCCGACCTCGACGAGGCGGCGCTGCGGGTGGCGCGCGAGATCGCCGCAAAGGACACCCGGGTGATCCGGGCGGCCAAAGAGGCCCTGAATTTCATCGACACCCAGCGGGTGAACTCCAGCTACCGGATGGAACAGGGCTTCACCTTCGAGTTGAACCTCTCCGGGGTCTCCGACGAGTTGCGCGACGACTTCGCGGGCACCGATAAGTCGGCGAAATGAAGGACAAGCGCACCACCCTGGACGAGGCCGTCGCCGCGGTCCAGAGCGGGATGACGATCGGCATCGGCGGCTGGGGCTCCCGACGCAAACCGATGGCGTTCGTGCGGGCCCTGTTGCGCACCGACGTCACCGACTTGAACGTGGTGACCTATGGAGGCCCGGACATCGGCCTGCTGTGCTCGGCCGGAAAAGTCGCCAAGGTCTACTACGGCTTCGTCTCACTGGACTCCGCACCCTTCTACGACCCATGGTTCGCCAGAGCACGCACCTCCGGGGCGGTTGCGGCACGGGAGATGGACGAGGGGATGCTGCGCTGCGGGTTACAGGCTGCCGCCCAACGGCTTCCGTTCCTGCCGATCAGGGCCGGGCTGGGAAGTTCAGTGCCCGACTTCTGGGAGGGTGAGCTGAAAACCGTCCGCTCGCCCTACCGGAGCGGAGCAGCCGTCGAGGAACTCATCGCCATGCCGGCTCTGCGCCTGGACGCCGCATTCGTACACCTCAACATCGGCGACCGTCACGGCAACGCCGCCTACACCGGAATCGACCCGTATTTCGACGACCTCTTCCTGATGGCCGCGGATAGGCGCTACCTCTCGGTGGAGCGAGTTGTCGCCACCGAAGAGCTGATGAAAGCCGTTCCTCCGCAGGCCCTTCTGGTCAATCGGATGATGGTCGACCTCGTGGTCGAAGCCCCCGGCGGAGCCCATTTCACCACCGCAGAGCCGGACTACGGGCGCGACGAGAGGTTCCAGCGGCACTACGCGCAGGCTGCCGCCGAAGAGGCCGCCTGGGCCGAATTCACCGCGACCTACCTTTCCGGCGGGGAGGCCGACTACCAGGAGGCCGTCCGCCGCTTCGCCGAGGATTCACCATCGTGATCGCCGCGAGCCGCCCCGAGATCTGCGCCGTCGCCTGCGCCGAACTGTTCCGCGGGGCGGGAGAGATCATGGTCAGCCCGATGACCACGATGGCGGCGATCGGGGCACGACTGGCGCGGCTGACGTTCTCCCCCGACATCCTGCTGACCGACGGCGAGGCCCGGTTGCTGGCCGACACCCCTGCGCTCGGCGCCTGCGGGGCGGTGGAGGGCTGGATGCCGTTCGGCCGCGTCTTCGAAACACTCGCGTGGGGCCGGCGTCACGTGGTGATGGGCGCCAACCAGATCGACCGGCACGGCAATCAGAACCTCTCCGCCTTCGGTCCACTGCAGCACCCGACCAGGCAGATGTTCGGAGTGCGCGGAGCTCCGGGCAACACCATCAACCATGCCACCAGCTATTGGGTCGGCAATCACTCGACGCGGGTGTTCTGCGACAACGTGGACGTCGTCTGCGGGATCGGTTGGGACAAGGTCGACCCGGACAACCCCGCCTACCGTTTCCTCGACGTCCACCGGGTGGTGTCCAACCTCGGAGTCTTCGACTTCGGCGGGCCCGACCACACCATGCGCGCGGTTTCGCTGCATCCCGGGGTTGAGCCCACCGATGTCCGGGAAAGGACCTCCTTCGCCGTACACGGCCTGAGCGAAGCCCCCACCACACGGCTGCCCACCGGCGCGGAACTGGAGTTGATCCGCGGCATCGACCCGAAGTCTCTGCGCGACAAGGAGATCAAACAGTGAGAATCCACACGGAGCTGACCCGGCTGGTCGGGATCGAACACCCGGTAGTGCAGACCGGGATGGGCTGGGTGGCAGGCGCACGACTGGTGTCGGCCACCGCCAACGCCGGAGGGCTGGGAATCCTGGCCTCGGCGACGATGACGATCGACGAGCTCGCCACGGCGATCGCCAAGGTGAAGGCTGCCACCGACCGGCCGTTCGGCGTCAACATCCGCGCCGATGCCGCCGACGCCCCCGACCGCGTCGAACTGATGATTCGCGAGGGCGTGAAGGTGGCGTCCTTCGCTCTGGCCCCCAAGCCGGAACTCATCGCCCGACTCAAGGAGGCCGGCGCCGTGGTGGTCCCCTCGGTCGGGGCGGCGAAGCACGCCAGGAAAGTGGCCGCCTGGGGGGCCGACGCGGTGATCGTCCAGGGCGGCGAGGGAGGTGGGCACACCGGACCGGTGGCCACCACACTGCTGCTGCCCTCGGTCCTCGATGTCCTCGAAGGCACCGGGATTCCAGTGGTCGCTGCCGGCGGATTCTTCGACGGCCGCGGTCTGGCAGCGGCTCTGTCCTACGGGGCGTCCGGGGTGGCGATGGGTACCCGGTTCCTGCTCACCAAAGAGTCCACCGTTCCCGCCGAGGTGAAACAGCGTTATCTGCAGGCCGGCCTGGACGGGACGGTGGTGTCCACCCGGGTGGACGGTATCCCGCATCGGGTGTTGCGAACCGGTTTGGTGGAGAAGCTGGAGAGCGGCTCCCCGGTCAGGGGATTCACCGCGGCGGTGCTCAACGCCGCGAAGTTCAAGAAGATGTCGGGGATGAGCTGGTCGTCGATGATCGGCGACGGTCTGGCGATGCGGCGGGGAAAGGACCTGTCCTGGTCGCAGGTGATCATGGCGGCCAACACGCCGATGCTGCTCAAGGCCGGCCTGGTCGACGGGCAGACCGACGCCGGGGTGCTCGCCTCGGGTCAGGTCGCCGGGATCATCGA
>CAYURT010000028.1:0-18275 GCA_964447215.1 uncultured Mycobacterium sp.
CGGCCGGTCCAGCCGGTCCAGCCGCCTCAGCCGAGCCGCCGCAACCTGGGCAACAGGTCGCGCTCGAAGAGTTCCAGGAACCGCCGCTGGTCGTGGCCGGGCGAGTGGAAGACCAGGTGGTTGAGGCCGTAGCCGAGATAGTCGGCGACGCGTTCGACCGCTTCGTCGGGGTCGGAGGAGACGATCCAGCGCCGCGCCACCTGCTCGATCGGCAACTCGTCGGCCAGCCGTTCCATCTCGATCGGGTCCGAGACGCTGTGCTTCTGCTCCGGTGTCAACGACAGCGGAGCCCAGAACCGGGTGTTGTCCAGCGCCGCCTGGGGGTCGGTGTCGTAGGAGATCTTGATCTCGATCATCTTGTCGATCGCCTCGACGTCGCGCCCGGCCGCCTCGGCGCCCTCCCGCAGCGCCGGCATCAGCTTGTCGGCGTACAACTCGGCGCCCTTGCCGGAGGTGCAGATGAACCCGTCGCCGGCCCGTCCGGCGTACTTGGCGACCACCGGTCCCCCGGCGGCGATGTACACCGGAACCCCGCCGTCGGGCACGTCGTAGATCGAGGCGCCCTTGAGGTGGTAGTACTCGCCGTCGAAGTCCACCCGTTCGCCCCACCACAGCTCGCGCATCAGACGTACCGACTCCCGCAGCCGGGCGAAGCGCTCCTTGAACTCGGGCCACTGGCCGGTGAATCCGGTGGCGACCTCGTTGAGCGCCTCCCCGGTTCCCACCCCGAGGAACACCCGGCCCGGGTAGAGGCAGCCCATCGTGGCAAAGGCCTGGGCGATCACCGCAGGGTTGTAGCGGAATGTGGGGGTGAGCACCGAGGTGCCCAGGACGATGCGCCGGGTGCGTTCGCCGACCGCGGTCATCCACGACAGCGCGAACGGCGCGTGCCCGCCCTGATGACGCCACGGGTTGAAGTGGTCGCTGACCGTCGCACTGTCCATGCCGTGCTCTTCGGCGAGCACTCCGAGTTCGACCAACTCGCGGGGCCCGAACTGCTCGGCCGACGCCTTGTATCCCAGCTTCAGTTCCGCCACACCATTGTTTCTACTCCAATGCCCGGCGGGGCATCACCGCCGGGCGATTTCGACGTCGACCGCGCCGGCCCAGACCGGTCCTAGAATCCCCGCTATGCCCCCGGTGCTCAGCGTCGTCGCCGACGGCGTCCATCTCGCGCACACGCCTCTGGTGAACTGGACGGTGGTCGCCGACGACGCCGGCGTGCTGCTCATCGACGCAGGGTTTCCCGGCCAGCGCGACGACGTGCTGGCCTCGCTGGACCAGGTGGGTTTCGGTCCGGCCGACGTCACCGCGATTCTGCTGACCCACGCCCACATCGACCACCTCGGTACCGCGATCTGGTTCGCCGATCGGCACCACACCCCGGTCTACTGCCACACCGGAGAGGTGGCCCACGCCAAACGCGAGTACCTGCAGCAGGTTTCACCGGCGTCACTGATGTCCCAGGCGTGGCGGCCGCGCTGGCTGTCCTGGTCGGCCCAGGTGTTGGCCAAGGGCGGCCTTGTCCGCGCCGGAATCCCCAGCGCCGCCGCACTGACCCCGCAGATCGCTGCGACCCTGCCGGGCCGGCCGGTGGCGATTCCCACCCCGGGGCACACCAGCGGGCACTGTTCCTATCAGGTGGGCCCGGTACTGGTCACCGGGGACGCTCTGATCACCGGGCATCCGCTGGCCCGCAGGCCCGGACCGCAACTGCTGCCCAGCATGTTCAACCACAGCGACGCCGACGCCGCGCTCAGCCTCGACGCCCTCGCCGCCACCGGCGCCGAAATCCTCGTCCCCGGGCACGGGCAGGTGTGGAAAGGTCCGGCCTCCGAGGCGGCCCGGCTGGCCCGGCCCTGAGCCGCGACCGCTCCGGCTACCCCAGCTCCGGCAGCGGGCTACCGGGCCGGTAGGACTCCAGCCCCTCGATGCCCTCGACGAGCGCCTCCGGGGTGACTCGGTAGAGCCCCACCGCGTCCATACCGGTGCCGACCACGACGGCGTTCACCCGCTGCGGGAAGTCCTCGTCCTCACCGAGGATGGCGATCCACACCCGGGTCACCGGCTCGGACTCGTCAGCCACCTCCCGAGCCGAGGGCGGATAGACCCAGCTGACGACATCGTCGGTGGCGTTCTCCGCGTCGAGCACCCAGCCCCGCGAACTGATCCACGCGTCGAACTCCGCAGCCGCCGAGGCGATGTCGTCGGCGAGCCCATCGACCCCCGCGTCGGCCGGTTCCAGCCACCGCGAGTCCCGCGCAGCAAGGCGTTTGCGGCGACGCGCCTGCTTGGCGGACTTTCGGGCCTGCGAACCGCGTGACATCGGCTAGCTCAGCGCGCGGTCGAGGTCGGCGATCAGGTCCTCGGTGCCCTCCAAGCCGACCGAGATGCGGACCACGCCGTCGCCCAGTCCGATGGCGGCCCGGCCCTCGGGACCCATCGCCCGGTGGGTGGTGGTCGCCGGATGGGTGATCAGCGTCTTGGCGTCGCCGAGGTTGTTGGAGATGTCGATGATGCGCAGCTTGTCGAGCACCTCGAAGGCACGCTGCTTGCCCACGCCGTCCGGCGCGTCGAGTTCGAGGGTCACCACGGTGCCGCCGCCGCTCATCTGCCGCTTGGCGAGGTCATGCTGGGGGTGCGAGGGCAGGAAGGGGTAACGCACCCAGCGCACCCGGGGGTGCGCCTCGAGGAACTCGGCGATCCGCAGCGCGGAGGCGGTGCTGTGGTTGACCCGGACCGACAGTGTCTCAAGGCCTTTGAGCAGCACCCAGGCATTGAACGGACTCAGGGCCGGTCCGGTGTGGCGCATCAGGGTCTGGACCGGGCCGTCGATGAACTCGCGATCGCCGAGCACGGCCCCACCGAGCACCCGGCCTTGGCCGTCGATGTGCTTGGTTCCGGAGTAGATCACCACGTCCACCCCCAGCGGCATGCCCTGCTGCAGCAGGGGGGTGGCGAAGACGTTGTCGCACACCACCTTCGCCCCGGCGGCGTGCGCCATCTCGGACACCGCGGCGATGTCGACCAGGGACTGCATCGGGTTGGACGGCGTCTCGAAGAACACCGCGGTGGCCGGGGTGGACAGCGCCTTCTCCCACTGGCCGAGGTCCTCCCCGTCGACGAACTCGGTGCGGACACCCCAGCGCGGCAGGATCTCGTTGCAGACCACGAAACAGGACCCGAAGAGGCTGCGGGCGGCCACCAGGCGGTCGCCGGCGCCCAGCAGGGCGCCCAGACCGGTGAAGACCGCGGACATGCCCGACGCGGTCGCGAACGCCGCCGGCGCCCCCTCGATCAGCCGCAGCCTTTCCTGGAACATCTCCACGGTCGGGTTGCCGTAGCGGGAGTAGACGAACCGGTCCACCTCGCCGGTGAAGGCCTTCTCGGCCTCGGCGGCCGAGGAGTAGACGTAGCCGGAGGTCAGATACACCGCCTCGGAGGTCTCCTCGAACCCCGACCGGAGCAGGCCCCCCCGAACTCCGAGCGTGGCCTGGCTGACCCCGTCCGGCAGCGGCTCGGGGGTTCGCACGCTCACGACTGCCGCCAGGGCATCCCGACCGCCCGCCACCCGCCGACCCCGCGGTGGAACTTCTCGTCGATCTGGCCCTCGAAACCGTCGGTGACGTTGTAGCAGGGCTCGATACCGGCCTCGGTCGCGGTCGCCGCCGCCAGGGCCGAGCGCTTACCGGACCGGCACAGGAACACCACCGGGCGCTGCGCCGCGCTCAGCCCGGCGGCCAGCAGATCGGCCACGAAGTTCTCGTTGTGCGTTCCATCGGAGTGGTTCCACTCGACGAACAGCGCCTCCCGGCCCAGCGCGGACAGGTCGGCCACCCCGACCCACTCCCACTCGGCTGCCGTGCGACAGTCCACCAGCACCGCATCGCTGTTCTCGCGCAGCAGCGCCCAGGTCTGATCGGGGGTGATATCGCCGGCATAGCTCACGGCCGTGAGTCTGGCATACCGCCGCTGACCGTGTATATCGCCCCAGGCCAGGGCCCGGCGGGTAAGTTTTGCGGGGTGTTCCCGCGCAAGCCGCCGCTGCGCAGCGTCGGCTCCGACCCGGACTACCGGTTTACGCTTGCCAACGAGCGGACCTTTCTGGCCTGGCTGCGCACCGGCCTGGCCCTGCTGGCCGGTGCCATCGCGCTGGCCAGCCTGGTGCATCACTTCGGTCCGCGGGAAGTCCGCATCGGCATCACCGCTCTGCTGCTCGGTTTGTCGCTGACCGTCACCATCGGGGCCTACGTGCGGTGGGACCGCACCGAGCGGGCGCTGCGGGAGAACCGTCCGCTGCCCACGGACCCGCTGCCGCGGATCATGGTGGTGGGAGTCGCGATCGTCACCGTCGCCGCCGGGTGGTTGATCTACTTAGCCGAACTCAACTGACAGCCGAACTCAACTGACAGCCGAACTCAACTGACAGCCGAACTCAACTGACAGCCGAACTCAACCGCTAGTGAACCGCAACAGGGCAGACCAGGAACCAACCCGGCTGTTCGACGTCGGGGCGCAGGCCGAGCGGACCGCGATGGCCTGGCAGCGCACCGGGATCGGGGTGATGGCCGCCGGCGCGCTGCTGGTGCGCTGGAGCATCGCGGAGGGCTTCACGGTGTGGCCCGGGGTGGCGCTGACGGTGTTCGGCGGTTTCCTCTCGCTCTACATCGTGGGTCAGCGCTACCGGCGGGTGCTGAAAACGGTCGAGGCCGGACAGACCCCGCTGTCGCGGTACCTCATTCCCGCGACGACGACGTTCCTGGTGGTGGTCATCGTGGCCGCGGCGATCGCGGTGGCCGACGAACTGGCCCATTTGACCTGAGAGCTACAGCGAGGTCAGCACGCAGGTTTCCCGGCACTCGCCGGCATGAGAGCCGTCGTCGACCATGTGCTCGGCCATGAAGCACCGCAGCAGGTCGATCGCATCAACGATCTTGGTGCTGGTCAGCGCGTAGTAGATGGTGTTGCCGGCCCGCGAGGTGGTGACCACGTTGCGCGAGCGCAGGATCGCCAGGTGCTGGCTGGTGTTGGGCTGGGAGAAACCGAGTTCGTCGGCGATATCGCCCACCGAACGCTCGCCGTCGCGGAGGGCGTCGATGATGAGCAGCCGTTTGGGGTCGGCGATGGCCTTGCACAACTGGGCGTGCAGGGCGTACATCTCCTGGACCGTCTCGTGGACTTTCTTGTCGGTCAATCCGTCCTCCTGGTCTGCGAAATCATACCCGACCCCCAGTTCTGCAGTTAGGCAGTCCTAACTTCGTTGTGCCAGCAGCAGCGACACCTGCCCGCCGGAGACCACCACGTCGTAGCGGGCGATGTCGGTGTCGGCCGGCCCGCGCAGCCGCTCCCCGGTGCACACATCGAACTGGCTGCCGTGCCGCGGGCAGGTGATGGTCCGGTCCTCGAGCTCCCCCTCCGACAGCACCGCCCCGGCGTGCGGGCAGCGGTCGGCGGCCGCGTACACCGCCCCGTCGATCCGGTAGATCGCAACCGGGCCGACCGGCGTGTCCGGGACCCGGGCGACCAGTCCGAGCCGCCCGGCGAGGTCGGCCTCGTCGAGCACCGGATAGGCGTGCGCGGCCTTGCCGCCCTCGGCGAGCAGTGGGCGCAACCGCGCCCCGAGGGCGCCCCGGTTGGCGACCACATCGCAGCCGGCCCGCTGCCCGGCGGTCCACAGGTCGGGATCGGGCATCGCCAGATATCCGGCAACGATCGCGGTCGGCCAGCGCCGCCGGGATCGGCCCACCTCCTCGAGCGCATCCGGACCGGCCAGATCGATGACCACCAGTTCGGCGGCCCCGGCGGCAGCCGGGTCGGCCCATTCCAGGCCGAACTCAGCGGCCAGCCTGGACAACCGGGCGAGCAGACCGTCGTCAGAACCGATCAGTACGGCCGTGGGCATCGTGGACGTCCGGAAGTCAGATGAACAACTGGATGTCGGCGTCGGCGGCCATGTCCAGGAAGCTTGCCGCCCCCATGCTGGGCTCCAGGCCGTCGATGAAATCGTCCTTGGTCAGGCCGTAGAGGTCCATGGTCATCTGGCAGGGATACATCTTCACGCCCAGGTCCATGGCCATCTCCATCAGCTCGCCCGGGTCGGCGACCTTGTAGTCCTTGGCGAGTTGCTTGATCATCCTGGTGCCCATGCCGCCGAAGTGGATCTTGCCCAGCTTCAGGTGGTCGGTCCCGCCTCGATCGACGAGGGACTCGGCCTTCTGCATCCAGTTGGTCCCGGTGATGCGTTTCTCGTTGCGCTGCAACACCCGCAGGCCCCAGAAGGTGTAGAAGACGTCGACCTCCATGCCCGAGGCCGCGCCGGTGGTGGCCAGGATCATCGTCGGCCACACCCGGTCGAGGTCGTTGCTCCAACAGACGATCGCCATCCGCTTGGTGCCGTCATCACTCATTGTCGTTCTCTCCCTTGTTGTTGTTGTTCCTGCGTTCTAGATGCGGCCGATCAGCCACACGATGCCCTGGACCGTGCGGAAGGCCAGGTAGCCGCCGAAGACCACGACGAGGGTGATCACCCACCACGGCCGGCGACCTCCGCGTGTCCGCGACGTGCCCTCGGGCTGACCCTCCATGACTGAACCTCTCCTCCACTAGCAGCTTCACTCGGCGCACCGGAAGCACCGGACCTCATGCTCGTCGGTGAAGGTGCGGTAGTACTCGTAGGCCGCCCCGCCGTCGGCCAGGTTCGATTGCTCCCCCGCGAGGTCCGCCGCCCTGATGCGCGCCACCCAGCCGGCGCCGTAGGGGTCGCGGTTCCCGATGGCGATGTCCTGCTCGTAGCCGGAACTGTTGACCGCCAGCAGTTCTCCGGTCAGCGGCGACGGGAACGGGCCGACCCACTTGGCGCTTTCGATCACCGCGATGGTGGCGCCCGGTGTGAGCTTGCGGCCCAGCTTTTTCCAGGTCATGCTCACCACCCGGCCCCCCATGGTCTGCCCGACGTCGGTCATCCCCAGGACGGCTTCCTCGCCGTCGATCTGGACCCAGACGTGTCTGTCGAGGTCGTAGAGCCGGTCGTCCGGCACCGCGCACCCGTTCCACACCCGCTCGGTCATCGGTCAGTCACCGCAGCTGATGCCCTCGCTCTCCAGGAAGGCCTGGTACGCGGTGATCGCCTCGGGACCGGTGAGCAGACCGGCGGAGTCGGCGGCCCAGTCGGCCGGCTCCACACGGGCGACCCAGCCCTCGCCGTAGGGGTCGGAGTTGATCAGCCCGGGATTGGCCATCACGGCCTGGTTGATCTCGGTCAATGTCCCGGCCACCGGGCAGGGCACCGGTCCGACCCACTTGCCGCTTTCGACGGTGGCCACGCTGCCCTCGGCCTTGATCGCGCGGCCGACCTTTTTCGGTGTCACCGAGATGATGGTCTTGGCCAGGTTCTGGGCGACGTCGGTGAGGCCCACCTCGATCAGGTCCCCGACCTTGCGTGCCCAGACGTGCCGCTCGACGATGTAGTACACATCCTCGGGCAGGTTGCAGTTGCGGACCTCGGCCATGATTTCTCTCCTTTGTTGTTCAGGGCTCGACGGGCTCGTGTTCGGCGCGCACGTGGTGGATCAGCATGTCGAAGGCGACCAGATGGATCTGGCGTTCGAACTCGGCCAGGAACTCCGGGTCGCCGACGGCCTTCTTGATGGGACGGCGGTAGCTGTCCCCGCACTGCGGGCAGGTCACCGAGTACACCGTCCGCTCGCCGACCTCCTCGGTGCCGATCGCCCCGGCGTGGTCGTCGGCCAGGTGCAGGTGCAGTTGGGATACCGGCAGGTCGGATTCGCAGAAGGGGCATCTCATGCCGACTCCCCCGCGCTGACCACGCAGTCGATGAGGTTCAGCATGGCCTCGCCGGCGCCGGTCAGCTCGACACGGTCGGCGCCCGAGTCACGCGCCAGCAGACCCAGCTGGACCAGATCGCTGACCGCCTCCCACAGCGCGAACCGGGGCCGGCCGACCCGGTCCGCCAGCGCCGCGGCGTCCCGGGTGCCCGCCGAGACCTCGCGCAGGATCAGGTCGTTGTCACGGTCGGCGACCGCGCGCAGCGCCCGCAGCACGAACTCCCGGACGTCGTCGCGGCTGACGGCCGGCAGCGGGTTCCGGTCACCGCGGCCGTCCAGGTTGTCCAGGCGGCGCACCGCCGCCTCGACCGCGCGCAACCGCCGGCCCAGTGCCACCCCGAGGAAGCCGAGGTCGGCGCCGGCGCCGGCGGTCGCGCACTCCGAGGTCATGCCGGGACGACCTCCTTGTCGGTCTCCTTCTCCGGATCCGGTGGCATGGTCGCCATCGCCACGAGCTGGACGATGTCCACCACGCTCATCCGGTCGCCGTAGCCGGCGGTCTTGACCGCGTCGGAGAACATCGCCATGTCCTTCGGGCAGGCCACCACGAAGTGCGTCACGTCGAGGGCCCCGGCTTCCTTCATCCGGTTGACGCTGGGCCGTTCGTCCATGAACGAGTCGTCCATCCAGATCCGGCCGCCGCCGGCGCCGCAGCAGAACGTGTTGGTTCCGTTGCGGGGCATCTCGATGAGCTCGCAGCCCAGCGCCTCCAGCACCCGGCGGGGGGCGTCGGTGACCCCGTTGTAGCGGGCCAGGTAGCACGGGTCGTGATAGGTCACCTTCAGACCGAGCTTGTTCACCGGCAGCCTGCCGGTCTCCAGCAGGTGGGCCAGCAGCTCGGTGTAATGCCAGGTCTTGTAGGACGCACCCAACTTCGGGTACTCGTTGCGCAGGGCGTTGAGCGAGTGGGGGTCGGTGGTGAAGATCTCCTCGAACTGCGCGTTGGCCAAGGCCTCGATGTTGTGCTCGGAGAGCTGCTCGAACAGGCCCTCCTCACCGACCCGGCGGACGTCGTTGCCGGAGTTCCACTCGGCCTCGTAGAGGATGCCGAAGTCCACCTCCGCCTCGTTGAGCAGCTTGGTCAGCAGCCGCGAGTTCTCGGTCACCCGGTCGTCGTAGGAGGCGTAGTCGCCGACGAACCACAGATATTTCACCGGTTCCTTGCGGGCGTCCTTGATCGGGGTGTCCAGCTTCTTGGTCCACTTCGAGCGCATCCGGGCGGACTTGCCGAACGAGTTGCCCTGCCCGGCCAGGTTCTGCAGCGCCTGCTGCAGCGTGGCGTCCATATCGCCCTCCTCGACGAGGCTGCGGCGCAACTCGACGATGGTGGGCACGTGCTCGATGCCCACCGGGCAGGTCTGCACACAGGCCATACATGTGGTGCAGGACCACAGGGTGCGGGGTTTGATCACGTCACCGGCGATCTTGGCCTCGGCGCCGGGCTTGACCGCACGGTTCTCCCGGTCGAGCACGGCGATCCCGCCGGACTGCTCGTCAACCCACTGGCGCAGGTCCAGGATCAGGTCGCGCGGCGACAGCGGTGCGCCGGCCGCGCGGGCCGGGCAGACCTCGTGGCAGCGCCCGCACTTGGTGCAGGAGTCGAAGTCGAGCAACTCCTTCCAGGTGAAGTCCTCGATCTTGGTGTACCCGGCATGCCCGGTGTCCTTGGGCGGATCCGGCAGGGCCAGGGTCGCGGTCCGGTCGTGGGCCAGCAGGTTGACCCCGTCGGCCAGCATGTGCATCGACTTGGCGAACGGCAGGTAGGCCACGAAGGCCAGCGCCAGCAGCGCGTGAATCCACCACAGCACCAGGTGCATCGAGTCGGCGGCCGGCGCGCTGATGCCGATCAGCTCGAAGAACCGCCCGATCACCCAGCCGACCGGTGACCAGACCTCGAATGACGGGAAGTTCGCCCCGCGGATCCGGGCGCCCTCCTCCAGCAGGCCGGTCAGCAGGATCAGCATCAGCCCGCCGGCGAACAGCCAGTCGCCGCGGATGAACTGGCTGCGGTCGTAGCCACCCTCGGGTTCCATGGCCCTGGTGTAGTCCAGCCGCCACGGCTTCATCACCGCGCGCCGGACGATCAGGTAGCCGAGGCCCAGCACCGCCGCCAGCGCGAAGGTGTCCAGGATCACCGAGTAGATGAGATAGAACCAGCCGTGGAAGAACCGCACCTCGTGACCCAGCAGAGGTGTGCTGAGCAACCGGACCACGTCGTAGTCGATGGTCAGGATCACCGTGCCGATGAACAGCACGATGAAGCCCCAGAAGATTCCGAAGTGCGCTAGACCCACCGCGCGGGACCCGCGTCCGACGGTGACGTTGGTGGCGACGACGGCGGCCGACCCGCGATCGGCCCGCTCGGACACCCCTGAGAAGGGGCGCCCGAACAGGGCCTCGCGGATCGTCGCCCCGCGGCCGGCCGGCCGGCCGCGTCGGTACTTCTGCACCCGGCGCCACACCCCGTAGCCGAAAACGACCATGGTGAGGATCGCCAGGACGTAGAAGATGATCTCGCCGGTGTGCCCGACCCCCTGGAAGATCGGCCGGGTGATCCGGTCGGACGCATCCGCCGCCAGCAGGTTCGTCGTCGTCGCTGGGTCCGTCACGGGATCTAGCCCTCCAGTTTCTCGACCAGTGCCGGCGCGAGGTCGAACAGGTCGCAGGTGGTTCCGTAGTGGGCGACGTCGAAGATGGGTGCCGCCGCGTCGGTGTTGCAGGCGATGATCAAGTCGGCGTCACGCATGCCCTCGAGGTGTTCCGGCGCCCCGGAGATCCCGAACATCAGGTAGGCCTTGGGCTTGACCTTCAGCCCGGACTTGCCCACCTGCCGGGACTTGGGCAGCCAGCCGGCGTCGATCACCGGGCGGGACGCCGACAGCGGCACGCCGAGCGCGTCGGCGAACTCCTGCACGGTGTCCAGATCGTCCTTGGAGCCGATGCCGCGGCCCACCGAGACCAGCATGGTGGCCGCGGTGATGTCGACATCGCCGCCGTCCGGCTCGATCATCTGCACCAGCGCGGTCTTCAGCGCGTCCAGACCGGCCGGCGCGTCGACCGTCACCACGTTGCCGGCACTGTCCGAGCGGCCCTCCGCCACCGGGAAGGCACCGGAAACCACCGTGGCGATGCTGCGCGGCCCGGACAGCTCGACCTCGGCCAGGATCTTCCCACCGAGGATCTGGCAGGTGGCCACCACCATGTCGCCCTCGGGCTCGAGGCCGACGACGTAGGCCGCCTGAGCGGCGTCCCAGTCCACCGACAGCGAGCTGCCGAGGTCCAACCCGACGGTGTCGTTGGGCAGCAGCAGCAGCTTCGGCGCCCGCTCGGCGAGCACGTGCTTGAGCGCGATCTCATAGGCCTCCGGCACGTAGTCGGTCAGTGCCGGGTGGTCGATTGAGACGACCGTGTCGGCCCCGCCCAACTCGGCGGCCGCCTCACTGCCGCCGAACAGGGCGACCTCGACCTGCCCACCCCAGGCGTTGGCGAGTTTGCGTGCGGCACCGATCATCTCGAAGGTTGTGTCGGTGAGATCCTTGCCGGCCCGTCCGGCCAGCACCATTACGTTGGACATGTCTGTTCTGTTCTCCTCAATCAGGATTGGTCACTTGACCAGGGCTCGGTCACGAAGCAGTTCGATGATCTTCTCGGCGATCTCCTCCGGCTCGCCGTCCAGCATCTCGGCGTGCGAAGTGGACACCGGCGGGTACATCTTGCGCACCGTCAGCGGCGGCTGGGTCGCCAACGGCGCGACGGACACCTCGGAGAGGCCGCCGGCCTGCTGGGCGGCGCGCACCTTGCTCACCGGCGCGTACCGCGGGGTCTGGCGGGCGGCCTGCAGCCCGATCACCGCGGGCAGCCCGACGGTCAGCTCGGCGGCGCGCCCGCCGCTGAACTCCTGGCGAAGCTTCGCCCCGCCGCCGCTGGGCTCGACCGACACCACCACCGACACGTGCGGCAGGCCCAGGTGGGCGGCCAGCGCCGGCGGCAGCTGCCCGTCCAGGTCGTCGGGCGCCTGCACCCCGGTGATCACCAGGTCGGCCGGGTTGTCCTTGAGGTAGGCCGCGAACGCCGCCGCCCGGGAGTGGGTGTCCGACCCCTCGGCACCGCCGCGGTCCAGCTTCACCGCCGAGTCCGCGCCCTTGGCTATCGCCGTGTACAGCGCCTGGTCGATGTCGGGGTCGTCCCCGAGGGCCACCGCGATGACCTCCGCGCCGCCGGCGTCCTTGATCAGCAGGGCTTCCTCCAGGGCCTGGTCGTCCCATTCGTTGAGGACGAACTTCAGATACTCCCGTTCGATGTCGGTCCCGTCGTCGTTGAGCTCGATTTCCTCAACCAGATCGGGAACCGCCTTCAGCGGCACGACAATTCGCATCAGTACTCCTTAGAATCGTTGGGTCTTGACGTTGTGTCGATCTTGACGCGGTGTTGCAGCGGAACGCCCAGGGCGAGCTGGTCACGGACCTCGGCCAGGTCGTCCTCGTTGGGCTGGAACGGGAAATCGCGGAAGGGCTCCGACGGCCGGTAGGACCCGTAGGGCCGGGTGCAGCCCGGCTCGCCGTTCTCGCCGGGGCAGCCGTTGGTCATGAACGGGATTCCGGTGTCGATGGCGGCGGTGACCGTCGTGGTGTCCGGCCCCATGTCGACCAGGTTGCCGTCGTCGTCGAAGGTGAAATCGTCCATGCCGTAGCCGGATTCCTCGACCAGATGGCGGGCCAGCTGGACCCGCCGCCACCGGGTGATCGGGGACTTGGGGTCCTCGGCCATCCGGGAGTCCGGTTCCGGGTTGAAGCAGAAGAGATAGGAGAAGATCTGCTTGTCGCGGAGCATGCAGAACAGTTCCACCATGTCCGCGTCGGTCTCACCGAGCCCGACCAGGGTGTGCACGTTGACCTTCCACGGCCCGAACACCGCGCGGGCCTCCTGGACGATCTCCCAGTACTTGGTCCACTTGAGCCCGCCCTTGGGCACATCGGTGCGGATGCTGCGGAACAGGTCTTCGGTGACCGCGTCCAGGCCGATCCCGATCATGTCCACGCCCAGGCGCTTGAACTCCTCGAGCCGCTCCAGAGTCAGCGTCGGCGGGGCCACCAGAATGGACAGCGGCGTGGACACCCGCTCGGCGATGCGCCGGGTGATCTCGCAGGTGTCCCGGTAGGCGTGGCCGTGGGTGACCATCGAGATGCACAGCCGGGTCAGCTTGTCCTCGAACCGCGCCATCCGGTCGATCAGCTCGTCGGTGTTGACCAGCGGCCACTCCACCCGGATGAACGACTTGTCGGTGTAGGTGCCGGCCCGGGAACGCGCCAGGCCGCAGTACCCGCAGTCCGACATGCAGCCCTCGTCGTAGTTCAGCAGCAGGTTGATACCGCCGAAGTCGAAGTCGCGGGTGAATCGTCCGGAGCGGAACCGCAGCGCGTAGGCGCTGGCCATCGAGATGCGGACCCAGTCGGGGCTGTTCTGCGCGGCGGGCGGCGGCCCGGTCAGCAGCGGCAACGAAACGGGCGTCTGGGTCACAGGCGGCTCCCTTGGTCAGCGGTGTTGCTGGAGACGGTCCCGGAACCGTTCGGGTCCGGGAAATAGCAGGATCCGGTCGGGCGGACCGGGGCGGCGCACCGGTCCAGGGCGCTCTCACCGGCGCTGAGGACAGCGGCCACCACGTCGTCGTCACGGCGCCAGCCGGCTTCCGCCCCGGTGTCGACCCGAACCTCGGCGACGAGCTCGCGCATGGTGTCGACGTGCAGATGCCGCCAGCGCAGGGTGTGCTCGAGCCGGCGCAGTCCCTCGGGCACGGCGTTGAAGTCGCCGGCGAACTGCAGGCTCTTGACCAGCGAGCCCTGCGCGGCGACGAACACCCGCACCAGACCGTCGGGGGACCGGAAGGTGGCGCTGCCGGTGCCGTCGGGCTGGGCGTTCTGCTGTTCGAGCCAGCCGGTGTTGGCGTAGCGGCTCTCGATCAGCCCGGCCGCGTGGTCCCACTCGCCGTCATCGGGTTCGTCGGCGGTCAGACCGACGTCGAACCGGGCGGCGAATCCCTCGGCGATCACTTCGCGGACGTCATCGAGACTCAGGTCCGCACGACCGGTCTCGCGGCGCACGGTGGTGACCCGCTCGGCGACGGCGGCAGCGCCCTTGTCGGCCAGCTTTGCGGCCGGGATGTTGAGTACCCTGAGCATGAAATCGACGTCGAGATCCACCAGCAGGCTGGTGTGGAACAGCAGCGCGCCGCGGTTGTCGAGGTACATGCCCAGCCCGGCGATCTTGCGTCCCCCGGCCAGGAGGTCGTTCTTGCCGCCGAACTCCGCGCGTACGCCGATCCGGCGCAGGCCCTCGACCACGCCTTCCCCGAGTTCAGGGATCAGCGTCTTGATCGAGGCGGCCCGGGCCGGCAGCACCAGCGCGACGCCGAGTTGGTCACGGCCCATCACGATCGCGCCGCCGCCGGTGGGGCGCCGGCTGACCGCCGTCCCGGTGGCCAGGCACGCGTCGAGGTCCACCTCGGCGGCCAGCGTCTGGTAGCGGCCGATCAGGGCGGCGTGGCTGGCGTAGCTGTAGAGCCGGAGCGTCGGTCGCGGCTCGGCGGCGTCGCGGGACACCCGCGCCATCAGCGCCTCATCGAGCGCCAAACCCCCGGCGGCGGAGTTACCGTCGTCGCTCAGCAGCCGCCAGGTCGTCATCTCAGCCCGCCCTGATCTCGCCCAGATTGATCTCGGTGTAGGCGCTCTCGCCACCGGCCCAGGTCAGCGAACAGCAGTACTCGTAGCGGTTGGCGGTGATGCCGCGCGACTCGGCGTAGCCGATGATCCCGGAGGCCGGGTAGGCGATGCCGTTGAGGCCCAGATCGACGGCGGCCTGGTCGAGGTCGACCTTGGCCTGTCCCATCGGGCGCGCGCATCCGAGGTTGACCGGGATCTCCGGGGCGGCCTGCCGGGCAGCGGCGAAGAAGTCGGTGACGTCCTCGACCGGCGGCGGGGGGAGGTGGGCCATCGGGGTGCCGACCAACGGGACGAGCACCACCAGGATCAGGGTGCTCACATCGAACTCGGTGACCATCTCCAGGGCGTAGTGCTCGCCGAGGAACTTTCCGTAGTGCAGGCCGAGCACGATGTGCGGGATGATCCGCAGCCCGTTGTCGGACAGCACCGCCAGCGACTGCTTGAAGTCGGCGGTGGTCAGGTCCAGATGGTAGACGTCGCGGATGGTCTCGTCGGCACCGATGATGTCCAGCATCACGCCGTCCACTCCGGCCGACGCGAGGCGCTCGGCCAGCTCCGGGGAGACCACCCCGGAGTGGACGATCACCTTCATCCCGAGCTCCTCGCGGATGCGGGGCACGTCCAACAGGTGCGGGGTGAGCGGCACTCCGCCGGACCGGGTGGACCCGCCGGAGACCAGGATTCCCTCGCTGCCGGATGCCTTCATCCGTGCCGCGACATCGAAAAGGCTTTCTCCGGAGGGGATTCCGGCCATCCCGCTGAGCACCTTGGTCTGGCAGTGGTCGCAGGACAGCGCGCACGCCGACCCGGTGACCGATACCGGCAGGAACCGGCGGGGGTTGGCCGGCTTCCACTCCGGAGTGCTCCACTCCTTGAGCCCCGGAGCGTAGAAGTCCATGACATCGCCGAAGTTACGCCGGCGGATCTCGAACCCGGCGGACTCGGTCATCGCGGTCACCGGGGCAGTCGTCTCCGGGGTCACTCGGCCACCAGGCCCTTCTCCCGGTAGTCGGCGACCTCGCGGGCGAACCACGCCCGGGCCTGCTCCCCCTCGACCAGACCGGCGGGCTCTCCGGCCAGTTCGAACTCGGCCAGCCAGCCGGCGCCGTAGGGATCGCGAAGCACGCTCTCCGGATCGGCCAGCACGGCGTCATTGACCGCGGCCAGCACGCCGGTCACCGGGGCGGTCAGCGGGCCGACGAACTTGGCGGCCTCCAGGCTGCCGAACTCCTCGCCGCGCGCGACCGCGGTGCCGACCGGCGACATCATCAACTGCGCCAGCGCCCCGTAGGTATCCGCGGTCAGCGCGTCGAACCCGACCCGCACCCGTCCTGTCCCGCCCCCGACCGGCTGAACCCAGAAGTGGGTCTCCGGGTCGTAACGACGGTCCAGTCGCAGCTCGAAGCCGCCGAACTCGGTGTGAATGCTCATGCCACCTCCGCGTGCGCCGCCCGAATCGCCGACACGAGCGGTGCGGCACCCCGCTCGAGATCCAGTTCCAGCCGTGCGTCGTCGAGCGCCATACCAACCAGATGCTCCCGGCCACTAGCGATTTCGACTTGCCCATCGGCGACGCCCATGACCACCCGTTCGCCCTCGCCGCGCCAGTCGTGCACCCACACCCCGGCGCGAACCTTCACCGTGCGAACCGGGCGGGCCGGCCGGGGCATACCGACGAGAAAGTCTGCGTCGGAGAGGCGGTCGTCCATCCGGTCGAGTTCGGTGGTCTCATCCACAGTCAGCGAATCGGTTCGCGCGGGCGAATCGAACTGCGCGGAGTACTCGGCGACCATCGCGGCCTTCCAGTCCTGCGGGTCGACCGCCGTCGGGGCGACGTAGCGACGCATCAGCTCGGCGACGACGGCGCGCACCTCGTCGTCGAGGGCCAGCACCCTGGCGGCCCGGTCGTGGTCGAAGCCGCTGATCAGGTTGCCCACCACGGTGACGCCTTCACCGAGCTGCCCGGCGCCGTGGCCGCATACCTTGGCCGGCCCGACGCTGATCTCGCTGAACCGGTCCAGCACGGCGTCGACGCCGAGCCTGCGCAGTGCCTGCATGGCCGGTCGCAGCAGACTGGTCAGCGCGGTGGACCGGCGGGCCGGAACCCCGTGCGCGGGAACGGTGATCTGGAAGAACAACTGCTCGTCGTCGCAGTAGACCGGTCCGCCGCCGACCATCCGGCGCAGCACCGGAAGCCCCTGAGCGTGGCAGTAGTCGATGTCGACCTCGGCGATGTCGCGGTGATAGCCGATGCAGACGTAGGGCTCACCCGGGCGCACGAACGACAGCACCGGCTCGTCACCGGGACGCATGCAACGGCACACCGCGTGCCAGACCGTCTGGCTGCGCAGCGCCGTCACCGTGCCGAAGTCGATTACCCGCATACGAGTCAGTCAGCCTTCGGCGATCCCATTGCGGTGTCGAGCATTTCGGCGATATCGAGAACCTGCAACTGTTCGTTGCCGGTGGACTTGGCGGCATCGGAGAACCGGGAGACCTCGTAGGGGCAGCACACCGCCAGAATGTCCGCCCCGGTCTCGGCGGCCTCGCGGACCCGGCGCTCGGAGAGCCGCTCCTCAACCTTGTCGCTGTTGAAGCCGTCCAGCCACATGCCGCCGCCGCCGCCGCCGCAGCAGTAGCCGTTCTCCCGGCAGCGTCCCATCTCGATCAGTTCGACGCCGGGGATCGCGGACAGCAGGGTCCTGGGCGCGTCGTACTCGCCGTTGTGCCGGCCGAGATAGCACGGATCGTGGAAGGTGACCTTCTTCTCGATGGGGGTGGTGAAGGTCATCTGCTCGACCATCGGGGCCAGCAGCTGGGTGTAGTGCAGCACGTCGTAGTGGTGGCCGCGTTTGGGGTATTCCTTGACCAGGGCGTTGAATCCGTGCGGGTCGGGGGTGACGATGCGGCTGAACTCGTATTTGGCCAGCGTCTCGGTGACGTCGTCGACCAGCGCCTCGAACAGGCCGCGCTCGCCGGCCAGCCGCTGGGAATCACCGATGGTCTTCTCCTCGGCACCGAGAATCGCGAAGTCCACGCCGAGTGCGGTCATCACCCGGGCGAAGGCTTGGGCGGCCTCCATGCCGCGCGGGTGGTAGCTCCAGTAGTCCTCGACGTAGAAGAGCACATCCACCGGGGCGGAATCCTTGGGCAGTTCGCGGACCGGGACGCCGGCGCCCTTGGTCCACGCCGCACGCCGGCGCGGGTTCGAACCCAGGGCGTTGCCCTGTCGGAAGGTGGCTTCGAAGACCTGCTGCAGTTCGTTGGGCACCTGCCCGCGGCTGAGCGCCTCCTCACGGGCGGCGGGCATGATCTCGATCATGTTGACCTCTTTGGGACACACCCGAAGACAGTTGGCACAGGTGGTGCACATCCAGAGCATGTCGCTGTCGAGGAGGTCTCCGCCGGTCTGGACCAGCCGGTGGATCTTGCGAGGCCCGTACTCGGCGCCGGCGGCGTCGACCGGGCAGACCGGAACGCACTTCCCACAGCCGTAGCAGCGCTCGAGGGACTCCGCGCCCGGCAGCTTGTTCAGCTCATCGAAACGGGGCTCGGCAAGGCCACCCATGACCCGCGGCTCGAACATCCGATTCCACATGGAGTCCAGTTCCACGGTGCGGCCGCTGATGGTCGATGCGACGGTAGCGACGTCGAATTCGACCGCGGTCGGCTCGACCTTGCGTCCTGAGATCGGCATGGTTCAGGCCTTCCTGTC
>CAYURT010000028.1:18375-33086 GCA_964447215.1 uncultured Mycobacterium sp.
CGGTGCGGGCTCTTTCGGTGCGGGTTCGCGCAGCGGGTAGTGCACACCGAGCAGGCGCCGGACCAGCTCGGGTAGGTCCGGCAGCATCTTGGTGAATTCCTGGGTCATCCGCATCGACAGCACGGTCTGCAGGTAGACGGCGTAGACGGCGGCCAGGAACACGTCGGTGCCGAAAAGCCCGTTGCCCAGGTCGGTGAATCCGGCCGCTTTCCCGGTCTCGGTGACGAAGGCGACCGCCTGGCCGACCGCCAGGTAGGTCTCGCCGGGGCTGGCGCCGAGCCCGAGGTCGGTCTCCTCGGTGGTGACCAGTGCCAGCGCGCCGGTTTCGGCGGTGGGGTCCCACATCCACCGGGTCCACAGCCAGTAGCGGCCCGGCTGAAGGAAGTGCAGCAGCTCGCCGGGCAGGTCATCGGCGATGCCCGACGGCAGTTCGGCCAGCAGTCCGGCGAAACGCTCGTAGCGCTCGGCGATCCCGCCCGGCCCGCTCAACAGGTCGCCGATGCCGGCGGCCAGCTCCCCGGGCTCGATGATCGCGAAGATCCGGTTCACCTTGCGCCGAGTGCAGAACACCCAGCCCAGCAACTCTCGCAGACTGTCGGAGTCCATCGCGGCCGGGTCGTCACCGGCCAGCGCCCGCATCGCCGCCGACTTGCGCTCCAGGGCCGCACCGATCCGGGACAGCTCCAAGGTGTTGGCATGCTGCAACACCCGCCCGTAGAACTCCGAGGCTGCGGAGGTGTCGACGACCTGGCCCTGGACCATGGTGGTTATCAGCTCCCGGCCAGCGCCGCCGCGTGCCCGCGGACGAAGGCGACCGCGTGCATCGCGGCGTCCGCTCCGGTGGACACGCTGTCCTCCAGGTCGGCCGGGCCCAGTGCCGCCCCGCAGGCGTAGATGCCCTCGCGGCTGGTGGCGACGGGGTCCATCGCGCCGCCGACCGCGTCGATGAACCCGAACCGGTTGGGCCGGACGCCCAGGATCCGGGCGGCGTCGCGGGTTCCCGAGGACGGCTCCATCCCCACCGACAGGACCACCATGTCCATCGGCAGCTCCATCGGCCGGCCCATGGTGGTGTCCTCGCCGCGCACGATCAGCTGCTTGCCGTGCACTGGGTCCTCTTTGGGGAGGACTTCGGTGATGATGCCCTTGACGTACTGGACGTGGTGCTTCTCCTGTGCCACCCAGTAGATTTCGTTCTCCCAGTACCCGTACATGCGCATGTCGATGTAGAAGATGTAGACCTTGCAGTCCGGGTGCAGCTGCTTTACCTCGATGGCCTCCTTGGAGGCGACACCGCAGCAGACCTTCGAGCAGTACTCGTTGCCTATCTGGCGGTCACGGCTGCCGACGCACTGGACGAAGCACAGCGACCGGGGCGCCTGCCCGTTGGACGGCCGGACCACGTTGTGGCTCTTGAGCATCGACTCCAGATCCGGCAGCGTGATGACGTCGTCGAACTCGTAGTAGCCGTAGAGCTGGGTCTCCCGGCCCGGGTCGAAGTGCTGGAAGCCGGTGGCGACCACGATTGCGCCGCACTTGATCTCCGAGGTGCCGTCCGGGCCAGCCACCTCCAGGGTGAAGGCGCCGGGCACTCCCGACAGGGCGGTCGGCGTGGTCTCCAGCCGAACGTCGACCAGGGAGTTGCCGGTGACCTGCTCGGCCATCCGGCGCATCACCGGCTCGGCCTCCTCACCGTGCGGAGTGATCCCGGCGTAGTTCTCCAGAATGGGGGTGCCGCCGAGCACGTTCGCACGCTCGAGCAGCACTACCGGGGTGCCGACCTCGGCGATGCCCCGGGCCGCGCGCAGACCGGCCGGTCCGCCTCCGATGACGACAACAGAGTCGAATGACATGGCTTCCTCACGGTGTACTGGTTCCCCGGAGCGGGTTGCTCCGGTTGAAACTCTGTGGATTTGACGATTTCGGTTGTAGGGACGGTCAGCCCACGTCGTCCCAGTCGAGGTACTTCTTCTCCCCGCGTTCGAGCTTGCCGAGGTCCTCCTGGAACTCCGCCCACGCCTGGTCGGGGTCGATCCCCATCTTGATCAGCAGCGGCTTGTAGTTGGTTGAGTGCCAATGCAGCTGGCAGACCTTGTAAGGGTGGGCGCCCATCGCGAGCGCGGCGAACTGCGCCTCCGACATCACCGGGACGCCGACATTGCGGTCGTGGGCCTGGGCGGCGAACTGGCTCTTGTCGAGCGTCGTCACGCATCCGGTGTCGTGGGTCAGCACCACATCCGGGTCGGCCTCCTCCTTCATCCGCTCGATCTTGCGCAGCGTGGCGAAGGACCGGGTGAAGTCGCGCTGCACCAGGATGTGCCGGAAACCGAAGCCGCAGCAGTCGAACCAGGTGGAGTACTCGCGCACCTCGGCCCCGACCGCTTCGGCCACGCCGGTCACCACCGCGGTCCGCTGGCCGGCGTAGATGTCCGGGTCGTAGATCGCATCACCCTCGACCAGCTTGTAGTAGTGGCACGCGGGGTGCACCGTGACGGCGATATTGGACATATCGACCTTCTGGTGCGCGGCGATCTCGTCGCGGATCGCGTAGAGCCACTCCGAGTAGTGCACGATCTCCTCGGGCAGCACCAACGGCTTGCCCAGCTTGTCCATCACCTTGCGCACGTCGGCGCGCAGTTCCGGGTGGGCCAGCAGCTCGTGACGAACCTCCTTGTAGTGCCCGTAGGAGGTGCCGCAGTGGATCATCGGGAAGAACCCGGTCTCGTAGGCCGCCGCGAAGTTGCGCACCGCCACCGCGGCCTGGGCGGCGGCGTTGGAGGTGGCGCTGGCGTAGTAGTTCCAGGCGGTGCAGGAGGTCTGGTCCTTGGGATCCTCGTAGTCCAGGCCGAGTTTGCGCATGATCCAGAAGATCGACGTGGAGTAGCCGGGGATGTGGCCGCACTGCCCGCAGGACTTGTGGTGCCACAGGTGGCTCTTCTGGATCATCTTCGGCCGGCCGAACTTGGTGGGCACCTCGATGGCGTCGCCCTCGACGCGCTGGACGACGATCTCCCCGGCGTCGGCGAGATGCTCAAGTTCCTCGCGGAAGTCGGGGTAGCGGCCTTCCGTGCGTTCGAAACCGGCGTGCTTCTTGGACCGGATGGCTTCAATCGGGATGGTCATACTTCGATCCCTTCGTCTTCGAGCATCTCTTCCATCAGCTCGGAGAGCATGGCGTGCAGTGACTTGTCGATCTCGGCGATCATGTCCAGCGAACCGGTGGTGATCCAGATCAGGTAGAGCTCCACCAGGGTGCGATCCGAGATCTCCCACCCGGTGGACGTTGTGTGCAGGGTTTCCGACGGCAGCGCGCGCCGCCAGAGGTCGAGGTTGTCCGACACGTCGCCGGTCTCCGGACCCCAGTCCGGGAAGGCGTCGCGCTGGAGCATGTCCGGCGACACCTGGGTGCCGGTGGACATGATCTTGTAGATGATGCGGGAGTAGCCGGCCAGCGCCTCCTTGGCCGAGGCCAGCCCGTTGTTGACAGCCACCTCGCGCATGATGGTGATGACGCCGCCGGGATTGTTCCCGCGCGGGCAGCGCAGGCAGGAGAAGCACTGGGAGCACTCCCAGATGTCCTCCTGCATCTGCTGGTAGATCAGTTCCACGTCCTCGCGGGCCGCGGCCTGGGCGATTCGGCGCGGGCTGAAGTCGTAGAACTTCGCCGACGGGCAGGCCGCGACGCAGATGCCGCACTCGTAGCAGCCGTAGAGGTAGTCGTGATAGCGGACGTCGGCTTTGACCTCGTCGAAGAGTCGCTGCTTCTCCTCCAACGGCACGTCGGTGTAACCGGCGACGTCGGGGCGCTTGTAGTACGGCGACGCCTTCGCGGGTGCGGTCATCAGAAGCTCACCACCGCGTCGGCCTCGACCGCGAGGTCGTTGAACGCCGCCCCGCCGATCATCTCCACGCCGTCGATCAGGCGGTGCAGTTCGAGGTCGTTGAGGTCCAGAGAGGGCTGGCAGACCAGCAACCGCACGCCGAGACTGGTGGCCTGATCGATGAAGTAGGACAGCTTCTGGCCGCGTTCGCCCTTCGGGCCGATCTTGTCCACGACGTCCTTCTGCAGGAGTGTCGCGCCGTACATGGTGAAGTAGATCATCACCTCGGCGTCCATCGCCGCGGCCGAGGCGGCCAGGAAGAACGGCGTCGCGCACCGCGACGGGTCGTTGACCCCGTGGGTCATCACGTAGAGGATCTTCGACTCGCCCTCATCGGTCCACACGGTGTCAGCCCGCCTTGCGGATCAGCACGTGGAAGACATCGCCGTCCTTGGTGATGCTCACCAGTTCGTTGCCGGTGCGCTTGGTCCAGGCGTTCATGTCAGGTTCGACGCCGGGGTCGGTGGCCAGCAGCTCCAGCTCGTCGCCGGCTGACATCTTCTTCATCGCCTGAGCGGTCTTGACGACCGGCAATGGACACTGCATACCCTTGCAGTCGAGGACTTCCGCCACGTGTGACCCCTGTCTTTTTCGGTGTGGAGATGTGACTCAGAACGCATCTGTATGCAGAGATTCTCATATAGGATCGGTTGCGTCAAGGAAATGGAAAGACCGGGTCGATGACGATCTCCAACCTGAAGTGCGATCACTGCGACGCACTTCTACCTGGGCTTATCCCGGATGCCGGGATCGGCCGGTCGGGCGTGCGGTTTTCCTACCATCCGGGCGACCCGCGGATGCGCGACGACTCCGGGGTGGTGTGCGCGCAGTGCTGGGCGTCGTGGACGGACCGGCTGGGCCAACCCCGCCCCCGGGTCTGTGCGGTGTGCGAGACTCCGCTGGCGCGCACGGGGAGCCTGTTCCTGACCCGGCTCGGTGACGGGCCGGCCGACCGGCAGACCTGGCAGCTGTGCGCCCCGCACGCCGCAGAGCTGCTGAACCGGCTGCGCACCGTGGAACCGAAGTTCGACCCCGCAACCTTCCAGCTTCCGCTGGCACGATCCGAACACGAAGGAGTTCTTGATGGGAGTTCTCGATGAGTGAGTCCGCCGGAACCACTGCCGGGTCCACTGCAGTGGCGACCGCGGCGACCGAGGAACAGGTCCGGGAGGCGCTGCTCGATGTGATCGACCCGGAACTGGGGATCAACATCGTCGACCTGGGCCTGGTCTACGGCGTCCGGGTCGAGGACGGGGTGGCGATCCTGGACATGACGCTGACCTCGCCGGCCTGCCCACTGACCGACGTCATCGAGGGCCAGGTGTTCAGCGTGCTCGACGGGCTGGTGGCCGACCACACCATCAACTGGGTGTGGTCCCCGATGTGGTCACCGGAGATGCTCACCGAGGAAGGCCGCGAACAGGCCCGCGCGATCGGACTGCGGATATGAGGTATGGCTTCGCGATCGACCAGCGCACCTGTATCGGCTGCCATGCCTGCACGGTGGCCTGCAAGACCGAGCACGAGGTGCCGGTCGGCCAGTTCCGCACCTGGGTGAAATACGTCGACCAGGGAGTCTTCCCGAACTCCACCCGCAATTTCGGGGTGATGCGGTGTAACCACTGCACCGACGCCCCCTGCGTGACGATCTGCCCGACCAAGGCGCTGTTCAAGCGTGACGACGGCATCGTCGACTTCGACAACACCCGCTGTATCGGCTGTAAGAGCTGCATGCAGGGCTGCCCGTACGACTCGATCTACATCGACGAGAACACCCACACCGCGGCTAAGTGCAACTTCTGCGCCCACCGCATCGACAACAACATCGAACCGGCCTGCGTGGTGGTCTGCCCGACCCACTCGATCTGGGTCGGAGATATCGAAGATCCCACCAGCGGGATCTCCAAGCTCATCAACAACAACCCGGTGACGGTCCGCGCACCCGAGCAGAACACCAACCCCAACGTGTTCTACCTCGGCGCCGACCGGGCGGTACTCAACCCGCTGGCGGCTCCGGTGGACAGCAGCTACATGTTCTCCACCCCCGACCCGCACCGGCTCGAGGTGGCCAAGGATCTCAAGGGCGACGCGATCAGCGGGGCGCGCACCACGATGAACACCGCCCATCCCCGGCCCTGGGGCTGGCGGGTGACCACCTACCTGTGGCTCAAAGGGCTCGGCGGCGGGGCGCTGATCGTGGCCGCGCTGGCCTACCTGCTGGGCATCGACCTGGGCATCCTCACCACCGTGGTCGCTCCCGCGCTGGCCGTGCTCGGCACCGGGCTGACCGGGGCGCTGCTGGTCTGGGATCTCAAGCGCCCGGAGCGGTTTCTCTACATCCTGACCAAATCGAATTTCAAGTCCTGGCTGGTACTCGGCTCCTACGCGCTGGCGGCCTTCGGCGCGGTATCGGGGATCTGGTTGCTCTACGGCCTCGGCGTCGAGACAGGGATCATCGAATCCCAGCCCGCCCTCCTCAAAGCCCTGGCCTGGCTGGCGTTGCCGACCGGCTTCGGGGTGGCCGGATACACGGCGTTCCTCTTCGGCCAGGCCGAGGGCCGGGACCTATGGCAGTCGCCGCTGCTGCTGTGGCACCTGCTGGTGCAGGCGGTGATGGTCGGCGCCGGAGCGCTGGCGATCGCCGCTCTGATCGCCGGAACCCCGGCTCCCGGAGTTCGGCTGATCGGGGCGGCGCTGACCATCGCCACGGTGGCGCACCTGCTGATGCTGCTCGGTGAGTACGGGGGCAAGCACGCGTCGGCCGGGGCGGCCGCCGCGGCGCACATGATCACCCACGGCCGGTACGCGGGCATGTTCTGGGGCGGGGCGGTGCTCCTGGGCGCCGTCGCGGCGGTCGTCGCCGGATTCGGGTGGGCCGCAACGCTGGCCGGGATCCTCGCGATCGCCGGACTGCTGGTTCAGATCGCGCTGCTGTGCTACGAGTCGGTGTTCGTCCGGGCCGGTCAGGACGTTCCGCTCTCATGAAAACCACGAACCCACTTCCCCACCACATCGGAGGCGCACCGCGATGACCGACATCAGCGACCAGACCCGGACGGCGAACTCGCTTCCCGGATTCCGCACCCACGAAAATCTGCGCAACTATCCGCCGGTCTCGGAATGGGACAACTACGTCGAGTACGACGCCAAGGCGCACCCGCGCAAGGTTCCGCACACCTACATGCTGGTTCCCACGACGTGCTTCAACTGCGAGTCGGCCTGCGGCCTGCTGGCCTACGTCGACAAGGAGGACCTGTCGATCAAGAAGGTCGAGGGCAACCCGGCGCACCCGGCGTCCCGCGGCCGCAACTGCGCCAAGGGGCCGGCCACCGTCAACCAGATGGACGACCCGGAGCGGATTCTGCATCCGCTGCGGCGCACCGGCGCCCGGGGTGAGGGCAAGTGGGAGCGGATCAGCTGGGACGAGGCTCTCGACGACGTCGCCGGCCGGATCCGCAAGGCCATCCTCGAGGGCCGCAACAACGAGGTCATGTACCACGTCGGCCGGCCCGGCGAGGACGGCTTCGTCGAGCGGGTGCTGCAGGCCTGGGGGGTCGACGGCCACAACAGCCACACCAACGTCTGCTCCTCGGGGGCGCGGCTGGGCATGACGCTGTGGGCCGGCTACGACCGCCCCTCGCCCGACCACGCCAACTCCAAGGTCATGCTGCTGATGTCCAGCCACCTGGAGACCGGCCACTACTTCAACCCGCACGCCCAGCGGATCATGGAGGCCAAGCAGAACGGCGCCAAGCTGATCGTCATGGACCCGCGGCTGTCCAACACCGCCGGCCACGCTGATGTCTGGATGGCCCCGTGGCCGGGCAGTGAGGCGGCGATCCTGCTGTCCGTGGCCTCCTATCTGCTGCGCACCCGCTCGATCGACGAGGACTACGTGCGGCGCTGGTACAACTGGGAGACCTATCTGGAGAACCGGCACCCGAGCGCGCCGCGGACATTCGAGGCCTTCCTGGACGCGCTGGAGGCCGACTACGCGCAGTACACCTTCGAGTTCGCCGCAAACGAGTCCCAGGTCGCCCCCGAGCAGATCGAGGAGATCGCCAAACTGGTCGCCGGCTGTGAGGGACGGCTGGCCGGCCACGTCTGGCGCTCGGTGGCGGCCGGCAACCTCGGTGGCTGGCAGGCCGCCCGGGCGCTGTGGTTCGTCCTCGGCCTGACAGGTTCCATCGGCGCCGTCGGCGGCACCAACCCCAACGGCTGGGTGAAGTTCATCCCGCACGGCCCCGATGTGCCGCCGGTGGAGAGCTGGAACGAACTGTCCTGGCCGCGGGAGTACCCGCTGACCTGCAACGAGGTCTCGATCCTGCTGCCGCACTTCCTGCAGGAGGGCCGCGGCCGCCTCGAGGTCTACTTCTCCCGGGTGTTCAACCCGATCTGGACCTACCCCGACGGGTTCACCTGGCTGAAGGCGCTGACCGACCCGAAGAAGGTGGGCCTGCACGTCGCGCTCACCCCGACCTGGTCGGAGACCGCGGAGTTCGCCGACCTGATCCTGCCGGTCGGGCACGCCACCGAGCGTCACGACACCCAGTCGTATGAGACCCAGGCCTCCAAGTGGCTGGGCTTCCGCCAGCCGGTGCGCCGGGTCGCCATGGAGCGGCTGGGCATGCCCTTCGAGGACACCCGCGACGCCAACCCTGGTGAGGTGTGGGAAGAGAACGAGATCTGGTTCGAGCTGTCCTGGCGGATCGACCCGGACGGTTCGCTGGGCATCCGCCAGCACTTCGAGTCCAAGGACCGGCCCGGCCAGAAGGTCACCGTCGACGAGTACTACCAGTGGATCTTCGAGAACCGGGTCCCGGGGCTGCCGGAGAAGGCCGCCGCGGAGGGCATGACCCCGCTGGCCTACATGCGCCGTTACGGCGTCTTCGAGGTCGCCACCGACGTCTACCGGATGGACGAGCGGCCGCTGACCGCGGCGGAACTGGACGGCGCACTGCCAGACGCCGCCGGCGTGCTGCGCAAGTACACCACCGACGAGTCGGTGCCGCCGCTGATCGGTGAGGCCGGCGCGGTCGGGGTTCAGATGGACGACGGCAGCAAGGTGTTCGGCTGGCTCACCCCGAGCCGCAAACTGGAGGTCTACTCCACCTCCATGCGGGACTGGGGCTGGGAGGAGTACGCCACCCCCGGCTACATCCGCTCGCACGTCGGCCGCCGCGAGATCGACCTGGAGCGCGGCGACCTGGTGCTGGTGCCGACGTTCCGGCTCCCGACGCTGATCCACACCCGGTCGGGCAACGCCAAATACCTCAACGAGCTGTCCAACTCACATCCGTTGTGGCTCAACCCGATCGACGCCAAGCGCCACGGGGTGTCCTCCGGCGATCTGGTCAGGCTGAACACCTCGATCGGATACCTGGTTCCGCGGGTGTGGGTGACCGAGTCGATCAGGCCGGGCGTCTGCGCGATGTCCCACCACATGGGACGCTGGCGGCTGTTCGGCACCGAAGGCAGCCGGTGGTCGCAAGGCCTGGTCGACATCACCCACCCGGACGGCGAGGACAGCTTCCTGCTGCGCTACCGCAAGGGGATCGAGCCGTTCGAGTCCAGCGACCCGGACTCCTCACGGATCTGGTGGACCGACCCCGGCGTGCACCAGAACCTGGCCTTCGGTGTGCAGCCCGACCCGCACTCCGGAATGCACTGCTGGCTTCAGAAGGTGCGGATGGAGAAGGCGCACAAGGGCGATCACTACGGCGACGTCTACGTCGACACCGCCCGCTCGATGGAGGTCTACCGCGAGTGGCTGGCGATGGCCCGCCCAACGGTGGGACCGGGCGGTATGCGTCGGCCGGAGTTCCTGATGAGGCCGGTCAAGCCGCGCCGCAAGGCGTTCCGGATCGACTCCGACGGCAGTGCGCGCTGACGCCGAGTCGGTCCGCCGGGCCGCAGCGGCGGTGCTCGACCCGGAGATCGGCAGGCCGCTGGGCGAGTTGGGGATGCTCGGCGAGGTCTCGGTCGGCTTCGGCGGTCGGGCCCGCATTCAGCTGCGGCTGACCACCGAAACCTGTCCGCTGGCCGACTTCCTTCGCGCAGCGGTGGATGCCGCGGCGGGTTCGGTCGCCGGCGTCCGTTCGGTGGACGTCGAGGTCGTCGCCATGCCGGCCCTGGAGCGGACGGAACTCGCCGAGCGGCTGCGCCGCGAGGCCACCCCGCTGACCGGTGGGCTGGGGGGCGGCCGGACGGCGGTGTACGCGATCGCCAGCGGCAAGGGCGGTGTCGGCAAGAGCACGGTTTCGGCCAACCTCGCGGCGGCGCTGGCACGTTCCGGCAAGCGGGTGGGCCTCCTCGACGCCGACGTCTGGGGGTATTCGATCCCGCAGCTGTTCGGTGTCCGTCGCGCACCGGTCGTCCTCGGTGAACTGATGCTGCCGGTGCCCGCCTACGGGGTGGCTCTGATGTCGATCGGTTTCTTCGTCACCGAGGATCAGCCGGTCGTGTGGCGCGGCCCGATGATGCACAAGGCGATGGAGCAGTTCCTCAACGACACCTACTGGGGCGAGCTCGACGCGCTGCTCATCGACCTGCCACCGGGCACCGGGGATGCCACGCTGACATTGCTGCAACTCATCCCCGACATCACGCTGGTGGCGGTCACCACCCCGCAAACCACCGCGCGGATCGTGGCGACCAGGGTGGCCAAGATGGCCGCCGAGACCGGGGTCCCGCTGGCCGGGGTCATCGAGAACATGTCGGCCTCGGAGTGCGCGCAGTGCCACGCGCATACCGCGGTTTTCGGCACCGGCGGCGGGGAGCAACTGGCCGCCGAGGCCGGCGCCCCGCTGCTCGGGCAGGTGCCGCTGGATCTCGCACTGCGCGACGCCGCCGACCGCGGTGTGCCGGTGGTCGTCGACGCCCCGGAGGCCGGGTCCGCCCGCGAGCTGATCCGGATCGCGGGCAGCCTTCCCGCGGCCCGGCGGCCGAGCATCGCGGGCCGGTCGCTGCCGCTGGCGGTAACGTGAGACACCGATGACCGTCGTCACACTGGGCCTGCCGTCGGTGGCCCGATCCGAGCCGGCCCCGGCCGGCGGCGGCCTGCGCGACACCTACGGCCGGGTCGCCACCGATCTGCGGGTGTCGCTGACCGACCGGTGCAACCTGCGGTGCACCTACTGCATGCCGGCCGACGGCCTCAAGTGGCTGCCGAAACTCAACCTGCTCACTGCCGCCGAACTGACCCGGGTGCTGCGCATCGCGGTGACCCGGCTGGGCATCACCAGTGTCCGGTTCACCGGCGGTGAGCCGCTGGTCGCCCCGCACCTCGACGAGGTGGTTGCCGCGACCGCAGCGCTGGAGCCGCGACCGTCGATCGCGTTGACCACCAACGGGATCGGACTGTCCGACCGGGCGGCCGGGCTGGCCCGGGCCGGACTGGACCGGGTCAATGTCTCGCTGGACACCCTCGACCGCGCCCGGTTCGCCCAGATCACCAGGCGGGACCGGCTGGCCGACGTCCTCGCCGGACTGGCCGCCGCACGCGAGGCCGGCCTGGGGCCGATCAAGGTCAACGCCGTGCTGCATCCCGACGGCGGCCTGAGCGACGCCGTGCAGCTGCTGCAGTTCTGCCTGCGGGAGGGCTACCAGTTGCGGATCATCGAGCAGATGCCGCTGGACGCCGGTCACCACTGGCGGCGGGAGGACATGATCACCGCCGAGCAGGTGCTGGCCGCCCTCGCCGAACATTTCGAGCTGGCCCCGGACCCGGAGCGCCGCGGTTCGGCGCCGGCCCAGTTGTGGACCGTCGACGGCGGTCCGGCCAAGGTCGGTGTGATCGCCTCGGTCACCCGGCCGTTCTGCGGAGACTGCGACCGAACCCGGCTGACGGCCGACGGCCAGGTCCGCAACTGCCTCTTCTCGCAGCGGGAGACCGACCTGCGCGGCCTGTTGCGCGGCGGTCTGGACGATGACGCCACCGATGCCGCCATCGAGACTGCCTGGCGGGAAGCCATGTGGGCCAAGGCCGCCGGGCACGGGATCAACGATCCCGGTTTCGTGCAGCCCGGCCGGCCGATGAGCGCGATCGGCGGCTAGCCGCTCCGCCGGACCGCCCTTCAGCTGCCGGGCGGGACGAGCATCGACTCCCAGGTCTTGTCCCCCGTCACGGCCAGTTCGCCTTGGGTGTAGGTCCGGCCGTCGGGGCCGGTGTACTCCCCCGTCGCCGGGTCGTAGGGCGCGAAGGCCACCGGTGCCGGGGCAGCGGGCGGCGCCCGATCCGGCAAGGCGGCGCCAGTACCCATCGGCGGCGGCAGCCGGGGGTCGGTGCCCGGCGGGTATTGGGGGACACCCTGACCGGAGAGCGTCGCGTTGGGGTCGCCCTTCCAGTTGTAGCCGTCGTTGAGCGGGATGTAGACCTCGTCGCTCTCGCACATCTCCACTGTGGGCGCCCGCTTGGCGGGGTTGTTGGCGCACGGGATGTTGCGCACCCCACGGACGTTCATGTCAGAGTCCTGCGGGATGCGGCAGTACAGGTCGCCGGCGGGCCGCTCGGGGTAGTCCACCTGGGACGGCACCCGCTGCTGGTTGACGGGCAGGAACCCGGTGTTGCACGGCGGCGGAAGGTTGAGGTTGAGGTTGAAGTCCAGATAGATGCCGCGGTAGTCCTGCTTGGTCCCGGCATTGGCGACGGTGATCGCCGACATCACGGCGGTCCCCTGGGGAAACAGCACCAGCAGCTGCTCAAGGCTGTCGTGGTAGGTCACCGCAACGTCACCGAGGCTGATCAGATTGGTCAGCAGCACCGGCATCGCCGGAGCGAAGCGGTCGAACAGCGCCCGGCCCTCCTCCAGTGCCGGGCCACCGGCCTCGAGCAGCTCGCCCAGGGCGGCGTCCTCCGCGGCGAACTGACCGGTGATCGACGCCATCCTCGCGGCCCAGGCCGCGATCGCATCCGAGGTGCGGACCTGGGAGTCCAGCACCGGCGGCGCGTCGTCGATCAATCGGGTCAGCGGGTCGATCGCCTGGCCGGCCTCGATGGCCAGCGACGTCGATCCGTCGATGATCCGGGACAGTTCGGGCCCCAGGCCGCCGACCGCCTTGGCCGACTCGTCGATCACGGTGCGCAGGTTGCCCGGGGGGATCGCGGCCAGGGCCTGGTTGGTCGCGTCGAGCAGATCGGCGATATCGGGCGGAATCTGCTCGGGACCCACCGTGATGGTGTCCCCGTCGGCCAGGTTGCGCGGATCGGTCGACCCGGCGACCGGGGTGAGGTCCAGGTACTGCTCACCGATGCCCGAGCGGCTGTGGACCGAAGCGATGACATCGGCGGGAACCTTGATGCTCGAGTCCAGACTGAGCACGGCGCGCACCCCGTCGCGGGTGACGTTGACCGACTTGACCCGGCCGACCTGGCTGCCGCGGAAGTTGACCACCGACGTCGGATACAGCCCGCCCGAGGCGCTCAGATCGGCGATGACGGTGTAGCGCCCGACCCCGAGCAGCGCCGGGACCTTTGCGTAGCCGAAGGTCATCACCGCGCCGGACACCGCGGTGATGGCGGCCAGGATCGCCAGCTGGATCAGGACCGGCCGCGGAAGCCGGAGCCGCTGAAGCCGCAGCATCATCAGTAGCCCCCGAAGTTGTAGGGCGCGATCAACGGGTTGACCGCGGTATAGGGGCTGGGCATCTGGCCGATGGTGCGTCCCCACTGCATCTCGAGTTCGGTGAGGTTGCCCTCCCACCGGGTCCCGGTGAACAGTCCGCTGTCGATCCGGCTCAGGGTGAGGTCGATGACCAGGGTGATGTTGGCGAAGTCGCCGCGGAACCAGTTCGGGATGTTGCTCTTCACCCAGGGATAGGTGGACAGGAAGTCCAGCCCCCGGGTCAGCGCGGGCCCGGCGTCGGCCAGTTCCCGCAGCGGCGGCGCCAGACTACGCAAGTTGTTGACCAATGACTCCTTGGTCTGGTCGACGGTGGTGGCGGCGATCGCGCCGAACTTGCCCAGCGCGTCGATGGCGTTGGCCAGTTTGGTGCGCGAATCGGCCAGCACCGCCAGCGCCTGCGGGAACGTGGCCAGCGCGCGCTCCACCGACTCGTCACGGTCGGCGAACTGTCCGACCAGCGCGTTGAGCTTCTCGTTGGCGGTGATGATCTCGTCGGTCTGATCGTTGAGCCCGGCGATGAAGGTGTCGAGCTGGGTCAGCAGGCTGCGCATCTGGTCCTCGCGGCCCTCCAGCGCCTTGGCGAAGGCCTGGGTGATCTCCTGGAGCTGGCCCAGCCCGCCGCCGTTGAGCAGCATCGAGACCGACGCCAGGGTCTGCTCGGTGGTGGGGTACATCCCGGACCGGGACAGCGGGATCAGCGACCCCTCGGTCAGCCGGCCCTCCGGCGGCTCGTCGGTGGGCGGGGCGAGTTCGATGTGCATCGAACCCAGCAGACTCGTCTGGCCGACCGTGGCGGTGCTGTTCGCCGGCAGTTCGACCTCCGGGCTCAGCCGCATGGTCACCAGCGCATGCCAGTCCTGGACCTCGATCTTGGTGACATGGCCGACGTTGAGGTCGGCCACCCGGACCCGGCTGTTCTCCTGAATGGTGACCACGTCGGGCAGCTGCGCCTGAATGGTGAAGGACCCCTCGCCGCTGCCGGTGGTCCCGGGCAGAGTCAGCGAGTTCAGGCCGCGCCACTGGCAGCCCGGCACCGCCGCGAGCAGCACGGCGGCCAGCAACCCGGCAAGCAGCCGCCTCACGATCCACCCCCGTGCGGGACCATCATCCCGGTCAGCCCCAGCCCGGGATCGGTGGCGACGGGCTCCACCGCCGACATCGTTCCAGCTGGGTCGGCCTCCGCCGACATCGTTTCGGCCGGGTCGGC
>CAYURT010000028.1:33186-40337 GCA_964447215.1 uncultured Mycobacterium sp.
GGCCGGGTCGGCGGGCGGGGTGGCGACCGGGAACTCCGGCGGCAGATGGGGATTGAGCCGGTTCTCGCTGTAGGTGATCTCGTTGGGCCGGGCGGCGGTGCCGACGAACGGGTTGAAGCCCAGCGGCGGGTAGTTGTACTGGCGGTTCTTGATGATCGGCGCCAGGTACTGGGTGCACAGCTTCGCCGACTGCTCCCAGCCCTGGCGCGAAGCCGACTCGATCGCGCCGCAGATGAACTGGACGGTGTCGGCGAAGTTCACCGGAGCCAGGATGCCGGTGATCGCGCTCTGCGCCGGCTGGTAGATGTTGGTGAAGTTGGAGAACACCGTCGGGGTGATGTGCAGCACCTGTTTGATGTCGCCCCGGCTGTCGTTGAGCGCTGTGGTGATCGCGTTCAGATGGTCGACGGTGTCCCCGAGGGCGTCCCGGTTCTCACCGACGAAACCGCGCAGGTCGGCGACCGCGCTGCTGAGAACGCTTGCAGCCTCCGATATTTCGTTCGGCGAGTTCGACAGGACCCCGCTGACCTCGGCGAGGTTGGTGTTGAAACCGGCCAGCAGGTCACTGCTCGAGGACAGCGCGGATACCAACAGCTGGAGGTTCCGCACGGTGCCGAAGATGTCCTGGCTGTGATCACCGAGAGCCGAGAGCGCCTGGGAGAGCTTGATGACCGTCTCGCGCGCGGTGTCGCCCTCACCGCGCAGGTTCTCCGCGGTGCTGTTGATGAAGTCGCCGATGGAGTTGACCCCACCCGGGGCGCTGGGCTGAAGGGATTCGGTCAGCCGCTCCAGCTGGTCGCGCAAGTCGTCCCACTCCACGGGCACTGCGGTGCGCTCGATCGGGATGACCGCCCCGCTCGCCAGCCGTGGCCCGCCGGAATAGGCCGGCACCAGCTGAATGGACCGCGCGGTGACCAGCGCCGGGGACAGGATGGCCGCTTTCACATCGGCGGGCACCGGATACTTCTTGTCCACCGAGAAGGTGACCTTCACCGACTCGCGGCCGGGCTCGATGGTGTCGACGGCACCCACCTGGACACCCAGGACCCGGATCTCGTCGCCCGCATACAGACCGTGGGTGTTGGTGAAGTAGGCGGTGAAGGTGTCGCGGTTGACCGGCCGCCACCACGGTGTCGCCAGCACCGTGATGCCGACCGCGAGGATCGTCAGGAGGCTGACCGCGGTGGCCCACCACAGCGCGCGGCGGCCGCGCGGCGGCACTTCCGGCGCCGTCACTGCGGAGCCTCCGCCGGGGCGGGCGCCGGGATGGTCGGCGCGGGGAGCTCCCCGGGCGCGGGCTCCAGGGCGGGTGGGCCGGGCGGCGGCCCGCCGGGCGGCGGCGCGGGCAGCGGCTCACGGTAGGGGTAGCGCGGATCGCCGGGCTTGCCGGTAATGGCGTCGGGCAGGTTCAGGTGCGGTTCCCCGCCCTGACCGGTCCGCGGGTAGGGCATCGGAAGCGGCGGTGTGCCGGGCTGGCCGACACCGGGTTCGACCAGGTCGGAGGGCAGCAGCACACTGGGGTCCAGACCGAGATCGGAGAAGGCCGCGTCGGTGAACGGCTGCGCGAACTGACCCGGAATCAGGTTGACTACGGAAGCCTTGAAGAAGGGTCCCGACCCCAGCACCTCACCGAAGGACATCGCATAGCGGCGCAACAGGTACAGGGTTCGCTGCAGTTCCTGCTTGCGGTTGTCCAGAATCCCCAGGACGCCGTTGAGCTTGTCCAGGGCAGGTTTGAGCTGGGTGCGGTTGTCCTCGACCAGTCCCGAGATCTGACGGGAGACCGCGGTGAGGTTGTTCATCAGGGCGTCAACCGAAGCCCGCTGGGTCAGCAGTTCCCCGAGCAGCGCATTGGCATTGACCACCAGCTGGGCGATCTGGTCACTGCGCTTGGCCAGCACCCCGGTGACGGTGTTGGCGTCGGCGAGCAGTTCGCGCAGTTTGGCGTCCCGGGCGTTGAGGGTGTCGGAGAACTCCGCCACCCCGCGCAGAGCCGTCTTCAGGTTCTCCGGGGTCTGGGCGAAGGTGTCCGCCAACGTGGTCAGCGCTTCGGAGAGTTGCACGGTGTCTAGGCCGCTGATGGTGGTGGTCAGGTCGCCGAGAGCCTCGGTGAGGTCGTAGGGCGAGCGGGTCCGCTCCAGCGGGATGGGACCGCGCAGCTCACCCTCGCCGCGCGGGGTGAGCTCCAGGAACTTGCTGCCCAGCACCGTCTCGGTCTTGATCGCCGCCTCGGTACGCTCCCCGAGTTCGATGCTCTTGCTGACCGTGAAATTCACCCGCACCCGGGTGCCGTCCAGGCTCACACCGGACACCCTGCCGACCTCGAGTCCCGACACCCGGACGTCACTACCGGTCAGGATGCCGCCGGACTCCGCGAAGAAAGCGGAGTGGTCGTTGGTGCCCTTGATGAACGGGATCCTGTCGTAGGAGAACACCCCGACCACCAGCGCGAGGACGACCAGGATCCCGACCAGACCGACCAGGGGCCGGCTCCGGTCGGCCAGCGGGGTGAACATCGGGCGCTTGGACGCGGTTCTCGCTCGGGTCATTTCGGTGTGCACCGCCCGGTGTCCTGCCCGACGAGCTTGACGAACACGGGCTGGCCCCCCTTGCCGTTGAGCTTCATGATCGCGTCGCACATGTAAAAGCCGAAGTAGTCCCCGTACAGGCCGTTGCGGGCCAGCACCTGGTACGCGTCCGGCAGGGTCCTGACCAGCTCGTCGACATAGTCGGCGTCGGCCATCACCTGGCCCGCGAAGCGATCGGTCTGGATCACCGTCTCGGCGATCGGGGCGCGGGCCGTGGCCAGCAGGTCGGTGACCGAGCCGGCGGCGGCGTTGATGTAGGCCAGCCCGGTGGTGATGTCGGATCGGCGCTCGGAGAGCCCGTCGACGAGTTGGATCAGCGAGTCCATTCCACGGGCGAACTGCTCGTCGCTGTCGGCGAAGCTGTCCAGCACGATGTTGAGGTTGCTGATCACCTCGCCGATGAGCTCGTCGCGGCCGGCCAGTGTGGTGGTCAGCGCCGAGGTCTGGGCCAGCACCGAGGACACCGTGCCACCCTGGCCCTGGAAGACCCTCAGCAGCTGACCGGACAGCGCGTTGATCTGGTCGGGATCCAGCGCCCGGAACAGCGGCCGGAAACCTCCGATCAGCGCGTCGACGTCCAGCGCGGGTGAGGTGCGGTCCAACGGGATGGTCGATCCCGGCGCCAGCGCACGGACCGATCCCGGCCCCTCCTCGAGGGCCAGATATCGGTCGCCGATGAGGTTCTCGTAGCGCACCGCCGCGATGGTGCCCTCGGTCAGGCTCAGGCCCCGGTCGACGGCGAAGTCGACCGTGACCGTGCCGTCCTTGTTCGCCGTCAGCTTGGACACCTTGCCGACCTCGACGCCGGCCACCCGGACGAAGTTGCCGCCCTTGAGTCCCGACACATTGGAGAACACCGCCGTGAACGGTGTGCGGGCCTCGAACCGGAACTGCCCGAACACCGTCACCAGGATGAACACGAAGGACAGGCTGAGCAGGGTGAACAGCGCCACCCGAATGGCGGTGCCCATGGTGTTGAACTTCATCCACCGTCCCCCTCTGCCGCGCTCACGGTGCCGCCGGCGGGGGCGGAGGCGGGCCGGGCGGCGGCGGGTAGAGCCGGGTGCCGTCGGGCGCGTACTCGGCGGCCCCGTACGGCGGGGCTCCCGGGTAGGGCGGCCAAGGGCCCGGCGCCGGCGGTCCCGGGAAGCGGATCATCGGCGGCAGCGGCATGCCCTTGGTGACCGGGAAGTAGTTGTTGAAGCCGGGGAATCCGATACCGGGATTGGGCCGCACGTCCAGACCGGTGCCGAAGCCGGTGTCGGTGACCAGGTACTTCACCGGGAAGTTCTTGCTCGGGTCGGGCAGTGAACCACAGGACGGCGCGCCTCCGGGGCCGCCCTTGGCGTTGACCACCGGCAGGTTCTGCGGGAAGCGGTAGGGGTCGTCGCCGGCCAGCAGCGCGGCGTCCATGATCACCGATTTCCCGTTGCCGCCCAGCGCATGCCGGCCACCGTTCTCCAGGAACCACTGCGCGCCCTCGAAGAGGCAGGTGAACGTCGGCGAGTACTTGTCGAACAGCGCGGTGGTCGGCTGGAAGACGTCCAGCGCCCGGGCCAGGTTCTGCTGGTTGGGGCCGAGCAGGTTGATCCCCGACTGGGAGAACCCGGCCGCCGAGAGCAGCACCGAGTCCAGGGCCGCGGCCTGCTCGGTCAGCGTCGTGCTGGTGGTCGAGAACGAGTCGAAGATGTTCAGGATGTCCTGGGCCGCAGTGGAATACGCCTCCATCGTCATGCCGAACATTCGCCACTCCTCGGTGATGAGCGGCATCCGCGGGTTCACCGCCAGCAGCACATCATTGGTGGCGGTGATGGCCTGGCCCATCTTCTCGCCCTTGCCGCGCACGCCTTCGGCGAACGCGGACAGGACCGCGTTCAGCTTCGCCGGGTCGACCGCCTGGATCACCGACTGCAGGTTCTGGAACACGGTGTTGACCTCGACGGTGACGTTCCGCGAGCGCAACACCGCCCCGGGTTTCAACGCCGCCGGACTGGCCCCGTCGGAGGGCACGATCAGGTCGACGTACTTGGCGCCGAAGGCGGTGCTGGCCTTGATCTCGGCCTCGACGTTGCTGGGCAGGTAGCGGAACGGGGCGGCGTCGATCTTGAGTTTGAGGTTGGGCACCAACTCGCCGTCGGCGCCACGCGTCGACCCGATCGAGACCACCCGGCCGATCTGCACACCGCGCATCTTGACCTTGGCGTTGTTCTCCATGATCAGGCCGGTCCGGTCGGAGACCACGGTCAGCGGCACCGTCCTGCTCAGCGCACCGGAGAACAGCAGCGCGGTCAGCGCGACGACGCCCAAGATCACCAGGATCGGCACCGGCGCCCACCACAGCGGGTCGATGCCGTCCCGCCTCGATCGCTTCTTCCCCCTCGCCATCGCCCTCACCCCGACAGGTAGAAGTTGCCGGACTGTCCGTACACGGACAGTGTGATGCTGAGCAGGATGAACACGCCGGCGGTGATCGAGGCGCGGACCGCCCGGCCCACCGCCTCGCCCACACCGGCCGGACCACCGCTGGCGTTGTACCCGTAGTAGGTGTGCACCGCCATGACGGCCGCGGCCATCACCAGCACCTCGAGGAACGACCAGACCAGGTCCATCGGCTGCAGGAACGTCGAGAAGTAGTGGTCGTAGACGCCGCTGGACTGCCCGTAGATGACGGTGGTGCCGAACCGGGTGGCGAAGAAGGACATCAGCACGGCCACGGTGTAGATCGGGATGACCGCCAGGACGCCGGCGATGATGCGGGTCGACACCAGGTAGGGGATGGGCCGGATACCCATCGCCTCCAGCGCGTCGATCTCCTCGTTGATCCGCATGGCGCCCAGCTGGGCGGTGGCGCCGGCGCCGATGGTCGCCGCCAGTGCGACCCCCGCGGTGGCCGGTGCGATGAACCGGACGTTGAGGAAGGCGCCCAGGAACCCGGTGAGGGCCTCGATGCCGACATTGGACAGCGTGTTGTAGCCCTGCACGGCGATCAGCGCGCCGGTCGAGAGGGTCAGGAAACCGACGATCACCACGGTGCCGCCGATGACGGCCAGCGCGCCGGTCCCCATCCCCATCACCGCGATCAGGCGCAGCACCTCGGCCGGGTAACGGCGGATCGCCTCCGGCACCGACAGCAGCGCCTTGATGTTGAACGACGTCTGGTCGCCCACCTGGCGTCCGGAGTCGGCGAACCGGCCCGCGGCGCGGCGCACCTCGGCGGCGGCGGTCATGGGGCGACCTTCACGCCGAACGCGGTGGCCAGGATGTTGATCAGGAACAGCGCCATGAAGGCCAGCACGACGGTCTCGTTGACGGCGTTGCCGACCCCGGTCGGTCCGCCGCCCACCGAGAGGCCTTTGTAACAGGCGATCAGGCCGGCGGACAGCCCGAACAACAGCGCTTTGACCAGCGACACGATCACCTGCGGCAACCCGGTCAGCAGAGTGATTCCAGCGGCGAAGGCCCCCGGGGTGACGTTTTGGATGTAGACCACGAAGAAGTAGCTGCCGACCAGGCCGACGACGGCCACCACCGAGTAGAGCATGAGCGCCACGTAGGTGGCGGCGAGCACCCGCGGCACCACCAGCGCCTGGACGGGGTCGACCCCGATGACCTTCATCGCGTCGATCTCCTCGCGGATGGTGCGCGCGCCGAGGTCGGCGCACATCGCTGTGGAGCCGGCCCCCGACACCACGATCGCGGTGACCACCGGGCCCACCTGGGTGACCGAGGCGAGCGCGGCGCCCGCCCCGGACAAATCGCCCGCACCGACGTCGAGCAGCACGATGTTGAGGGTGAACACGATCAGGACGGTGTAGGGAATGGAGAGCACCAGCGTCGGCACGATCGAAACCCGCGCGACGAACCAGATCTGGTCGAGCAGTTCGCGCCAGGCCAGTGACCGGGTCAACATCACCTTGAACGTCTCGGCCGCCAGCACAACGAAGTCCCCGACCGCGAACGCCGGCTTAGACCACCCGGTGGCCTTCACCCGCTCCCACCCGAAGCCCGCCCGGCCAGTACCGCGCAGCAATCCGCCTGATGCACTCTGACCAGGCTGAATGCATGACTAACGGGCGCGGTTACCGCTGGCACGCGGGTCAGTCTAGGTTCACATAAGACCCCACGCATATGGTTTGGCCGTATGCGGGGGCTACCGCGGACCCGCCGAACATACCGTCCATTCGCCGCCTTCGAGCACGAATGTCATCGGGGTCGGCAGCTTCTGATCAGCGGATCCCTCGAAGTGGTAGACCACGGTTGCGGTAGCCCGCCCGCCGTCGACGGCGACGTCTGCGACGTCGTCGACGAACCGGGCGCCCCGCGCCTCCGAGGACTCGCGCTGTTCCCCGATCACCTCGGCCTCGCTGCCGTGGCGCTCCGCGCAGGTGTAGCGGCGGAAATCCGCGTAGTCCTCGCGCTGCAGCGCGTCGTTCTGCCCGACGACCGCCCGGCCCACCGCGCCCTCGGCGCTGACATCCTCGCCGCCGATCATCCGCAGCAGCACCATGACGACCAGCACGACGCCGACGATCCCCAGAGCCACCAGGATCGGCATCGCGGTGG
>CAYURT010000029.1:0-40327 GCA_964447215.1 uncultured Mycobacterium sp.
CGTAGATCGAGGCGTCGCCGTGCGGGTGGTAGTTGCCCATCGTCTCGGCCACCGACCGCGCCGACTTGGCGTGGCCGCGGTCGGGCCGGAATCCGGAGTCGTACATCGCGTAGAGCACCCGGCGGTGCACCGGCTTGAGGCCGTCGCGGACCTCGGGCAGCGCGCGGCCCACAATGACGCTCATCGCGTAGTCGATGTAGCTGTTCTGCATCTCCAGCTGGATGTCGACCGGTTCGATCCGGTCCCCGGCGGACCCCTCGGGGGGCAGCGTTGTGTCAGTCATAACGTCCTTCGACTAATGGGATGCGTTAAACATCAAGGAAGCGGACATCTTTGGCGTTACGGGTGATGAAGCTCCGGCGAGCCTCGACGTCATCGCCCATCAACACCGAGAACAACTCGTCGGCCGCGGCGGCGTCGTCGAGGGTGATCTGGCGTAGAACCCGGACCGAAGGGTTCATGGTGGTCTCCCACAGTTCCTTGGCGTCCATCTCGCCCAGACCCTTGTACCGCTGGATCCCGTCATCCTTGTTGATCTTCTTGCCGGCCTTCAGGCCGGCTTCCAGCAGGCCGTCGCGCTCGCGGTCGGAGTAGGCGAACTCGGGTTCGGAGCGTTGCCACTTGAGCTTGTACAGCGGCGGCTGTGCCAGGAACACGTGCCCGTTCTCGATCAGCGGCTTCATGAACCGGAACAGCAGGGTCAGCAGCAGCGTGGAGATGTGCTGGCCGTCGATATCGGCGTCGGCCATCAGCACGATCTTGTGGTAGCGCAGCTTGGCGATGTCGAACTCGTCGTGGATGCCGGTCCCCAGCGCGGTGATGATCGCCTGCACCTCGGTGTTCTTCAGCACCCGGTCGATGCGCGCCTTCTCGACGTTGATGATCTTGCCGCGCAGCGGCAAGATCGCCTGGAACATCGAGTCGCGTCCGCTCTTGGCCGAGCCGCCCGCCGAGTCACCCTCCACCACATACAGCTCGGACGCCCTGGGGTCGGTGGAACGGCAGTCGGCGAGCTTGCCGGGCAGTCCGCCGATGTCGGTGGCGCTCTTGCGGCGGACCAGTTCGCGCGCCTTGCGGGCCGCGATGCGCGCCTGCGCCGAGGAGACCGCCTTGTTCACCACGGTCTTGGCGTCCGACGGGTTGGACTCCAGCCAGTGGGTCAACTGCTCATTGCAGATCTTCTGCACGAACGACTTGACCTCGGTGTTGCCCAGCTTGGTCTTGGTCTGGCCTTCGAACTGCGGCTCGCCGACCTTGACCGAGATCACCGCCGCCAGACCCTCCCGGATGTCGTCGCCGGTGAGGTTGGGGTCCTTGTCCTTGAGGAGCTTCTTGTCCTTGGCGTACTTGTTGACGACGCTGGTCAGCGCGGCACGGAAACCCTCCTCGTGCGTGCCGCCCTCGTGGGTGTTGATCGTGTTGGCGAAGGTGTGCACCGATTCGGAGTAGCCGGCGTTCCACTGCATCGCGATCTCCACCTCATGGCCTTCGCCCTTGCCGGAGAAGTCGACCACGCTGTTGTGAATCGGCTGTTTGGTGCGGTTGATGTCCTTGACGAAGTCGACCAGCCCGCCCGGGTAGTGGAAGGTGCGGTTCTTGACCTTGGCCTGGGCGGTGGCCTTCTCCTCGGCCGACTTGGGCGCCTCGGCCAGGTCGCTGACCACCTCGTCGACCACTTCATCGGCGCGCACCCGCTCGTCGGTGAGTGTGATCGTCAGGCCCTTGTTGAGGAAGGCCATCTCCTTGAGCCGGCGGGCGACCGTCTCGAAGTCGTAGTCGGTGGTCTCGAACACCGCCGGATCGGCCCAGAACCGCAGGGTGGTCCCGGTCTTCTTGGTGGCCTCACCCTGCTTGAGGGTTCCGGGGACGGAGTGCTCGTAGGTCTGGAACCACTCGTATCCATCGCGGCAGATGTCGACCTCCACCCTGGTCGACAAGGCGTTGACCACCGACACGCCCACCCCGTGCAGGCCGCCGGACACCTGGTAGGCATCGGATTCGAATTTTCCGCCGGCGTGCAGCACGGTGAGCACCACGTCCACGGTCGGCACCCCGGAATCGTGGGTCTCTACCGGGATCCCCCGGCCGTCGTCGCGGACTTCGACCCCGCCGTCCTGGAGAAGACGCACGTCCACGCGGGTGGCGAACCCAGCCATCGCCTCATCGACGGCGTTGTCGACCACTTCCCAGATCAGGTGGTGCAGGCCGCGCTCCCCGGTCGAGCCGATGTACATACCCGGGCGCTTTCGGACCGCCTCGAGACCTTCGAGAATCTTGATGGACTCGGCACCGTATCCCTTGTTCTCGTTCTTCTTCGAGGCAGCCACGATCGGACAGGTCTCCTTGAGGTTTCATGGGTCGCGCAATCGGCGCGCAGTCTTGGAGCCAGTCTACCGAGAACTACTGACGAGGCTGACTCTGCGGTGGTGTTTCTGCACACCTATTTGCGCCGTGCGGCGGATTTCTCGGCCAATCCCGCGTCCGGCCGCCTGAGAGGTTCATCGGCAAGTTCCTCGGCCCGATCAGGCCGTGGCCGGGCGGCGGGTGCGGTACCGGGGGACGGCAGCGGACCCCGGGCGCGTCCCGCGAGTGGATGGTATACCCTAGGGGGTATGAAACGCCTTGTGGTTCCTGTCCTCGCCATGACCGCGCTTCTCGGTCCGGGGCTGTCCGTGGTCGGGTGCTCATCGGGTTCGACCACCGTCGCTTCGGCCCAGGAGATGCCCGCCACCCCCGGCAGCGCGCTGACGTCACCGTTGCGGGTCGGCGTCGCCGACTTCGCCGAAGTTATCACCGCGCCCGGGGTACAGATCATCGACGTGCGCACACCCGAGGAGTTCGCCGGCGGTCACATAGCCGGGGCGGTGAACATACCGGTCCAGCAGTCCGACTTCGTCGAGCAGGTGTCCCGCCTCGACGCGAACGGCACCTACGCGGTTTACTGCCGCAGCGGTAACCGCTCCCGGCCCGCCGTGGACGCAATGCGCCGCGCCGGCATCGACAGCATCTACGAACTGGCCAGTGGCACCAAGGGGTGGGCCGCTGAAGGCCAACCGCTGACCCGCTGACCGGGCCTACCCGTAGGTGTCGCGAGGCCCGCGGCCGGGCACGTGCCGGGGGCCCTTGCGCCACGACGGCGCCGTCGGGCCGGTGATCCGCAGGCTCTTGACCACACCGTCGCCGACCGCGGCGGCGATCTTGGCCAGTAACTGCGACTGAACCATCCGCAACTGCGTCGCCCAGGCCGTCGACTCGGCCTTGACGTGCAACACCCCGTCGCGCAGTGCCGTCGGCCCGGAGTGCGCGGCGATCTGCTCACCCACGACCGTGGACCACAAGGCGAACACCTCGCCCTCGGCGACCATCGGTGACCAGCCGCGCGACGCCGCCAGGTCCCGCGCGGCCCGGCCGATCGGTTGAGGGTCCCGGCTGTCCGGGCCGGGAGCCGACCACCGCCGGCGGTTGCCGCGGGCCGGAGCCCCGGCCCCCGCCGCCGGCGATCGCCGGCCCTTGCCGACGTCCTTGCCCTGGCCGCGGGCGGAGGCCCTGGCCTCCTCCAGCGCGCGGCGAACCAGATCCATCCCGGGAACGGAGTTGAGGTGCTCGGGCGGTTCGCTCACCTGACCACCACCGACTCCCGCCCGGTCTCATCCTCGCGGACCGAGACTTCGATACGAGTCGCCTCCCAGCCGGTCGGGACGTCCTCGGGAACCGCGGCGGTGACCAGCACCTGTTCGGCACCGGAAACCGCGGCGGCCAGGGCACGCCGCCTGGTCTCATCGAGTTCGGCGAAGACATCGTCGAGGATCAGCACCGGCTCGCTGCCCTCGGTGCGCAGCAACTCATAGGCCGCCAGCCGCAGCGCCAGCGCCATCGACCACGACTCGCCGTGGCTGGCGAACCCTTTCGCGGGCTGATCCCCCAGCCGCAATTCCAGATCATCACGGTGCGGGCCGACGAGGCAGACGCCCCGCTCCAGTTCCGCGGTACGCCTGGCCGCACATCCGGCCAGCAGCGCCGCCCGCAGGTCGTCGAACGGACTGTCGGTATCCGCCGTGTCAGGCAGGTCGACGCTACCGCGGTAGCTCAGCCCGGCAGGCCGGGATGCGGGGGCGAGTACCTGATAGGCCTTCTCGACTTCCGGCGCCAGTTGGCTGACCAGCTCCAGCCGGGCCGCCATCAGCCGGGCACCCTGCTCGGCGAGATGCCCATCCCAGATCTCCAGAGTTTCTAAGACCGCGGAATCCCGCGAACGGCCAGGACCGGCCGACTTCAGCAACGCGGTCCGCTGCTTGAGCACCCTGTCGTAGTCGGCGCGCAGCGCCGCCACAGCCGGGCGCCGCAACGCGGCGAGTTCGTCGAGAAACCTCCGGCGCTCACCGGGATCCCCGCGGACCAACGCGAGGTCCTCCGGTGCGAAGAGCACCGCCCGCAGCGCCCCGAGCACCTCACGGGCACTGCGTACAGCGGAGCGGTTGAGGCGGGCCCGGTTCGCCCGGCCGGCGGTGATCTCGATGTCCACCGCCAGTTCACGGCCTTCGCTGACCACAATGGCCGACGCCACGGCACTGCCGGCGCCGACCCGCACCAACGGTGCGTCAGTCGCCACCCGATGGGATCCGAGGGTCGCGCAATACCACAGGGCCTCAACGAGATTGGTCTTCCCATATCCGTTCGAGCCGACGATGACAGTACGGCCCGGCGTCAGATCGACATCAAGGACTGCCCATGATCGGAAGTCTCGGAGAGCGAGATGGCGAACGTACATGGTTGTGCCGACGGTGGCCGGTGTTCACCCGGACAGCGGGACGCGTTTGACAGCGTGGCCGCCGAACTGGTTCCGCAGTGCCGAAACCGCCTTCATCGTGGGGGACTGTTCCTGGCGGGAGGCGAACCGGGCGAACAGCGATGCGGCGATCACCGGGGTCGGCACCCGATGGTGAATCGCCTCCTCGACCGTCCATCTGCCTTCCCCGGAATCCTCGGTGTAATCGGAGATCGCGTCGAAACCGGGATCCTCCTTCAGCGCCTTGGCCAGCAGCTGCTGAAGCCACGAGCGCACCACGGTTCCATTGGTCCAGGCCTGGATCACCGCCTGGGTATCGGTGATCAACGGTTCGGCGGCGAGCAGCTCATAACCCTCCGCGTAAGCCATCATCAGGCCGTATTCGATGCCGTTGTGCACCATCTTCGCGTAGTGGCCGGCCCCGACCGGGCCGGCATGGACGAATCCGTCCGCCACCTCCCCGCCTGGCCGCAGGGTGTCGAAAATGGGCATCATCCGAGCGATATCAGCGTCGCTGCCGCCGACCATCAGGCCGTAACCTTCGGTCAATCCCCAGATACCACCGGATACCCCGGCGTCAACGAAGGAAATACCCCGCTTAGCCAGGAGCTCTGCGTGCGGGGCGTCCTCGGTGTAGCGGGAGTTGCCGCCGTCGATCACCAGATCCCCGGCTTCGAGAACATCAGCCAGTTCCACGATCGTCTCATCGGTGATCGGCCCGGAAGGCACCATCACCCACACCGCGCGGGGTGCGGTCAGTGCTTCGGCCAGGGCGGCCAGATCCGGCACATCGGAGACCTCGGGGCGCGGGTCGTAACCGATCACCTCATGGCCGCCCTGGCGCAACCGCTCGCGCATGTTGAAACCCATCTTGCCCAGTCCGACCAGACCCAGTTGCATACGCGCGCCTTCCCCTCGAAATATGGGCCGGTCAGCCGGGCAGCCGGACCGGCATCAGCAGATAGACGTAGTCGGTGTCAGCGGCCGGGAACGGACCTGAGCCCGCCGGTCCGGGGCCATCGCCGGCCGAACGAAGCACAGCCGGTTTGCTTGCGGTCGTGAATCCGAAAGTGACCCGGTCGCTGTGCAGCGAGCCCAGACCGTCGGTCAGATAAGTGGGGTTGAACGCGATCGTGAGCGGCTCCCCGGCGAACTCCACGGCCAGGTCCTCCTCAGCAAGCCCCACCCCATCGGCTCCGGCCGACAACCGCAACCCGTCGGCGGAGAACTCCATCCGGACCTGAGCTCCCCGGTCGGCGACGAGTGCCACACGCTTAATCGCCTCGGTCAGTTCGCTGACGGCGACGGTCGCCAACGCCGTGTGCTCGACCGGAAGCAGCTGGCGGAACTTCGGGAAATCGGTGTCGAGCAGCCTCGTCGTACTGCGGCGTCCGCCGCTGCGGATACCCAGCAGACGCTCCTCGCCGATCGCCGAGCCAGCACCCAGCGAGAGATGGACGTCCAAGCCGGACTCCACGGACTTGGCCACCTCGGCCAGCGTGCGCCCGGGGACCAGTACCGCGGCCTCCAAACCCGGCGACGACGCTGACCAGTGCAATTCGCGCACCGCCAGCCTGAAACGGTCCGTCGCCGCCAGCACCACGGTGTCACCGGAGATCTCCATGCGGATGCCGGTCAGCATCGGCAGCGTGTCGTCCCGCCCGGCCGCCACCGCCACCTGACTGACCGCATCGGCGAAAACGTCCGCGCCCACGACACCGGTCTCAGCGGGCAGGCTGGGCAATGCAGGGTAGTCCTCGACCGGCATGGCCGGCAGCGAGAATTTCGCGCTGCCACACCTGAGCAGAACCCGGCTGCCCTCCACACTGACTTCGACCGGCTTGGGGGGCAACGCCCGGGTGATCTCGGAGAGCAGCCGGCCTGACACCAAAACCGAACCCGGGGAGGCGATTTCAGCGGGGACGAGCACCTCCGCGGAGACGTCGTAGTCGAAACCCGCGATCGTCAGACCGCTGTCGGTGCCGGTGATGAGGACTCCCGCCAGGACCGGTACCGCGGGCCGGCTCGGAAGACTGCGGGCCACCCAGGCCACGGCGTCGGCGAAATCCTCGCGCTCCAGACGGAATCTGAGGTCCGAGCCCACCGTCGAGGTCGTAGCCGCGTCCATATGTGTCCTTCATGTCCCTTCATCGAAGCGAGGACTGAGCACCGCACGGAGCGGTCCGACAACCAACCGTAGAGCCTTCGTGGACATCTTGAAAGGTAATCGACGAGGGCGACAACGCTGCGCCGTACTGCCGCGATGGGGTCTCGGTTCGGGCTTTCCCCAGGTGCGGTCTTCTGAAAGAAATTCATTGAAGAGATCTTGGTAGTGATAGTAGGCACTGTTGGCGATGTGGATGGTTGGCCCCCGGTGCTGGTGAGAGGGGGTGGGCCGCTGTGAACGGTCTGTGAGCAACCGGACCGGCAGGCGTGCCGGGTTGTGGATGAGTTCGGGTTGTCCGGCGGTGTTCGGTGGTGTCGGCGTCGTTGTCCCCGGGTTGTCCACACATTGTCCACAGCACGATTAGGTGACAGGTGGGGGGAGAGTGGCCAAAGTTTTTGCCGCGCGGCGAGCGTGCTGCGTGGTGACTTCAGCGCTTGGAGCGCTGACGTATCCGGGTTGTGAGTTCTTTGACATGGTCGAAGACTTCGCGGCGGTATGCCATCTCGCCGAGGATCTTCTTCTGGGCGTACATGACCGTCGTGTGGTCGCGACCGAACGCCTGGCCGATTTTCGGCAGAGAGAGGTCGGTGAGCTCCCGGCATAGATACATGGCGATCTGGCGGGACTGGGCCAGGGCGCGGGTTTTGCCGGGGCCGCGCAGTTCCTCGACAGAGGTGTCGAAGTACTCGGCGGTGGCGGCCATGATCGTGGCGGCGCTGATTTGAATGGTGCCGGCGTCGGCAAGAAGGTCGCGAAGGACGATCTCGGCCAGGGCGGTGTCGATCGGGGCTTTGTTGAGTGAGGCGAACGCCGTCACCCGGATCAGGGCCCCCTCCAACTCGCGGATGTTGCGCTCGATACTGCTGGCGATGAGTTCCAGGACATCGCTGGGCACGTCGAGACGTTCCATCTGGGCTTTTTTGCGGAGGATGGCGATGCGGGTCTCGAGCTCGGGTGGTTGGACATCGGTGATCAGACCCCACTCGAACCTGGTGCGCAGCCGGTCTTCGAGGGTGGCCAGCTGTTTGGGCGGGCGGTCTGAGGAGATCACGATCTGCTTGTTGGCGTTGTGCAGGGTATTGAAGGTGTGGAAGAACTCCTCCTGGATACCTTCCTTCCCCTCGATGAACTGGATGTCGTCGACCAGAAGCACGTCGATGTCGCGGTAACTCTGTTTGAACGCGACCCTGCGGTCGTCTCTGAGGGAGTTGATGAAGTCGTTGGTGAATTCCTCTGTGGAGACGTACTTGACCCGCATGCCGGGAAACAGCCGCTGGGCGTAGTTCCCAGCGGCGTGCAGCAAATGGGTTTTGCCCAGCCCGGACTCCCCCCAGATGAACAAGGGGTTGTAGGCGCGGGCCGGCGCCTCGGCGATGGCGAGGGCGGCGGCATGAGCGAAGCGGTTGGAGGCGCCGATGATGAAGGTGTCGAAGGTGTAACGACGGTTGAGGCTGGCGGCAGCTTTCTGAGCGGCCGCGTTATCCGCCGGGCGGTCGGTGAAATAACCCGGCCAGGTCTCATGTGCACTGGCGAACGAGGCGTGGTCTTCGGGATGAGAGTCGTTGTGGTGGATGTCGTGCGCGGTGTCGCGATCGGCCGCCGGTTCCTGTTCGGGTTCGACGGGTTCGATCCGGACCCCGAGTTCGACGCGCTGACCGAGTCTGCGACTGAGTGCGTCGACGATGGGGGTGCGCAGATGACGCTCAATCTCGTTTTGTACGAACGGCGTTGGGACCGACAGCAATGCGAAACCCTCGGCGATGGTCAGCGGCCGAACCAGTTTCAGCCAGGCCCGTTGCTGAGGACTCAAAGGAGGGTGCAGCCCGGCGGTCTCATTAGTGGAGGGATCGGACTCGCCGTTCAGCTCGGCGACCACAGAGCTCCATACCGAGCCGAAGTCCGAGCCGGGATCAACTGTCACCGAGCCCCCCTGAGCGATAACCGAGCAAACTCCGCAACCGGCATGTGGGCGTAGTCCACAAAGTTATCCACAGGTGTGGATAGAGAAGGGAGTCGTCGGTGCGAAGCATAGGGGCCGTCGGGTCATGTGTGGGCCGGAACCGTGATTATCGGCGCCGAGGGTTCAGGAATGCCGCTGAAGCTAACAGGGTTTGCGGCGCTGCGCCAACCGCACAGCAACGATGCCGCCGTGCTGACCACCGGCCTACCACCGGCCCTGTCGTGGGTGGTTTGACCTGTCCCCGGGAAGGTCAGTACCCTTGCAACCGTCGCCCGTATGTCGGCGGCACGGCAGCGACCGGGAATCCCGGGACCGCGCCGGTTACGAGCGGAGCTTACCGACGGCTCGCCGCCGTTTCCGGGATCACCACACCGGTGTTCGCGGCTGACGACGTCTGGTCGATATGACGAGGAGATACCGGTGGCCAAGGGCAAGCGCACCTTCCAGCCGAACAACCGACGGCGGGCCAAGGTCCATGGTTTCCGGTTGCGGATGCGTACCCGCGCCGGCCGGGGGATCGTTTCCGGCCGCCGCCGCAAGGGCCGGCGTTCGCTGACTGCCTGAGCGGCGTACCTCCAGCGTGCTCCCGGCCAGATACCGGATGACCCGCTCCGCTGAGTTTCGCGCCACGGTCCAAGACGGTGTGCGCGCTGCCCAGCGGGATCTCGTCGTCCACGCCCGGCGGGAGCCCTGCGACCCCGACGGTCCGCGGATCGGGCTGGTGGTCAGCAAGGCGGTCGGCGGGTCGGTGGATCGCCACCGGGTGTCGCGGCGCCTGCGCCACGTGGTCGGCGACATGATCGGTGAACTGGCGGCTGAGGACAGGATCGTGATCAGGGCGCTTCCGGGAAGCCGGGACGTGGCCTCGGCGCGGCTGCGGGGCGAGCTCGAACGCGGGATCCGGCGCACCCGAGAGTTGATGGAGAGGTCACGGTGAACGAGGTACGGCGGCCCGGCCTGGCCGCGCGCACGGTCATCACGATCGTCGACCTGTACCGGCACCTGGTCTCACCTTTGCGGCTGCCTTCCTGCCGGTTCATGCCCACCTGCAGCCAGTACGCGGTTGAGGCTCTGACGACCTTCGGACTGTGGCGTGGCGGCTGGCTGACCCTGCTTCGGCTGGCCAGATGCGGTCCTTGGCACAGCGGGGGATGGGACCCGATACCCGAACGCACCCCGTCGGTCCGCGGCGGGCCGGCGCATCTCAGGAGCTCCGATGTTTAACTGGGCGAGCCTCGACTACATCTACTACCCGGTTTCGGGGATCATGTGGCTCTGGTACAAGTTCTTCGCTCTGTTCTTCGGCCCGAGCAGTTTCTTCGCCTGGGCGCTGTCGGTGATGTTCCTGGTGTTCTCGCTGCGGGCGCTGCTGTACAAGCCCTTCGTCCGCCAGATTCGCACCACCCGTCAGATGCAGGAGCTTCAGCCCCAGATCAAGGCGCTGCAGAAGAAGTACGGCAAAGACCGCCAGCGCATGGCGCTGGAGATGCAGAAGCTGCAACGCGAGCACGGCTTCAATCCGGTTCTGGGCTGTCTTCCCATGCTGGCCCAGATCCCGGTGTTCCTCGGCCTATTCCACGTGCTGATGTCGTTCAACCGGACCCAGACCGGAATCGGCAGGTTGGGCCTGTCGGTGGAGGAGAACCGGCGGCTGCCCAACTACTTCTTCAGCGCTACCGATGTGGGGCACTTCCTGGACGCGAGTCTGTTCGGCGCACCGGTGGGTGCCTCGATCACCCAGCAGCGCGGTTTGGAGGCGTTCACAGACTTCAGCCGACCCGCGGTTGCGGCGGTGGCGATTCCACTGATGATCCTCGCCGGAATCGCGACCTACTTCAACAGCCGGGCTTCCATCTCACGGCAGAGCCCGGAGGCGGCCGCCAATCCGCAGACCGCCCTGATGAACAAGCTCGCGCTGTACGTCTTTCCGCTCGGTGTGGTCGTCGGCGGTCCGTTCCTGCCGATCGCCATCATCATCTACTGGGTGTCCAACAACATCTGGACCTTCGCCCAGCAGCACATCGTGTTCGGCAAGATTGAGAAGGAAGAAGCGGCCAAGAAAGAAGAGGCGCTGGCCCGCCGGTCGGCGAATGCCCCGGCCCCCGGAGCCAAGCCGACCAAGGGCAGGAAGGGCGCCGCGCCGGCCGACGATGTGACTCCGTCCGACCCGGAAACCACCGGTGCTGCCGCGGACGTCGGGGACGCACCCGCACCGACGGCGCCGAAGCCCGTCGACCGCACGCCGCGCCCCGGAGCACGGCCGAAGAAACGCAAGCGTTGATGACCGAAGAGGGAGAGACCGACATGACGGACACCGAGGCGCAGGAACGCGTCGAAGGCAAGGGCGAGGAGATGGAGGACCGCCTGGTCGCCGAGGGCGAGATCGCCGGCGACTATCTCGAGGAGTTGCTCGACCTGCTGGACTTCGACGGCGATATCGACCTCGACGTCGAGGGCGATCGGGCGGTGGTCAGCATCGACGGCGGAGATGACCTCTCGAAGCTGGTCGGCCGGCGGGGAGAGGTGCTCGACGCCCTTCAGGAACTGACTCGGCTGGCGGTGCACCAGAAGACCGGGGAGCGCAGCCGGCTCATGCTCGACATCGCGGGCTGGCGGCGCCGCCGCCGCGAGGAACTGGCCGCGCTCGGCGACAAGGTGGCCCGCCGGGTCTGCGAGACCGGCGAGCGTGAGGAGCTGGCTCCGATGACCCCGTTCGAGCGCAAGATCGTGCACGACGCGGTCTCGGCCGTCGACGGCGTGCACAGCGAGAGCGAGGGCGTTGAGCCGTCCCGTCGCGTCGTCGTCCTCAAGGATTGACGGCTGAAGTTACATCGGTGTAGTTCGCGCGGTTTCACGTGAAACATGGTCCGCCTGCACCCCCGGCCGCGGCCGGCCTCTTCGGCGAGCGCCTCGAACTCGCCCGCCGCTACGCGGACTTGTTGGCCGATGCCGGGGTGGAAAGGGGACTCCTCGGCCCGCGCGAGGTCGATCGGTTGTGGGAGCGGCACATACTCAACTGCGCGGCGGTCGTCGAACTCCTCGGCCAGGGCTGGTATGTGGTCGACATCGGCAGCGGGGCCGGACTGCCCGGGATCCCGGTGGCCATCGCACGACCCGATCTCACGGTGACGTTGGTGGAGCCCTTGCTGCGTCGCGCCGACTTTCTCAACGAGGCCGTGGCGACGCTGGGGATCGAGGCCCGGGTGCTGCGCGGGCGGGCCGAGGATCCGGACATCCGGAACCGGGCCGGTGGCGCGGACGCGGTGCTGTCGCGGGCCGTGGCCGGACTGGACAAGCTTGCGCGGTGGAGCCTGCCGTTGCTCAAGGGTGGGGGAGTGATGCTGGCGCTGAAGGGCGAACGGGCGGAGGCCGAGATCTCCGAGAGCATCGGTGGTATGACAGCACTGGGCGCGACCGACATCCGCGCAGTGCGCTGCGGGAGCGGCCGGGAGTATCCGGCTACGACGGTGGTGACGGCCACCCGGGGCGACCGGCCAGACCCGCGGCGGCGCGGGCGTCCGGAGAGGAGCAGACGATGACCCCGTCGGAACCGGGCGTGCGCCCCGACGATGTTTCACGTGAAACCTGGGCGGACACCCCGATCGGCGCGGCGGCCGAGCGGGCCATGAAGGTGCTGCACACGGCTGCCGGGAATCTGCCTCGGCCGAAGCGGCGCAGGATCCTCACCGTCGCGAATCAGAAGGGCGGGGTCGGCAAGACCACCACGGCGGTCAACCTCGCCGCCGCACTCGCCGTCCAGGGCATGAAGACGCTGGTGGTCGATCTCGACCCGCAGGGCAATGCCAGCACCGCACTGGGGATCGCCGAACGCCAGTCCGGGACCCCGTCGTCCTATGAGGTTCTGCTCGGCGAGGTTCCTCTGCGCGAGGCGATCCGGCAGAGCCCGCACAGTGAGCGCCTGTTCTGCGTGCCGGCCACCATCGACCTCGCCGGCGCCGAGATCGAACTCGTCAGCATGGTGGCCCGGGAGAACCGTCTGCGCAACGCCCTCCAGGAGCTGGACGAGACCGATTTCGACTACGTCTTCATCGACTGCCCGCCGTCGTTGGGGCTGCTGACCATCAACGCTCTGGTGGCTGCCCCCGAGGTGCTGATCCCGATCCAGTGCGAGTACTACGCACTGGAAGGGGTGTCGCAGCTCATGCGGAACATCGAGATGGTCAAGGCGCACCTCAATCCCGCGCTGAGTGTCAGTACCGTGGTGTTGACCATGTATGACGGCCGCACCAAACTGGCCGATCAGGTGGCGGTCGAGGTTCGGCGTTATTTCGGCGACAAGGTATTGCGGACGGTGATCCCGCGCAGCGTTAAAGTGTCCGAGGCGCCCGGGTACAGCATGACGATCCTCGACTACGACCCGGGCTCGCGGGGGGCCATGAGTTATCTCGATGCCAGCCGGGAATTGGCGGCCGGCCGACAGGAGGAACAGCCATGACGCAGTCGTCGCGACGCAGGGGTGGCCTGGGCCGGGGGCTCGCGTCACTGATTCCGACGGGTCCCTCCGAGGGCGGCCCGCGGCTGGGGGACGCCGCGGCGGACGTGGTGATCGGCGGCGGCCAGCCGGCTCCGGCCGACACCGGCGTCAACGGCGGGGATATCGGGGCGGTCTACCGGGAGGTCAATCCCGCGGACGTCGAGCCGAATCCCCGTCAGCCGCGCAGCGTCTTCGACGAGGAGGCGCTGGCCGAGCTCGTCCACTCGATCCGCGAGTTCGGGCTGATGCAGCCGATCGTGGTGCGCGAGACGGCCGGCGGCGGGACTCCCTACCAGCTGGTGATGGGGGAGCGGCGGTGGCGCGCGGCCCAACAGGCCGGGCTGGCGACCATTCCGGCGATAGTCCGGGACACCTCTGATGACCATCTGCTGCGCGACGCCCTGCTGGAGAACATCCACCGCGCCCAGCTCAATCCGTTGGAGGAGGCGGCCGCCTACCAGCAACTGCTGGACGAGTTCGAGGTCACCCACGAGGAACTCGCGACCCGGATCGGGCGTTCGCGGCCGGTGATCACCAACATGATCCGATTGCTGCGGCTGCCGGTGCCCGTCCAGCGGCGGGTCGCCGCGGGTGTGCTCTCGGCGGGACATGCGCGGGCGCTGCTGGCGCTGGAGTCCGGGCCGGCGGCCCAGGAGGAACTCGCCGCCCGTATCGTCGCGGAGGGACTCTCGGTGCGTGCCACCGAGGAAGCGGTGACCCTGGCCAACCGGGCGGAGGGCGACGGCCGGTCCGCGCCGCCCCGTCGCCGGCCGATCCAGATGCCGGGCTTGCACGACATCGCAGAACGGCTGTCCGGAACCTACGACACCCGGGTGACTGTGAGCCTGGGCAAGCGCAAGGGCAAGATCGTGGTCGAATTCGGCTCCGTCGAGGACTTACAGCGCATTGTCGAACTGATGGACCCCCGTTAGGCCAACGGGTAACCAAGGTTAGTTACGTCACTGTGACACAGCACCCGGACCAGCAGGCCCCACCCACCGTCTTGCGATCGAAAAATCAAGGGGCAGAACATATTTCGGGAATCTGGGGGCGGTAGTGGCTATCCGGGTCGATCCCCTGCGCCTGGAGGCGTTCGAGCAGCTGCCCAAACATGCCCGCCGGTGTGTGTTCTGGGAAGTCGACCCGCAGACGCTCAGCGGGGAAAGCCTGGCCGACCCGGAGTTCGAAAAGGAAGCGTGGCTGTCGATGGTCATGCTGGAGTGGGGCTCGTGCGGGCAGATCGCGACCGACGAACCCGCCGAGGACGGCGAGCAGGCCAGCGCGGGTGACGGAAACTGCCGGGGTTATGTTCTCTACGCTCCGCCCCGCGCGGTCCCGCGGGCCTCGCGGTTTCCCACCGGGCCGGTCAGCGCGGACGCGGTGCTGCTGACCTCGATGGGTACCGAGCCCGGTCAGACCGCTTTGCCGGAGATGCTCATCGCTCATGTCGTCAACGAGCTCATCCGGCGCGGAGTGCGTGCACTGGAGGCGTTCGGGCGGACTGCCGCGGCGGCCGAGCTGCTTGGTGACGACCCCGATCCGCGGATTCTGCCGGCGGTGGCCGCGCTGGGGGACTGTTCGTTCGAGACCTGCATGATCGACGCCGAGTTCCTGCAGAGTGTGGGTTTCGCCGTGGTCGCCCCGCATCGCTACTTTCCCCGCCTGCGCCTCGAACTGGACAAGGGGCTGGGCTGGAAGGCCGAGGTCGAAGCCGCCCTGGAGCGGCTGCTGGAGCGGGCCCGCCTGGAGCAGCCGGTCGGCACCGGCCCGGTCGTGGGCTGACCGGTTCAGACCGCCGGCTGGCTGCGTCCCTGCTCGACCGACTGTTCGTGGGCCAGCAGCTCGGCAAAGGTGAAAGTGCCTGTCGGCCGGTCGTTCTTGCCCAGCAGGTAGAGCCGTTTGACCGCGGCGAGGATGCCTTCGGCGACCGCGTCGCGGTACTCGCGGGTTGCCATCATGCCGGCGTCGCGCGGGTTGGTGATGTAGCCGACATCGACCTGGACGGTGGGCATCCGGGTCAGCCGCAGCAGGTCCCAGGTCCGGCCGTGCGTGCGGCAGTCCAGCAACCCGGTGCGGGCCGGCACCTCACGCTGGATGAAGTCGGCGAGGTTGCGCCCGATGGTGGACACCGAGCCGTGCGGGCTGCCGAAGTAGAACGAGGCGACACCGTTGGCGCGCGGACTGGGCTGGCGTTCGAAGCGCAGGCTGATCATCAGGTCGGCCCCGACGGTGTTGGCGATGGCCGCACGCTCGGCATCCGAGGGGCTGTGGCTGATCGGCCGGGACAGGAACGTCTCCATTCCGATGGCGGCCATCCGCCCCTCCAGCCGGCTGGCCAGATCCCAGAGCATCTCGGCCTCGGTGATCGTGCCGGCCGGACCGTTGACGACCAGACCCTCGTCGCTGCCACCGCGACCGGGGTCCAGGATCACGCGTTTACCGGACAGCCGCGGCCCCGAACGCCGCACATGCTCCTCCTCGCGGATCGCGTGCAGCGATCCGCCGGTCACCCGGGAGCCCAGAAAGTACAAGGAGCGCAACGTCTCCGGGCCGCAGATCCCGTCCGGGGCAAGCCCGTACTCACGCTGGTAGGACATCAGCGCGGTGTGGGTCTGAAGCCCGAAGTGGCCGTCCACCAACGCGGTGTAGAAGCCGAGATCCTGTAACCGTGCCTGCAGGGTGGCGATGTCGTCGCCGTACATCGGGGCGCCGAACTGGTGCAGCAGCGTTCGGGCGCCGAGCCGGTAGGACGCCTCTTTGAGCGCCCGGTAGGTCGCCGGCCCGACGATCCCGTCGACCAGCAGGCCGCGCCGCTGCTGGAAGGCGCGGACGGCATGGTCGAGGTCGTCGTCGAAGAGGTCCGGTACGACGTGCTGTCCGGTGGTCAGATCATCGTCGTGGTCGGCCAGCAGTCCCAGTGCCGCGAGGTTGTCCCTGATCTCCACGACCGCCGCGCCGCGCCGGCCGCGGGCCAGCACCTCGCCGGGCCCGGCAAACGCGGGGGCGCCGGCGCCCCCGGCGGGCTGGCTCGGAGTCGGCATGACAGGGATTCTCGCAGACAACAGGGTGCCTGCGCCAAACCCGCGGGTGGCGTGCGGGTAACGAATAGGCGTCAGCGGGCCCGTCCCGCCGAACCGGGCCTACAGCAATCCGTCGAGCTTGCGCAGCAGCGCAGCCTTGCTCTTGGCTCCGACGATCCGCTTCACCGGCTTGCCGTCCTTGAACAGGATCAGGGTGGGGATGGAGAAGACCCGGTAGTCGCGCGCGCTGCCGGGGTTGGCGTCGACGTCGACTTTGGCCACCGTGAGCGCGTCACCCTTCTCCGCGGCGATCTCCTCCAGAACCGGTGCCACCATCCGGCACGGGCCGCACCAGGCGGCCCAGAAATCGACCAGAACCGGCTTCTGGCTCAGCAGGACGAGGTCGGCGAAGGTGCTGTCGGACACCGTGACCGCGTTGCTCACGGCTGCGCTCCGATCAGGGCGTCGGAGTCGTGGGATTCCTCGGCCAGCCAACGCTCGGCGTCGATGGCCGCCGCGCAGCCGCTGCCGGCGGCGGTGATCGCCTGCCGGTAGGTCCGGTCGACCAGATCACCGGCTGCGAAGACCCCGGCAAGGGTGGTCGCGGTGCTGCCGGCGCCGACGATGACATAGCCGTCGCCGTCGACCTCCACAGCGTCGCGCACCAGACCGGACCGGGGGTCATGGCCGATGGCGACGAACACGCCGGTCACCGGGAGGGTGGATTCCTCACCGGTCAGCACGTTGCGCACCCGCAGGCCGCTCACCGTGCCCGAACCCTCCACCGCGACGACGGTGGTGTTGGTCAGGAAGGTGATCTTGTCGTTGGCCCGGGCGCGTTCCAGCATGATCCGTGAGGCCCGGAACTCGTCGCGGCGGTGCACCAGTGTCACGCTGCGGGCGAAGCGGGTCAGGAAGGTCGCCTCCTCCATCGCGGAGTCCCCGCCGCCGATCACGGCGATGTCCTGGTCCTTGAAGAAGAACCCGTCGCAGGTGGCGCAGGAACTGACCCCGCGGCCCAGCAGTTCCTGCTCACCGGGCACGCCGAGCCATCGCGACGCCGCTCCCATGGCGAGGATGACCGCGCGGGCGCGGTGGGTCTCGCCGCCGGCGGTGACGACCTCCTTGACCGGTCCGGCCAGCGACACCGACTCCACGTCCTCCATCTGCAGGTCGGCTCCGAACCGCAGCGCCTGCTCGCGCATCTCCTCCATCAGCTCCGGCCCGGTGATCCCGGACCGGAAACCGGGGTAGTTCTCCACCTCCGTCGTGGTCATCAGGGCGCCACCGAAGGCGGTCCCCTCGAACACCAGCGGCTTGAGTTGGGCCCGCGCGGTGTAGATGGCCGCGGTGTAGCCGGCCGGGCCGGAACCGATGATGATCACGTCGTGGACGTTCTGGTCAGACATGCCAGCCTCTCTGCGCGGGTCGCGATCGGTTGTTCTACCGATCGTGCAACACCCAGCCTATGACGGGGTGTTCCCCACGGGCTCAGGACGGGGTGGTCGGATTCGCGGGCACGGTGGTGCGGGCGACGGCGGTCCCGCGCTTGTCTCCGCAGTCCGGCTCGACGGCGACCGCCACCAGGTCCCCCGGCCGCGCACCGGCCAGTACCAGCACTATCGCCGCGCGCCCGGCGACCGTCAGCTCGCGGGCGCCGAGAACCCCGGCCGCGCCGGGGTGGCCGATATCGGCCAGGCAGGCCGCGCGGCGGCGGTTGTCGGTCAGTGTGCCCAGTTCGGCATCCTGCCCGGTCAGGGCCACCAGTTCGGCGGCGCTGAGCGGAATGCGGGGTGCCGCGGTGATCGTCCGGGCGCTGGTCGCCGTACTGATCGCGTCGCCGGCAGGCCGGGCCAGCCAAGCGGTGCCGGCGGTGAGCAGTATCAGCGACCCTGCCGTGCCGAGGACGGCCGCCCGCACCGGCCGCCGGCCGGCTGCGGTGGGTGGGCGGGCGGCGTGGGCCGGCCCGGAGCCGGCCGCGACGACCGAGTGGCCCAGGTGAGGACCCTCGCCGGAACCGGGTTGCTGACCGTGCACTCCCACAGTGTGACCGTCAGCGGGCACCCGGGCCCAGCAGCAGGGCGAGCCGGGTCCGAGCCCGCGCCCGGCGGCTCTTGACGGTGCCCTCCGCGACGCCGAGCAGCCGTGCCGCCTCGGCCACGGAGTAGCCGTGCATGTCGACGGCGATGACGGCGGCCCGCTGCGCGGCGGGGAGCTTCGCCAGGGCGGCCCTGATGACCAGCGCGGTGTCCACCAGCCCGGTGGGGTCGGAGGCGACGGCGGTGGTCATGGGGCCGGCCGGCCTGCCGGCGTCCCGGCGCAGCCGGTCCAGACAGGCGTTGACGACGATGCGGTGCAGCCAGCTGCCCACCGCGGCGTCACGGCGGAACGAACTCGCCGCGCGGTGGGCCGAGAGCATCGCCTCCTGGAGGGCGTCGTCGGCGTCCTCGGCGGTGCGGGTGCGGTGCCGGGCCAGCCGGTAGAGCCGCACCCGGTGGCGGCGGAAGAGTTCTTCGAAGGCGCGGCAGTCCCCGGTCGCGTGTGCGGCGAGCAGCTCGCCGTCGCTGCGGGAATCCCCGGCGGGCTCGGGTGGCTCGGGCACGACCCGGACGCTAACCGCGCCGTCGCCGCCGGACACCTCACCCCGGGCGGCGCCTGTTCAGGAAGCGGCCCGGACGGTGATCTCCGAGACGCTGGTGCGGCTCTGCCCGTTGGTCTGTCCCATCGTGGAAATCCAGACCAACAGATACGAGGTGGGTTGCGCGGCGGGCACCGGGATGGTGTTGGCGCCCTGCTCAAGAGCGACGGGTCCGGTCAGCAGCGTGGTGTCATCGAGGCTGGCGGGGCTCTGGCTGGTCGCCGAGCGGATCTCAAGCTCGGTGCCGGTGCTCGACACCGTCACCGAAACGCTGCCGACCTCGGTGGGCTCGGGCAGCGTCAGCATCAGCCCGACACCGTTTTTGAAGTTCGGGAACGGAACAGCGTCGGTGTAGGTGTCCGTCGGCCACGCCGTCGACGGATCACCGTCGATGGCCAGGCCCGCCAGACTCGGCGCATCCGCCCCGCCCTGCGGGGAGAACACCGTTGCCGCATCGGGTTTCACGACCTGGCCGTCGGCCCGGCCGCTTCCCGAGGAGCTCCCCGGAGCGGTGGTGTTCAGGCCCAGCTGATCCCCGTTGAGTTTTCCGTCGGAGCCGCCGAAGACCTTCCCCAGGACCCCGGCCAGCGCGGCCAGCGCGACGATGAGCACCACAGCCCCGGCCGCCGCGCCGATCAGCACGGTCTTACGGCGCCGCGCCTGTATCGCCGTGGCGTCGCCGGGGGAGCGGAGCGGCACCGGCGAAACGGTCGCGCCGCCGCCCGATTCGGTCCGCTCGGCGGCGGCGGTGGTCTGGCGCAGCAGGTGCAGCAGGTTGCCCGCGGTGCTGATGCCGCCGCCGGATCCCGCCGCGCGGACCGCGACCGTGGAGATCTGGAACGGGATGTCGCCGTCCAGCGCCGCGGGTTCGACCAGTTCGCCGTTCGGGTCGGACGGTGCCGCGGGCAGCCCGCTGAGCGTCCCGGTCTCCGGCAGCGGCCAGCGGCCGACGAGAAGCGCGTAGAGCACGCCGCCGATGCCGCGGACGTCGGAGGTCTGGTCGGCCCCGGCGAGGGTGGCCGGAAACGCGACCGCGACATCGCCGTTCATGCTGACCCGGATCCGGCTGGGATGGTCGACCGACAGTGCGGCACCGGCCTGATGGGCCTGGTCGGCCGCGGCGGCCAGGGACTGGATGGCCCGGGCGCAACCCAGCGCCGACGGGTGGGTTTCGGCGACCTCCCGCAGCGATCCGCCGCGAATCCACTCCGCCACCACCAGGGCACCCTCGGCGGTGTCGGTGACGTCGAGCACCCGGGCCAGGCCGGGGCCGTGGACCTGGCTCAGCGCGCGCGTTCGGTGCATGATCGCCTCGACCTCGGCGCGGGGTAGCCGCCGGTCGGGGTCGATGAAGGTCAACGCCACCTGGCGGTCAAGGGCGGTGTCCAGCGCCTGCCAGAACTCCAGTTCGGGCGGGCCGCCGTGGCAGACCAGCAGCCGGTAGCGATCGGCGGCGACCATGGCGCCGGGAACCAGTGGTGGGCCGCCGCCTTCCGTGGGCGGCGCCGCGCCCGCGGCACCGCCGACATCGGGCTGGAAATCGTCGGCGGCCTGTCGCGGGATCCTGGTCGTCGCGTCGTCGCCGGGCCCCGAAGGATGGTTGGTCAACTCCGGTCGCCTCCCGGTCGTGTGCTCCGGCGCGGGCGGCCCTCCCGGCGCCGGGTGCGATCTTGGAACAGAGTACGGGACAGGAGTATGCCGCTGGGGCAGGAGTGAATCGGGCGGCGGTTCGCTGCGCCCGAGTCGGCGCAGTACCGCCGCGCGGGCGGCGACGGCGTCGGGTACCCGCCCGGCCAGCAGCAGCGCCGCGATCACCGGCGCCATGACGGCGGCCAGCACCAGCAGGCGCAGCATGGAACCCGCGCCGCCGGAGCGCGCGGTGAAGGCCGGCAGACCCAGCAGCCGGTCGGCGGCCACCGCGGCCAGGGCGGCCAGCGTCGAGGCCCCGACAGTGACCAGGATCGTGCGCACGACCGCCGCGTCGAGCAGTCGGCCGCCGGGCGGGCGCAGTGATCGGCGCAGCAGCACATGCCCGAGCAGCGCACCGGCCACGAAGCCCAGTCCGTTGGCCGCCCCGAGGTATCCGGCGACCAGCTCTGGGTTGTCGGTCAGGTGCGGCGCCACCAGTGAAGCGATGATCTTGACCGTGGTGATTGCGATGACGATGAGGATCGGTGTCCAGGGTTGCTCGCGGGCGTAGAACACCCTGAGCTGAAGCAGGACCAGCGCGTAGGGGATGAGGGTGAACGACGACAGGGAGATGGCCACCCCGAGGTGGTTGGCGTCGACTGCGCCGAAGTTGCCGTAGGCGAACAGTGCGCTGCCGATCGCCGGGCCGCCGGCGGTCATCAGCGCCACCACCGGGATCAGCGTCACCATGGTCAGCCGGGTGGCCAGGGACAGATCGGCGAGGACGGCGGGGGTGTCGTCGGCGGCGGCGTTGCGGCTCAGCCGCGGCATCACCACCGTCAGCACGGTGACGCCGATGATGCCGAAGGGCAGCATCAGCACCATCCAGGCGTAGTTGTAGATCGCCGGGCCCGAGGCCGCCGCGGTGCTGGCGATCTGGTTGCTGACCACCAGGCCGATCTGGCTGATGAGCACGTAGAGCACCATCGCGGCGGCCATCGCGCCGAAGCGGCGCAACCGCTCGTCGATCCCCCACAACGGACGCAGGCTGATGTGCTGGGCGCGGATGGCGCCGAGCAGGACCCCGGCCTGGGCGACCACCCCGAGGGTGGTGCCGATGCCCAGAACCAGCAGTTTGGCGTTCCCCATCTCGACGGGGTCGATCGACAGCTCGCCCGGCACGGCCAGATACACGCCCAGCGTCGCGATCGCCACGATGTTGTTGACCACCGGGGCCCAGGCCGGTGGTCCGAAGATGTTGCGGTTGTTCAGGATTGCCATGAATACCGAGGACAGCCCGTAGAAGAGCACCTGCGGCAGCAACAGGTAGGCGAACGCTGTGGTCAGGGGCTGGTTGACCTGCGGGTCGCCGCCCAGCATCAACCGGACCAGCATCGGGGCCGCGGCCACCGAGGCCACTGTGGCCGCCAGCAGCACCGTGGTGGCCAGCGTCACCAGCCGCCGCACGAAGGCTTCGCCGCCATCGGCGTCGTCACGTTCGGCGCGCGCCAGAACGGGCACGAAGATGGCGGTGAAGGTGGCCTCCAGCACCAGTGCGGCGATCATGTTCGGCAACTGGTTGGCCACCGAGAAAGCGCTGGACAGAGCCGCGCCGAGGATCGCAGCCAACAGGACGATGCGGGTGAACCCGGTGATCCGGCTGACCAGGGTGGCCAGCGCCATCCCCCAGGAGCGCGAGACCACGGCGGAATCGGACAGTTCGGGGCGCACCTGGTCGGTCCGCGCCCGCGGTGCCGGTCGCGGTGCTGACGTCACGGGGCGGTCTCCTCCGGATGCCAGGGCCGGTCCAGGTCCGCCCGGTCGGGCTGGCCGCGGAACCGATGATAGAGCCGCCGGCCCACCAGGAAGGCCAGCACCGCGCCGCCGCCCAGGGTGATCGCGAAAAGTACCTTGCCGTAGGCGTTGGAGTGCACCGAGAGCCGGACCGGCTCGCCGAGCTGGAGTCCCTCCGGGGTGCGCAACGTGACGTCGACGGCCACCCGCTGGGTGACGTGCACCTCGACGGGAACCCGCAGCGGCAGGTAGCCCGGTGGCGCTTCGAGCTCTCCGAGGTCGGTCACCGACATTCCGCGCGGGGCGTCGACCTCGAGCCGGACCCGGATCGGGACCGCCAGATCGTTGCGCAGCGCCAGCGGCAGGGCGCTGCGTTCGGTGGCCAGCGTGTAGGAGTCGCCCGGGTTGACGATCGTGACGGCGCCGAAGAGGCTCTCGATCGTGGCGCCGACCACCGAAAGCCGCTGGCGGGCCAGGTCGTTGCGGATATCGGGAGGCTCGGTCTGGCTGAGTGCGCGCAGCATGTCCTCGCGCAGCGGGGCGGTGTACTGCAGGCCGGTCAGTCCGGTGCGGGGGTCGGTGGTCAGGGCGGAGTTCAGGCCCCACAGCCGGCTGATCTGAGCCGCGATGGTGGCGACGACGTCGTCGTCGAACCGGCCCCGGCCGGCGCTGGGCAGCCCGGCGCCGTCGGGGGCGTCCGCCGCGGTCTGCGACTCGGTGATCAGCGTGGTCAGCGGACGTGGTGCGGCCAACCCGGAACGCACGGCATTGGCCAGGGCGGTCAGCAGTGCCCGGGCGTCATCGGGCTGCGGGTTCCATTTCATCGGCGGCAGCAGGATCTGGGTCCGGGGAGTCAGCGCGGGCTGCAGCATTCGCCACAGCATCGCCGCCAGTGCGTCCTGACGCCGGGCCACCGGCGAGTCACGGTCCACGGGAATGCTGAGGGTGGGATCGACGTAGGTCGGCACGGTCGGGTCGGCGCCGACCCCGGCCAGCGCGGCTCCGACGGCCGGGTCGAACGGGGCCTGCACCACCCGGTCCGACAGCCGCCGCGGCTGCAGGTCGGGGGTCTGCGGGATCTCGCCGGCGCTCCCGGCCGCGGCCACCGCGACGGTGGGGTTCTGGGTGTTCAGCAGGCTCACGGCGTCGGCGGTCAGCGGGCCGTCGCCCAGGACCGTCACGCCGCGGGTGGAGGCGACGCCAAGAATCCGGTCGACGATGTCGGAGGCGACGGTGGTGGCGGCGGCGTCGAGTCCGGCGTCGCCGACCCTGGCCAGCGCACCCAGATCGGCCTGCGCGTACGGGGTGGCCGTGACACACAGCCGTGCGGCCAGCGCCCGCAGCCGTTTGAGCCAATCGGCGGCGGCGCCCTGGCCGGTGCCCGGACGTGTCACGCCGCCCAGCCCGTCGGTGGACCCGGAGACGGCCTGCTCAGAGACGACATAGCCGGCCGTCATGGCGTTCACGGTGACCAGCAGATCGGGGTCGACAGCCAGACACAGGGCGCGGTCCACGCCGGTCGCCGGGTCGAGGGCACCAGGGCTGGTCGCGAACTCCGCCGCGGCCAACAGGGTGTCCAGCCGCCCTCCCTGGGCCAGCGACACCGCCAGGTCGTCGTTCACCAGCCGGACCGGGGTGGTGCCGCCCGGAACGCCGGGGGCCAGTCGTGGTTTGTCGGCCAGCGGCCAGAGCACCGTGACGGCCACCGGGGCCGCGGTGTCGGGGGCCACGACATCGGTCAGGGGGTTGCCCGAGGAGTTGGCCGGGTCGGCCGGCACGCCCGCGACCGGCAGCAGGAACCGGTCCTCGTCGAGTCGCGCCGGATCCCCGTAGTCGGGGGTGCCGTTGACGTTGACCAGCAGCGGGTACACGCCGGGTTCGTCGATGCCCAGCGCCGGCGGCGGCCCGCCGCGGATCGGGAAGGACAACCGGAATTCCGCGGCCTGGCCGCGGGAGAGTTCGGCGGCGACCGTGATGAACTCGCCGACCGCCTCGAACCCGTCGGGCGGGCCGCCCAGCCGGGTGCGCAGCTCCGAGGACGTGCTCACCGGTGCGGAACGCTCCAGACGGGCCACCACGTCGCGCACCGGGCGGTCGCCGATGTTGGTGACGGTCCCGGCCACCGTCACGACCGGTTCACTGGAGGTGGTCACCACCTCCGGGCTGACGGAGTCGACCCGCACGGCCAGGAAACCCTGCTCACCGGGCTCAGCCGCGCCCGGCGGCGGGGCGGCAGCCAGCGGCAGGGCGGCGACCAGGCCCGCAACCAGGACGATCCGTCGCGCCAGCCCTCCCCGGCGCATCGTCACGTCCCCGGACCGCTGCCGTTCGTCCGGCGGTCATCACGCCTGGACGCCTTGTCGGGGTTGTTGCGGGTGCGCGAGTGGGTCTGCGGTCTGCGCCACGGCGAACTCGGTGGCAGCGGCGGCAGGGCGGCCGGGCCGTCGCTGCGGATCAGTTCGATGAGCTCGTGGGCGATGGTGGCCAGCCGGCGTTCGTCGGCGTAGGCCAGCCGCCGGGGCAACTCGGTCACCGGAACCCAGGCCACCTCGGTGACTTCCACGTCCTCGTCGCACAGCTCTCCGCCGGAGAACTGCAACAGGTAGTGGTGCACGGTCTTGTGGACGCGCCGGCCCTCGGTGACGAACCAGTAGTCGATGCTGCCCAGGGCGGCGAGCACGTCCCCCTGGATCCCGGTCTCCTCGGCCACCTCGCGGATCGCGGTCTGTTCGGCGGTCTCACCCTGCTCGATATGGCCCTTGGGCAGCGACCACAACATGCGGCCGCGGCGGTCGACCCGGCCGATGAGGGCGGCCAGCTGTTCCTCCAGCGGACGGTGGATGCCGTCGACGACCAGTCCGCCGGCGGAGGTCTCGTGCACGGTCCGCAGACGTGGCCCGGGCCGGCGGCGGGGACGGGCCGGAGTGGACTCGCCGGGGTCGGGGCCGGGGGCCGGGTCGGACTGCCCGGTCGGTCCGGGATGGGAGGGTGCGGCGCCGTCGCCGTCGTGGCGCGGTTGCGACGATCGCGCGGAACCGGACGTGCGACGCCCCCGGCGCCGGTTTCGACGGCGTCGTGGGTTGTCCCGTTCGCCCTCTGACACTCAAGCGATAGTAGCTGGCACGCCTGCCCGCGCCGGTTGCAGGCGACCCCGCGGCGTCGCCCGGCCGCTGCAGCCGTCCGGGGCGGGGCGCACTACGCTGATCGGTCGTGTCCGACGCCATTCCCGAGGACCAGCTACGGGTCCAGGCCGCCGTGCAGCTGCACCGGCAGTCGGCTCTGCTCAGCGAGGTCGGACGGCGGTTCGCCGCCGCCGGCCACCGGCTGTACCTGGTCGGCGGCAGCGTGCGGGACGCGGTCCTGGGGCGCCTGACCGCCGATCTGGACTTCACCACCGACGCCCGGCCGGAGACGATCCAGGCCGTCATGCGCCCGTGGGCCGACGCACTGTGGGACACCGGCATCGACTACGGCACGGTCGGTGTCGGCAAGGCCGGGCTGCGCCTGGAGATCACCACATTCCGGGCGGACAGCTACGACCAGGTGTCGCGCAACCCGCAGGTGCGTTTCGGCGACCGGCTCGAAGACGACCTGGTGCGCCGTGACTTCACCGCCAACGCGATGGCGGTGGAGGTCACCGCCGACGGGCCGGGGACGTTCATCGACCCGCTGGGCGGGCTGAGCGCGATCCGCCGTCGGGTTCTGGACACTCCGGCCGAGCCGGCGGTGTCCTTCGGGGACGACCCGTTGCGGATGCTGCGCGCGGCGAGGTTCGTCTCCCAGCTGGAGTTCGGCGTGGCCGACCGGGTCCGGGCGGCGATCGTGGAGATGGCGCCTCAGCTGTCGCGCATCACCGTCGAGCGGGTGGCCACCGAACTGGACAAGATGTTGCTGGGGGCCGACCCCGTCGCCGGGATCGAACTGATGGTGCAGACCGGTCTGGGTGAGGTGGTCCTGCCCGAGATCGGCGCCATGCGGATGACCATCGACGAGCACCATCAACACAAAGACGTCTACCAGCATTCGCTGACCGTGCTGCGTCAGGCGATCGCGCTGGAGGACCGTGACGCCGCCGGGACGGGGGGCGGGGATCTGGTGCTGCGCTGGGCCGCGCTGCTGCACGACATCGGCAAGCCCGCCACCCGCCGGCACGAGCCGGGCGGCGGGGTCAGCTTCCACCACCACGAGGTCGTCGGCGCGAAGATGGTGCGCAAGCGGATGCGGGCGCTGAAGTACTCCAAGCAGATGGTCGACGACGTCTCTCAGTTGGTGTACCTGCATCTGCGGTTTCACGGTTATGGCGAAGGCCGGTGGACCGACTCGGCGGTGCGCCGCTACGTCACCGACGCCGGGGAACTGCTGCCGCGGCTGCACAAGCTGGTGCGGGCCGACTGCACCACGCGCAACAAACGCCGCGCGGCGCGACTGCAGGCCAACTACGACGGGCTGGAGGCGCGGATCGCCGAGCTGGCGGCCAAGGAGGACCTGGCCCGGGTCCGCCCCGACCTCGACGGCAACGAGATCATGGCGGTGCTGGGCATCGGACCCGGACCCGAGGTCGGAGCGGCCTGGAGCCACCTGAAGGAGCTGCGCCTCGACCGCGGGCCGCTGAGCCGGGAGCAGGCCACCGCCGCGCTGCTGGAGTGGTGGGAGTCCCGGGCCGAGAGTTGACCGACTGGGAACCGCGGCCGGCGCGGACCCGTCTAACGGGTGTGGACTACTGCCTCGACGCAGGGGACGGGACCGCCTCGATCTGGTCGGGACGGCCGGCGGTGGATGTCGACGCCGACGGCGTCCTCGACGGTGTGCGAGTTGATCTCGACGGGGACGGCCTCGTCGATGACGCGTTGGCCGACCTCGACGGCGACGGACTGGCCGAGCACGCCGCGTTCGACATCGACGGGGATGCCGCAACGGCCTTGCACACCGACGACGGCACCGGAACCTGGACGCTGGTCGGGGGCCTGCCGGCCGCGCCGCTGCGCTGGTTCGGACTCGACGGCGTGGAGCGCACCGCCGACGGAACGGTGGATCTCGACGGCGACGGCCGTCCCGACCGGCTCTACGACACCGACCGCGACGGGCTTGCCGACCGGGTCTTGCGGTCGGGTCCCGACGGGGAGCTCAGCACGGGTTACGTCGACACCGACGGCGACGGCCGGTGGGATCTGATGCTCACCGACGCCGACTCTGACGGCACCGCCGATGCGGCGAGCCCGCTGTGAGAGCGGTCGCGCTCACCGGCCCGGACCGGGCGGCCCGGCGAAGGCCTGGGCGATCTGCAGCCACCGCCGCGCGTCGGGACCCTCGGCGGCCACGTCGAGGGCCGGCCGGGGGCGGCGCTGGGTGACCAGGTAGCAGAAGTCCAGCGCCGAGCCGCGCACCCGCTGGGTGGCCTCGGGCGGACCCCACGCCCACACCTCGCCGCCGGGGGAGGTCAGCTCCACCCGGAACGGTTCGGCGGGCGGGGGGTGCCCGTGAACGGTGAAGGCGAAGTCGCGGGTGCGCACTCCCAGGTGGGCGATCGCCCGCAGCCGGTCGGTGGCGGGCAACCCGACGCCGAGGGCGTCGGCGACGTCCAGGCCGTGCGCCCAGGTCTCCATGAGCCGGGCGGTGGCCATCGACGCCGCACTCATCGGCGGCCCGAACCATCGCAGCTTCCGGCCCTCGGGCACCGTTCGCAACGCCTGCTGCAGCTCGCTGCGACCGGCTCGCCACTGCTCCAGCAGCCGCGGCGGCGGTGTGCCGGCCAGCGCGGCGGCCGCATCGTCGACGAAGCCGGTCGGGTTGGTCTCGGCCTCGGTGAGCAGCGCGGCGAAACCGGCCTCGTCGGTGATCGACTGCAGCGCCGCCCGGTCGGTCCAGGCCAGGTGGGCGATCTGGTGGGCGATCGTCCAACCGGGGGCCGGGGTGGGCGTCGCCCAGCCCTCGGCGGGCAGATCGGCGACCAGGACGTCGAGCGCGTCACCCTCGGCGCGGAGGTCGTCGATGATCGCGCCGGCAACCGAGGCCGGGCCGGGCTGGGCTGGGCTGTGGCCGGCGGTCATGGCTGTCAGCCTAGATGCGGCCCGGGGCGGCCGATGAGGGCGTGCGCGGCGAACCCGGCCAGGTAGAGCACCGAACCGCTCAGCGCCAGCAGCGGTGAGCGGCCGTCGGCGGGAATCACCGAGGCCGCCGCGGTGACGGCGAGGATGAATGACACCCAGAACAGCGCGTCCTGCACGGTGAACACGTGCCCGCGCAGCGCGTCGGTGACGTCGATCTGCATCGCTGAGTCGGCGCACAGTTTGACCAGCTGGCCGGCCAGCCCAAGGAGGAAACCGCAGCCCACCATGACCGCCAGGTTGAGGCTGGCCCCGGCCAGCTGGACCGCGGCGGCGAACGCCAGGGCCGTGTTGGCCGTGGCGTAGCGGCCCGCCCGGCGTACCGCCGACGGGGCCAGCAGGGTGGCCAGGAACGAGCCGCCGCCGGTGGCGGCGACGAACACCACGACGATCCCGAGCCCGGCGAACCCGGCGGCGTCGGTGGAGCGGACGATCACCAGCACCAGCAGTGTGTTGATCCCGAACACCATCCGGTGCGCGGCCAGGCCGGACAGGGTGGCCGCCACCGAGGGCGTGTCGAGCACCGCGCGCACGCCGCGTGCCCATCCGGTCGCCACCGCGTAAGCCACCGAACCACGTCCGCCGGCCTGACCGGGTCCGAGGATGTGCGGCGCGAAGGACCTGGCCAGGATCAGGGCCACGGCCAGGGGGCCGAGCACCAGGGCGATCACCGTGGCCGCGGCGGCGTCCCCGGATCCGAACAGCCAGCGTGGCAGCAGCATGAAGTTGGCCCCCAGGAACGTCGCAGTGGCTCCGACAGCGGTGGCAACCGAGTTCATCGTCAGGACCTGCGGGCGGGGCACCACGTCGGGGAGTGCGGCCGACAGGCCCGAGGTGACGAAACGGCCGAACCCGTTGACGACCAGTGCGGCGCAGAGCACCACCAGATCGCCGGCCCCGAGGGCCAGCAGGCCGGCCACCCCGGCGACCAGCAGCAGCCGGACCGCCGTGGCGCCGATTAGGACCTGCCGGCGGTCCCAGCGGTCCAGCAGGGCCCCGGCGAAGGGGCCCAGCAGCGAGTAGGGCAGGAACAGCACCGCGAACGCCCCGGCGACAGCCCATGGCGAAGCGGCCCGCTGCGGGTTGAACAGCAACCCGCCGGCCAGTCCGGCTTGGAACAGCCCGTCACCGAACTGGCTGGCGGTGCGCAGTTGCAGCAGCCGCCAGAAATCGGGCAGAGCCCGCACGGAGCGCCATACCGAGGAGGGGGCGCGGACCACCGGCTCACAGTACAAACGGTGGCCCGGAGCCGGCTGCGGGCATGCCGTCGCGGGCAGCCGGACATGCCATGATGGTCAGATGGCGCAGTCGGAGGATCCCGAGGAGTTCGCCGCTCCCGCGGCGAACCGGGTGCGGGCCGGCACCCTGCTGCTGGCCAATACCGACCTGATGGAGCCGACGTTCCGGCGCAGCGTCATCTATGTGGTCGAGCACAATGACGGCGGGACCCTGGGCGTGGTGCTGAACCGGCCCAGCGAGACCGCCGTGCACAACGTGCTGCCGCAGTGGTCGGAGCTTGTCGCCAAGCCGAAGACGATGTTCATCGGCGGACCGGTGAAACGCGACGCGGCGCTGTGCCTGGGCACCTTGCGGGTCGGCTCCGACCCGGAGGGTCTGCCCGGCTTGCGTCACGTCGCGGGGCGGATTGTGATGGTCGACCTCGACGCCGACCCCGAGTCGATCGCCACCGCCGTCGAGGGGGTGCGGATCTTCGCGGGCTACTCAGGGTGGACGATCGGCCAGTTGGAGGGTGAGATAGAGCGCGACGACTGGATTGTGCTCTCGGCGTTGCCGTCCGACGTTCTGGTCGGCCCCCGGGTCGACCTGTGGGCGAGGGTTCTGCGCCGCCAGCCGTTGCCGATGTCGTTGCTGGCCACCCACCCGATCGACATCAGTCGCAACTGATCGCCCCGGGCGCCGGGTGTTTCCGCGCGGACTGCCCGTGCGGCGGTGATCGGATATATTCCTGCCGTAACAGACAGCCAGCGCTCGCGCCGGCCGCAGTGAGGGGAGTGGGAGTGCTCATCACCAGGCTCGCCAGGGCGGTGACGGCCGGCGCCGTCGCGGTCGGCATCGCAGCGGCGACCGTCGCGCCCGCGTCGGCGACCGACAACATCAAGATCTTCGGCGAGCAGATGCGGCTGAACAATCCCGGCGGGAAGCCGTTCATCGGCTACACCGTGACGGACTTCGGGCCGAGCAACGACCCGGTGCCGCACCGCGGCACGCTGTACGGGGCGACGTTGATCGTCGACGGCTTCAACGACTGGGCGCTGCCGATGATCGGCCTGTTCAACGCGCGGGCCCGCAGCGGTCAGGGCTACCCGCTGATCCCCAACGCACCCGGCGTCATCAGCGGTGCGTGGGTCCCGCCGGGCGGAGTGTCGGTCGGCAAGCTCTACTTCGACGTCACCGGCGACGAACCCAACAGCGTCGTCTACAACGACGGCTTCCGCGACATTCTCGCCTGGGTTCCGGGCACTCTCCCACTGGAGCGCTTCCGCGACGAACTTCCCGATACGGCGCCGCCGCCGGTGGATCCCTACAGCGAGTCCCAGGTCATCCCGGACAGCACCCAGGCCGCTCCGGGCTCCTCGACAGGGTCGCTGCCGGCCGAGAAGGTCACCCCGAACTACATCCCGAGTCCGGAAGACCCGCTGACCGAGGGTGTCGTCTCCCAACCGGGATTCGGTCGCTAGCCGGCCTCACCGCAGTCGCGGGTGCATCCCGCACAGCCCCCGCCCGGGCCGCAGGCCGAGGCGGCGGCCTCTTCCCGGCGCGCGGCGTAGCGGGCGGCCTGCCAGGACCCCACGGCGATCGTGGCGACCGCGCCGAATCCGGCCAGGATCAGCGGCACCGGACCGGCACCGGGCGCCGCCAGGGCGATCACGCCGCCGGCGGCCAGCATCAACGCGGCGGCCAGCTGGGTCGGCGCCACCATCCGCAGCACCTGGGAGGTCAGGTCCACCGGCGGGCGGCGGGCCAGGGTCCACAGCCCGGATCCGCCGATCAGCACCGCGAGTCCCAGGCATACCGCCGCCCCGATGACCATGGGGCCTAAGGATACGAGTCGCCGGCCGGGCCGCTACTGGGCGGCCTCCGGCGCGAGGGCCGGTGTCGTGGCGGCCGGTGTCGTGGCGGCCGCCGAGCCGCGGGTTGCGGCTGGGGCACTGACCCGGAAGCCCGTGACGATCGCATCGGTGGCCTCGGCGGCCGCGACCACCTGGTTGGCCGCGGTGGTCACCGACAGCGACACCAGGTAACGGTCGGCGCCGGACTGGGCGATGACGTGGCGCCGGGAGGTGTTCAGGGTCAGGTCGTTCTCCCGGTAGGTGCCCTCGATGAACGACGACGGCAGTCCGCCGAAATCCGCCATCGACGCGTCGGTGGACTGCCAGGCGGGCAGTTTCTGGCTTTCCACCCAGCCGTGGCTGATCGCCTCGCGGGTGTCGAAGTCGCCGTTCAGCTTGTAGACCATCAACTGCGCGTTGGGGGTGTACAGCCCGTCGCCGCCGTCGCGGTCGGCGGTGACGGCGAAGGCGTTGGGGACATTGGGATCAGGCACCAGACTCCACCCCGAGGGCATCGGCAGGACGATGTTCAAGGCGGTGAATCCGTCGGCCTGCTGCGGCTCCATCCGTACGCCCTTGGAGTCCAGGAACTGCGCGAGGGTGTCGGAAGTGGCCGGGGTCAGGGGTGAGCCCGGTACAGCCGCGGGCGCGGCCTGGGCGGCCTGGGCGGCCGGAGCGGGCTGGGCCGCCGCCGGCGAGCCGACGCCGACCTGTGGGGTGACCGTCACGGTCTGGGTGACGGTCGCCGGGGCGGGCACCGGCAGGACCGGGAGGTCCGGTTCGGCCGAGGCGCTGGCGCCGGCGAATCCGAGCAGGGCAGCCGACCCGGCGGCCACTCCGCCGACGACCGCCCGCCAGTTCCGGGCTGTGCTGTTCATTGCTCGAGGTCCTTCTCTATCGCGGATACCTGGCGATCTCGTCGCCGGGGGCGGGGGTCTGAAGGCCGGTGGAGGACCTGCCGACACAGCCGCTGTTCCCCGAATGTATGCGCCGCCGGGAGGCCGGACCGGCTCCGGAACCGACCTGGAACCAAGCTCTGACCGCCCCGCAACGCAACCGATACCGCGCCGTTGCAGGGCGATACCCTGTTGGGCGTGACCGAACCGCCGCCTGCCGCCGAGCCGGTTTCCGCCGCCGCCGGCGAGGTCCCCGAAACCGCCGACTCCGACGTTCCGCAGTACCGCTACACCGCCGCCCTGGCCGGCCGGATCGAGCAACGGTGGCAGCGCACCTGGGAGCGGAGTGGAACCTTCAACGTTCCCAACCCCGTGGGGGCACTGGCGCCGGCTGACGGTTCGGCGGTGCCCCAGGACAAGATGTTCGTCCAGGACATGTTCCCCTACCCGTCCGGAGAGGGTCTGCACGTTGGGCATCCGCTGGGCTACATCGCCACCGACGTCTACGCCCGTTACTTCCGGATGACCGGCCGCAATGTGCTGCACGCGTTGGGTTTCGACTCCTTCGGGCTGCCCGCCGAGCAGTACGCCGTGCAGACCGGCACCCACCCGCGGACCCGCACCGAGGCCAATATCGCCAACTTCCGGCGTCAGCTGGGACGGCTGGGACTCGGTCACGACCAGCGCCGCAGCTTCTCCACCACCGATACCGACTACTACGCCTGGACGCAGTGGATCTTCCTGCAGATCTACAACGCCTGGTTCGACCAGAGCCGGAGAAGGGCGCGTCCCATCGGCGATCTGATCGCCGAGTTCGACAGCGGACAGCGGACTCTCGCCGACGGTCGGGCATGGGCCGATCTGACGCCCGCGCAGCGCGGGGATGTCGTCGACGATCACCGCCTCGTCTACCAGGCCGACTCGATGGTCAACTGGTGCCCGGGCCTGGGTACGGTCCTGGCCAACGAGGAGGTCACCTCCGACGGGCGAAGTGAGCGCGGGAACTTCCCGGTGTTCCGTAAACGTCTGCGGCAGTGGATGATGCGGATCACGGCCTACTCCGACCGGCTGCTGGAGGACCTCGACGTGCTGGACTGGCCGGAGAAGGTCAAGACCATGCAGCGCAACTGGATCGGCCGATCCACCGGCGCCGCCGTCCTGTTCGACGTCGACGGCACCGATATCGAGGTCTTCACCACCCGCCCGGACACCCTGTTCGGGGCGACTTATCTGGTGCTGGCACCCGAACACGAGTTGGTCGACCGGATCGCCGCCGACCGGTGGCCGGACGGTGTCGATCCGCGGTGGACCCGGGGCGCGTCCAGCCCGGCGCGGGCCGTCGCCGATTACCGCCGCGCGATCGCCGCCAAATCCGACCTCGAGCGCCAGGAGAACAAGACCAAGACGGGTGTCTTCCTCGGCAGCTACGCCACCAATCCCGCCGGTGGCCAACGAATCCCGATCTTCATCGCCGACTATGTCCTGGCCGGTTACGGTACCGGTGCCATCATGGCCGTGCCCGGCCACGATCAGCGAGACTGGGAGTTCGCCGCCGAGTTCGGCCTGCCGGTGCTGGAGGTGATCGCCGGCGGCGACATCGCCAGCGAGGCCTACACCGGCGACGGCGCCGTGGTGAACTCCGACTATCTCGACGGACTCGCGGTGGCCGAGGCGAAGGCGGCGATCACCGCCAGGCTGGAGGCCGGGGGTCGCGGGCGGGCGAGGGTCGAGTACAAGCTGAGGGATTGGCTTTTCGCCCGCCAAAGGTACTGGGGTGAGCCCTTTCCCATCGTTTACGATGCCGACGGGCGGGCCCACCCGCTGCCCGAGTCGATGCTCCCGGTAGAACTGCCCGATATCGACGACTACTCCCCGGTGCTGTTCGACCCGGACAGCGCCGACAGCGAGCCGTCCCCGCCGTTGAACAAGGCGGCCGATTGGGTGCACGTCGAACTCGATCTCGGTGACGGGCTGAGGACCTACACCCGCGACACCAACGTCATGCCGCAGTGGGCGGGCAGTTCCTGGTACGAACTGCGTTACGCCGACCCGCGCAACCCCGATCAGTTCTGCGCCCCGCAGAACGAGGCCTACTGGATGGGGCCGAGGCCCGCCGAGCACGGCCCCGACGACCCGGGCGGGGTCGACCTGTACGTCGGCGGCGTCGAGCACGCCGTGCTGCATCTGCTGTATTCCCGTTTCTGGCACAAGGTTCTGCACGACCTGGGGCACGTCAGCTCACGCGAGCCCTACCGCCGACTGGTCAACCAGGGCTATATCCAGGCCTTCGCCTACACCGACGAGCGCGGCGTCTACGTCCCCGCAGACGAGGTGGTCGAGCGCGGCGGGCGGTTCTACCTGCCCGGTCCCGACGGCGAGATCGAGGTATTCCAGGAGTTCGGCAAGATCGGCAAGAGCCTGCGGAACTCGATCTCCCCCGACGAGATCTGCGACTCCTACGGCGCGGACACCCTTCGGGTCTACGAGATGTCGATGGGGCCGCTGGAGGCCTCCCGGCCGTGGGCCACCAAGGATGTGGTCGGCGCACACCGCTTCCTGCAGCGGGTGTGGCGGCTGGTGGTCGACGAGGAGACGGGGGAGTCACGGGCCTGCGACGAGCCACTCGACGAGGAGACGCTGCGGGCGCTGCACCGCACCATCGCCGGGGTGGCCGACGACTATGCGAACCTTCGCAACAACACCGCGGCGGCCAAGCTGATCGAGTACACCAACCACCTCACCAAGGCCGGGGTCACCGCCCGCGGGGCGCTGGAGCCCCTGGTGCTCATGGTCGCCCCGCTGGCGCCGCATCTGGCCGAGGAACTGTGGAACCGACTCGGACACGAGTCCTCTCTGGCGCATGGGCCGTTCCCGATCGCTGATCAGCGGTACCTGGTGGCCGACACCGTCGAATACCCGGTTCAGGTCAACGGGAAGGTCCGCGGCCATGTGACGGTGGCCGCCGACGCCGATCGGGCCGCGGTCGAGGCCGCCGCGATGGCCGAGGACAAGGTGTGCGCGTTCCTGGCCGGGGCCATCCCGAAGAAGGTGATCGTGGTGCCCGGCCGGCTGGTCAACCTGGTCGTCTGACCGCCGCCGTCCTCAGGACGCCGGCACCGGCCCCCGCGGGCGGATCACCACCTGGTGGGTGTGGGCGTCGGGCGGGGTGGCCACCACCTGGGCGACGACGCCGGCCACGGTCCGCGGTGAGAGGAAGCGGGCCGGGTCGTATTCGCCGCCCTCGTAGTCGACGAGTTCGTGCTGCATCCCGGTGTCGATCCGGCCGGGATGCACACTGGTGACCCGCAGCAGCGGCTCGTCGGCCCGCAACGTGTCGGCGAACGCCCGCAGAGCGAACTTGCTCGCCGAGTACGCGGCCAGCCCGGGCGAGACATTCAGGCCGGCACCGGAGTTGATGAGCACCACCTGCCCGCGTGCGGCCCTCAGCACCGGCAGCAGCGCCTGGGTCAGTGCGACGGGTCCGGTCACGTTGACGTCGAAGGCGGCCCGCCACTGCTCGGGGGTTGACTCGGCGAACCGACCGGGGAATGCGACCCCGGCGTTGTGCACCAGCACGTCCAGCTCCGATATCAGGCCCGCGGCCGCCCGGACGCCGTCCAGGTCGGCCAGGTCCATCGGGCAGACGTCCGCGCCGAGGCGGGCCGCGACGGTATCGAGCCGCTGGGAGGGCCGGCCGGCCAGCAGCAGGTGATGGGTGGGGGCCAGCGCCTCGGCGATCGCCGCGCCCAGACCCCCGCCGGCCCCGGTGATCATCGCTGTGTCCGGCATGCGGCAGACCCTACCGAGTGGGCGGTGAGTGCGGCGCCGGCCCCGGCGACCCCGCACAATGAAGCACGTGGCATTCGACCCCGGATTCTCGCCGACCCAGTTGGCCGCGCGGGCGGCGTATCTGCTGCGCGGCAACGACCTCGGCGTGATGACCTCCGCGGCACCGCGGCTGTATCCGCACCAGTGGAGTTGGGATGCCGCTTTCGTCTCGGTCGGCCTGGCCTCGCTGAGCGTTGAGCGGGCCGTGGTCGAACTGGACACGCTGCTGTCGGCGCAGTGGGCCAACGGCATGATCCCGCACATCGTCTTCGCCCCCGGGGTGGACGGCTATTTCCCCGGACCGGATCGCTGGGCATGCACCGAGTTGGCGGCCAGCGCGCCGGCCGGCCGCCAGACCTCGGGCATCACCCAGCCCCCGGTCCATGCGATCGCGGTGCAGCGAATCCTCGACCGTGCTCGGGCGCGGGGCCGCACCACCCGCGCCGAGGCCGAGAGGTTCCTGGATCACCGGTGGGCCGACCTGGTGCGCTGGCACCGCTGGCTGGCTGAGGCGAGGGATCCCAACCAGCACGGCAGGATCACCATCTACCACGGCTGGGAGTCGGGCATGGACAACTCCCCGCGCTGGGATAGGGCCTACGCCAACGTGATCGCCGGGAAGGTACCGGCCTACCAGCGGGCGGACCGGGAGGTCGTCACCGACCCCAGCCAGCGTCCCTCGGACGCGGAGTACGACCGCTACCTGTGGTTGCTCGAGGAGATGAAGTCGGTCGGCTACGACGACGTCCAGCTGCCCACCGCGATGAGCTTCGCCGTCGAGGACGTCTTCTTCTCGGCGATCTTCGCGGTGGCCTGTGACGTACTGGCCAATATCGGCGAGGATTACAAGCGGCCCAACGCCGACGTTCGCGAGCTGTACTCCTGGGCCCGGAGGTTCCGGGAGGGGGTGGCCGACAGCGCCGACCACCGCAGCGGTGCGGCCCGGGACTACGACGTGCGATCCCGATCGTGGATCCTCACCGAGACCGCCGCCCAGTTCGCGCCGCTGCTCTGCGGCGGCCTGGCCCACGAGCAGGAACGCAACCTGCTGGCCCGACTGGAGGGTCCGCGGTTCTGCGGCCACCCCGACCTGCGGTTCGCTCTGATCCCGTCGACGTCACCGGTGTCGGCGGACTTCCGGCCGAGGGAGTATTGGCGGGGCCCGGTGTGGCCGGTGCTGACCTGGCTGTTCTCCTGGGCGTTCGCCCGCCGGGGTTGGGCCGAGCGCGCTGGGACGCTGCGCCGGGAGGGATTGCGCCAGGCCGCCGACGGAACCTTCGCCGAGTACTACGAGCCGTTCACCGGCGCACCGCTGGGCAGCATGCAGCAGTCCTGGACGGCGGCGGCGGTGCTGGACTGGCTGGGCTGACCCGGCCCTGGTCAGTCCTCCTCGGTCAGACGCTCCAGGGGTTGGACGGCGCGGATCAGGGCGGCACGCTCTTCCTCGGAGAGTTTGTTGAGCAGGTCCACCAGATGCGTTCGGCGGGCCTGCAACGACTCCTGGTACTGAACCTGGCCCTGCGGGGTGACCTCCACCAGCACCGCCCGCATGTCGGAGGGGTCGCGGCGGCGTTTGACCAGGCCCAGCTTCTCCAACCGTCCGATGGCCACTGTCGTGGTGGGCGTCCGAACCCGCTCGCGGGCGGCCAGTTCGGTCATCCGGATCGGGCCGCTGTCCAGCAGGGTCAGCAGGATGGAGATCTGCGACATGGTCAGATCCGGCTGGGACGCCCGGTTCGGATCCCCGCGGCGCACCACGGTGATGAGCTTGGCGAGGATGCGCTGCAGGTCGGCCGCCAACGCGACGACCTGCGACGGGCTCTCGGACACGGTTTGCCAGTCTAACCGGCGCGGGAATCCCGCCAGCGCACCAGCGCCTGCGCCGGGCCGAGGTCGTAGTCCGGTCCGTCACAGCCGACGGTCATCAGCGTCACCCCCAACTCGGCCAGCGCCTCGGCGTTGGCCACCAGCGTTTCGGGGTCGCGGCCCTCGACCCCCGAGGACCGCTCGACCGCGGCCGGGTCGCGGCCCACCTCGCCGCAGTGCCGGTCGAGCACCGCGGCTTTGCCCGGGTAGGTCTCGGCATTGGTGAACCCGTGCCAGATGTCGGCGTGCCGGGCCACCAGTCGCAGGGTCTTGCGCTCGCCCATCCCGCCGATCAGGATCGGGATCCTCCTGGTCGGCGCCGGGTTGAGCTTGGACAGCCGGGCCTCGATCCGCGGCAGCGCATTAGCGAGATCGTCCAGGCGACTTCCGGCGGTGCCGAACGCGTAGCCGTACTCGTCGTAGTCCTTGCGCTTCCAGCCCGATCCGATGCCCAGGATCAGCCGGCCCTCGCTGATGTGGTCGACCGTACGGGCCATGTCGGCCAGCAGTTCGGGGTTGCGGTAGGAGTTGCAGCTGACCAGGGCGCCGATCTCGATCTGGGAGGTCTGCTCGGCCCAGGCGCCCAGCATTGTCCAGCACTCGAAATGAGCGCCGTCGGGATCACCGTAGAGCGGATAGAAGTGGTCCCAGTTGAAGACGACGTCGACGCCGAGGTCCTCGCACCGGCGCACCGCGTCGCGGATGTAGCCGTAGTGGCTGGAATGCTGTGGCTGGAGTTGGACACCGATCCGGATGGGAAGACTCATGGCCTCAGTCAAGCACCGGGCCGGTCGAGCACCGAACGAAGGATCTCCACCAGCGCCCGCGGCTGATCGCCCTGCACCGAGTGCCCGGCGTCCGGGACGGTGATCACCCGCTGGAAACCGGGGGCCAGCCTTGCGAACTCGGCGGCGTCGTCGTCGTTGACGAAGAACGAGTTGGCTCCCCGCACCAGGGTAGTCGGAGTCGACAGCGACGGGACGTCGTCCCACAGCCCCTCGAAGCCGTCGGCCTTGCGGAAGGTGTCGTAGCGCCAGGTCCAGGTGCCGTCATCGAGCGGCTTGGCGTTGTGGAAAACACCGCGTCGCAACGACTCCCGGGACCGGTGCGGTGAGGCGGCGGCCGTGGCATCGACCATCGCCGCGAAGCTGGGGAAGGTGCGTGCACCGCGCACCAATGCCACCGCGCCCATCTGGGCCTGTGTCATCTGCTCGTGGCGCTCGGGAGCCGAGGGGGTGACGTCGACCATCACCAGCCTGGGCACCAGCTCCGGAGCGGTGACCGCCATGCGCATCGCGGTCAGTCCCCCCAGGGACATGCCGACCACCAGCTCGGCTTCGGGCGCGAGGTCACTGATCACCGGGGCCAGCGCCGCGGCGTTGAGCCGGGGACCGTAGTCGCCGTCCTCGCGCCATGCCGAGCGGCCGTGGCCGGGCAGGTCGACCGCCAGGGCGGGCAGGCCCAAGCCGATGACCACGGTGTCCCAGGTGTGCGCGTTCTGGCCGCCCCCGTGGAGGAAAACGGCCCGTACCGGCCCGTCGCCCCAGCGCAGCGCGCTGACCGGTCCGTGCTGCAGCCGCCGCACGGGTGGCGGGGGCCCGGTGACCCCGGCCTGAGCGGCGTTTTCGGCCAGCAGGGCGAACTCGCCGAGGGTGACCAGTTCGTCGTCGGGGACCACGCCGCGTCCGGTTACTTGCCCTCGATGAAGTCCTCGAGCTGGGCCCGCGCGACGTCGTCGGGAAGCTGCTTGGGCGGGCTCTTCATCAAGTAGGCCGAGGCCGCCCAGACCGGGCCGCCGATGCCGCGGTCGAGGGCGATCTTGGCCGCGCGCACCGCGTCGATGATGACCCCGGCCGAGTTCGGCGAGTCCCACACCTCGAGCTTGTACTCCAGGTTCAGCGGAACGTCACCAAAGGCTCGGCCCTCCAGACGCACATAGGCCCACTTGCGGTCGTCGAGCCAACCGACGTGATCCGAGGGGCCGATGTGGACGTCCTTGGTCTTGAACTCCTTCTGCAGGTTCGACGTCACGGCCTGGGTCTTGGAGATCTTCTTGGACTCCAGGCGCTCGCG
>CAYURT010000030.1:0-3016 GCA_964447215.1 uncultured Mycobacterium sp.
GCACCACCGGCTTCCCCAAGGGCGTCATGTGGCGCCACGAGGACATCTACCGGGTGCTGTTGGGCGGAACCGACTTCGCCACCGGTGAGTTCGTCGCCGACGAGTACGACCATGCCCGACAGGCCGCCGCCGGACCGCCGATGATCCGCTTCCCCATTCCGCCGATGATCCACGGTGCCACCCAGTCGGCGACCTGGATGGCCCTGTTCGCCGGTCAAACGGTCGTGCTGGCACCGGAATTCGACGCCGAGGAGGTCTGGCGGGCCATCGAGAAGCACAAGGTGAACCTGCTGTTCTTCACCGGCGACGCGATGGGCCGGCCGCTGCTGGATGCCCTGGAGCCCGGGGCGCACGACAATCCCCGGGACCTGTCCTCGCTGTTCGTTCTCGCCAGCACCGCCGCGTTGTTCTCCCCGAGCCTGAAGGAGCGCTTCTTGGAACTGCTGCCAAACCGGGTGATCACCGACTCGATCGGCTCCTCGGAGACCGGCTTCGGGGGCAGCAGCATCGTCGCCAAGGGGCAGACCCAGGCCGGCGGCCCGCGGGTCAGCATCGACAAGAACACGGTCGTGCTCGACGACGAGGGCAACGAGGTAGCGCCCGGATCGGGAGTGCGCGGAATCCTGGCCAAGCGCGGCAACATCCCGGTCGGTTACTACAAAGACGAGAAGAAGACCGCCGAGACCTTCCGCACCATCAACGGCGTGCGCTACGCGATCCCCGGCGATTACGCCATGGTCGAGGAAGACGGCACCGTCACCATGCTCGGCCGCGGTTCGGTGTCCATCAACACCGGAGGGGAGAAGGTCTACCCCGAGGAGGTCGAGGCCGCGCTGAAGGGCCACCCCGACGTCTTCGACGCACTGGTGGTCGGGGTGCCCGATGACCGCTACGGCCAGCACGTCGCCGCCGTCGTCGCGCCCCGGAAGGGAGCGGCGCCGACCCTGGCGGACTTGGATGCGTTCGTGCGCAAGGACATCGCCGGTTACAAGGTCCCCCGAAGCCTGTGGCTGGTCGACGAGGTCAAACGCTCCCCGGCCGGCAAGCCCGACTACCGTTGGGCCAAGGAGCAGACCGAGCAACGGCCCCCGGACGAGGCGAAGTCGAGATGAGGGCAACGTGATGCGCACCGAACTCTGCGACCGCTTCGGCATCGACTACCCGATCTTCGTCTTCACTCCCTCGGAGAAGGTGGCCGCCGCGGTCACCCGGGCCGGCGGCATGGGAGTGCTGGGCTGCGTACGCTTCAACTCCTCCGATGACCTCGACTCGGTGCTCTCCTGGATGGACCACAACACTGACGGCAAGCCGTACGGGGTCGACGTCGTCATGCCGGCCACCATCCCCGCCGAGGGCAGCACCGTCGACATCGAGAAGTTGATCCCCCAGGCCCATCGCGACTTCGTCACCAAGACGCTGGCCGACCTCGGTGTACCACCGCTTCCGGAGGAGGGCTCGGGCGGCGAGGGCGTGCTGGGATGGCTGCACTCGGTAGCGCGTTCGCACGTCGACGTCGCGCTCGGTCACCGGATCAGCCTGATCGCCAACGCACTCGGCTCGCCCCCGGCTGACGTGCTGGCGCAGGCCCACGACGCCGGGGTCCCGGTCGCCGCCCTGGCCGGCACCGCCGGCCACGCCCGTCGCCACGCCGACAACGGCGTCGACATCGTGGTCGCCCAGGGATACGAGGCCGGCGGTCACACCGGCGAGATCGCCTCGATGGTGCTGGTGCCGGAGGTCGTCGACGCGGTGGGGGACACCCCAGTCCTGGCGGCCGGCGGGATCGGCACCGGCCGCCAGGTGGCCGCTGCGCTGGCGCTGGGCGCCTCGGGGGTGTGGATGGGCTCGGCCTTCCTGACCGCCGCCGAATACGATCTGGGTCCACGCCAGGAGAGCGGCCCGTCGGTTATTCAGGAGGCGCTGCTGAACGCCACCTCCAGTGACACGGTGCGGCGACGGATCTACTCCGGCAAGCCCGCCCGGCTGCTCAAAAGCCGCTGGACCGAGGCCTGGGACGCCGCGGGAGCGCCGGAGCCGTTGCCGATGCCGCTGCAGAACGTGCTGGTGGCCGAGGCCCACCAGCGGATGAGCCAGTCCGCCGATCCGACCGCAGTGGCCATGCCGGTAGGCCAGATCGTCGGCCGGATGAACCGGATCCGGCCGGCCGCGGAGATCATCGCCGAGCTGGTCGAGGGCTTCGAGACAGCGACTCGTCGACTGGACGGCATGCGCGGCTGAGACAGTCGACCGCACCCTACGCTGAGACGAATGGTCACCGACTACGACGAGGGCGATACCGCCGAGCTCTATCGGATCGCAAAGAACACACTGCCCGTATATCAGGTCGACACCTTCTCACTGCTCAGGCTCATCGGCGACGTGGATGACCGGGAGGTCCTCGATATCGCCTGCGGTGAAGGGCATTTCACCCGACGTCTACGGCAAGCCGGCGCTTCGAAGGTGGTCGGTCTGGATATTTCGGAGCGGATGATCGAGCTCGCTCGAGCCCAGGAAGCTCTGCAGCCGCTGGGTATCGACTACGTGGTCGGCGATGCGGCCGAAGTCGCCCGCCCACCCCAGGACTTCGACATCGTCACGTGCGCTTTTCTGATGGTGTACGCCCGCAGCCGCGCCGAACTCGGCCGCATGTGTGCCGGAATCGCCAGCCGGGTCAGACCCGGCGGCCGATTTGTGACGATCAACGTCAACCCGAACATTTACCACTACGACCCCCGGCCTGACTATCGCAAGTACGGGTTCGAGGTACGGCTGGCCGATCATGCCTACGAGGGCGCCCCGATCGACTTCACCGTGCTGGTCGGTGAAGCGGGGCTGCACATCCAGAACTACTACATGCCGGTCCAGGCCTACCGGTCGGCGCTGGAAGCCGCGGGGTTCACCGACGTGGTCGTCCGGGATCCGGAAATCCCGCCGGAGGCCCTCGCCGCACACGAGCCGGGTTTCTGGGATGCGATGATCGACCGGCCGGTCTTCTCCCTCATCGATTGCCGGAAGA
>CAYURT010000030.1:3116-28978 GCA_964447215.1 uncultured Mycobacterium sp.
GATCGCCTCGGCCGCCGAGGCGTCCTCATCGCGTCGATGCTGCTCGCCGTTGTCGGCGACGTGATCGTCGCAGCCGCTCCGCAGACCGAGGTCTATCTGGCCGGACGTGCCCTGGCGGGCATCGGCTTGGGTGCGGCGCTCGCGGCGACATTCGCCTACGTGCGCTTCGTCACGCCGGCGCCGAAACTGAATGCGGCTCTGGGCCTGTGGAGCGCCGTCATGATCGCTTTGATGATCGTGGGCTCGATGATCGGCGGCGCGGTCGCCCTGAATTCGTGGCGGGTTGCGATGTTGCTGGTGCCCTTGCTGGGCGTGGTGTTCGTCGTCTTCGTTCCTCGTGTATTGCCGGTGATGCCCCGGTCCGGTGAGGGATCGGTCGACTACGCGGGCCTGGTCCTGGTCGGGGCCGCAACGGTGTCGCTGCTCTACGGTCTCAGCCAGGCGGCGACCTCGCTCAGCTCGCCGAAGTTCTACCTGCCGGTCGCCGCGGGAGTCGCCGGCTACGCGCTCTTCGGCGCCGTCGAGCTGCGCAGCAAGGCTCCGGCATTCCCGATCAAGCTGTTCGCCAGCGGTGTCTTCCTCGCCGCGGTGGTCGCGGGCGTTGCCTGGAACTTCGGTCAGGCGGTCGTCCAGCTGTCGACCAGCAACCTCTGGCAGTACACCAAAGCGGTGTCGACCTTCCAGGTGACTGTGCTTCAGCTTCCGATGCTGCTCGTACTTCTCGCGGTATCGGTGCTGGTGGGCAATTACCTGGCCAAGCACGGCGACCGGCTGCGGCAGGTCCTCGGTCTGGGCTTCGTGTGCTGTGTGCTCGGTTTGCTGCTGATGGTCGTCGCGAAGAACGACTGGCCCGCGTGGGTGGTCGTTCCGGGTGCTGTCGTCGTCGGTATCGGCCTGGCCCTGATCTCGATTCCGCAATCGGCGATGTTCGTCGCCGAGGCGCCGGCCGACTACCTCGGTTCGGTGACGTCGTTCCGGACCACCATCGGCCAGGTCGGCTATGCGGCCGGTCTGGCGCTGAGCGTGGTGTTCGTACAGATCTTCGGCCATGCGCGCTTCGCCGGGGAGCTGCAGAAAGAAGGACTGGCCACCCCCTCTCAGGTCGCCGCCGGGATAGACGAGGTGCGTCAGTTCGCCCACGACCAGGTCGAGCCCACGACCGCTGCCGGGCGGGCTGCGGTGCAGGCGGCGGAGAAGGCCTACACCCAGGGCTTCGACATCACGATGATCGTCTCGGCGGCGATCATCGCGGTGATGGGCCTGGCCGCGGTTCTCGTGATGGGCCGTCCCGCGTCCGCACCGGGCGGGCGCTGATCTGAGGTGCACCGACGAAGCAATCGGCTCGCGGTGAGCGGGTCAACGCGGGATCGGGTGGACCGGGTCTGGGCACTTCAGTGCCTCCTCGGCCAATCTGCGCTTGAGAACCTTGAAGGTCTCGGTCCGCGGTAGGGCCTCGGCGACCCTGACGAACGACGGCCACTGTTTGGGTCCGAGATCGTCCTGTTCGGCAAGGAATGCGCGCAAGCCGCGAGGGTCGAACTCACTGCCTTCGGCGAGTACGACTGCGGCCATCACCCGGTCACCGACCCGGTCCGGGATTCCGTAGACCGCGACTTCGGTGAACCCGGGGAAACGCATCAGCACCCTCTCTATGGGAGCGGTCCCCAGGTTCTCACCATCGACCCTCATCCAATCCCCGAGCCGCCCGGCGAAATACACGAAGCCGGCATCGTCCCGGTAAGCCAGGTCGCCGCTGTGGTAGACGCCTCCGGACATTCGCTCGGCCTCGGCTTCGGGATCCTTGTAGTACCCGCGGAACTGCCCGGCCCCCGAGGTGTTGACCAGTTCTCCGACCACACCGGGCGGGCAGGGCCGGCCGGTGTCGACGTCGATGATCTGCATTCCGTCGGGCAGCGGACCCAGTGAGCCTTCCGGGGTTTCGGGTGTGCGCCCGATGGCGATCCCGCCCTCGGTGGAACCGAAACCGTCGATGACGTTCACCGAGAACCGCTCGGCGAAACGGCCGATGTCCGAGGGTGTGGCCTCATTCCCGTACATGATGCGCAACGGGTTGTCGGCGTCGTCCGGCCGCGGCGGGGTCGCCAGGATGTAGGACATCGGCGTGCCGACGTAGTTGGCGTAGGTCGCCCCGAAGCGGCGCACATCGTCGATGAACCGCGATGCGGAGAACTTGCGGCGCAGTGCGATCGAGCCCTGTGCCGCCACCGCCGGCGCCCAGCCGGCCATCACCGCGTTGGAGTGGAACAGCGGCATCGACAGGTAGAAAACGTCGCGGGGTCCCAGGTTGAACCGATCGGACAGCATCACCCCGGGTCCGGCGACCTTCTCGTGCGTGCAACGCACCGCCTTGGGTTCGCCGCTGGTGCCCGAGGTGAAGATCAGCATGAACAGATCGTCGGGAGCGCAGTCGGCGAAGGTGATCGGCGATCCGGCGAACGAACCGAGTTCGGCCGACCACGACCGTGAGTTCACGTCCACCACCGGAACTCCGGGGACCGGCTGGTCGGCGAGTACCAGCTGGCAGTCGGCGTGTTCGACGTCGCGCCGAATCGCCTCGCCGCGCCTGATCGGGTTAAGCCCCACCGGCACGATGCCGCTGAGCCCGGCGGCCACCAAAACCGAGGAGAACAGCGGGGTGTTGCCCAGCACCACCCCGACGTGCGGCGGCCGGTTCGGGTCCAGGCGGGACCGCAGCAGCGCGGCGAGGTCGGCGGCCTCCTGAACGTGTCGGCGCCAGGACGCGTACGAGCCGTCGTCGGCGTGTACGCCCCGGTCATCGACCGAGGCCAGCGGCTCCAGCAGCCGAGTCACGGTTGGCGGCACGGGGACGCTCAGGCGGGGGTGTCGGCCAGTTCCCGGCCGATGGCCCGCAACGCGGCCGTGGCCCCGCCGAGGGCGAACTCGGTCTGCTTGGCGGTGATGAAATACCGATGCACCGGGTGGTCGATGTCGATACCAACCCCGCCGTGGACGTGGACGGTGGTGTGGGAAACCCGGTGGCCCGCCTCGGCGGCCCAGAACGCCGCGGTAGCCGCCTCGACCTCGGCGGGCAGGTCTTCGGAGAGCCGCCAGGAGGCCTGGTCCACCGTCAGCCGGAGTCCCTTGACGTCGATGTAGCCGTCGGCGAGTCGCTGGGACACCGCCTGGAAGCTGCCGATCGGGCGGTCGAATTGCTCGCGGGTCCGGGCGTACTCCGCGGTCAGTTCCAATGCCCGCTCCAACACGCCCAGCTGGAAGGCCGCCAGCCCCACCGCCCGCCTCGTCGCCAGCCAGGACAGGGCGTCGGCGTCGCCGGCCACGCGGTCCGCGCCGACCGGAACCCCGGCCAGGTCAATAGCGGCCACGCTCCCCAGTCCGGTGGTCTCCAGCGCGGTCACCGTCACTCCTGGATCCTGCGCGGTGACCAGGAACAGCGAAGTGCCGGTTTCGGTTTCGGCGGGAATCAGGAAAGCGTCGGCCACCGGACCGTAGGGAATCTGGGTCCGGCCGCCGGTCAACCGGAAGCCGTCGCCGACCGCGGTGGCCCGGACCGGGCCCTGGCCTGGCTCCCCGTCCAGGGCGGTGGACAGCACCTTTTCGCCGGCGACGGCCGGCGCCGCCCAGTCCCGGCACAGAGCGGGGGGACCGGAGCGTGCCAGCGACCCAGCCGCGAGCACCACTGAGTCCAGGTAGGGAACCGCGGCCAGCTGGCGCCCCAGGGCGGTGAGAATCGCCGTCTGTTCCAGCACGCCGAAGCCGCCGCCGCCCAGGCTCTCGGGTGCGGCCGCGCTGAGGATGTCCGCGTCTGTCAGCTTGTGCCACAGTGTCTCATCGAAGCGCTGGTCCAGCCCATCCAGTTCGCGCTGGTGGTCGGGGGTGCATACGGTGTCGACGATGGTCGACACCAGCCCGGAAAGGTCCTGGGCCGCTTCAGTTCTGGTGAAATCCATGGCGGCTTACCTCTCAGCGGTTGCGGGGCAGGCCCAGGGCGGCCATGCCGATGATGTCGCGCTGGACCTCATTGGTGCCCCCGCCGAAGGTGAGGATCAGCGAGGAGCGGTGCATCCGCTCCACCCGGCCGCGCAGCAGGGCCCCCGGTGAGTCCTGTCGCAGGGTCGCCGCCGGCCCGAGTACCTCCATCAGCATGCGGTAGGCCTCGGTGGCCAACTCGGTGCCGAATACCTTGGCGGCGGATGCGTCCGCCGGAGAGGGGGCCGTCGCGTCGGAGGAGGCGAGTTCCCAGTTGATGAGCTTGAGGTATTCGGCTTTGGCGTGGACCCGGGCGAGGTTGAGCTGGACCCATTCCGAGTCGATCAGCCGGGCTCCGCGGGCGTCCTTGGTGTTCTGGGCCCATTCGCGGACCTGGTTCAGCGCGGTGAAGATCGGTTGGGCGGAGACCAGGGCGACCCGTTCGTGGTTGAGCTGATTGGTCACCAGCTTCCAGCCGCCGTTCTCCTCACCCACCCGGTTGCCGACCGGCACCCTGACATCGGAGTAGTAGGTCGCGCTGGTGCCCGCCCCGGCCATGGTGTGAACCGGGGTGTAAGAGAAGCCCTCGGCGGCGGTGGGGACGATCAGAACCGAGATTCCGCGGTGCTTCTTGGCCCCGGGATCGGTGCGCACAGCAAGCCAGACATAGTCGGCGTACTGGATCAGACTGGTCCACATCTTCTGGCCGTTGACCACGTAGTCGTCGCCGTCGCGGACCGCTGCGGTACGCAGGCTGGCCAGGTCGGTGCCGGCACCGGGCTCGGAGTAGCCGATGGAGAAGTGGATGTCCCCGGAGGCGATGCCGGGCAGATAGAGCTTTTTCTGCTCCTCGGTCCCGAAGGCCATGATGGTGGGCGCGACGCTGTTGATGGTCAGGAAAGGCACCGGCGCCCCAGCGATCGCCGCCTCGTCGGTGAAGATCAACTGGTCCATCGTGGAACGGGCCTGGCCGCCGTACTCGGTGGGCCAGCCCAGAGCCAGCCAGCCGTCGCGGCCCATCTGCGCGACCGTCTCGCGGTATACGTCGCCGCTGCCGTACTCGCCTGTGGTGGACATCAGCGCCTCGCGGCGCTCCGGGGTCATGAGCCCGGCGAAGTAGTTTCTGAGTTCCCGGCGCAGGTCCTCTTGCTCCGGGGTGTAGCTGATCCGCATCGCCTGCGACCTCCGGCCTGAATGTGCTGTTCGGGCGACCCGCCGTATCTTTCGGTTGTAACACGTTCTAGTCTGGGAATCCAGCGAGATGAGCCGGTGTGCGGAGGACGGAGGAGCAGCCATGCGGGTTGTGGTGGATCGGGACCGCTGCGAGGGCAACGCGGTGTGCGTGGGCATCGCGCCGGAACTGTTCGAACTCGACGACGAGGACTATGTGATGGTCACCGCGGACCCGATCCCGTCGGACAAGGAGGCGTTGGCCGCGCAGGCGATCGACGAATGCCCGCGCGCGGCGCTGAGTCGGCGCGACTAGAGGTATTCACCCGATGACAGCCGCCACCCCTGCCGGGCCGGACCTGTCCGGGCGCGTGGCCGTGGTGACCGGTGCGGCGGCGGGTCTGGGTCGGGCCGAGGCCGTCGGTCTCGCCCGGGCGGGCGCCACCGTCGTGGTCAACGACATCGCGCGCGCACTCGACGAGTCAGACGTCTTCGACGCCATCGCGGCGGTGGGGGGCGAGGCGGTCGCGGTGCCCGGCGACGTCAGCGCCCGGTCCACCGCCGACGAGATGATCGCCTGCGCCGAGTCGCGGGGCGGACTGCACATCGTCGTCAACAACGCCGGCATCACCCGCGACCGGATGCTGTTCAACATGACCGACGAGGACTGGGACGCGGTCATCTCGGTGCATCTGCGGGGGCACTTCCTGCTGACCCGCAACGCCGCGGCCTACTGGCGGGCGCAGGCCAAGGACAGTGGCGGAGCCGTCTACGGGCGGATCATCAACACCTCGTCCGAAGCGGGTCTGATGGGTCCGGTCGGCCAGGCCAACTACGGCGCGGCCAAAGCGGGGATCACGGCACTGACTCTCACCGCGGCCCGCGCACTGCACCGTTACGGGGTGCGCGCCAACGCCATCTGTCCGCGGGCCCGCACGGCGATGACCGCCGAGGTGTTCGGCGCCGAACCCGAACTCGACGAGGGCGAAGTCGACCCGCTTTCCCCCGAACACGTTGTCACCCTGGTGAATTTTCTGGCGTCGCCGGCCGCCGAGGAGGTCAGCGGACAGCTTTTCGTCGTCTACGGGCCCACCGTGACCCTGGTGGCCGCACCCACCGCCGAGCACCGGTTCCACGCCGACGGCATGGCCTGGGACCCCGCGGGACTCAGCGATTCGATGCGTTCCTATTTCGCCGGCCGTGACCCCGAGCGCACCTTCGGCGCCGGCGACCTGATGGGGGACTAGGGCCGGTCGGCGGTCCGGGTCTCGGCCAGCGCCTCGAGGAAGGACCGCGCCCACCGATCCACGTCGTGGGCCAGCACCTGCCGCCGCATGGCCCGCATCCGGCGGCGCCCCTCTTCGGGGGACTGGTTGAGCGCGGCTTCGATGGCGTCCTTGACACCGTCAAGGTCATGCGGGTTGGTCAGGTAGGCCTGCCGCAGTTCGGCTGCCGCGCCGGTGAATTCGCTGAGCACGAGGGCACCGCCCAGGTCGCTGCGACAGGCGACGTACTCCTTGGCGACCAGGTTCATACCGTCTCGCAACGGAGTGACCAGCATGACGTCGCTGGCCACGAAGAAGGCGATGAGTTCGTCGCGGGGGACCGGTCTGTGCAGATAGTGCACCACCGGGTGTCCGACCTCGCCGTACTCGCCGTTGATGTGACCGACCTGTTGTTCCACGTCGTTGCGAAGAACCCGGTAGCTGTCCACCCGCTCGCGGCTGGGAGTGGCCAACTGGACCAGAACGGTGTCGTCGCGCTTGGCCCTGCCCTCCGCGAGTAGCTCGGAGAAGGCCTTGAGGCGCACGTCGATGCCCTTGGTGTAGTCCAGCCGGTCGACGCCGAGCAGTATCTTTCGCGGGTTGCCGAGCTCGACGCGGATCTCCTTGGCCCGCTTCCGGATCGCCCGGTTGCGCGCCTTGTGGTCGAGTTCGGCGGAGTCGATCGAGATGGGGAAGGCCCCGACCCGGACCGTGCGTGAGCCGATCTTGGCTTCACCGAACCGGGAGCGCACCCCCACCGAGGCCCGGGATGTCTCAGCCCCGACCAGCCGGCGCGCCAGGAACAGGAAGTTCTGTGCCCCGCCGGGCAGGTGGAAGCCAACCAGATCCGCGCCCAGCAGCCCCTCGACGATCTCGGTCCGCCACGGCATCTGCATGAACAGTTCGACGGGCGGGAACGGGATGTGCAGGAAGAAACCGATCGTCAGGTCGGGCCGCAGCGTCCGCAGCATCTTGGGAACCAGTTGCAGCTGGTAGTCCTGTATCCAGACTGTGGAGCCCTCGGCGGCAGCCCTCGAGGTGGCCTCGGCGAACCGGCGGTTGACGTCGACGTAGCGATTCCACCACTCACGCTGGTAGGTCGGCTTGACGATCACGTCGTGGTAGAGCGGCCACAGCGTCGCATTGGAGAAGCCCTCGTAGTACTCCTCGATGTCCTCGGCGCTCAGCCGCACCGGGTAGAGCCGCAGGTCGTCCTCGACGATGGGGTCCTCGGGTCCGTCGACGATCCCCGGCCAGCCGATCCAGGCGCCGCGGCGCTTGCGCAGCAGCGGCTCCAGGGCCGTCACCAGACCGCCGGGGCTGCGCTTCCAGGTGATGGTCCCGTCGGCGAGTCGCTCCATGTCGATCGGCAGCCGGTTGGCGACCACCACGAAATCGGAGTCTCCGGAGGCGGCGCTGTCGCGGTCTCCGGACGCCATCTAGGCCTCGAGCTTGGCGGGACCGATGCCGAGCATCGACAGGAACACCCGGCATTCGTCGGCGTCGGCGGCATAGGCGGCGACCACCCTGCGCGCTTGGCGGGCGGTGGTGTCGGTCAGCGGTTCGACGTCGTCGAGTTCGGACTGGGATTTCGCAGGCATACGCTCAACTCTAGGTGACGGGGGCCGGCCGGGCCTCCGGACGGGCTTGACAAGGGGTTTCGTCACGGGGTCGACGACGGGCCGGCCAGCCCGCCGTCACACCCCGCTCGAGGTCCTACGGTTGCTCCATGACGGTCGTCGGTGACAGCGACGCTGTCGGCACCACCGGCTTCGTGTACGTGTTGCCCTGCGACTCTTCGAGGCCGATGCACTCGCCGGTGCCGCCGCCGCCGCCGCCGGCGCCGGTGCAGGGAATACCGTCGACCTTGGGCAGCTCTCCTACATCGCCCTCGGCAGACGAGGTGATCTCGTCGGGCTGCAGGGCGGTGTTCTCCGGGTCGAGCGGGTTGAGCGTCGTGTCGGTGGTCACGTCGGTGTTGGGCTTGCAGGCCCCGCTGGCGGTGTCGAGCGTCTCACCAGGCGGACAAGTGGCCACGGCCGACGGATCGGCGGTGGCCGAGAGTCCGATGGTCAACGGGATCGCGGCGGCGGCCAAGGCGAAGCCACCGGCCAGCAGCAGGCGCTGCGCGAGGGTGGACGGGGACGAAGTCATGGGGAGTCCTTGCGGTCGTTGGGCAGGTCTTCTGTATGTTCGCCGAGGCCGGCGGGCGTGTTACATCGAGCGTACTGGGGTCATTCCGGGCCCGCAGGCACTCGCTGGGGGTTGAGCCGACCCGGCCGCGGGTCTGACCGTGGTTCGATGGGACAACGCGGATGGATGCGGATGGATTTTGAAGGGGTTCCCGGGATGCAGCTTTCCTTGACCGACCGGACCTACGTGGTCACCGGCGGCGGCAGCGGGATCGGCAAAGGTGTGGCCAGCGGGCTGGCCGGGGCCGGGGCCGACGTGGTCATCGTCGGACGAAACGCCGAACGGCTCTCCGCGGCCGCCGCCGAGATCCAGGCGGCCACCGGTCGCGAGGTGCGTCACCAACCGGCCGACGTCACCGACGAGGAGCGGGTCGCCGGCGTTGTGAGTTCGGCGGCACAGTGGCGAGGTCGATTGCACGGAGTGGTGCACTGCGCCGGGGGTTCCGAGACCATCGGGCCGGTCACCCAGATCGACTCGGCCGCCTGGCGGCGCACCGTCGATCTCAATGTCAACGGCACGATGTACGTGCTCAAGCACGCCGCCAGGGAGATGGTGCGCGGCGGTGGCGGCTCGTTCGTCGGGATCTCCTCCATCGCCGCAAGCAACATCCACCGCTGGTTCGGTGCCTACGGCGTCAGCAAGTCGGCCCTGGACCATCTGATGATGCTGGCCGCCGACGAACTCGGGCCGTCCTGGGTACGGGTCAACGGAATACGGCCGGGATTGATCCGGACCGAACTGGTCGAGGCGATCCTGAGTTCCCCGGAGGTCAGCGAGGACTACCGACAGTGCACCCCGCTGCCACGCACCGGGGAGGTCACCGACATCGCCAACCTGGCCATGTTCCTGCTCAGCGACGCCGCGGGCTGGATCACCGGGCAGGTGATCAACGTCGACGGCGGTCACGGACTGCGGCGTGGCCCCGACCTCTCCGGGATGCTCGAGCCGCTGTTCGGCGCCGAGGGCCTGCGCGGGGTGGTGTGAGCCGGTATGCGACCCAAACCCGAACGACCCGGACCGGGGCAGGAGTCGGTATGGGACTATCCCCGCCCACCGCGGCTGGAACCCTTCCACGGTCGGATCACCGTCGAGTTGGGCGGTGAGGTCGTCGCCGACACCAACCACGGCTGGCGGGTACTGGAGACGAGCCACCCGCCGACGTACTACCTGCCCCGGGATGCCTTTCGCGAGGGCGCGCTTCGGGACGCGCCGGGATCCTCCTGGTGTGAGTGGAAGGGCCGGGCCCGGTACTTCGACCTGGTGGCCGCCGGTCGGGTGGCGAGCAAGGCGGCCTGGAGCTACCCGTCTCCGACGCCGGGTTTCGAGCCGATCGCCGACGCCGTCGCGGTGATGGCCGGCGCGGTGGACCGGTGCACCGTCGACGGCGAGACGGTCAGACCGCAGCCGGGCGGCTTCTACGGCGGTTGGGTAACCAGCCGGGTGGTGGGCCCGTTCAAGGGTGGGCCGGGTTCGGCCGGCTGGTGAACTGCCTTGCCTTGCGCATGGCACCGCGGGAGTCGCCGTTCGAGTGTTTCGGGCCGCACCGCGAGTGAGTAGCATTTGCTGATGGCGCCGAGCGGGGTTTGCCGGGCAGTCGGGCCCCGGGTACCGCGATCACGTCGACCGGCCCGTGGGGTGCCATGACCGGAATCGCAAATGCGGGTCCCGGAAGCGAGGATCTCGGCGACCCGATTCTGAACGCGGCCCTGGCCGAACTGGTTCATCCCACCACCGCGGCGTTCAGCGAGCAGCAGGTGGCCGCTCGCGCCGGGGTCGACGTCCGGGAGATCCGCCGACACTGGCCGAACACCCGCGAACTGCTGGGTGCCACGCTGGAGGCCTATTTCGACGGCAGGCTTCCGGTGCCCGATACCGGGAGCCTGCGCGGGGATCTGCGGGTGTTCGCCTGCTGGCTCGCCTCGGTCTACAACACCTCTCTGGGCCGCCGGTTGCTGGACGCCCTGATGAGCAGGCCTTCCGACTGGGATGTCAGTGGCGCCCGGCGGGCTTTGCTCGACGTCCGGGCCAAGCGATACCAGGTGTTGTTCCGCCGCGGGATCGAGCGCGGCGAGTGCGACGCCGACATCGACGTCGAACGACTGCTCGACCTGATTGCGATCGGCACGGCCCTGCCGGTGGTGTTCCACGACCGCCCGGTGACCGACGACGACGCCCACTTCGTCATCGACACGATTCTCGACGGCGTAGGCCGGGATCGCCGGGAGTGACCTCCCCGCCGGGGGCGGCTGCGGCGGAGCCCGGGCGGGTCGCGGAAACACAGCCGAAACATCGCCGCCGCGTGCCGGAAACACCGCGCGGCCATTCTCGTCGGGTCCCGACGAAGGAGCCCGACCGTGATCGACCCCGCCGCCACCGCTTGGCTGCTGATCAGCACAGCCCTTGTCCTGCTGATGACGCCCGGACTGGCGATCTTCTACGGCGGCATGGTGCGTACCACCGGGGTCCTGAACATGATCATGATGAGCTTCATCTCCATCCCCCTGGTCACCGTCGCCTGGTTGCTGGCCGGGTACAGCATCGCGTTCGCCGGTGCGGACAGGGGCGGGCTTGTCGGGGACCTGAGCCGCGCGGGTCTGCTGGGGATCGGCCCCGACACCGTTCGCGGGGACGTCCCCGAGTTGTTGTTCGCCACCTTCCAACTCAGCTTCGCCATCATCACCGCCGCCCTCGTCAGTGGCGCCATCGCCGATCGCGCCCGGTTCGCGTCCTGGATGGTGTTCGTGCCGGCGTGGGCCATTGCCGTGTATGCCGTGGTCGCCCACTGGGTGTGGTCCCCGGACGGGTGGTTGTTCAGGCTCGGGGCGATGGACTACGCCGGCGGACTCGTCGTCGAGATCGTCTCCGGCTCCTCAGCGCTGGCGCTCGCCCTCGTGCTGGGTCCGCGGATCGGGTTCAAGGTCGACGCGATGCGGCCGCACAATCTGCCGTTCGTACTGCTCGGGGTTGGTCTGCTGTGGTTCGGCTGGTTCGGCTTCAACGCCGGTTCGGCACTGGCCGCCAACGGGCAGGCGGCGGCGATTTTGCTCAACACCCTGGTGGCCGGCTGCCTGGGCATGCTCGGCTGGCTGTCGGTCGAACAGGTCCGCGACGGCAAGCCGACCACCTTCGGCGCCGCGTCGGGAGTCGTCGCCGGGTTGGTGGCGATCACACCGTCGTGTGGCACGGTCAACACGCTCGGGGCGGCTGTGGTCGGCCTGGCCGCCGGCATCGTGTGTTCCTTCGCGATCGGGCTGAAGTTCCGGCTCAACTACGACGACTCGCTTGACGTCGTCGGCGTGCACTTCGTCGGTGGCGTGGTGGGGGTGCTGTTGATCGGACTGCTCGCCAACGCCGTGATGACCGGTGGGACCCGCGGCCTTCTCTACGGTGGAGGACTGGCGCAACTCGGCAAGCAGGCCCTGGCAGCCGTCGTCGTCGCCCTGTACGCCTTCGCGGTCTCCTACGCCCTGGCCCGGTTGATCGACGCGACGATGGGCTTCCGGCTCAGCCCCGATGACGAGGCCGGCGGTATCGACTTCGCCCAGCACGCCGAGACCGCCTACGCCGAAGGGGTCCACGGGCACCAGCAGATGCGCCGACCGTCCTTCGGCGAGCGCCTCCCCGGTCAGGGCTGAATCGCTGATGCCGGGCCACCGCGGCCCGGAGCCCCCTGTCGGGATTGAACCGACGACCTTTCGCTTACAAGGCGAGTGCTCTACCACTGAGCTAAGGAGGCGGGGGGCAGGCGCACGCGCCAGCCCGCCCCGGCAGCCTAACCGGTCACTCGTCGTCGTCGCGGAACGGCCACATGCGGCGGCCGGGCAGCGGAATCCGTTCCGCGATGTTGCTCAGGGGATCGACGACCCGGGTCATCGCGATCACCGCCTCGCGCAGCGCCTCCACCGTGGGGGTGAGCGCCTCCATGCCCGGGGCCAGACGATTCAGTGAGTCGGTCACCACGGTCAGTTGCTCGATCGGTCCGTCCGGCGCGGTCAGCCTCTCGATCACACCACCCTCGGCGAGCAGTCGGTCGGCCAGGCCGTCCTCGGCGAGCAGACGCTCCACCAAACCGTTCTCGTCGAGCAGTTGGTCGACCAGCCCGCCGGGAGAGAGCGCACGGTCCACCCCGCCGCCCTCGGCGGTGAGTCGCTCCAGGACACCGTCGGGGGCGGTGAGCCGATCGATCAGCCCACCGGGACGCATCAGGCGATCCACCGGACCGTCCGGCGCCAGGGCCCGGCCCAGAGGGGCGTCCTCCTCGATCAGGGCGGCGAACCTGTTGGCCCGCTCGAGCGTCTCGTCGAGGCCCAGCAGATGGGCCACCGAGTCGCTGGCCGACGGGGCGTCGGCGTCACCGAGGCCGCGCTTGGTGATGCCGACCGCAGCCTCGGCGACCGCCAGCCCCGCGTCGGCGGCGGCCAGGCCAACCCGTACGGGCGTGATCGCCGCGTTGATCAGGGCTTTCGTCAGGTCCATGGGCACCGATCCATGGGCATCAGTGTAGAGCCAAACCGGGTCAGTCCTGGTCCGCAATCGCCGCAATGATCTTGGCTTGTGCCTCGTCGAGAGACTCGGGCGTGGGATTGCGATCGACGTTGGCGAATCCGAAGTCGGTCAGGTTGTAGGCCGGGAACACGTGCACGTGCAGATGCGGCACCTCCAAGCCGGCGATGATCATGCCGGCCCGTTCGGCGCCGAAGGCCGCGCACACCGCCCGGCCGACGCGTTGGGCGACGTCCATCACTCTGCCGAACAACGCCGGATCCACGTTCTGCCAGTTGTCCACCTCCGCCCGCGGCACGATCAGGGTGTGCCCCTGGGTCATCGGCTCGATCGTCAGGAAGGCGACCACCCCTTCCTCGCCGAGGTCGTCTTCGTACACGAACCGGCCCGGCAGTTCGCGGTTGATGATCCTGGTGAAGACCGACGCCATCGCTTCAGCTTAGGGCCACCTCGTTGCGCGGCGATCGAGTGACCGCAACGGCCGCCGAGGCTTCGGCATGCCGGCCGCGGTCAGCCCGGCTGCCCGAACTTCATCCCCTCCAGGTTCCAGTACCCGCGCATGTTGGTGATGAGGCCGGCGTCGTTGACGCGGTAGCAGAACACCCCGCGGACCGTGCTGGTAACACCGCCCTCGAACTCGCTGCGCAAAACCAGGATGTGGGCGATCTCGTTGGGCGAACTGGACGGGAAGGTCTCCTCGCAGGTCACCCGCAGCTTGTTGGCGGCGATGTTGGTGTCATAGAACCCCGCGACAGCGTCCTTCCCCCGCACACCGGACCCGTCCGGGTTGGTGATCGACGGACCGATCGGATCCTCGATCACCACATCGTCAGCCATCAGGGCCAGCCAGCCCTGGCGGTCGTGGGACTGCACGCACCGCCATGACGCCGTCGATGCGGCCATCGCTGGGCTGATCTCCGTTGCGGTGTCCGCGGTCTCGGGTGACATGGCGGGCTCAGCGGTCATCGTCGGTGTAGCGGATGACGCCTCGGATGTTCTTGCCCTCCAACATGTCCTGGTAGCCCTCGTTGATCTGCTCGAGTCGGTACTGGCGGGTGATCATGTCGTCGAGGTTGAGCTTCCCGGCCTTGTACATCGAGAGCAGCTGGGGGATGTCGAAGTACGGGTTGCCGCCACCGAAGATGGTGCCCTGCAGGTTCTTCTGCATCAGGGTCAGCATCGCCAGGTTGAGCGTGATGTTGGTGTCGAGCATGCTGCCGATGGCCGTCATCACACAGGTCCCGGACTTGGAGGTGATGTTCATGTAGTTGTCCACGTCGGCTCCGTGCACCTCGCCGACGGTGACGATCACCTTCTTGGCCATGAAGCCCTGGGTGACCTCCGCGATGCCCATCAGCGCGGTCTCGATGTCGGGATAGACGTGGGTGGCGCCGAACTTCAGAGCCGCGTCGCGCTTCCACTCGACCGGTTCGATCACGAAGACGTGGCGCGCGCCGGAGACCACCGCGCCCTGCAACGCCGACATGCCCACCCCGCCGACGCCGACGATGGCGACGTCCTCGCCGGGTTTGATCTGCGCGGTGTGGGTGGCCGAACCCCACCCCGTGGTGACGCCGCAGCCGACCAGGCAGGCCACCTCGAAGGGGATGGACGGGTCGATCTTCACCACCGAGGACTCGTGCACCACCATGTAGGGCGAGAAGGTGCCCAGCAGGGTCATCGGGAACACCGGTTGGCCTTTGGCGTGGATGCGGTGGGTGCCGTCGGAGATCGCGACGCCGCCGAGCAGGCCCGCCCCGAGGTCGCACAGATTGCGCAGCCCGGCCTGACAGGACGGGCATTTCCCGCAGGACGGGATGAACGACATCACTACGTGGTCGCCGACCGCTACGCCCTCAACCCCCTCGCCGACCTCGACGACGACGCCGGCGCCCTCATGGCCGCCGAGCACCGGGAAGCCCATCATCGGGATGCCGCCGGTCACCAGGTGGTGGTCGGAATGGCACATGCCCGAGGCCTCCATCTGGACCTTGACCTCGTTTTTGGCCGGATCGCCGATCTCGATCTCCTCGATCGACCAAGGCTGGTTGAACTCCCAGATGAGAGCGCCTTTTGTCTTCACTGCAAACCTCCGCCTGACTGAGTGGCCGATCGAGAACGTCCTACCGATCCTAGAACCTGACGGGTGTCAAGTCACCAGATCGGGACGGGCGTCTGCCCGAGCGGGTAGTAGCCGGGAAGCTTCTCCCCGGCCAGACTGCGCTGGATCCGCGCCTGCATGCCCGCCGAGAGTTTTCCCTGCTCGATGAGTTCGAGGTACAGCTTCTGCACGTGGCCGAAGTCGAAGAAGTCGCGCTGCCACTCGATGAGCCCCGCGGCGTCGAGCCGGAACCAGCTTCCCCCGATGCCGTGGATCTCATAGGAGCCACGGTCCGGATCGTCGGGGTCGGCGGCCACCTGCTTCCAGAAGCCGACCACTTCGCCGATCTTCTCGTCGATGAGCACCCGCTGGTAGGGGTAGGTCCAGCCGTCCAACCCGGCCATCTCCAGCCCGAGGGCGATCTCGCGGATCTCGGACTTGCCGATGCACATGACGTCCTCCTTCGGACCGATGTTCCAGCCGTAGGTGGCATCCTCGGCGTAGAACTCCGCCAGTGGGGTCCAGTCACCCCGGCGCTCGGCCTCGTTGTTGGCCGCCAGCCAGCGCTGCACGAAATCCTCGAGTTGCTCGCGGGGTAGAGCGACCATTCCTCAGTCCTCTTTCTCGATGACGATCAGGGCCCGGGTCGGGCAGCTCTCGACCGCCCGCTGGATCTCGGCACGCGCACCGTCGGGTGGCTCGGTGTCGAGGATCTCCACGGTGCCGCGTTTGGGCACCCGGAAGTAGTCGGGAGACTCCAGCTCGCACATGGCGTGGCCCTGGCACAGGTCGAGGTCGACCTCGATGCGGTAGCCGGCCATCCGATCTCCCTAGGTCTTCCGTTTGCGGTATCGGACTCGTGCCGGCCGGGCGAGTTGGACGACCATCTTGGAATGGTCGTTGCGGTAGCTCTCCGGCGGCTGGGTCATCTCGAACTCATACTCCCGCAGCAGGACCGAGAAGATGGCCTTGATCTGCATGGTGCCGAATGCCGCACCGACGCAGCGGTGCCGGCCGGCCCCGAATGGGATCCAGGTCCACCGGTGCAGGACATCCTCCTCCCGGGGCGCGTTGTAGCGGTCGGGGTCGAAGGCGTCCGGGCCGGGGAAGTCCTCCGCGATCCGGTTCGACACCGCCGGTGAGGTCGCGACGAAGTCACCGTCATGGATCGGATGTCCCTGGACCTCGAACTCGCCCTTGGCCACCCGCATGAGAATGATCAGCGGAGGGTGCAGTCGGAGGGTCTCCTTGATGACGTTCTCCAGCTTCGGGATCTGCCGCAGCGCGTGGAAGCTCACCTCCTGGCCGTCGGCGTAGAGCTCATCGAGTTCGGCGGTCACCTCGGCGTTGATGTCGGGGTGGCGCATCAGTTCGATCAGGGTCCAGGCCGAGGTTCCGGAGCTGGTGTGGTGGCCGGCGAACATCAGCGAGATGAACATCCCGGTGATCTCGTCGGCGCTGAACCGGAGGTTGCCGTCGTCGTCGGTGATGGACACCAGGACGTCCAGCATGTCGCGATCGGACTTGTCGGCCGGCGGTTCGGCGATCCTGCCGTCCATGATCCGGCTGACCAGGCCGACCAGCGCCGCGCGGGCCTTGTCGCGCACCTGGAAACTCTCGATCGGCAGGTAGGGGTCGACGTAACACAGCGGGTCGGTGCCACGTTCGAGCTGGTGGTAGTACTCGGCGAAGCGGGCGTCGACCTGCTCGCGGAACTTGCGCCCGATCAGGCATGCCGTCGAGGTATAGATGGTCAGCTCGGCGAAGAAGTCCAGCAGGTCGACCTCGCCGGAATCGCCCCAGTCCGAGACCATCCGGCGGACCTCGCGTTCGATGGTGGCGGCATGGCTCTTCATGTGCTCGCCGCGCAGTGCCGAGTTGTGCAGCATCTCCTTGCGCCGCTCGGGGCTGGCGTCGAACACCACGCCCTTGCCGAAGATCGGCGTCATGAACGGGTAGGCCTCAGCCTGGTCGAGATCGGAATCGTCGGCACGGAAGAAGAATTCGTTCGCCTCAGCACCGGTGAGCAGTACCACCTTCTTGCCGGCCAGCTGGAAATAGCCGACATCGCCGCACTCCCGGCGCACCCGGCGCATCAGGCCGATCGGGTCGGTGCGGAACTCCTCGAGATGCCCGTGTTCGCCGTCCCCGCCGGAGACCCGTTGCACATCGGTCAGCGCGGTCATGGTCCCTCCGGATATCGCAGTTGTGCGCGTTCGGCGGAACCGCCGTCCAGCGGTGCCTCGGGTTGCAGTTCCATCGAGGCGACGAATCCGCCGCGTGGGGTCTCGGCGACGAAGGCGATCGCTCGGGCCAGGTCGCCGGCGCGCAGAAAATACGAGTGGCGGGCCTGCCCCCACTTCGCCCAGTCCGCCAGGGCCGCGGAGATCGCCTCCGGCGGAAGGCCCCAGCCCATCGAGGTCTGCGTCGGTCCGGGGTGGACGATCGAGGCCCGCACCCCGGTGCCCTCCAATTCCATCTGCAGGTTGGTCACCATCGCCACCAATCCGGCCTTGGCCGCGCCGTAGGCGCCCATGTGCGGCCGCTGGCGCAACGCGACGTCGGAGCCGACGAAGATCACGTCGCCGCGCCGCCGCTGCACCATCCCGGGCAGCACCGCGGTGGCGAGCCGGTTGGCGCCGACGAGGTGGATCTGGATCTGGGCGGCGAACTCCTCGCTGCCGGTCTCGTGGAGCCGGCCGAAGAAAGTGTCGCCCGCCCCGGCGACGAGCACCTCGATGTCCCCGAGTTCCTCGGTGGCGCGGCGCACGCAGCCGGTGACCGAATCGGCATCGGTGACGTCGAGCGGCAGCGCGACGGCCTCACCCCCGTGGGCGCGGATCCGTTCGGCCAGTTCAGCGCACATGTCCACCCTCCGCGCGGCGAGTGCCACCGGGAATCCGCGGGCGGCAAGCTCGGCGGCGGTGGCGGCTCCGATCCCCGAGGAGGCCCCGGCGACGAGGACGGGCCGGCGATCCGGGTGGGGCTCGAAGCGGGGCATCACGCTCTCCGCACGGTGATGGGCAGACTGGCGAAACCGCGCACGCTGCTGGAGTGCACCCGCACGGAGTTGTCGGCGTCGACCTCGAAACCCGTTGTCCGCAAAATCATCTCAGTCAGCGCTATGCGCGCTTCCATCCGGGCCAGGTGGGCTCCGAGGCAAAAGTGGGAGCCGCTGCCGAAGCTGAGCAGGCGGGAGCCGATCTCCCGGCCGATGCGGTAGGCGTCGGGATCGTCGAAGACCCGCTCGTCGCGGTGGGCCGACCCGGGCAGCAGCAGCAGTGTGTCCCCCTCGTGAAGGGTGGTGCCGTGGAACTCGACGTCGGCCACGACCAGCCGGGCCAGGATCTGGCTGGAGGTGTCGTAGCGCAGGGTCTCCTCCACCCACTGCGTGACCCGCGCGGGATCGTCATACACCGCGGCGAGTTGGGCGGGATTGGCCCCGGCCCAGTAGACGGCGTTGCCGAGCAGTTTCGTGGTGGTCTCGTTGCCGGCGACCACCATGAGAAACAGGAAGGCCATGATCTCGTCGTCGCCGAGACGGTCCCCGTCGATCTCGGCGTTCAGCAGCGCGCTGGTCAGGTCCTCGGCGGGATTCCGGCGGCGCCGCCTGACCATGTCGGCGTAGTAGACCATCAACTCCATCGCCGCCGTCAGTGCCGATTCCGGCACGTCGGTCAGGCCTTCCTCCCGGTGCATCACCGCATCGGCCAGGCCGCGCAGATACTGACGGTCCTCGCGGGGCACCCCGACGAGTTCGGAGATCACGTCCATCGGCAGCTTGCCGGCGAAGTCGGTGATGTAGTCGATATCGTCGCGCCGCAGCGCGGTGTCGAGATGCTCGGTCGTCAATTGCAGGACGCGCGGCTCGAGTTCGCGGATACGTCGGGGGGTGAACCCCTTGGACACCAGGGTCCGCAGCCGCAGGTGCCCGGGATCGTCCATCGCCAGGAACGACATGGTCCGGTAGGCCTCCGGCGTCCGGGATATCGGATCCAGCGCCACGCCGAGCCTGTTGGACAGCTCGGTGCTGTTGCGGAAGCCCCGGTGGACGTCGGCGTGGCGGGTCAGGGCCCAGAAGTCCAGTTCGTCATTGCGGTACAGCGGCGCCTCCTCACGCAGCCGCCGGTAGTACGGATAGGGGTCGGCGTGGAAGGCGTAGCTGTAGGGGTCGAGCATCAGGCCGACGGTCTCCGAACTCACCGGTCACCGTCCAGGACCAGTCCCGCGACATAGCCGAGCCGGTCGGCGATCTGCCGGTAGGTGAAGGCGCCGCTGCCGGCCTGGACCAGCGCCCCGAAATAACTCATCTCCAGAGCCGACACAGTTCCGCCGTCGGGGCCGGGGCCGAGCGCGGACTTGATCCGCTTGTGGATCTCAGACCCGACCTGGTCCCGGACCGCCGGCACACCGGCGTCGTTGCTCAGCAGCGCGATGGTGCACGCCGCGGCCAACTCGGGCTCGTCGGCGACCATCAGAGCCAGACTTCGCAACGTCTGTTGCACGCGGTGGAGCCGGGTCTCGTTGACGTCGGTGTGGTAGGGCACCTGGCGCACCAGATGCAGGTACACCTCGGCGACCAGATGGTTCTTCGACGAGAAGTAGGTGTACGCGGTCGCCGGAGCGACCTCGGCCCGGGCCGCGACCCCCCGAACCGTCAGGTCCGCGTGGGACGAGTGCCGCAGCACGTCCAGGGCCGCATCGACGAGCCGGCTGGCCGTCCCCTGCTGGCGCGGCCGCCTGGCCGAACTCTCCCGCAGAGCTTTCACGGCCCCAGTGTCGGACACATGTCCACCGTACTTCCGTACGCCGCACCGGTGCAAGAGCGGGCGAAAAGCGCTATCCGAAGGACTATTACGAGAAGGGGGCTTGCGGCCGGTGGTGGCCTGAGGCTATCGTCCGACCGAGATCTTCCGGACAGGTGTCCATTTGCCGCAGGTGGGAGTCCCGGATGGCGATAGCAGCCGAGCGCAACAGCGACCTCTTCATCGACGGCGAGTTCGGCGCGGGCCGCGCGGGCCGGTTCGAGACCGTCAACCCGGCGACCGAGGAGGTGCTGGGAACCGCTGCCGACGCCGACACCGAGGACATGGGCCGCGCCATCGACGCCGCCCGCCGGGCTTTCGACGCGGGCCTGTGGTCCAGCGACACCGGCTTGCGGGTGCGCTGCGTCCGTCAGTTGCGCGATGCGATGCGCGATCACGTCGAGCAGTTGCGCCAGATCACCATCGACGAGGTGGGCGCTCCTCGAATGCTCACCTCCGCAGCCCAACTGGAGGGTCCGGTGGCGGACCTGGATTTCGCCGCCGACACCGCCGAGAGCTATTCGTGGCGAACCGATCTCGGTCTGGCCCGGCCGATGGGCATCCCCACCCGCCGGAGTCTGGTCCGGGAACCGATCGGAGTGGTGGGCGCGATCACGCCGTGGAACTTCCCGCACCAGATCAATCTGGCCAAGATCGGCCCGGCGCTGGCGGCCGGGAATACCGTCGTGCTCAAACCGGCTCCGGAAACCCCCTGGTGCGCTGCAATTCTCGGTGAACTGGCCGCCGAGTGCACCGATATTCCACCCGGAGTTCTCAACATCGTGACCTCCAGTGATCAGGCGGTGGGCGCGATGCTGACCAGTGATTCCCGCGTCGACATGGTCTCGTTCACCGGGTCGACCGCGACCGGACGCACGGTGATGGCCGCCGGCGCGAACACCGTCAAGAAGGTGTTCCTGGAGTTGGGTGGCAAGTCGGCGTTCCTGGTGCTCGATGACGCCGATCTGGCCGCGGCCGCCGCGATGGCCGGTTTCACCGTCTGCGTGCACGCCGGACAGGGTTGCGCGATCACCACCCGGTTGCTGGTGCCGCGGAATCGCTACGACGAGGCGGTGGAGGCCGTCGCCGCGACCGTGTCGGGCATCCGGCCTGGCGATCCGGCCGATCCGGCGACGATCTGCGGGCCGCTGATCTCCGAACGCCACCGCGACCGGGTGCAGTCCTATCTCGACCTCGCGATCGCCGAGGGCGGGAGGTTCGCCTGTGGGGGCGGACGGCCCGCCGAGCATGAGCGCGGCTTCTATATCGAGCCCACCGTGGTGGCCGGCCTGACCAACGAGTCACGTGTGGCGCGCGAGGAGATCTTCGGCCCGGTGCTCACCGTCATCGCCCATGACGGTGACGACGACGCCGTGCGCATCGCCAACGATTCCCCCTACGGACTGTCCGCGACGGTCTTCGGCACGGACCCGCACCGGGCGGCCTCGGCGGCGGACCGGTTGCGGGTGGGTACGGTCAACGTCAACGGGGGCGTGTGGTACTCCGCCGACATGCCCTTCGGCGGTTACAAACAGTCCGGTTTCGGACGCGAGATGGGCGTGGCCGGCTTCGAGGAGTACCTCGAGATGAAAGCGATCGCGACAGCGGTCTGACGGGGAGACGCCACATGGTCCAGTTCGACGGCGAGTTCACCGGAAAGGTGGCCATCGTCACCGGCGCGGGCGGCGGGATCGGTGCGGCCTACGCCGAGGCCCTGGCCCGGGCCGGCGCCGCGGTGGTCGTCGCCGACATCAACACCGAAGGCGCCGAGCGGGTGGCGGCCGGGATCAAGGCCGACGGAGCCCGCGCGATCGCCGTCCCGGTGGACGTGGCCGATCCCGACTCTGCCCGCGCCATGGCTGAGCGGGCCGTGGCCGAGTTCGGCGGGATCGACTACCTGGTCAACAACGCGGCCATCTTCGGCGGTATGAGGCTGGACTTCCTGATCACCGTGGACTGGGACTACTACAAGAAGTTCATGAGCGTGAACCTTGATGGCGCCCTGGTGTGCACCAGGGCTGTGTACGAGAAGATGGCCCGGCGCGGCGGCGGCGCCATCGTCAACCAGTCCTCGACGGCGGCGTGGATGTACGCGAACTACTACGGATTGGCCAAGGCCGGTGTCAACGGCCTCACCCAGCAGCTTTCCCGGGAGCTGGGCGGGATGAACATTCGGATCAACGCGATCGCACCGGGCCCGATCGACACCGAGGCCAACCGCACCACCACTCCGCAGGAGATGGTCGCCGACATCGTCAAGGGCATACCGCTGAGCCGGATGGGGCAGCCCGAGGACCTGGTCGGGATGTGCCTGTTCCTGCTCTCCGACCAGGCACGGTGGATCACCGGTCAGATTTTCAATGTCGATGGCGGCCAGATCATCAGATCGTAAGAGGAGCGCAGGGTGAACGCTGGGTCAAATGATGTGCTGCTGGGTCACGTCGGCCTGGGCGCGATGGGCGGGCCGATGGCGACGCGGCTGGCCGGCTGGCCGGGCGGGCTGATCGTCTACGACCGGCGGGCCGACGCGATGACGCCACTGGGCGCGGCCGGGGCCCGGCTTGCGGCGGGTGCCGGCGAGGTGGCCGCCGCCGACGTCATCGGCGTCGCCGTACTGGACGACGAGCAGGTCCGGGAGGTGGTGGCCGGACCCGACGGCATCGGCCGCCATGCCGCGCCGGGGACGGTCATCGCCATCCACTCCACGATCAGCGACAGCACGGCACGTGAACTGGCCCAGGAGTTCGCCCCGCACGGCGTCCACGTCATCGACGCCCCGGTCAGCGGTGGCCCGGCGGCGGCGGCCGAGGGCCGGCTGGCGACCATGGTTGGGGCGCCCCGCGCGGTCTACGAGCGGGTGAAGCCGGTGTTCAAGCAGTGGGCCGCGCTGGTGGTCCACGCCGGCGAGCCCGGAGACGGGACCCGGATGAAGCTGGCCCGCAACATGGTGACCTTCGTCGGTTTCGCGGCCGCCTGCGAGGCGATGACGCTGGCCGAGCGGGCCGGACTCGATCTGCAGGCCTTGGGCCGGGTGGTTCGCCACACCGATGCGCTGACCGGCGGACCGGGGGCGATCATGGTGCGCGACAACATGTCCGAAATCGAACCCGGACACTGGTTGTATGACAGTTTCACCCATACCCGTGATCTGGGGGAGAAGGACCTCCGGCTCTCGCTGGCGCTGGGCGAGCGGACCGGCACCGAACTGCCGCTGGCCGAAGAGGCGCTGCGCGGCCTGGCCGCCGCCCTGGGTGTCCCCCATCCCAGAACCGCTGAGCCGGAATAGAACCGGGCGCGAACAGGAGTCAGGAGTCAACATGGACGAGCGCCGCCGCAGGGGGCTGGCGAAGATGAACGAGGTCTACGGCTGGGATATGCCCGACCTGCCGGGCGACTTCTTCGCGCTGACCGCCGACCACCTCTTCGCCGACATCTGGAGCAGGCCCGGCCTGTCGATGCGGGACAAGAGGATCATGACCCTGTCGGTGGTGACCGCGCTCGGGCTCGCCGATCTGGCCGAGATCCAGGTCGGCGCCGCTGTGCAGAACCAGGAGATGACCGCTGCGGAGCTGCGGGAGATGGCGATCTTCATCACCCACTACGTGGGCTTCCCGCTCGGCTCCCGGTTCAACAACGTCGTGGAGAAGGTGCTGGCGCAGAAGGCCGCGGAGAACCCCGGCTGAGAACGGCCACCGGTCGATTAGGGTTGGTCCCCGTGCGAGTTCTCGTGATCGGATCCGGTGCCCGCGAGCACGCCCTGCTGGTGGCCTTGGGCAGGGACCCCGACGTCGACTACCTCGCGGTCGCGCCCGGCAATGCCGGAACCGCCGCGGTGGCCGATCAGTACGACCTCGACGTCACCTCACCGGACGACGTCGTCGCGCTGGCCAAGCGGGTCCGCGCCGACCTGGTCGTGGTCGGACCGGAACTTCCGCTGGTGCTCGGCGTCGCCGACGCCGTGCGGTCGGCGGGCATCGCCTGCTTCGGGCCGTCGGGCGACGCCGCGCGGATCGAGGGATCCAAGGCGTTCGCCAAGGAGGTGATGGCCGCGGCCGGCGTGCGCACCGCGTCGGCGCAGACCGTGGACAACCCCGCCGAGCTCGACGCCGCCCTGAACCGGTTCGGTCCCCCGGCCGGCCAGCGCTGCTGGGTGGTCAAAGACGACGGGTTGGCGGCCGGCAAGGGAGTGGTGGTCACCGACGACCGCGACGTCGCGCGCGCGCACGCCGCCACCCTGCTCGAGGCGGGGCACCCGGTGCTGCTCGAGTCCTACCTGGAGGGCCCGGAGGTGTCGCTGTTCTGCCTGGTCGACGGGGAGACGGTGGTTCCGCTCCTGCCGGCGCAGGACTTCAAGCGTGTCGCCGACGGTGACGCTGGACCCAATACCGGCGGAATGGGCGCTTACGCACCGCTGCCGTGGCTTCCCGAGCGGCTGCGCGCGTCGATCGTCGAGGACGTCGTGGCCCCGGTGGCGGCCGAACTGGTGGCCCGGGGCTGCCCCTACTCCGGGCTGCTCTACGCCGGGCTGGCGATGACGCCCGCCGGCCCCGCGGTGGTCGAGTTCAACTGCCGCTTCGGCGATCCGGAGACCCAGGCGGTACTCGCGCTGCTGACGTCCCCGCTGGGCCAGTTGATGCACGCGACGGCGACCGGCCGCCTGGCGCAGTTCCCGGCGCTGCAGTGGTCCAACGGCGCCGCGGTCACGGTGGTGATGGCCGCGGAGAACTACCCGGGCCGGCCGCGGCTGGGAGATGTCATCGGCGGGGCTGGTGCGGAAGGCGTCCTGCACGCCGGTACCGCGCGGCGGGATGACGGGGCTGTGGTGTCAGCGGGTGGGCGGGTGCTGTCGGTGGTCGGAACCGGACCGGACCTGGCCGCCGCACGCGACGAGGCCTACCGGGTGCTTGAGGGGATCGACCTTCCCGGCGGCCATTTCCGCCGCGACATCGCCCTGGCCGCGGCCGAGGACCGAATCACGTTGTGAGCGTGCGCCGCAACGAATCAGGCGGTCAGCAACGGCGCCAGCCAGGACAGTTCGCCCGGCAGCATCGCGCCCCAGTACTGCGCGTCGTGCCCGCCGGGGGAGAACCCGCCCGCGGGCGGAACCGGCAGCTCGGCGATGACTCGCCGGGTGTCAGTGGCGAAAGGATCGTCCTCACCGCAGTCGATCCGGATCGGGATCTCCGCGAGCCCGGGCAGGCCGAGCACACTGTTCGCGGCGAAGTCGGCGGCGCTGTCGAACGCGCCGGGAGCCGCGGCCGCGGGTGACGACCACAGGGCGGGGCTGACCGCACAGATGGCGGCGGTGCGGGCGGGTCCGAGCCGGGCGCCCGCCAACAGCGCGCCGTATCCGCCCATCGACCACCCGATGAAACCGACCCGCGAGGTGTCCAGGCCTTCCGCGGCGAGCAGTGGGAGGAACTCGGTAAGCACCATTGACCCGGAATCCTCACCGGAAGCCCTTGCATGCCAATAGGATCCACCGCCGTCGACAGCGGCAACGGCGAATGGGGGGCATCCGGCCGCGGCCGCCTCGCTGAGGATCCGTTGCACGCCGCCGACGATCACCGTCGTCGAGTCACCGCCCTTGCCATGAAGGGCGATCAGGGGGCGCAGCGGTGCGTTCTGCCCGGCCGGGCGGGCGATCGCCCAACCGGTCGGTGCTCCGCCCCGCGCGGTGGAGACGAACGTTCCGGACCGCACGGTGGGCGCGGCGGCTCCGGCCGCCGGCTCGGCGAAGGCCGTCCGGCCCGTCAGCGCCACGCCGAGAGCCGCCGCCCCGACGCCGCCGAGCAGGCGGCGGCGGTTCAGGTGGGGCCCGTTCAGGTGGGGCCCGTTCAGGTGGGGCCCGTTCAG
>CAYURT010000030.1:29078-39972 GCA_964447215.1 uncultured Mycobacterium sp.
TGGGGCCCGTTCAGTTGGGGCCCGTTCAGTTGGGGCACTGCGCAATCCTGCCCCCACCCGGCGCGCCCCGGCAAACAGGCACTTTGTGGGTCAAACCGGGATCCGGCGACGCGCGAGGCTGGCAGCATTGCACCGGTGACCGCAGCGGTGACACGCAAGGGGGAGATTCGACGGCACGCGCTGGTCAGCGCAGCCGCTGCGTTGCTGTGCGAAGGGGGCTTCGAGGCGGTCCGGCATCGGGCCGTGGCCCGTCGTGCCGGGCTGCCGCTGGCGTCGACGACCTACTACTTCGCCTCGCTGGAGGAGTTGATCGAGAGCGCCGTGGAGCACATCGGTACCGCCGAAGCCGCCGAGCTCCAAGCCCGGTTGTCCGGCCTGCCGCGACGGAGGCGGTCCACCGGGGCCACCGCGAACCTGCTGCTCGAACTGCTGGCCGGCGAGAAGACCAGCGAGCAGCTGATCTCCCGCTACGAGCGGTACATCGCCTGTGCACGCCACCCCGCCCTGCGCGGGGTCGAACGGCGGTTGCTTCAGCAGCGGATCGACGCCGTCATCGAGGCGGTCGCCCGGTCCGGCCGATGCGCGCGGGTCGACATGATCACCGCGCTGGTCGCCGCGGTCGACGGTGCGGTGGTGGCGGCGCTGGTCTCCGACGAGGGCGCGCCCCGGGACACCGCCCGTGCCACTCTGGTGGATGTGATTGACGTACTAGCCCCGATCGACAACCGCCTGTGATGCCCGCCATACCCTCGGTCGGCCGTCCGGTCACCGGTCTGCTGGACGGCGCGATGGACCGGGCCGTGGTGCTCGGCTACACCAGGATCGGCTCCGGGCTGCGCCGGCTGTGGTGGCCGGCCGACCCCGAACCCGGCGCGCTGGTCGGGAAACGGGTGTTGGTGACCGGGGCCACCGCCGGGATAGGCCTGGCGATGGCCCGCGCCTTCGCCGACCTCGGGGCGACGGTCCACCTGCTGGGTCGAGACCCCGACAAGGTGCGTCGGTGCGCGGCCGAGTTGAGCGAGCAGGTGCCCGGCGCGCAGATCGTCGGCGAGGTGTGCGACGTCTCCGACCTGGATGCGGTGTCCGCCTGGGCCGGGGAGTTCGCCGCCCGCGTTCCGGCTCTCGACGGACTGGTGCACAACGCCGGCCTGATGCCCAAGCATCGCTCGGTCACCCCGCAGGGTCACGAGCTGCAGCTGGCCACCCACGTCCTGGGTCCGCATCTGATGACCGAACGGCTGCTACCGCTGCTGAAGGCGGCGCGGGGCGCGTCGGTGGTGTTCGTCTCCTCGGGCGGCATGTACAGCTCGCCGTTGGTGGTCGACGACCTCGAGTACCGCAACGACTACAACGGGGTCCGCGCCTACGCGCGCACCAAGAGGATGCAGGTTGTGCTGGCCGACGCCTGGGCGCGGCGGCTGGCCGGCACCGGCATCAAAGTGGAGAGCATGCACCCGGGTTGGGTGGACACCCCCGGGGTGGCCGAGTACCTGCCGCGGTTCAGGGTCGTTACCAAGCCGCTGCTGCGTGGCCTGGCCGACGGGGCGGACACCGCGGTGTGGCTGGTGGCGACCCGCCCGGCCTCGAGGCCTGGGCACTTCTGGCACGACCGCGCCCAGCGCCCGACCACCTTCGGCTGGCAGCGACACGAGAACCAGGCCACGGTGCGGCAGTTCCTCACCGCGGTCAGCGCGATGACCGGCACCTCGGACTCCTGGCCCTGACGTCGTCGAGACGCGCGGCTGTGCGGGCGCGTCCCTAACGGCGGTTCAGGGAGGGTGTGACGATGCAACCGGTGCGGGTGTCGCCGTAGACGGTGACGTCATCCGGGCGCAGGGCCGCGTAACGGGCGAGGTAGGCGCACAGCACGGCGTCGACGGGATCCTCGGCCCGTCGCAGCTGGGCCTTGCGGGTCGCGCCGCGCACCGTCGCGAGAAGCTCCGACCACCCGGGGTGCGCCCCGACGTCGAGGGCGGGACTGGCCGATCGCAACTCCGCCACGAAACCCATCAGCCGCAACAACTCGGCGCGCAGGAGCGCGAGGTCCCGGCCCGGCTTGTTCTTGTACTTCAGGGTGCGTTGCAAGCCGAACAGCACCACGCTGGCCGCGTGCGGATAGACCTCGAGAGCCCGGCGCGGCGAGTCTCCCGACGGGTCCAGGTCGAGTTCCAGGGCGCGGCAGAGCCTGGCGCCGCGGCCGCCGCCGGCAAACCAGGCCAGTCCGGTGTTGGCCGGGTGGGTGCCGGCGTCGAAGCGACGGAAATCCCGGTTGAGCGCCGCCTCGCAGGGCCGGTTGCCCGAACCGTTGGTGACCACCAGTGGGGCGTCGACCGCCACGACGCAGTCGCCGCCGACATAGGGGCGCAACTGGGCCAGCACCTCCTCGTCAACGCCGGCCGCGGCCACGTGAACCAGTGATCCCTGCTCGTCGAGTACCGCGACCCCCGTCGGGTTGCGCTCACCCCAGGCGAGATCGACACCGACGAAGTGCATGCCCAGAACCGTAAGCTGTGCTCTCGTGACCTCCAGAACCGCCATCCCGAACGTGCTGGCCAGCCGGTACGCCAGCGCGGAGATGGTCGACATCTGGTCCCCGCGGGCCAAGGTGGTCGCCGAACGCCGGCTGTGGCTGGCCGTGCTGCGCGCACAGCGCGAAATGGGGGTCGACGTCCCCGGCGCGGCGCTGGCCGACTACCAGATGGTGCTCGAACAGGTCGACCTCGACTCGATCGCCGACCGGGAGCGGCGGTTGCGTCATGACGTCAAGGCCCGCATCGAGGAGTTCAATGCGCTGGCCGGCCATCAGCAGGTGCACAAGGGCATGACCAGCCGAGACCTGACCGAGAACGTCGAGCAGCTGCAGATTCTGCGGTCGCTGCGGCTGGTGCACGACCGTGGCGTGGCGGTGGCGGCCCGACTGGCTGAGCGGGCGGTCGGGTACCGGGATCTGGTGATGGCCGGCCGCAGCCACAACGTCGCCGCCCAGGCCACCACGCTGGGCAAGCGATTCGCCTCTGCCGCCGAGGAGACCTTGATCGCGCTGTCCCGGGTCCGCGAGCTGACGGCCCGCTACCCGCTGCGCGGCATCAAGGGCCCGATGGGTACCGCGCAGGACATGCTCGACCTCTTCGAGGGTGATGCCGGGCGGCTGGCCGAGCTGGAGCGGCGGGTGGCCGACCACCTCGGATTCGCCCGGGTGCTCGACAGTGTGGGGCAGGTCTATCCGCGCTCGCTCGACCACGACGTGCTCTCGGCACTGGTGCAACTCGGGGCGGGGCCGTCCTCGCTGGCGCACACCATTCGCCTCATGGCCGGACATGAATTGGTCACCGAGGGCTTCGCGCCCGGTCAGGTCGGCTCGTCGGCGATGCCGCACAAGATGAACACCCGCAGCTGCGAACGGGTCAACGGGCTGCAGGTGGTGCTGCGCGGCTACGCGGCGATGGCCGCCGAGCTGGCCGGAGCCCAGTGGAACGAGGGTGACGTCTTCTGCTCGGTGGTGCGCCGGGTCGCGCTGCCGGACGCCTTTTTCGCCATCGACGGCCAGACCGAGACCTTCCTGACGGTGCTGGCGGAGTTCGGCGCCTACCCCGCGGTCATCGGCCGCGAGCTCGACCGCTATCTGCCCTTCCTGGCCTCCACCAAGATCCTGATCGCCGCGGTGCGCGCGGGTATGGGCCGGGAGGCCGCGCATGAGGTGATCAAGGAACACGCCGTCGCCGTCGCACTGGCCATGCGCGAACGCGGCGCCGAGCCGGACCTGCTGGACCGGCTCGCCGCCGATCCGCGACTCCCGCTGGACCGCGCCGCGCTCGACGCGGCGCTGGCCGACCGGGGCTCCTTCACCGGGGCGGCCGGCAGCCAGGTCGACCGGGTCGTGGCCGAGGTCGAAGAGCTGGTCGACGCCAACCCCGGCGCGGCCGGTTACGCCCCCGCCGAGATCCTGTGAGGCCGCCGGGCCTCAACGGGCCGGCTTGACCCTGGCCACCCCCGCTGACCGCAACTCCAGCGCGGCCAGCCCGCGGACGATCAACGGGTCCTGACGCCGCCAGGCCCCGACCGGGTCGGGGGTCACTTCGGTGAGTTTGCGCAAGGGGCGGTTGGCCAGCGCCCGCAATGCCAGCAGCTGCTCCCCGGCGGGGGTCTGGGCCAGCGTGATGACCGTCCACTTGCGACGGAAGAACCGGATCCGCAGAAAAAGCCACGGCATCCCGATCGCCAGGATCGGTGGCGCGGCGACGGCGACGGCCAACAGCACCGCAAGCCAGGTGGCGGTGCTGTTCAGATTCTGACCGGCCCCGGCCAGATCGACCGCCGCCTCGCTGGCGGCCCGCAGCGGCCGGGCCACCGCGTCGCCGACCAGCGGGATGCGGTCGGCGCTGTCCCCGGCGGAGCCGAGGTTGTCGGCGATGCCGGTGGCGCCCTGGCTGACCTGGGTACCGACCCCGGCGATCGCCGCGACCGCGTGGTGAACTGCGAGTCCGACCAGCACCCACACCGTGATCCAGGCTGCCACCACAAGGTCGCTGACCAACTGTGCGGCCAGCCGCGCGGGTGTGGTCGCGTAGGGCAGGAAGCGCGATGTCATGCACCGATCCCAGCACAGTCGCCGCCGCCCCGGCGGCTAGGCTGACGCCGTGCGTCCCGCCCTGACCGACTACCGGCATCTGGCCAGCGGCAAGGTACGCGAGTTGTACCGTGTCGACGCCGAGCACCTCCTGCTGGTGGCCTCCGACCGCATCTCGGCCTTCGACCATGTTCTCGACTCGGTCATCCCGGACAAGGGCCGCATCCTGACCGCCATGAGCGTGTTCTTCTTCGGCTTCCTCGAAGTCCCCAACCATCTGGCCGGGCCGCCGGACGACCCGCGGATTCCCGAAGAGGTTCTCGGCCGGGCGGTGCTGGTCCGCGAATTGCAGATGATGCCGGTCGAGTGCGTCGCCCGCGGCTACCTCACCGGATCGGGGCTGCTGGACTACCAGCGCACCGGCTCGGTGTGCGGGATCACGCTGCCCGCCGGTCTGGTCGAGGCCAGCAGGTTCGACCGTCCGCTTTTCACCCCGGCGACCAAGGCGGCGCAGGGCGACCACGATGAGAACATCGCCTTCGACCGTGTCGTCGAGTTGGTGGGGCCGGGCCGCGCCGAGCAACTGCGGGAGTTGACGTTGCGGACTTACACCGCCGCCGCCGGCTACGCGCTGAGCAGAGGGATCATCATCGCCGACACCAAGTTCGAGTTCGGCGCCGACCGGGACGGTGCCCTGCTGCTGGCCGACGAGGTGTTCACCCCGGACTCGTCGCGGTACTGGCCCGCCGACAGCTACGCCGAGGGTGCGGTCCAGCCCAGCTTCGACAAGCAATTCGTCCGTAACTGGCTGACCGGGCCGGAGTCCGGTTGGGACCGCGCCGGTGACCTGCCGCCCCCGCCCCTGCCCGACGAGGTGGTCATCGCCACGCGGGAGCGCTATATCGAGGCCTACGAAAGACTCTCGGGTCTCAGCTTCGCCGACTGGATCGGAACTCCCGCGTGACCGCACCCGTGCCCAGGCGTGCAGAGACCCGGCGGATTCACCACGACGACCTGTTCATCGACCATTACGAATGGATGCGCGACAAGTCCGACCCCGAGGTGGTGGCGCATCTCGAGGCGGAGAACGCCCACGTCGAGCAGGAGACGGCCTACCAGGAGCCGTTGCGCCGGGAGATCTTCGACGAGATCAAGTCGCGCACCAAGGAAACCGATCTCTCGGTGCCGACCCGCCGTGGGCGGTGGTGGTACTACGGGCGCAGTTTCGAGGGGCTGCAATACGGGGTGCACTGCCGCTGCCCGGTTCGCGGCCCTGACGACTGGGATCCGCCGGACTTCGACGAGCACACCGAGATACCCGGTGAGGAGGTGCTGCTCGACGAGAACGCAGAGGCTGCCGGGCACGACTTCTTCGCCCTCGGGGCCGCGAGCGTCAGCATCGACGGCAACACCTTGGCCTACTCGGTCGATACCGTCGGCGATGAGCGATACACCCTGCGGTTCAAGGATTTGGAGACCGGCGAGCTCTACGCGGACAAGATCGAGGCCATTGCCTCGGGGGTGACCTGGGCGGCTGACAACGCCACCGTCTACTACACCACCGTGGACGAGGCGTGGCGCCCCGACACGGTCTGGCGTCACCGGCTGGGTTCCGAAGCGCGCAGCGAGCAGGTCTTCTCCGAGCCCGACGAACGGTTCTGGGTCGCCGTCGGGCGGACCCGCAGCGACGCCTACATCGTGATCGCCGCGGCCTCGGCGGTCACCTCCGAGGTCTGGTTGGGCGACGCCGGGAATCCGGACGCGGAATTCACGCCGGTGCTGCCGCGCCGGGAGGGCGTGGAGTACACCGTGGAGCACGCGATCGTCGGGGGCCGGGACCGCTTGCTGATCCTGCACAACGACGGCGCGGTCAACTTCACCCTCGTCGAGGCGCCGGTCGAGGCCCCCGGCCGGCAGACCACCCTCATCGCCCACCGCGACGACGTCCGCCTCGAGGGCGTCGACGCCTTCGCCCGCCACCTCGTCGTGCACTACCGACGCGACGCGCTTCCCCGAATCTCGCTGTGGCCGGTTGACGGCGGCTACGGCACGCCCGAGGACATCACCTTCGAATCGGAGCTGATGGCCTGCGGGCTCGGTGGCAACCCGAACTGGGACGCACCCCGGTTGCGGATCGCCGCGACGTCGTTCCTGGACCCGGTGAAGGTCTACGATCTCGACCTCATCTCCGGCCGGCGGATCCTGCTGCGTGAGCAACCGGTGCTCGGCGACTATCGCCGGGCCGACTACGTCGAGCGACGCGACTGGGCTCTCGCCCGGGACGGGACCCGGGTTCCGATCTCGCTGATCCATCGTGTCGATCTGGAGTTCCCCGCCCCGGCGGTGCTCTATGGCTACGGAGCCTACGAATCCTGCGAGGACCCCCGGTTCTCCATCGCCAGATTGTCGCTGCTCGACCGGGGCATGGTGTTCGCCGTCGCCCACGTCCGTGGTGGCGGCGAGATGGGCCGACTCTGGTACGAGCGCGGCAAGATGCTGGAGAAGAAGAACACCTTTACCGATTTCATCTGCGCCGCTGAGCATCTCGTTGAGACGGGGGTGACCCGCCCGCAGAGCATGGTCGCTCTGGGCGGCAGCGCGGGCGGGCTGCTGATGGGCGCGGTGGCCAACATGGCCCCCGAGCTTTTCGCCGGGATCCTGGCCCAGGTGCCCTTCGTGGACCCGCTGACCACCATCCTCGACCCAACGCTCCCGCTGACCGTCACCGAATGGGACGAGTGGGGCAATCCGCTCGAAGACCCCGAGGTCTACTTCTACATGAAGTCCTACTCGCCCTACGAGAACATCGAGGCCAAGGACTACCCGGCCATTCTGGCGATGACCTCGCTCAACGACACCCGGGTGTTCTATGTCGAGCCGGCCAAATGGGTTGCGGCGCTGCGCCACACCAAGACCGACCACCACCCGGTGCTGCTGCGTACCCAGATGGCGGCCGGCCACGCCGGGATCAGTGGCCGCTATGAGCGCTGGCGGGAGATCGCCTTCCAGTACGCCTGGCTGCTGGCCACCGCGGATGCACGGCGATTCGGACCGGATGCGATGGTTCGGGGCGAAGCCTGACATCCACCTTGCGGTAACCACCGCGCCATCTCCCCGACCGACACTGGGTCCATGACAGCTGAATTGGTCGTCTCGGTGTCCGGGATCACCGAACGGACCATCGCCGACCTGGACGGTTTTCGCGCCGAACTCCGGGGCAGGGGGGTGCCCCTGTCGTTGTTCGTCGCCCCGCGTCAGAAGGGCGGCTACCGGCTGGATGCCGACGCCGTGACCAGCGAGCGGCTTCGCCGATACCGTGAGGGCGGCGACGCAATGGTTCTGCACGGGTTCGACGGGGCCGCGACAAAGCGGTTCCGCAGCGAGTTCGCCACCCTACCCGCCCACGAGGCGAACCTGCGGCTGCTGGCTGCCGACCGGACCCTGGAACACCTCGGTCTGCGGACCAGGTTGTTCGCCGCACCCGGCTGGACCATTTCACCGGGCACAGTGAAGGCATTGCCGCGCAGCGGCTTCCGGCTGGCGATCGGACTGTACGAAACCGTCGACCTGGTCCGTGGGATCGCCACCCGAAGCCGGGTCGTGGGTATCGGGGCGGGCTTCCTCAAGGAGCCCTGGTGGTGTCGGGCGGTGGTGCTCTCAGCGGAGCGCACGGCTCGGCGCGGGAGCACGGTGCGGTTGGCGGTGTCGGCCGGGCAGCTGGGCAGGACCGGCCCGCGGCAGGCGCTGCTGGACGCCGTCGACCTCGCGATCATGCACGGCTGCCGGCCGGGGGTCTACCGGTGGAACGAGCGTCCGGCGCTTGCGGGCGCGGCGTGATGGACCGGTGATGGAACTCAGCCCGCGGTGCCGCTGGCGGTGGTTGCGATACCACCGTCGACCGGTATCACCGCGCCGGTGACATAGGCGCCGGCCCTGCTGGCCAGGTAGACGGCCACGCCCGCCATGTCGTCGTCGCGGCCGATCCGGTGCAACGGAGCCGAGTCGGCGATCGCGGTGCCGAAGGACCGCAGAGTGGCGGCCATCATCCGCGACGGAAACGGTCCGGGCGCAACGGCGTTGACGGTGATGTTCTGCGGGCCCAGCTCCCTGGCCAGGACCCGCGTCAGCTGGTGCAGGGCGGCCTTGCTCGCCGAGTAGGAGTACGTCGGCATCGGGCTGACGTGAATGGCGTCGATGCTGCCGATGTTGATGACCCGGGCGGGGTCGTCGGCGCCGGCCGCGGCGCGCAACGCGGGCAGCAGTTCCTGAACCATCCAGAACGGCGACTTGACGTTGAGGTCGAGCACCCGATCCCAGGCCGAGGGCGGGAAGCTGTGCAACGGTTCGCCCCAGGTCGCACCCGCGTTGTTGACCAGGATGTCCAGGCTTCCGCGGTCGTCGAGCACCTCGGCGGCCAGCCGGCGGCACTCCGCGTGCCGGGACAGATCGGCCGGGATCGCGCGCACCGGGCCGTACGCCGAGAGATCGTCGACGGCGCGGGCGCAGGCCTCCGGCTTGCGGGAGCTGACCACCACCGAAGCCCCGGCCTGTAGCAGTCCGCGGGCGATCATGGTCCCGATCCCACTGGTGCCGCCGGTGACCAGCGCGGTCTTCCCGGAGAGGCCGAAAAGCCGGGTCAGATCGGATTCGGTCACAGCGGAGTCCCCTCGTCTCAGAACCTGGTGGCCGATTCCTCGGTGAGCACCCGGAAGTCGGTGTCGGTCATCTCGGTGAGCCGACCATAGAAGATGCCGCGGGCCTGCTCGGCGATGATGCCCTGGTGGATCGGCACGGCGTGCCGGGGTGCCACCGCCCTCAGATAGTCCACCGCCTCGGAGATCTTCATCCACGGAGCCGCCGCCGGGGTCGCCAGCACCTGCACCGGCTCGCCCGGAACGAACAGCGCGTCGCCGGGATGCATCAGCCGTGCCGGGTGCTCGTCGTCGCCGACCAGGTAGGAGATGTTGTCCACGACCGGGATTTCGGGGTGGATGACGGCGTGTAGGCCGCCGACCCCGCGAACGGTCAGCCCGCCGATGTCCATGACGTCGCCCGGCCGCACCGGCTGCCATCCGCCGCCGAGCTGGGCGGCGGTCTGCGGGTCGGCGAAGAGCAGTGCACCCGGATTGGCCTCCACCAGCGCCGGCAGCCTGGCCGGGTCGGCGTGGTCGGGATGCTGGTGGGTGATCAGGATCGCCGACAGCCCGGTGATGCCCTCGAAGCCGTGCGAGAAGTTGCCCGGGTCGAACAGCACTGTGGTGCCGTCGATGTCGACGTGCAGGCATGAATGCCCGAAATGCGTCAGTTCCATGCTTACGATTGTGCGCCCTACAAGGAGGCCTCGGATGCGGATGGCGCTCGCCGCGCTGGTGCTCTCGGCCGGGGCGGTGGTGGCCCCGGTTCCCGGACCGGTCCCCTCCGCCGGCGCCGAGCCGTACGACTGCCCGCCGGCCTGCGACACGATCCCCGACTCGGCCTGGATCGCCCCGCAGGCCATCCCGCTGGCCGCCGAGTACGGCTGGCCCCCGCTGGCGGAGGTGGCCCGCGCCGCCACAGCGCCGCGGTTCCGGTTCGAGGAACTGTGTGAGACCCCGCCGGTTCATCTCGACCCGCGCGGCTACGCCGTCGCCGAACGCGCGGTCGTGGTCGAGCAGGCGGCCGGGACCGGCGGGCGGTGGCAGCTGCAGGCGCAGGTCCTGCACTGGCGGGGAGAGACCTGGTGGGCCGGCCAGCGCGCCGCCGAGGTCTTCGACGCCGCGGTGGCCGCGCTGCTGGCCTGCCAGCGCAGCAACCCCGGCGCTTCCCCGTCGCTGACCGTCGAGGAACCCGGCCGGATCGCCGCCGTCGTCGCGGGACCGGTGGTCCTGCATCAGTACCTGGTGGTCAACCCCGCCAACAGCACGATCAGCGAATTGGCGCTGTGGTCGACCGCGCCGCCGTCGACGCCCTGGCCTCCGGTGGCCGACGAGGCGGTGCTCGACGCGCTCGACGCCCCGTTGTGCGTGGCCTACATCGGGTCGTGCCGGTAGCCGCCCACCGCGCGGGCCGCCGGTAGAGTCTGACCCGCACCGTCGACGTCAGAGGAGATCCCGTGGCACGCGTAGTGGTCAACGTGATGCCCAAGGCCGAGATTCTCGATCCGCAGGGCCAGGCGATCGCCGGCGCGCTGGGTCGGCTCGGCCACGCCGGCGTCTCCGAGGTCCGGCAGGGCAAGCGGTTCGAGTTGGAGGTCGCCGATACCGTCACCGACGCCGAACTGGCCGAGATCGCCGAGTCTCTGCTGGCCAACACCGTGATCGAGGACTGGTCGATCACCCGGGACCCGTC
>CAYURT010000031.1:0-39967 GCA_964447215.1 uncultured Mycobacterium sp.
CCGTCGTGACGGCGCGGGTCGGGGTGATCACCTTCCCCGGCACGCTCGATGACGTGGACGCCGCCCGGGCGGTGCGGCTGGCCGGCGGCACCGCGGTGAGCCTCTGGCATGCCGACGCCGACCTCAAAGGGGTGGATGCGGTGGTGGTGCCCGGCGGATTCTCCTACGGCGACTACCTGCGCTGCGGCGCGATCGCCAAGTTCGCGCCCGTCATGGGTGAGGTGGTCGCTGCCGCCGGCCGCGGAATGCCGGTTCTGGGTATCTGCAACGGATTTCAGGTGCTGTGCGAGGCCGGGCTGCTGCCCGGTGCGCTGACCCGCAACGCCGGTCTGCATTTCCTGTGCCGGGACGTCTGGTTGCGGGTCGAGTCCGCGGACACCGCCTGGACCTCACGCTACGACGTCGGAGCGGAACTGCTTGTTCCGCTGAAGTCCGGCGAGGGCCGTTATGTCGCAGGCGAATCGGTGCTCGACGAACTCGAGGGCGATGGCCGGGTGGTGTTCCGCTACCTGGAGAACCCGAACGGCTCGATGCGCGACATCGCCGGTGTCAGCTCGGCCAACGGCCGGGTGGTCGGGTTGATGCCCCACCCCGAGCACGCGACCGAGCCGCTGACCGGGCCGTCCGACGACGGGCTCGGGATGTTCTTCTCCGTCCTCGATGCCGTGCTGGCCGCCTGAGCCATGACCGGGGCGAGCGCACGGGGACTGTGCGAGTTCGTCGACGCCTCGCCGTCGCCGTTCCACGTCTGCGCGACGGTCGCCGACCGGTTGCGCGAGGCGGGGTACACCGAGCTTGCCGAGACCGACCGCTGGCCCGCTGGCGGAGCAGTCGGGGCGTTCTTCAGCGTGCGTGCTGGATCGGTGATCGCCTGGAAGGCCGGAACCGGACCGCTGCGCCCGTTCCGCATCGTCGGCGCCCACACCGACAGCCCCAACCTGAGGGTCAAGCAGCATCCTGACCGGGCCGTGGCCGGCTGGCAGGTGGTGGCCCTGCAGCCCTACGGCGGGGCGTGGCTCAACTCCTGGCTGGACCGCGACCTGGGGCTCAGCGGCCGGCTTTCGGTGCGCGACCGCGATGCCGTGGGCGGCGTGGCGCACCTGCTGGTGCGCATCGACGAGCCGCTGCTGCGGGTGCCCCAACTGGCGATCCACCTCGCCGAGGATCGCGCCTCGGTCAGACTCGACCCGCAGCGGCACCTCAATGCTGTCTGGGGCGCGGGTGATTTGCCGCGCTCGCTGCACGCCTACGTCGCCGAACGGGCCGGGGTCGCGCCCGACGATCTGCTGTCAGCCGACCTGATGACCCACGACCTCGCGCCGTCGCGGGTCATCGGCGCCGACGACGACCTGGTCAGCGCGCCCCGGTTGGACAACCAGGGCACCTGCTACGCCGGCCTGGAGGCGCTGCTGGCCGTCGAGCCCACCGACTACGTCCCGGTGCTGGTGCTGTTCGACCACGAGGAGGTCGGCTCGACCTCCGATCACGGGGCCCAGTCGGAGTTCCTGCTCACCACCCTCGAGCGGATCGTGCTGGCCGCCGGCGGTGACCGGGAGGACTTCCTGCGGCTGGCGACGGCCTCGATGGTGGCCTCCGGGGACATGGCGCACGCCACCCACCCCAACTACCCGGAGCGCCACGAGCCCGGTCACCCGATCCTGGTCAACCGCGGTCCGGTGCTCAAGGTCCAGCCCAACCTGCGCTACGCCACCGATGGCCGCACCGCGGCCGCGTTCGAACTGGCCTGCCGGCAGGCCGGGGTCGGATTGCAGCGTTACGAGCACCGGGCTGACCTGCCCTGCGGGTCGACGATCGGGCCGATGACCGCCGCCCGGACCGGGATCCCGACCGTCGACGTGGGCGCGCCGCAGTTGGCGATGCATTCGGCGCGCGAACTCATGGGGGCGGCCGACGTGGCCGACTACGCCGCGGCACTGCGGGCGTTCCTGCAACCGGACAAAGGGTGGACGTCATGAGCCTGTCGCTGGAGATGATCACCGTCGACTGTGCCGACCCGCACCGGCTGGCCGCCTGGTGGGCTGACGCCGTCGCCGGGGAGGTGGTTCCCCTGCCCGGTGACGGCTTCCTACTGGTCGCCAGGGAGGGCTGGCCGGCGCTGGGCTTCCAACGCGTCGATGCCCCGACTCCGGGGAAGAACCGGGTTCATGTGGACCTTATGGCCGATGACCTCGACGCCGAAGTCGTCCGGTTGGTCTCGCTCGGTGCCACCGAGACGGCGAGGCACTCGGTCGAGGGCGGGTTCCGATGGGCGGTCCTGGCCGATCCGGACGGCAACGCGTTCTGCGTGGCCGCGCCACGGCCCTGAGCCCTCACTAGACTCAACCACCGTGACCGTCGACAGCGTCGCACACGCGTTCGCCACCCCTGACCACCCGCAGCCCTACCGGGAACTCGGCCTCAAAGACGACGAGTACCAGCGCATCCGCGACATCCTGGGACGCCGGCCCACCGACGCCGAACTGGCGATGTATTCGGTGATGTGGAGCGAGCACTGCTCGTACAAATCTTCCAAGGTGCACCTGCGCTACTTCGGGGAGACCACGACCGAGACGATGCGCCGGTGCATGCTGGCCGGGATCGGCGAGAACGCCGGGGTGGTCGACATCGGCGACGGCTGGGCGGTGACCTTCAAGGTCGAGTCGCACAACCATCCGTCCTATGTGGAGCCCTACCAGGGGGCGGCGACCGGGGTGGGCGGGATCGTCCGGGACATCATGGCGATGGGGGCCAGGCCGGTGGCGGTGATGGATCAGTTGCGTTTCGGCGCCGCGGACGCACCCGACACCCGCCGGGTGCTCGACGGGGTGGTGCGCGGGATCGGCGGTTACGGCAACTCCCTGGGCCTGCCCAATATCGGCGGGGAGACCGTGTTCGACGCCTCCTATGCCGGCAACCCTCTGGTCAACGCGCTGTGCGTGGGCGTTCTGCGCAAGGAGGACCTGCACCTGGCGTTCGCCTCCGGGGCCGGCAACAAGATCATCCTGTTCGGCGCCCGCACCGGCCTGGACGGGATCGGCGGGGTCTCGGTTCTGGCCAGCGACACCTTCTCCGGAGACGAAAGCTCGACGGGCCGCAAGAAGCTGCCCAGCGTGCAGGTCGGTGACCCGTTCACCGAGAAGGTGCTCATCGAATGCTGTCTCGAGCTCTACTCGGCCGGGTTGGTGATCGGCATCCAGGACCTCGGTGGGGCGGGATTGTCCTGTGCCACATCCGAGCTGGCTTCCGCCGGTGACGGCGGGATGACCATCGACCTCGACGCCGTGCCGCTCCGGGCGGCCAACATGACCCCCGCGGAGGTGCTGGCCAGCGAGTCACAGGAGCGGATGTGCGCGGTGGTCGCCCCCGAGAACGTCGAGAAGTTCATGGCGGTCTGCCGCAAGTGGGATGTGCTGGCCACGGTGATCGGCGAGGTCACCGACGGAGACCGGCTGAAGATCACCTGGCACGGGGAGACCGTTGTCGACGTCCCGCCCCGCACCGTTGCCCACGAGGGTCCGGTCTACCAGCGTCCGCTGGCCCGGCCCGACTCCCAGGACGCGCTCAACGCCGACAGTTCGGCCGGCCTGCCCCGGCCCGCGACCGGTGCGGAACTCAGAGCGACCCTGTTGGCCATGCTGGGCAGCCCCCACCTGTGCAGCCGGGCGTTCATCACCGAGCAGTACGACCGGTATGTCCGGGGGAACACCGTGCTGGCCGAACACGCCGACGGTGGTGTGCTGCGCATCGACGAGCAGACCCATCGCGGTGTGGCGGTCGCCACCGACGCCTCGGGCCGCTACACCCAACTCGACCCCTATAACGGGGCGCAACTGGCGCTGGCCGAGGCCTACCGCAACGTCGCGGTCACCGGCGCCACCCCGGTCGCGGTCACCAACTGCCTGAACTTCGGATCCCCGGAGGATCCCGGGGTGATGTGGCAGTTCGCCCAGGCGGTCCGCGGCCTGGCCGACGGCTGTGCCGCCCTGGGCATTCCGGTGACCGGAGGAAACGTCAGCTTCTACAACCAGACCGGCGCCACGCCCATCCTGCCGACCCCGGTGGTGGGTGTGCTCGGGGTGCTCGACGACGTCCGGCGCCGGCTGCCCACCGCGCTGGGCGGCGAACCCGGTGAGGCGCTGTACCTGCTCGGCGACACCCGCGACGAGTTCGACGGTTCGGTCTGGGCGCAGGTCAGCGCCGACCATCTCGGCGGGGTGCCGCCCGCGGTGGACCTGGAGCGGGAGAAGCTGCTGGCCGAGGTCGTGATCGCGGCGTCCAGGGACGGTCTGGCCTCGGCCGCGCACGACCTCAGCGAGGGCGGACTCATCCAGGCGGTCGTCGAGTCCGCCCTGGCCGGTGAAACCGGTTGCCGCATCGTCCCGCCCGACGACGCCGACCCGTTCGTTCTGCTCTTCTCCGAGTCCGCCGGCCGGGCGCTGGTTGCCGTCCCGCGTACCGAGGAGAGCCGGTTCCGGGCAATGTGTGAGGCCAGAGGATTGCCGGCAACCCGCATCGGAGTCTCTGACGAAGGTTCGGATTCCCTTGAGGTGCAAGGCCTTTTCACCGTCAAGCTGGAGGAGTTGCGGCGCACTTCCGAGGGAGTGCTGCCCGGGCTCTTCGGATGATCCGCACCGCGCCGGCGTTTCGATGGCTACGCCTGGACTATGCCGGAGTCGCCGTCGCGGCGTTGTTCTTCAGCCTGTCGCTGACGCCCTCGCTGATGCCCCGGGACTGGGTGCTGGCCGGGCTGATCGGGGGCATCAACGCGGCCATCGGATACGGCATCGGTGTGGTCGTCGGACTCGGGTTGCATGCGGTTCTGCTCAATCGCCTCCGGTGGTGGCCGCCCGGCCCCGGGGTGTCGATCGCGCTGAAGACTGCCGTGGTCGCGGGCGCGATCGGGTCGAGCCTGTGGATGCTCGTGCCTGCCGCCCGCTGGCAGCGCCGGATCGCGGAGGTGATGGGCATCGACGGACCGACCACGGTGGGCTATCTGCGCACCTTCGTCGTCGCCCTGGTGGTCGGCGGGGCGCTGATCGGGGCGGCGCGCATCATCAAGGACGCGATCCGGCTGCTTGCGCGGGTGATGATCCGGCGGTGGCGCATCGACGACGAGATCGCGATGTTCATCGGCACCGCGATCGTCGTCGTGCTCGCGGTGGTGCTGGTCAACGGGGTGGTCTACCGGGGTTTCGTGGCCGGCGCCGAGACGGTGTTCCAGCCCCGCAACGATGCCACCCGGGCCGGCGTCGTTCAACCGCTGGAACCGCAGCGCTCAGGCAGCCCGGACTCCTTCGCACACTGGCGCAGCCTGGGATTCCAGGGCCGCAACTTCGTGGCCTCCGGACCGCGCGCCGCTGAGCTCACCGAACTCAACGGCCGCCCGGCCCGGGAACCCATCCGGGTCTACGCCGGGCTGGAGTCCGCCGGGTCGCTGGAGGGCCGGACCGCGGTGCTGCTCTCCGAACTGCAGCGCACCCGGGCCCAGGACCGCGAAGTACTGGTGGTCATCCCGACGACCGGGACCGGCTGGGTCGACCCGGTCGCCGCCCGATCCATCGAGTCGATGTACAACGGGGACACCGCCCTGGTGGCCATGCAGTACTCGTATCTGCCGAGCTGGATCTCGTTCCTGACCGACGAGGACAAAGCGGCCGAAGCCGGTCGCGCCATGATCGAGGCCATCCATCAGCGCTGGCGGCAGTGGCCCGAACAGCGCCGTCCGCGGCTGTTGCTCTACGGGGAGAGCCTGGGCTCGATGTCGGGTCAGGGTGCGTTCGGCTACCTGCCCGATATCGCCCAGATGGGGTTCGCCTCCGTCCTGTGGGTGGGTCCGCCCAACGCCAGCCCGCTGTGGCGGGCGCTCACCGCGCGCCGGGACCCGGGTACGCCGGAGGTGCAGCCGCGCTACGACAACGGCCGAACGGTGCGTTTCGCGCAGGCGTCCAGTCCCGCCGAGATCGCGTCGGTGGCCCGTCCGCCGTGGTCGGGTACGCGGGTGCTGTTCTTGCAGCACGCCTCCGACCCGGTGGTGTGGTGGTCACCGGACCTGCTCTTCGAGGAGCCGGACTGGCTTCGCGAGCCTCCCGGATTCGACCGCAGCCCCTCGATGCACTGGTACCCCATCGTGACGTTCTGGCAGCTGTGCGCGGACCTGGCCGGCGACGTGACCAGTTCGGAGGCCTCGCCGGTCGGTCACGGCCACAACTACGGCAACAGCCAACTCGACGGCTGGGTGGCGGTCGCCGCCCCGGAAGGCTGGACATCCTTCGACACCGACCGGATCCGACGTGCGCTGGACAAGGCGGTCAGTGCCGGCGGCCCGGAGTTCGCGTGAGACGCCCGGCGGGCCGGGCCTTGGCGCTGGCCGGCGCCTTGGTGGGCTGGAGCTTCACCGCCGGTCTCGAGCAGCCCTGGCGACGCCATCCGGTCGTCCAGGCTGCGCTGGGGACGGCGCTGGCCGTCGGAGCCGGCGCGCCGATGGGCCTGCGCGCCCCGCAGCGTGGTCGGGGCCTGCGAGTGGGCGGGGCGGCAGCGGTGGCGGTGGCCACCGGGGTTCTCGCCGCCAGCGCGCTGCCGCCGGTGCGCGCGGCGATGGCGGGCCGGGAACTGCCGCCTGACCCCTGGCACTGGCTGGCCGTGGAGATCCCGGTCGGCACGGTCTGGTCGGAGGAGACGGCGTTCCGCGGCGCCCTGGCCGGGTTGGCCGGCGCCGCCTTCGGGCCCGGCACCGGCCGCCTGCTGCAGGCGACCGCCTTCGGGATGAGCCATATTCCCGACGCCCGGGCCACCGGGGAGTCCCTGGCCGGGACCGTGCTGGTCACCGGGGTGGCCGGCTGGCTGTTCGCACTGCTGGCCGAACGCTCGGGCAGCCTGCTGGCCCCGGTCCTGGCGCATGCCGCCGTGAACGAGGCCGGAGCACTGGCCGCCCTGGCAGTGCAGCGCTTCCCGGGGATGCGGCGGTGAGCCGGCGGGTCGATCCCGCCGCGGTCCGGGCCGCGATGGCCGACGTCGCCGACTGGCTCCTTCGTGCGGATGCCCCCGAGCCCGAGCCCGCACGGCTCGCGCTGGCGGTGCGGTTGACCGCCCGAGCCCTGGCCGCCCGCGCACCCGGCGCCAGCGTGGAGGTCCGGATTCCCCCTTACGTCGCGGTGCAATGCCTTCCCGGCCCGCGCCACACCCGCGGCACGCCGGCGAACGTGGTGGAGACCGATCCTGGGACCTGGCTGCGGCTCGCCGCGGGTCTGGAGCGGTTCGACCATGCCGTGCAGGCCGGCACGCTGCGTGTTTCGGGGTCCCGGGCGGCCGAGCTCGCCTCCTGGTTTCCACTGGCCCGCCTGGACGACAACGATTCCGGCTGAAATTCATCGGCGGCGGATTCTGGTTTTCGAGTCCGCGGCCGTAGACTTGGACCCGCCACCGATCCGCCAGGGAGCAGCCACGTGACCGGCCAACTGGAAAACCCGCCTCGGGAAGAATGCGGCGTCTTCGGCGTCTGGGCCCCGGGGGAGGACGTCGCCAAACTCACCTACTACGGCTTGTACGCCCTGCAGCACCGCGGCCAGGAGGCCGCCGGGATCGCGGTGGCCGACGGGTCCCAAGTGCTGGTCTTCAAGGATCTCGGCCTGGTCAGTCAGGTTTTCGACGAGCAGACCCTGGCCGCTATGCCCGGCCATGTCGCGATCGGCCACTGCCGGTACTCGACGACCGGGTCGACCACCTGGGAGAACGCCCAGCCGGTTTTCCGCAACACCGCCGCCGGTACCGGAGTCGCCTTGGGGCACAACGGAAATCTGGTCAATACGACTGAACTGGCCGACCGGGCCCGCAGCGCGGGGCTGATCAACCACAACATGCCGGGCGCGGCGACCACCGACTCCGACATCCTCGGTGCGCTGCTGGCCGCCGGTGCCGCCGACACCAGCGTCGAACAGGCCGCGCTGGAGTTGCTGCCGGGTGTGCGAGGCGCTTTCTGCCTGGTTTTCATGGACGAGACCACGCTGTACGCGGCACGCGACCCCTACGGTGTGCGGCCGTTGTCGCTAGGGCGTCTGGACCGCGGCTGGGTGGTGGCGTCGGAGACCGCCGCGCTGGACATCGTCGGTGCGGCCTTCGTCCGCGATATCGAGCCCGGTGAACTGCTGGCCATCGACGCCGATGGGGTGCGGTCCAGCCGGTTCGCCCCGCCGACCCCGAAGTCCTGTGTCTTCGAGTACGTCTACCTGGCCCGCCCGGACAGCAATCTGGCCGGCCGTTCCGTGCACGGGGCGCGGGTGGAGATCGGCCGGCGGCTGGCCCGGGAGAAGCCGGTCGAGGCCGATCTCGTCATCGGGGTCCCGGAATCGGGCACCCCGGCAGCCGTTGGCTACGCCCAGGAGTCGGGAATACCCTTCGGGCAGGGCCTGATGAAGAACGCCTACGTGGGGCGCACCTTCATCCAGCCCTCGCAGACCATCCGCCAGCTGGGCATCCGGCTCAAACTCAACCCGCTCAAGGAGGTCATCCGCGGCAAGCGGCTGATCGTCGTCGACGACTCGATCGTTCGGGGCAACACCCAGCGCGCGTTGATTCGCATGCTGCGGGAGGCCGGGGCGGTGGAGGTGCATGTCCGCATCGCCTCCCCGCCGGTGAGGTGGCCGTGTTTCTACGGCATCGACTTCGCCACGCCGGCCGAGCTGATCGCCAACGCGCCCGGCACCCAGGCCGGCGACGGCGAGATGCTCGAGTCGGTTCGGCGGGCCATCGGCGCGGACTCGCTGGGCTACATCTCCCAGCGCGGCATGATCGCCGCCACCGAGCAACCCGCGAGCCGGTTGTGCTGCGCCTGTTTCGACGGCGACTACCCGATCGAACTGCCCAGCGCCAACGCCCTGGGCAAGAACGTCGTGGAGAACATGCTGGCCGCAGTGCAGGCCGACAACGACAACGTCTCGGCGCTCAGCCGGCCCTGAAGGCCGGCCGACGGGTCAGCCGGCCCTGAAGGCCGGCCGACGGGTCAGCCGGGACTGACCGCGGACATCACCTTGCGCAGCCGGGCGTCGGTCAGCAGCGCGTGCACCGGCTGGGCGGCGTACCAGTACACCCGGCCGAGCAGGCCCCGCGGGTAGAAGATCGAACGCTGCTCGTAGCGGCTGCCGTCGGGTTCGGGGAAAACCCGCATCTCCAGCCACCGGTCACCGAACCCGCGCCACTCGGCGTGCAACTTGATCACCCGGCCCGGTTCGCGCTCCGCGACCCGCCAGCGGTTGGGGACGTTGCGTTCCACGGCGGTCCACAGCCGCTCAGGACCGGCGGGGCTGCGCTGCGACCGGGTGTCGGTGTAGACCACTTCGCCCGCCCACTCCGGATCACTGGGCAGGTTCGCGGCGGTTCCGGTGTCCCAGGTGGTCTCCACATCGCCGCGGGCGATGCGGGCCAGGGCCAGTGACACCGACCTCTTGTACGGGGTCAGACCCCCCTCGGGTGGCGGGATGATGGTGTCGATGTCGTGATTGCCCATCACCGCGTCGCAATGCAGCGACTCCACCAGCGGACGGGCGAGGCCGGACGGGATCGGCGTCACCAGACCCACCCAGAGCGCGGCGATCCGCGGGGTCAGCACCGGCAGCACCAGAATCCGGCGCGGGTGCAGGCCGGCCACCTCGGCGTAGATCTGCATCATGTCGCCGTACTCGAGAACGTCGGGGCCGCCGATGTCCCAGGTCCGCGATTCCGGCACCGGGCAGGTCGCCGCAGCGACCAGATAGTGCAGCACGTCGCGGATGGCGATCGGCTGGATCTTGTTGTGCACCCATTTGGGAGTGGTCATGACCGGAAGCCGGTCGGTCAGATGACGGATCATCTCGAAGGACGCCGACCCCGATCCCACCACGACCCCGGCCTGCAGCACGACCGTCTCGATGCCGGAGGCGATCAGGATCTCCCCGACGGTGGTCCGCGATCCCAGATGCTCGGACAACTCGGTGCCCTCCGGATGCAGGCCGGAGAGGTAGACGATCCGGCGGACCCCGGCCTTGCGGGCGGCGGTCACCACGTTCAGGGCGGCGCGGCGCTCCTCGGCGGCGAAGTCCTTTTCGAAGCCCATCGAGTGCACCAGGTAGTAGACGATGTCGACGTCGTCGAAGGCGGCCTCCAGGGAGGCGACGTCACCGAGGTCTCCCCGGGCCACCTCGATGCGGTCCCGCCACGGCACACCGGCCAGTTTGTCGGGGTTTCGCGCCAGTGCGCGCACGGCGAACCCGCTGTCGAGCAGTCGGGGGACGAGGCGCCCTCCGATGTACCCGGTCGCGCCGGTCACCAGGCACCTCAACTGTTCAGCGGCCACTTACACCTCCGTTCGCGTCCCATTCAACCCGCAACGGCCACCCCGCGCAGGAGTCCGGGCCAAGCCGTCACCACGGCGTCAGGAACCGGGTGGGATCCGCCCGCCGCGGGAGTGTCATCGGGCGCGGATTGCACCACAATGGAGCCATGGCGTTCGCGGGCTGGCCGGTCGAGGCCATCGAGTTCTACGAGGGCCTTCAGGCCGACAACTCCAAGGTCTACTGGCAGCGTCACAAGGAGATCTACACCACCTGCGTCAAAGCCCCGATGGAACAGTTGCTGGGCGAACTCGCCGCGGAATTCGGGCCGGCGAAGCTCTTTCGGCCCTACCGTGACGTGCGGTTCAGCGCCGACAAGACGCCCTACAAGACCAACTGCGCGGCCCAGTTGGGCCTCGGCTACGTCTCGCTGGCCGCCGACGGGCTGTCGGTCGGGGGCGGCGTCTACCAGCCCGACCCCGCGACGCTGCGACGCTACCGGGCGGCGGTCGACGCCGAGGAGTCCGGCGCCGTGCTGGCTGAGATCGTGGCCGACCTGCGCGGAGCCGGGTTCACGACCATCGCCCACGATGCGCTCAAGACGGCGCCCAGGGGTTTCAGCGCCGACCATCCCCGCATCGAACTGCTTCGGCTCAAGGGCATCGCGACGATGAAGACGTTCCCCGCCGGGGCCTGGCTGGGCACCGCCAGGGCGAAGGACCGGGTGGTGACCGGCCTGCGAACCGCCGGCCCGTTGATCGCATGGCTGGACCGCTATGTCGGCTGACGGGTGCTACGACCTCGTCGTGGTCGGCGCGGGGATCGTCGGCCTGGCGGTGGCCCGGGAGTGGCGGAACCGCTACCCGCAGGACACCGTCGCCGTCGTCGAGGCCGAGGCCGGCCCGGCCGCGCACCAGAGCGGACACAACTCCGGGGTCGTCCACGGCGGCATCTACTACCAGCCGGGCTCGCTCAAGTCGCGCCTGTGCGTCGAGGGCGCGCACCTGATGTACGCGTACTGCGAGCACCACCGGATCGCCCACCAACGATGCGGAAAACTGATTGTGGCGTTGTCGGCGGAGGAACTCCCGCGACTGGCCGACCTGGAAGCCCGCGGCCACGCCAACGCCGTCCCCGGACTGCGGCGGGTGGGTCCGCAGGAAATCCGTGAAATCGAACCGAATGCCGTTGGCCTGCAAGCCCTCCACGCCCCGAACACCGGCATCGTCGACTACGGCGCCGTCGCCCGGACACTTGCCGAGGAGTTGGCGGCTCAGGGCGTGGTGATGCGCTTCAACACCGAGGTGACCGCCGTTGCCGGCGGCGACACCGCGACCGTGCGCACCCGTGACTCCACCCTGCGGGCGGGGACGGTGATCGTCTGCGCCGGGCTGTCGGCCGACCGGCTGGCCCGCCGGTCCGGAGGCCCCCGTGACCCGCAGATAGTGCCGTTCCGCGGTGCCTACCTCGGGCTCAAACCCACACCACGGACCCGGCTCAACGGCTTGGTCTACCCGGTGCCCGACCCGGACCTGCCGTTCCTGGGTGTGCACCTGACCAAGCACATCGGTGGTGAGGTCACCCTCGGGCCGACGGCGATGATGGTCGGGTCCCGGCACGCCTACCGCCTGGGCACGGTCAATGTGCGCGACAGTTGGGAGACCCTCACCTGGCCCGGCACCTGGCGGGTGGCCCGACGCTACTGGAAGGTGGGGATCGGGGAGGTGCGGATGGCCGCCAGCCGCGCCGCGTTCGTCGGCGCGGCGGCCCGCTATCTGCCCGGGCTGACAGTGGCCGACCTCGACGGCAACGCCCACGCCGGGGTGCGTGCGCAGGCCGTCGCCCGGGACGGGTCCCTGGTCGACGACTTCGTCATCGGGCGAGACCACCGGGTCGTGCATGTGCGCAACGCTCCCTCGCCCGCTGCCACCTCCGCGTTCGCGCTGGCCCGCGAACTGGTCGACCGGTCGCGGTCATGGAACTGACTCTCTATCGCGACCGGCCGGTGTCGAGCACACCGCGAACCCTGCCCGCCACGGTCTACAACCTGGCCCGGGCACTGGTGGCACGCAGCCCACAGGGATGTGTGTTCGTGCCGGTCCGCGGCCTCCAGTACCTCGCCGTCCTCGACCGCGAGGAGTTCGTCTTCGTCGACTCCCGCTACCCCAATATCGTCGCGATCAGCTGGGCCGACTTCCGGCCGCAGGCCCGCGATGCCCTCGACGAACCCGTGCCGTACCGGTGCTTTCTCTACGGCGCCGGGGAGGCGGTCGAGGTTCAGCGGCGGCTCTCCGCCGAATTCGCCGGCGCCCTGCGGGCGATGGCGGACAAGGAGCCGCAAAGGGGTCCGGGCCGGGTGATCGCTTTCGGTGACCGCGGGACCGACCGTTAATCGTCCTCGCCGAGTTCGGGATCCCAGCCCCGGCTGCGCGCCGCCGCCATGGCCGCGTCGTAGATCTCGGCGTGCCGCCGGCGCAATTCGTCGGGAAGGCTGCTGGGAAGGTTGCCATAGGCGTCCCACTGGTCCTGGATCCGCTCCATCAGAGCCTGCATACGGCCCAGGTCCCAGCCGGCGCAGTCCTCGGTCTCGGGAATGAAGCCGAAGAGCCAGCCGTCCAACACGATACGGCCGAGCTGGGTCATCCCGTGTTTGTCGCTGTGCAGGCCGACGTAGGCGGCGTCTTTCATGGTTCCGCCACCGGCTAGCGGGTGAGGCCCGCGTAGAGCAGTGGAAGTTTCTCGGGCAGGCGTTCGGCGTGGTCGACAACCATGTAGTTCTTCTGCCCGAATATCCGGCTGACGTAGTTGTCCGCGCGCGGGTCGAGGCTCATGCAGTAGGTGACCACCCCGCACCGGGCGACCTCCTCGACGGCTTTCTTGGCGTCCATCCGCAGGTACTGCGGGTCCCGCACGTCGATATCGGCCGGTTCCCCGTCGGTGATCACGATCAGCAGTTTCTTGGCGGCCCGCTGCAGCCGCAGGTGGTGCCCCGCATGCCGGATCGCCGCACCCATCCGGGTGGAGAGCTGACCGGTCATGCCGGCCAGCCGGGCCTTGGGAACCTCGCCCCAGGCCTGATCGAAGTCCTTGAATCGGTGGTACTGCACATCGTGGCGGCCGTCAGAGCAGAAGCCGTGGATGGCGAACGGGTCGCCCACCTTGCTGATCGACTCCGCCAGCAGCACACATGCCTGCCGGGTGAGGTCGAGCACCGACTGGTCCTCGTCCCCGGCGGAGCCGTTGACCGTCTCGTTAGTCGATTCGGACAGGTCCAGCAGGACCAGAATGGCGAAGTCCCGGGTCTTGCGGACCGAGCGCATCATGATCCGGGGGTCGGGCTGGTTGCCCAGCCGGATGTCGATCAGGCTGGCGATTGCGGCGTTGATGTCGATCTCGTCGCCGTCCTCGAGCTTGCGGATGCGCTGTACGCCTTGCGGCTGCATAGCGTCGAGCAGGAACTTCATCCGGTGAACCTCCCGCTTGAACCGGGTCACGATATCGTCGATCACCGTCAGATCCCCAGCGGGACTGCGCTTTTCCAGAACCGTTGCCCAGCCGGGGCGCTCCAACTGGATCTGATAGTCCCACTCGGAGTAGTGGAAGGGGTCCGACACCGGTTCCTTGCCCTCCACGTCGTTGAAGGACTGTCCGCCGCTCTCGTCGCCGATGTTCTCGTAAGGGAAGAGCTCGGTGCCCAGCACCCAGATCTCCTCGGCGTCGTCGCCGGCCGTCTCGACGTCGATCTCGTTGGCCATCTCCATGACGTTGACGTATTTACGCACCTGCTTGACCGATTCGTAGCCGGCGCCGGCGGCCTTGGCGAAGTCGAATTCCTCGAACGCCCAGAAGTACCGGTTGTCGTCGCGGTACGGGGCGGTCAGCACGTCGGTGCGCGGGTTGAAGGCGATCTTCTTCTCACCGAGTGAGTGGGCCAGCGCCACCCCGATCTCCCAGGACGTGGTGTTGGTGTCCAGGTTGTCGCGGTCCCGGGCGAACAGTTTGCGGCCCTGGGTGATCCAGGGGTCGTCATCGAGGTAGGTCTCATCGAGCAGGGCCCGCGCGAGGCGGTTGAGATAGTCGCCGACGGAGGCGCCGTCGGCCGGCGTCGCGGTGTGAAACGAGCTCCACAGGCTTTGCAGCCCGGGAAAACGGCGGATGGCGAGGGCCTCGACGCGGGCGTCCTCGATCACCGAGATCACCGCCATCTGAAGCGGATTGAGCGCCTCGGCGGATATCGGCTGCTGGGTCTCGACAACGTGCGCGGCGCAGTGCGCCGCAGTGGCGCGGTAGAGCTCCAATCCGGACACCGGAGGCCGACCCTCCGGTGCGAAGTCGTCGAACGCGTCGGGCAGGTGCAGCAGGTAGTCCTCGATGTAGGGCCGGTAGCCCTCACGCGACTCGAAATCCCCGGAGGTGGGACGCATGAAGAAATCGCGGCCCCACAGTGCCCGCAGGTACATGTTGATGCGCCGCTGCACGTCGACGAACAGGGTGCCCTTGCGCTCCTTCTGGAGCATGGCCAGGGACTCGTTGCTGTTCAGCGAGAAGTACTTGATCTGTTCTTCGTAGTTGGTGCGGTGGGCGTGGGCGCCCCACAACGCCCAGCGTCGCAGGCCCCCCAGCGTCAGGTTCTTGAACAGCGTTTCCAGGTTGTCCAGCATCGGGCGAACGCCGCGGGGGGCCTGGGCGACGAGGGTGTTGACGAACTGCAGATAGCTGACGAACAGTTCGGCATCACCGAGTCGGTTGGCGGCCGTGGGTGCGGTTGCCAGAAGCAACTCGATGACGGCCCCTGAGGTTTTGGAGGCCAATGTCAGCGACGCCGTTGCCAATTCGGCGACGACGTCCTCGCCGACCTCCTTGGCCACCTCAGGTGCTTCGGTGATCCAAGTCTCCACCAGGGAGTCCCCCCGGCCCAGCCCGCGGATGGCGGAGGTGCCCTTCAGATAGTTGTCCAGGCCGCGCGGTGAGAACACCTTGGTCGCCTCGTGCCAGTTGGCCTCGAGTGCAGAGCGACTGTGCTCGGAGAGGTCCTCCAGAAGTTCCGCGTAGTCGTCGAGGGTGATCGCCATGTGGCTGCGGGAGCCCTAGAAGAAGGTCGTCACGGCGGCGTCCAGGGCATCGCGCATGTCGGGGTCGTCGGTGATCGGGCGAACCAGGGCGACCCGGCACGCCGCGTCGGGCGAGATTCCCCGGGTGATCAGCGACCCGGCGTAGATCAGCATGCGCGTCGAGAGGCCCTCGTCGAGGCCGTGGCCTTTGAGGTTGCGGGAGCGTTCGGCGATGGACACCAGCTTGCCGGCGGTCTCGGAGTCGATACCGGCCTCGTGAGCGACGATCTCGGTCTCGATCCCGTGTTCGGGATAGGTGAAGTCCAAGGCCCCGAAACGCTGTTTGGTGGACTGCTTGAGGTCCTTCATCAGCGACTGATAGCCGGGGTTGTAGCTGATGACGATCTGGAAATCCGGGTGGGCGTGGACCAGTTCGCCCTTCTTCTCCAGCGGCAGCACACGGCGGTTGTCGGTCAGGGGATGGATCACCACCGTGGTGTCCTGCCTGGCCTCGACGACTTCGTCGAGATAGCAGATCGCGCCGTAGCGGGCCGCGATGGCCAGCGGACCGTCCTGCCATTCGGTCCCGGAAGCCGAGAGCAGAAAGCGTCCGACGAGATCCGAGGCCGTCATGTCCTCGTTGCAGGCCACCGTGATCAACGGTCTGTCGAGCCGGTGCGCCATGTATTCGACGAATCTGGTCTTTCCGCAGCCGGTGGGCCCTTTGAGCATCATCGGCATCCGCACCGAGTAGGCGGCTTCGAACAGTTCCACCTCGTCGGCCACCGGCCGGTAGTAGGGCTCGGCCGCGATGCGGTACTGATCAACGGGAGTGCTCATGTGCGGCTCATGTGCGTGTCCGGGGTTCAGACGGTCTTGCCCCGGTAGATCACCATGGAAGCGCCCTGGCTCTGGGCGAAGTTGTCATAGCCGATCAGTCGCACATGGTTGTCGGGATTGGCCTTGTGGCAGGCCTTGGCCTCGTCGAGAACGCGGTCGACATCGGTCTCGCCGAACATCGGCAGCTTCCACATGTACCAGTAGGAATCCATCACGTGTTCGGGCTCAACGTGCTCGATGGCCGGGTTCCAGCCCTTGGAGACCAGGTACTCGACCTGCTTGCGGATCGCGCCGGGGTCCATCGCGGGCAGGTAGGAGAAGGTCTCGAACTTGCGGCTGGCCGGGTCGCTGACCCGGCTCTTGTAATCCATCACTTCGGAAGTCTTGTCAGACATGGTGCTCGCTCTGCCTCTCTACCGTTTCCGGGAACCTGTGGGCCTACTTGTGGGCGACATCGAGTTTGTCGACGGTGTCGAACTCGAACTTGATCTCTTTCCAGGTCTCCATCGCGATCTTCAACTCCGGTGAGTGCTTGGCGGCTTCGGTCAGGATGTCCTTGCCGTCCTTCTCGACCGGGATGCCCTGGTTGCGGGCCTCCACACAGGCCTCCAGCGCGACCCGGTTCGCCGCGGCGCCGGCCGCGTTCCCCCATGGGTGGCCCAGCGTGCCGCCACCGAACTGGAGCACCGAGTCGTCGCCGAAGATGCTCACCAGCGCCGGCATGTGCCACACGTGGATTCCGCCGGAGGCGACCGGCATGACCCCGGGCATGGAGCCGAAGTCCTGGTCGAAGAAGAGGCCGCGGCTGCGGTCCTCCTTGATGTAGCTGTCACGCATCAGGTCGATCCAGCCCAGGGTGGCGTCGCGGTCGCCCTCGAGCTTGCCCACCACGGTGCCCGAGTGAAGATGGTCACCGCCGGAGAGGCGCAGCACCTTGGTGAGCACCCGGAAGTGGATTCCATGGTGCGGGTTGCGGTCGAGCACGGCGTGCATGGCGCGGTGGATATGCAGCAGCATGCCGTTGTCGCGGCACCAGTTGGCCAGTCCGGTGTTCGCGGTCAGCCCGCCGGTCAGGTAGTCGTGCATGATGATCGGCGCGCCGATCTCCTTGGCGAACTCGGCGCGTTTGTACATCTCCTCCGGCGTGGGGGCGGTCACGTTGAGGTAGTGGCCTTTGCGCTCGCCGGTCTCGCGGACGGCCTTCTCGGTGGCCTCCTGCACGAACGCGAAACGGTCGCGCCAGCGCATGAACGGCTGGCTGTTGACGTTCTCGTCGTCCTTGGTGAAGTCCAGCCCGCCTCGCAGGCACTCATAGACCGCACGTCCGTAGTTCTTGGCCGAGAGTCCGAGCTTGGGTTTGATCGTGCAGCCCAGCAGCGGGCGTCCGTACTTGTTCATGATGTCGCGCTCGACGTGGATGCCCTGTGGTGGCCCGCCGCAGGTCTTGACGTAGGCGATGGGGAAGCGCACGTCCTCCAGGCGCAGCGCGCGCAGGGCTTTGAACCCGAACACGTTGCCGACCAGGGAGGTCAGCACGTTGACCATCGAGCCCTCTTCGAACAGGTCGATCGGGTAGGCCACGAATGCGTAGAAGCAGGTGTCGTCGCCGGGTACGTCCTCGATGTGATAGGCCCGGCCCTTGTAGTAGTCCAGGTCGGTGAGCAGGTCGGTCCAGACGGTGGTCCATGTCCCGGTGGAGGACTCGGCGGCCACCGCCGCGGCCACTTCCTCTCGGTCCACGCCGGGCTGGGGAGTGATCTTGAAACAGGCCAGGATGTCGGTGTCCACCGGGGTGTATTCGGGCATCCAGTAGGTCTGGCGATATTCCTTCACGCCGGCGTTGTAGGTCTTCGCGGCCATCACAAACTCCTTGTCTGAGCACGACTCCTGGCGAGTATGCCGGGCCGTACCCGACCCTGCGGCTGAACCGGATGAACGAACTGTAGACAGCGGGCGGGTGCAGGACAATCAGGATTTTCCGTTCATCTGAACGACGATCGCCCAGGTATCGTGACCGGCGCCCGCTGCCGATGCGCGCGTGACCTGCCTGCCACCGCGGGGTTTCGCCCGACGGTGTCGCCGCCGATACGTCGCCGCGGGGGTAGCCTTGACGCCGATGCCAGCCAAGCGCAGCGCCCCCGCGAGCGCCCCAAGGTCCGGCCGTTCGGCCGGCCGAGCGGGCGGTATCTCCTACGCTGCCGCCGGCGTCGACATCGAGGCCGGTGACCGGGCGGTGGAGTTGTTCACACCGCTGGCTCAGCGCGCCGCCCGGCCGGAGGTCCGCGGCAGCCTCGGGGGATTCGCCGGGCTGTTCGCGCTGCGGGGCGGGTACCGGGAACCGCTGCTGGCGTCGTCCACCGACGGGGTCGGCACCAAGCTGGCCATCGCCCAGGCGCTGGACAAACACGACACCGTCGGTTTGGACCTGGTCGCGATGGTGGTCGACGATCTGGTGGTCTGCGGGGCCGAACCGCTGTTCCTTCAGGACTACATCGCGGTCGGCCGTACTGTTCCCGAACGCGTGGCCGCCATCGTCTCAGGGATCGCCGAGGGTTGCGTCATCGCCGGATGCGCGCTGCTCGGAGGTGAGACAGCTGAGCATCCCGGAATGATGGAGCCCGACCACTACGACGTCTCGGCGACCGGTGTGGGCGTGGTCGAGGCCGACGACCTGCTCGGCCCGGAGCGGGTGCGGCCCGGCGATGTGATCATCGCGATGGGATCCTCCGGCCTGCACTCCAACGGCTACTCGCTGGCCCGAAAGGTGCTGCTGGAGATCGACCGGATGAGCCTGTCCGGGCACGTCGAGGAATTCGGCCGCAGCCTCGGCGAGGAGTTACTGGAACCGACCCGGATCTACGCCAAGGACTGTCTGGCGTTGGCCGCCGAGACCCAGGTGCGCACCTTCTGCCACGTCACCGGCGGCGGGCTGGTCGGGAACCTCGAGCGCGTCATTCCGCACGGACTGGTCGCCGAACTCGATCGCGGAAGCTGGACTCCGGCGCCGGTTTTCGGTCTCATCGCCCAGCGTGGCCGCATCGAGCGCGCCGAAATGGAGAAGACCTTCAACATGGGCGTGGGAATGGTCGCCGTCGTCGCACCCGAAGACACCGACCGGGCCTTGGCGATCCTCACCGCGCGGCATCTGGACTGCTGGACGCTGGGCACCGTGGCCAAGGGGAAGAAGGGCCCGCGGGCCAAACTGGCCGGCCGGCACCCGCGCTTTTAGGCGGTCAGCGCCGCGGATCGTCCTCGTCGTCCCACCGGCCCTGACCTGATTCGTCGTCGCCAGACCCCGACAGCTCGCGTTGCAGCCGATCGAAGTCGGTTTGCGGTGAGCTGTATTTCAGCTCGCGAGCAACCTTGGTCTGCTTTGCCTTAGCCCGGCCGCGGCCCATGGGGGAACCCCCTCGCGCAATAACGGAGCGGCCCGAATGGGGGCGGCTCCGGATCAATGTCATATTTATCCTGGACCGTAGTTTACCGTGCCGGGCCCAGATGTGCGGTCAGGCACGTTCGCCCAGCGGTGAACCGTCACTCCGAACGGCCGCGCAACCGGTCCACCGCCACCCGGCCGGCGCCGGCCACGTCGGCAGCGGGCAGGGAGTCGGGGTCGATCTCGGCAGTGACCCGATGCTCGCCCCCGGTGGTCAACGCGGTGCCGGCCGGCAGGCCACGTTTGACCAGCGCCAGCGCGATCGGCCCGAGGTCGGCGTGATCGACCACCGTTCCGAGCCGACCGACCGGCCGCCCACCGGACAACAGCGGGTCACCGGTGACCGGACGGTCTCCGGACCCGTCGAGGTGAACCAGAACCAGCATTCGGGGCGGGCGTCCCAGATTGTGCACCCGGGCCACCGTCTCCTGGCCGCGGTAGCAGCCCTTGTCCAGGTGCACCGCCCGGCCGATCCAGCCCACCTCGTGGGGGATCGTCCGGTCGTCGGTATCGACACCCAGCCGGGGCCGGCCGGCCGCCACCCGGTGGGCTTCGTAGGCCCAGACCCCGGCCCGCCGAACCCCGGCCCCGGTCAGCCGGTCCTGCCACTCGGCAGCCCGGGCGCGCGGCACCAGCAGATCCAGTTCGACCTGGCCCGGGGTGCCCGCCGGCATCCGGCGGACGAACCCACCGCCCTCCAGCGGGGTGGCGGTGCACTCCGGTGGCAGCTCAGCCAGACCGAGCGCGGCAAGCACGCCCGGCTCAGCCAGCCGCGGGCCGATCAGCGACAGCACCGCCAGGTCGGCCTCGGCGGGAACCACATCCGACCAGAACACCATCGAGGTGAGGAACGACAGCAACGGTTCCCCCCGCCACGGCTCGGTGTCCAGGTAGGTGACACCGTCCAGTTCGGTCTGCTGCCAGTGGTCCTGAACCCGGCCCTGTCCGTCGAGGTTCAGGTTCTCGGTGCAGGTGCCGTCGGCCTGGTCGGCGACGTGCTGGGTGGAGATCGTGTGCAGCCAGCCTCGTCGGTCAGCACCACTGAGAGTGATCACCGCGCGGTGCGAACGGTCCACCACCACGGCATCGCGCTCGGCGGCGCGCTGCTCGGCGAACGGGTCTCCGTAGTGCCAGACCGCACCCGCATCGGGAGAACCGGTCGGCGCGATTACGGCTGTCACGACTTCCCACTGTACGAGAACACCGCAGACCCTTCGAACTTCGGAGATCCGCCCTCCGGACCAGTAGGCTTGGCCGCCATGTCCGCCAGTCCGCAGGTGGTGGTCACCCTCGACGGACAGGTGGGTGATCCTGATGGCCCGGTGCTGCACGCCGACGATCTGGGGGCGGTCCGCGGTGACGGCGTCTTCGAGACTTTGCTGGTCCGCGGCGGTCGTGCCTGCCTGGTGGGGGCTCACCTGCGCAGGTTGGCCGGCTCGGCCGCTCTGATGGATCTGCCTCCACCGGAACCGGACCGGTGGCGCGAGGCCATCGACACCGCGGTGACCCGCTGGGCCGGACTGACCGACGCCGAGGGGGTGTTGCGGCTGGTTTACACCCGGGGCAGAGAGAGCGACCGGAATCGGGAACCCGCCCCCACGGCCTACCTGACCGTCGGCCCGGTGGCGCAGCGGGTCGCAGCCGCCCGTCGCGACGGCGTCGCCGCTGTGCTGCTCGAACGGGGCCTGCCCGCCCGGGGCGCCGAGGCCACACCGTGGCTGCTTGCCGGAGCCAAGACGCTGTCGTACGCGGTCAACATGGCCGCGTTGCGGCATGCCGCCCGCAGCGGGGCCGATGACGTGGTGTTCATCAGCGCGGACGGCTACGTGCTGGAAGGGCCGCGCTCGACGGTGGTGATCGCGGCGCCCGGCGATTCGGGCCGGCCCTGCCTGCTCACCCCGCCGCCCTGGTACCCGATACTGCGGGGGACGACCCAGCAGGCGCTTTTCGAGGTGGCCCGGGCCCGCGGATACGACTGCGACTATCAGGCTCTGCGGCCCGCCGACCTGTTCAGCGCCGACGGCGTCTGGCTGGTCTCGAGTATCACCCTGGCCGCGCGGGTGCACACCCTCGACGGCCGATCCCTGCCGCCCTGCCCCCTCGCCGCCGAACTCGCCGGGCTCGTCGACTCGGCAGTCGCCGGCGACCGCTGACAATCGCCGAAAAGGATTGCCGCACCGGGCAGTCGGCGAGTATTTTCGGTCGTACACAGGAAAGGAGGTGGTCCGCAACTTTGGTTAGTCATTCGTGGACATGTGAGGTGGCTGCCCGCTAGCAGCGCCAGGTGTCGGGAATCCCCAGCGCCCAGGCGCGCCGGCGAATTCCAGGCAGCTACCCGGCCCCCGAGCCCCCGGTCAGTCCAACCGAGGAACCACGGCTCGGGGGCCGCCTCATTTCCGGCCCCGTTTTCGGGCCGGCTTCCGGAGTGCGTCCTCCAGTTCAGCCAGTGCGGGTTCCAGGGTGTCGGCCAGTTCATCGACGTCGCCGGCGATCTCCGGTGTGGTGATGATCCCGAAATCCATCGCATCGCGGTAGCTGAAGCAGGTGATGTTCAGTCCGACGTCCATCAGCAGCGGACCGATCGGGGTGAACCGTTCCAGTACGGCGCCCGCGGCGTACAGCGGGAACGGCGGCCCCGGCACGTTGGAGACCACCAGGTTGACCGGCGGGACGTTCTCACCCAGGCGGCTTGCGGTGAAGGCTCGCGCGGCCAGTCGGAACAACCCCGGCGGGGTGGTGTCGGTCAGCCCCATGATCTGGTGCGCGGTCAGCGCCTCGGTCATCTGTTTGGCCGCCTGGGAGACCCGGAAGACCGCGCGGAGCCTGTCGGCCGGATCGGCGATCTCGGTGGGCAGGCTGACCGTCATCGAACTAATCGCGTTCCCGATCGCGGTGGCGTCGCTCCGCGTCGATACCGGAACCTGAGCCACCAACGCACGGTCCGGCAGTTCGTCGCGATCCTTCAGGTAGCGGCGCAGCGCACCTGCCACGATCGCCAGCACGACGTCATTGACTTTGACCCCGTAGGCGTCTTTGACCGCCTTGACCCGATCCAGCGACAGCCGGGCCGCGCTGAACCGGCGCTGGGCACTGATACCGGCATTGAAACGGGTGACCGGAGCCTCGAAATAGCCGGGCGGCCGTTCCGGAATCTCCCGCACCGCAAGCTGCTGGCGCACAGTTTGATTGAGTAACCGCATCACCCGTAGTGGTGTGACGAAGGCGAGATCGACTGCGGCTTCCAGTAGCCGCAGTTCCCGGGGCGGAACATCGTCGGGTTTCCGACGGTCACCGGCGTCGGACCGCGGTTCGCGCGGTTCGGGGGTCGCATCGAACAGGATCTCGGTGATCCCCGCGCCCGAGACGCCATCGACGAGGCAGTGGTGGATCTTCGTCAGGATCGCCACCCTGCCTTCGGGCAGGCCCTCGATGAACCACATCTCCCACAGCGGTTTGGAACGGTCAAGCGGGTAGGACCACAGCCGCGCGACGAGCTCCTCGAGTTCGCGTCTGCCGCCCGGGGAGGGTAGCGCGGAATGGCGAATGTGGAACTCGAGGTCGGGCTCGCCCTCGTCGATCAACCATGGACGGTCGAGTCTCAAGGGGGCTTCGGTGACCCGATAGCGCAGCTGCGGAAGTTCTCCCAACCGGGACGCGACGAGCTCGCGGACCCGCTCGAAGGAGAAGCCGTCGGCCGACCGGGGGTCGCAGATCGCCAGGGCCCCGATGTGCATGTGCCAGGCCGGCGTCTCAGCGAACCAGAACGCCGCGTCCACGCTGGACATGCGGGGCATGGATCAAAGGGTAGGCCGGTGGGGGAACTCCGGATGCCTGATCAGAAAAGCGGCGTCGACTCAGGGGCCGGCTGGTCCCGGCGAGAGCGTCGCACAGGCCTGCATCGCTCGTTCCCAGGTCGCGTCGTCCACTCCGGACGGGGGGCCCAGGACCGCCGCCGGGCCCGCCGACTCGGGGACTCCCTGGGCGCGCAGGCACTCTGACAGGCTGCCGTGAGCGGTCGCCGGAGCGGGCGTTGCGGGGGTGGGTTCCGGCGGGGACTGGGCCGCGTGACAGGCCCCGCTGAGCAACGCCGCGGCGAGAATCGGGCCCGCCACGGGCCACCTCACCCGACGTACCTCGACAGCCTTGCCGACAGGTGCGGCACCAGCCCGCCGTCGGCGTCGACCCGTTCCTCGACGTAAGCGAGATCGCCGCCGTCGACGATCCCGTAGAGCCGCTTGGCTCCACCCACCAGGACCCCCGACTTGCTCCGGGCCAAGGCGTCGGTGACCAGCTCCCAGGATGACTGGTTGCGGGGGTGGCCGTAGAACAGCTCGACATAGCCGGCGGAGTTGGCCAGCAGCAGTTCGATGGCCTGGGACTCGCCATGGTCGGCGGGGTCGTCCACGAACCGCCAGAACCCGGTCTCGCGAAGGGCCGCGCTGTGGTACTCGCCGTCCTCGTCCAGCCGCCACGACCGGGCCTCCCAGTTGAGGTAGTCGCCCCCGTCGTGGGAGACGACGATCTGCTGGCCGAAGCGGTAGTCGCCACCGTGGCCGTGGCCGAGGCCCTCGCCGCGCCAGACCCCCACCAGCGGCAGCAGGGCCAGCAGCGCGTCGTTGAGGTTGGCGCCCTGACGCAGGTTCGCGGTATCGGTGACCGGGATGTCGTCGAACTCCGGGATGTTGCGGCCGGCGGTCTGCCTGGCGCGCTCAGCAGCCGCCGCCACGGCGCGGTCCCCGCTGCCAGCGACGGCTTCCGTGCGGTCCGGTTCGCTCACGATTCGTCGGTGATCAGGCGGTACACCGCGTACACGGCGAACCAGGTGATCACGACCACCGCCACGACGAGCAGGATCTCGAAGAAGAGCACCACGGGTCGAGTGTATCCCCGTTCAGCCGCGACGTCCGACCCGGCGCAACCGGGCGGCCAACGGATAAATCTGGCAGCCCAGGCAGATCCCGAATGCCGCGTTGAGGAACGCTGCGGCCAGCGCGAACGCCGTGGCGGTCACCCCGAGAACCGGGATACCGGCGGCGAATCCGGCTGTTCCGATAACGGCGAAGGCGAAGCCGACGAGTTGGGCGAACCGCAACGGCTCCACGGGTTCCCGTTCGGTGACCGGGCCGAGGCGGGGTGCTACCAGCTTGGCGAAGACCAGGCCGTAGGGCTGCCGGCGCGGTCCGTAGAGGGCGCCGACAGCGAAGACCGCCGCCTGGACGGCCAGGATCGCTCCGGCCGCGGCAGCGGAGACCGCCGAGGCTGCCAGCGCGGCCAGCAGGACAGCGGTGGTCAGCCAGGCGGCGAAACGCGGACCGCGCACGTCGACCTGACCGGCACCTGCGTGCACAACGGGGGTGGGGGTGTTCGAGCTGAGGGAGACATCGGTGGTCATCAAGGTGCTCCTGTTGCCGGGACCGGCCGCTGAGGCGAGCCGGTGGGGGGACGATGCGACGGTGCCGCGGCGCTACGCGGCGTGACTGACGGTCAGAAGTCGCGGCAACAACAGCAACAACCCGCAAGGCGGCACAGGTCCACTGTGCGGCGCTTGGTGAGCCGGAGCTCGAGGCGGGCGGGCATGGTCGGGAATGCTAGCCGATGCCGAACGGTCAGGCCAGCAGGAGATCCAGGGCCGCGCGAAGGTCGGCGGTTTTCGGGATGCCCGACATCCGGTAGCGCTGCCGGCCCTCGGCATCGAAAATGAAGGTCGTGGGCAGGGAAAGAACTGAAAGCTTCCTTCCTGCAACGGGATTGGAGTCTAAATCGATTTCCACATGAGCCACCTGCGGTAGTTCGGCGCATACCTGGGTGACAAGCCGGCGCACCGCAGCACAGGGACCGCACCATTCCGCGGTGAAATGCACGATGGTCGGTCCCGTCTCCGACAGGCCGAGTTCACCGGTGCCGCCCAGGTCGGCCGCGCCGGCGGTGTCGCGCACGGTTCCGGAACGCCGGTTGTGCAGGATTCCGAGTACCGCCGCCAGGCCCAGCGCGCCCGCGATGGCTGCCGCCGCCGTGGCCGCTGCGGCGCTCATGACTGGTTGAACCCGTCGAGTCGGACGGTGACGTCCTCGGTGATGCCCTCGATGATGATGTCCGAACCGCGGGCCCCCTTGCTGGTGGGCCTGAGCCCGAAGGGCAGTTTCTGGCCGGGCATCGCCGCGCCGAACGCGTTGAGCACGGCCGTGCGCTTGTCGTCGGGCACCGGCTGGTCGGCGGTGTTCGGCCCGGTGACCACGCCGGTCGGGGTGAAGACGAGGGTGGTCTGGTCGGGGCCGGTTATGGACAGATCCACCGTCACGCTCACCGGCTTGTCGAAACCGGCGTCCTCGGGAGTCCCGGTGAAGACCAGGCCTTCGCTGCCTGAGATTCCGGACTCGGTGGTCCCCCCGGTCGGGTCGTTGGTGTCGACCGCGGGCGCCTCGACGGTGAGATCCTTGATGCCGATGAAGGCTCCGACGTGGCGGGAGTCGATGATGATCCGGCTCTCCAGTTTGCCCAGCGGAAGATCGGCGTCGGGCCGTATCAGCCAGGACGCCTGCCGCAGGCCGATGTCGTGCATGGTGGCCTCCAGGGTGGCCCGCCCCACCACCGGATGATCGACGGCCCCCGCCTTGATCTCCAGCTCGCTGTAGCGGTGCCGCAGGGCCTGCGGGATGAACGGGAAGCCCAGGATGGCCACCCACGGGTCGAATGTCAGACCCGCCGCCGAGCGGACGTTGCGGGACAACTGGTACTCGGCGTACGAGGCGGCTCCGACGTCGGTGCCCACCGCGGCGGCGGCCACGACGAGCGCCGCAACTGCCGTCGTCCTGGCCAACCTGCGCATCACGGTATTGTCGCGCACCGTTGCTCCGGACCGTGCGGATCGTCGAAACGGCAGGTCACGGGTTAGAGTGAGCGGCAAGACTGGAGATTGCGTTGGACCTGCTGCTGATCACCGCCGACCCGGATCCGGAGTCGGTGCTGCCCGCTCTGGTGCTGTTGCCCCACACGGTGCGGTCGATGCCGACCGAGGTGTCCTCACTGCTGGAGGCCGGGTCCGCCGACGTCGCACTGGTCGATGCCCGGACCGACCTGGCCGCCGCGCGCGGGCTGTGCCGGCTGCTGGTCACGACCGGTGTCTCGGTGCCGGTCGTCGCGGTGGTCAACGAGGGCGGGCTGGTCGCGGTCAACGTCGACTGGGGGATCGACGAGATTCTGCTGCCCGGCACCGGTCCGGCTGAGATCGACGCGCGGTTGCGGCTGCTGGCCGGCCGCCGCGGCGGCCCGGCCGGTGCGGAAAGCGTCGGAAAAGTCAGCCTCGGCGAGCTGGTCATCGACGAGGGCACCTACACCGCGCGCCTGCGCGGACGGCCGCTCGACCTGACTTACAAGGAGTTCGAGCTGCTGAAGTACCTCGCGCAGCACGCCGGCCGGGTGTTCACCCGCGCGCAGCTGTTGCAGGAGGTCTGGGGTTATGACTTCTTCGGCGGGACCCGCACGGTCGACGTGCACGTGCGGCGGCTGCGCGCCAAGCTCGGCCCGGAACACGAGGCGCTGATCGGCACCGTGCGCAACGTCGGCTACAAGGCCGTGCGCCCCGCCCGTGGGCGCCCGGCAGCCGAGCAGGACGGCGCCGACGACCTGGAGGAGACCGGGGAGGCGGCCGGCCCGGGGGAGTCCGGCGAAATGGCCGAGGCCGAGACCGGACCCATGTCACGTTCGCAGTGACGCCGCCCGTTGCACCGCCGCGCTGGCGTGCCGAACTGAGTCCGGTGGAGCGGGCCGGCGTCCGGCTGCTCGTCGCCGCGGCACTGCGGGCCGACGGGGTGGCTCCCGTCGGCGAGCAGGTGTTGCGCGACCTGGACAAACAGCGCTCCGAGCACCTCCTGATGACCGGCCGGGTGCCGGGCATCGCGGACACGAACGGCGAGGACGAGGTGCTCGGCTACCTCAACCTGCAACCTGCCCAGTCCGGCTCGGCGGCGGAACTCGTGGTGCACCCGCAGGCGCGCCGGCGCGGGATCGGGTCGGCATTGTTGGAGGCCGCAGTGGAGCGCAGCCGCGGCGGCGCCCGGTTCTGGGCGCACGGCACCGGCGAGCCGGCTCGGGCGGTGGCCCGGCGCCGCGGACTGCGGCCCGTGCGGGAGTTGGTCACGATGCGCCGAGGCCTGGCGGGTATCGCCTTGTCATCCTCCGAAGCCTCTGCGCCGCAGGGGGTTCGGATCCGGACCTATGCCGGAGCCGGGGACGACGCGGAGTTGCTCCGGGTCAACAACGTGGCCTTCGCCTGGCACCCCGAGCAGGGCGGCTGGACCCTCGAGGATCTCGGCGAACGACTGGCCGAACCCTGGTTCGACCCGGGCGGTCTGTTCCTGGCCTTCGACGAGGCCGACGGCTCCCTGCTGGGGTTTCACTGGACGAAGGTGCACGGGGACAGGCTCGGCGAGGTGTACGTGCTCGGGGTGGACCCGGCGGCCCAGGGCCGCGGGCTGGGCGCCGCGCTGACATCGGTGGGTCTGCGCCATCTGGCCGGCGAGCTGGGGGAGTCCGCCGAGGTCATGCTCTACGTCGAGTCGGACAACGCCGCCGCCCGCGCGACCTATCGGGGCGTGGGTTTCGAGGAGGCCGGGATCGACACGGTTTACCGCCGCGGATGACTCGCTGTTCACCCTCCGTTAACCATCTGTGCCCTAACCGGCAACGCTCGGCGCATACCTTTCGGCTGGACTTCGGGGACCTTCGAAGCGACCCCGGCACCGCACCCTCACCCGACAGAAAGTAGGCGCGCGTGGATCTGACCCGGTTCGGCAAAGCGGTGGCTGTGACGGCCTCGGTGACCGCGATCGCCGCGCTCAGCGCCTGCGGCAGCGATAACAACGTCGCATCCTCCCCGGACGCCGTCGGATCGGTGGACTGCGGCGGCAAGAAGTCGCTGAAGGCCAGTGGCGCCTCCTCCCAGGCCAACGCGGTGACCAGGTTCGTCACCGCCTACGAGGCGGCCTGCCCGGGGTTCACGCTGAACTACACTTCCAGCGGTTCGGGCGCCGGTGTCTCGGAGTTCATCGGCGGCCAGACCGACATGGGCGGTACCGACTCCCCGCTCAGCGCCGACAAGGGCGAGGTGGACAAGGCCAGGGCGCGTTGCGACGGCAGCCAGGCGTGGAACCTGCCGATGGTGTTCGGTCCGATCGCCATCACCTACAACGCCCCCGGTGTGGACTCCCTGATCCTGGACGGTCCCACCGCCGCCCGGATCTTCAACGGATCGATCACGGCGTGGGACGCTCCGGAACTGGCGGCGCTCAACCCCGGCAAGGAGCTTCCGGCCGAACCGATCGTCGTGATCTTCCGCAGCGACGAGTCCGGCACCACCGACAACTTCCAGCGCTATCTCGACGCCGCCTCCAACGGGGCCTGGGGGAAGGGCGCCGGAAAGACCTTCAACGGCGGTGTCGGCGAGGGCGCGAAGGGCAATGAGGGCACCTCCGCGGCCATCAAGACCACCCCCGGGTCCATCACCTACAACGAGTGGTCCTATGCCAAGTCCCAGGACCTGTCGGTGGCCCAGATCATCACGTCGGCCGGCCCGGAACCTGTTGCGCTGTCGGTGGAATCGGCCGCCAAGTCGATCGACGACGTCAAGATCAGCGGCCAGGGCAACGACCTGGTGCTGGACACCTCCTCGTTCTACATGCCCACCGAGGCCGGCACCTACCCGATCATGCTCGCCACCTACTCGGTGGTCTGTTCGAAGTACCCCGAGGCCGACGTGGCACCCGCGGTCCGGGCGTTCCTGACGGTCGCCCTGGGCCAGGGGCAGCAGGGGCTGACCGACAACGGCTACATCCCGGTGCCCGAAGCGTTCAAAGGCAAGTTGACCACCGCGATCAACGCCATCGAGTGATGCAGGTGCCCAGCTCGTGACGATCAAGCCGGAGCCGGCCGCCGCAGGTTCCCGTCCGGCCGAACGACAACCGGAGGATACTGCCAGCATGTCGTCCGAGCCGCCGGCCGCGCGCGGCCTGCGCAGCGGTGGGAACCGGCGCGCCGATCGGATCTTCGGGTCCGTCGCGGTAGCCGCGGGCGCGACGATCATCGCCGTCATCGCGCTGATGGCTCTGTTCCTGATCGTCCGGGCGGTCCCCTCGCTGGAAGCCAACAAGGCGAACTTCGTCACCAGTTCGGAGTTCAGTACCACCGATGAGACCAACCTGCGCTTCGGCATCGCCGAACTCTTCCAGGTCACCGTCCTCAGCTCGGTGTTCGCGCTGGCCCTGGCGGTTCCGGTCGCGATCGGCATCGCGGCTTTCCTGACCAACTACGCTCCACGCCGGCTGGCCAGGCCTTTCGCCATGCTGGTGGACCTGCTCGCCGCGGTGCCCTCCATCGTGTTCGGGTTGTGGGGGATATTCGTCCTGGCCCCGCGGCTCGAGCCGGTCGCCCGCTTCCTCAATGACAAGCTCGGCTGGCTGTTCCTGTTCTCCGACGGCAATGTCTCGTTGGCCGGCGGCGGCACCATCTTCACCGCCGGAATCGTGCTCGCGGTGATGATCCTGCCCATCATCACCTCGGTCACCCGGGAAGTCTTCAGCCTCACCCCCCGCGGACACGTCGAAGCCGCGCAGGCCCTCGGCGCCACCAAATGGGAGGTGATCCGGATGACTGTCTTCCCGTACGGCCGCAGCGGGATGATCGCCGGGTCGATGCTCGGGCTGGGTCGGGCGCTGGGCGAGACGGTGGCGGTGCTCATCATCCTGCGTGCCGCGGCACAGCCGGGCCACTGGTCGCTGTTCGACGGCGGCTACACCTTCGCCTCCAAGATCGCCTCGGCGGCAGCGGAGTTCAGTGCCAAGCTACCGACCGGCGCCTACATCGCTGCGGGGTTCGTGTTGTTCGTCCTCACTTTCATCGTCAACGCACTGGCCCGCGTCGCCGCGGGGGGGAGGGTGAGCGGGGGATGACCACCAACGCACTCAACGCCCCGGTGAAGGGGCCGACCTTCCACCCGATCAGTCTGGGCCGCAAGATCAAGAACAAGGTCGCGACGGGGCTGTTCGCGGCCTCTTTCCTGATCGCCACGGTGCCGCTCGTGTGGGTGCTCTACACCGTCCTGGAGCGGGGTTTCAAGGCCATCCTCAGCCCGCAATGGTGGTCGCGGTCATTGTCTGGCGTGCTGCCCGACCAGGTGGCCGGCGGGGTCTACCACGCGATCTACGGGACCGTCGTCCAGGCCGGCATCGCCGCGGCGCTCTCGGTCCCTCTCGGGGTGATGGCCGCGATCTACCTCGTCGAGTATGGCACCGGCCGGTTCGCCAAGGTCACCACTTTCATGGTGGACATCCTGGCCGGGGTGCCGTCGATCGTGGCCGCGCTGTTCATCTTCGCACTGTGGATCGCGACCCTGGGGTTTCCGCAGAGCGCCTTCGCGGTCGCCCTCGCGCTGGTTCTGCTCATGCTGCCGGTCGTGGTGCGCAACACCGAGGAGATGCTCAAACTGGTTCCCGACGAACTCCGCGAGGCTTCCTACGCCCTGGGCGTGCCGAAGTGGAAGACCATCCTGCGCATCGTGATCCCGACCGCCCTGCCGGGCATGATCTCCGGAATCCTGCTGGCTTTGGCCCGGGTGATGGGGGAGACCGCGCCGGTCCTGATCCTCGTCGGCTACGCCCGCTCGATCAACTACGACGTCTTCAGCGGCAACATGGCCTCGCTGCCGCTGCTGATCTACACCGAGCTGATCAACCCGGAGGCTGCCGGCCGGCTGCGGGTGTGGGGGGCTGCGCTCACCCTCATCCTGCTCGTCGCGGGGCTCTACATCGCGGCCGGCTTCGTCAACCGATACCTGAACCGGAACCGGGTCTAGAGATCTCAAGGAGCAACCGATGGCCAAGCGGTTTGACCTCAAGGACGTCAACATCTTCTACGGCGCTTTTCACGCCGTCGCCGACGTCACCATGGCCATCCCGCCGCGGGCGGTGACGGCGTTCATCGGCCCGTCGGGCTGTGGCAAGTCGACGGTGCTGCGGGCACTCAACCGGATGCACGAGGTGATCCCGGGCGGCTCGGTCAACGGGTCGGTGCTGCTCGACGGAGAGGACATCTATGGGTCCGGGGTTGACCCGGTGAGTGTCCGAAAGACCATCGGGATGGTCTTCCAGCGCCCGAACCCGTTCCCCACCATGTCGATCCGGGACAATGTGATCGCCGGCCTCAAGCTGCAGGGTGTTCGCAGCCGCAAGGTCCTCGACGAGACCGCCGAGCGTTCGCTGCGCGGCGCCAATCTGTGGAACGAGGTCAAGGACCGCCTCGACAAGCCGGGCGGGGGATTGTCGGGTGGTCAGCAACAGCGGCTCTGCATCGCCCGGGCGATCGCGGTGCAGCCCGACGTGCTGCTGATGGATGAACCGTGCTCGGCGCTGGACCCGATCTCGACGCTGGCCATCGAGGATCTGATCGCCGAGCTCAAACAGGATTTCACCATCGTGATCGTCACCCATAACATGCAGCAGGCCGCCCGCGTCAGCGATCAGACCGCCTTCTTCAATCTCGAGGCGACCGGGAAGCCCGGCAAGCTGGTGGAGATCGACGACACCGGCAAGATCTTCTCCAACCCCAGTCAGAAGGCGACCGAGGACTACATATCCGGGCGGTTCGGCTAGCGGCCGTCAGTAGGTCGCGATCTCCTCTTCCTCGGGCAGGCAGCCGGTGACCTGGAAGATGACCCGGCGGGAGATCTCCACCGCATGGTCGGCGAAACGCTCGTAAAACCTTCCCAGCAGGGTCACGTCCACGGCTGCGGCGACCCCGTGCTTCCACTCCCGGTCCATCAGCACCGTGAAGATGTGACGGTGCAGGTCGTCCATCGCGTCGTCTTCCTCACGGATCAGCCGCGCCTTCTCCGGATCACGCGACAGCAAGACCTCTCGGGCGCTGTTGCCCAAATCGACGGCAACCCTGCCCATCTCGGCGAAGTAGCCGTTGACCTCCTCGGGAAGGGCATGCTGAGGGTGGCGCCGCCGGGCGATTTTGGCGACGTGCAGGGCCAGGGCTCCCATCCGTTCGACGTCGGCGACGATCTGAATCGAGCTGACGATCGCCCGCAGATCACCGGCGACCGGTGCCTGCAGGGCCAGCAGCACGAAGGCGGCCTCTTCAGCGCGCGCGCTGGCGGCCACCAGATGCTCGTGGTCGCCGATGACCTGCTCGGCGAGAACCAGGTCCGCCTGCAGCAGCGACTGGGTGGAGCGTTCCATCGCGACCCCGGCCATCCGGCACATCTCCGCCAGCTGGTTGATCAGGGCGTCGAGTTGCTCGTGGTAGGCGGTACGCACGTATCAAGACTACGGCGAATCCGCGCCGAAGGCCTCAGGTGGAGTTTGAACGGCCGGTGAACGTCGGCTACTCGCAGGTTACGTCGGCACCGTTGGTGACGGTCAGGTCGGTGGGCAGCTTGGTCGGTTTGCTGCTGCCGGAGAGGCTGGCGTACATGTTCAGCGTGGTACCGCTTGCCTCGGGGTACTGGACGGAGGCGAATTCCGGGCCCAGCACGACCTGGACGGTCTCACCGAGGCCGCTGATCCGTTCGATGCGGGAACCGGGCAGGGTGGCGGCAACCGTCGCGGCGGCCTGCTCGTTGCCGATCGAGTAATAGACGGTCGTGGTCGGAACCCACGACCATTCCGCGTAGTAGTCGGGGGTCAGCGCGCTGAACCCGTACAACTCGAACTGTTCGGTGGCGGAGTCGACCGAACCGTTGCCGCCGAGGGCCTCAGCCACTTGAACCGTCACATCGCGCGGGTCGGCAGCGACGGCGTGGATCTCCTCGATGCTGCGGGTGGCCAGTGTGGCCGCCGTTCCGGCCCCGTACCCGATGTCGGATTCGCTGTCCGAAGCCGACCATGCCTGCGTGGTGGGGGCGGCGCTGGTGGTCGCGCTGACCGGGCTGAGGGTCTCGTTGTTGTCGTTCTCACCGGGAAGCGGGGTGTCGTCGATGATGGCGTCGAAGAGCGCCCGCACGTCGGCGGTGCGCGGAATCTCGTTGCCCTCCTCGTCGGTCTCGCCGGTGGTGGGGACGGTGACGAAACTGATCCGGCCGGCGTTCATACCCTGCAGTGACTGGCCCAGCCCGACCAGATCCCGGGTGCGGACGTTGTCGACATAGGAGTCCGCGATGAACACGTTCACCACGTCGTCGAGCCGGTTCAGGTCGAACAGGGTGTCGGTGGAGATGATCGACCGCAGCAGCGAGGACAGGAAAAGCTGCTGGCGCTTGATCCGGCCGTAGTCGCTGTTGTCCCCGGTGGTGACCGACCTGGCCCGCACGTAGTTGAGGGCGGTGTGACCGTCGAGGGTCTGACGGCCCGCGGTGGCCAGCACCGTCCCGAGCACCGCGTCCTCCAACGGAGTGGTGCTGCACACCTCGACCCCGCCGAGAGCGTCGACCATCTTGGAGAAGCCGACGAAATCCACCGCCATGAAGCGGCTGATGGCCAGCCCGGAGATCTTCTGGATCACCTTGACCAGGCACTTCGGCCCGCCGAGGGCATACGCCGAGTTCAGTTTCGTCGTCGTGTAGCGCTCGTTGTCGCTCCACTCGTCGCCGACCGGGTCATAGACCGGTCCGTACTTGCCGGTCTCAGGGTCCCAGGCCTGGCATTTCATCGGCGTGATGGCCAGATCGCGGGGGAAGGACACCGCAACCACCCGCTCGCGGCTCGCGGGGATGTTGACCAGCATGATGGTGTCCGGTCGGGCGCCCTCCACCATGGTGGTGTCCCCGGCACCGATTTCCGAGTTCTCCCCGATGCGGCTGTCCACACCGATGACGAGGAAGTTTTCATCGCCGGTCTGGGCGTTGGGGTCGCGGATATCGCTGGAGTCGGGGTCGAGCGCCGCGATGGTGTTGAACAGCTTGTTCTTGGCCGACTGCCACTGCCAGGCCGAACCGGTGAGGGCCAGCGCCGAGACCGCGATCAGCGCCGCGGTGGTCCTGGCGGCCAGCAGCGCGGGCCGCCGACGGCCGCCGGAACCCCGTTCACGACGATCCCGAAGGGCCTTCCGGGGTTTGCCCGCGGCCGGATCGACCGCGGCGGGACGGCGACCGTCATGTGCCAGTGCGCCGAGGTCGGGGATCTCGGTCGTTCGCGGGGAAACCGGGATGGGGGTGGTGGCCTCGGTGGCCTCGGTGGTGGCCTCGGTGTCGCGGACTCCCCGCCGCCGGTTGGGGATTTCGCCCTGAACGCCGGTGACTCTGGCTATCAGCTCCGCGGCCGGTATGCCCGCGCCCTGTCTACCGGCCGCCCGTCGCCCGCGTCGGGAGGTCGGGGGGCGGCCGTGGCCGGGAGTGGCGCTTTCGCCGTCACTCATGGTCCAGCCAGCCTCCGGGTCGTGATTTGCCGGCCGCGACACGGCCTGCTCTTTTCATGCACCCGGCACAGGCGCGGGGCGCACGCGGAAAATCTGATAATACCGGCCTGAGCTGAGAACATGCCAGCCGAGGCCGTCTGGTTCAGCCGCCGGAGGCCTCCTCGGCGCCCACGGTCACCGCGCACTCGTCGGGGTCGTCGAGCCACCCCTCCGGCAAGCTGACCGTCGCGGCGCCGCCCTGACGTCCGCGTGGCCCGTGACTGACGGCCGGAAACGGCACCGACGGGTCCAGCAGGCCCAACAGGTCGTCGAGCTCGGCCAGGGTGGTGACCTGCGCCAGGCCCCGCCGCAGATCCGAGCCCGCCGGGAACCCGTGCAGGTACCAGGCGATGTGCTTGCGGAGGTCCCGCATGCCCTTGTCGGCGCCGAGATGTCGGGTGAGCAGAACGGCGTGCCGGCGGATGATTCCGGCCACCTCGCCGAGTGCCGGCGCAGTCGGCAGCGAACGCCCCGCGAACGCCGCGGACAACTCGGCGAACAGCCAGGGCCGGCCCAGGCAGCCGCGGCCGATCACCACGCCGTCGCAGCCGGTGGCAGCCATCATCGCGCACGCGTCTGCTGCCTCGAAGATATCGCCGTTACCCAGCACCGGGATCGATGTGACCACCTCCTTGAGCCGTCCGATCTGATCCCAGTCGGCGGTACCGGAGTAGCGCTGCGCGGCGGTGCGGGCGTGCAGGGCCACCGCGGCCGCACCCTCCTGCTCGGCGATCCGCCCGGCGTCGAGGTGGGTGTGGTGGTCGTCGTCGATGCCTATCCGGAACTTCACGGTCACCGGGATCGGGGTGCCCTCGGTGGCCTGCACCGCCGCGGCGACGATGCGGCCGAACAGCCTGCGTTTGTAGGGCAGAGCCGCACCACCGCCGCGGCGGGTCACCTTGGGCACGGGGCAGCCGAAGTTCATGTCGATGTGGTCGGCCAGATTCTCTTCGACGATCATCCTTGCTGCCCGGTAGGTGTTCTCCGGGTCGACGGTGTACAGCTGCAGCGAGCGGGGTGACTCGTCGGGGCCGAACGTCGTCATGTGCATGGTCACCGGGTGGCGTTCGACCAGAGCCCGGGCGGTGACCATCTCGCACACGTAGAGGCCGCTGACCGTTCCGGCGCGGGCCTCCTCGAGCTCGCGGCACAGGGTGCGGAAGGCGACATTGGTGACACCGGCCATGGGCGCCAAGACAACCGGGCTGCGGAGGGTCAGCGACCCTATCCGCAGCCCGGCGTGCACGGCGTTGGGAGTGCCGGTCAGGGCGCTGCTCCGGCCAGCTGGGCCGCCTTGGCTGCCCGCTTCTCGGCCAGCCGGGCGTCACGCTCGAGCTTGCGGGCCTTGGACTCCTCGAACTTGTCGCAGGCGTCCTCGAGTTCCTTGATCAGCTCACCGAGGTCGTCGCGCAACTCGGCGGCCTCACCGGTGAAGTCCTCCCGCTCGAAGATCCGCCACTTCTTCAACACCGGCATCACCACGTCATCGAGGTGGATACGCGGGTCATAGACCCCGCCCATGGCGATGATCACGGCTTTGCGGCGGAACTCCGGGACGGTGAACCCGGGCATCTTGAAGTTGCGCAGCACCCGGTGCAGCGACTTCATCGCCTGGTTGGGCGCCACGTCGAAACCGGCCTCGCTGACGTCCCGGTAGAAGATCATGTGCAGGTTCTCGTCGTGGGAGATCCGGGCCAGCAGCTGCTCGGCGACCGGTTCGTGGCATGCCTTGCCGGTGTTGCGATGTGAGACGCGGGTGGCCAGCTCCTGGAAGCTGACGTACATCACCGAGTCGAACAGGCTCTCGGCGAACAGGTCGCCCTGCTGGTTCTGGCCGGGGGAGAAGCCGCGGGTCATCTGCTCGACGCGCAGTTCCTCAAGTTCGACCGGGTCGGCGTTGCGGGTGACCACCAGATAGTCCCGGATGGAGATGCCGTGCCGGTTCTCCTCGGCGGTCCACCGGTTGACCCAGTAGCCCCACGGTCCGTCCATCGAGAAGTTCATCGCGATCTCGCGGTGGTAGGCCGGCAGGTTGTCCTCAGTCAACAGGTTCTGCACCAGGGCCGTCCGGGCCACCTCCGAGAGTTGGGCCTGTTCGGGATCCCAGTCCTGGCCTCCGAGGGCGTAGTAGTTCTTGCCGTCGGACCAGGGAATGTAGTCGTGCGGACTCCACTCCTTGAACATCGACATATGCCGGTTGATCAGCTTCTCGGCGACCGGCTCAAGCTCGTGGAGCAGCGTGAGGTCGCTCAGGTCCTCGTTGGACATGCACCCTCCAGGTATCTGTTTCGGGCAGTTGCACCAATATATCTGTGTCCGGCGGTGACATTCAAGCTGCGCGCCGGGTCGGGCATGTCGGCCGGGGCTGCGCAGGTGTGCTGGTAGCGAGTATATTTTTGAGGTATGAGGAGGTTGACAGTGGGCAGTTCACTGGTGCGTGGCGCGGTCGCCGTCGCCGGCACAGCTCTGTTTCTGGGCCAGGCCGCTCCGGCCGCGGCCATCAACGAGTACGAGGGCCTGACCTACGCTCAGGCGGCAAACCAGATCGCGCAGTCGGGCGCAACCCCGAAAATCTCCACGAAGATGGGCAGCTTTCTGCCGACCAGCCAGTGCGTCGTGACCGGGTCGCGCACGGCGAGTTCACTGAACTCGAGCGGCACGAGCAACGGCAACACAGTCCTGCTCGATCTGAACTGCAACTACATGTTCGCGCTGCCCGGCGTGCCGGGTAACTCGAGACTCAGCCCCGAGGGCAAGGAGGCCTACGAAGAGGCGCTCCAGGCGGCGCAGGAGCGGCAGGCGCAGGCGCAGGCGGAGGCGGAGGCGGCGGCACAGGCCGCCGTAGAGGGGAGCTGACCGGGCTGCCCGGATGTCCGGTCAGCGGTGACGGTGCGGGCGCTCCGCCGGAGCCACTCGGCCCCGACTCGCTGACCTGGAAGTTGTTCGGCGACTGGCGTGGCCTGCTACAGGGGCCGTGGGCCGGTTCGATGCAGAACATGCACCCCCAACTCGGGGCGGCCGTCAAAGACCACTCGATCTTCTTCACCGAACGCATTCCCCGGTTGTTCCGTTCGCTGTACCCGATCGGCGGAGTGGTCTTCGACGGCGACCGGGCGGTGGGGACCGGCGCCGAGGTGCGCGGCTACCACATCCCGATCAAGGGTGTCGACGACCGGGGCCGGCGCTACAGCGCGTTGAACCCCGACGTCTTCTACTGGGCACACGCCACGTTCTTCATGGGCACCATCCTGACCGCCGAGCACTTCGGTTCCGGACTGACCGATGCCGACAAGCGCCGACTCTTCGACGAGCACGTCATCTGGTACCGGATGTACGGCATGAGCATGCGTCCGGTGCCGGCCAGTTGGGAGGACTTCCAGCGCTACTGGGATCGCATGTGCCGGGAGGAGTTGGAGGACACCTGGGCCGCGCGGATGGTGCTGGACCTGTCCACCATGCCCAAACCGCCTGCCGCGCAATGGCTCCCGGATCCGGTCTGGGCGATGCTGCTGAGGATCGCCGGGCCATTCGTGGTCTGGGTGACCGTGGGTCTCTACGACGAGCCGATCCGGGCGCTGATGGGGTACGCGTGGACGGCGCGCGACCGCCGACTGCACCGGCTCTTCGGCAGGGTGGTCAACTTTGCTTTCAGCGTTCTGCCGCGGCGCCGCCGTATGCATCCCCGCGCGAGGGCGGGCTGGGACAGGGCCCAGGGCCGGGTACCCGCCGACGCTCCGCTTCCGCAGACACCGTCACGGAACCTGCCGCCCCCCGAGGAGTGGGGCTCGGGGATCCACTACACGGGCGGGCGCGTGCGCTGAGCGTGCCGTCCTAGCGCCGAGCCCCGGGCATGCCGAGCCAGGGGAACACGGGCTGGTTCGCCGGTGGCGCCGTGGTCCCGGGCCGCGCCTTGATCGACACGCTGCCGTTGGTCTGACAGATGGTCTTCACCCCGGCGTCCTGGCAGGTCGGGCGGGCCTGGGCGACTGGGGCCGCCACGAATGCCGCCACGGCCAGACCGGCGATCAGCAGGGCGGGTGTGCCTGGATGTCTCATGAGTCCTTACCTTCCGGGCTGGGTGTCAGGTCGCCCCGATCTCGGGCGGCGCCCCAGACAGTTATTCGTCGGAGCACGCTGAGATGACGACGAAGGCTTTGTCGGTCAGCGGAGTCTCGTTGTCCGCCGCCCGCTTGAGCGCGTCCTTCTTGGCGTCCTCGACCGTCGCACCGGCGCCGCCGGCCACCACGTCGTTGGTGTCGTCGGCCACCGAGGCGATGCAGACCTTGTCATTGGACACCTCGTCGCTGGTGCAGTCCTGGCCGCCGGCGTCCTGGCAGGCCTTGATCACCGCGTTGGAGGCCTCCTCCGCGGTCGCGCCGACGGCGCGGAATCCGGCGATGGTGCCGGCTCCGCCCGGGCCGTCCGCGAGGTCCTCGAAGGTTCCGGTGCCGACGGCCTCGAACAGGTCCGCGGGGACCTCGGTGGCGGTGTCGTCCTTCTGCCCGCTGGAGCACGCGGTGCCGGTCAAGAGCACCCCGGTGATCGCCCCCGCGGCGACGAGCGCTGATGCCCAACGATGAGTGGCCATGCCGGTCCCTTCCTCGACGAGATTCCCGCCCAACCTAGCACCGGGTGCGCGGCGCGCAACCCGTGAACATCGACACCGGCCCGTGCGGCCGCGCGCGGAACTGCCGCGCTCGTGCCCCCACTAGGACTCGAACCTAGGACCTGCGGATTAAAAGTCCGTAGCTCTACCAACTGAGCTATAGGGGCGTGCGGTCCTCAAGGATACTGGCCGCCTCACCCGGTCTCGTTTGGGGAATGCGATCCCGGTGGCCTAAGCTGACGAGGCTCCAACGCGGACGTCGTTGTGAGTACCCCGGAGAGATTCGGCTCAGGCCCCCTTCGTCTAGCGGCCTAGGACGCCGCCCTTTCAAGGCGGTAGCGCGGGT
>CAYURT010000032.1:0-37477 GCA_964447215.1 uncultured Mycobacterium sp.
ACCCACGACCTCTTCGTCCCGAACGAAGCGCGCTACCAAGCTGCGCCACACCCCGCGGCCGGGACAGCGTATCGCACCGGCGGCCGGCGAAGCCAAACCGCCTAGCGGGCGACGGTGACCGCTTCCGGCCAGGAACAGTTGCGCTCGAACTCCCGGAGCACCTCGGTGTGTTCGCCGGGCAGCAGCTCGTGCTCGGCGAGCCAGTGCCGGTCGTAGTAGGTGTCGCAGTAGAGGTCCCCGCTGTCGCAGATCAGCGTGACCACCGACCCGCTGACACCACTCGCCACCATCTCGGCCAGCAGTCCGAAGGCGCCCCAGACGTTGGTTCCGGTCGAAGGGCCGACCCGGCGGCCCAGCACCTTGGAAACCTGATGCGCCGCGGCCACCGATGCCTGATCGGGAACCCGCACCATCCGGTCGATCACCCCCGGAAGAAAGGACGGTTCCACCCGCGGCCTGCCGATACCCTCGATCCGCGAGGACGCGCCGGTGACCACGTCTGCCCGGCCCTCGGCGTAGGCCGGGAAGAACGCGGAGTTCTCCGGGTCCACCACGCACAGGCCGGTTTCGTGGCGCCGGTAGCGGATGTAGCGTCCGATGGTGGCGCTGGTCCCGCCGGTTCCCGCGCCGACGACGATCCAGTGCGGGACCCGATGGCGTTCGGCCGCCATCTGGGCGTAGATCGACTCGGCGATGTTGTTGTTGCCCCGCCAGTCGGTCGCCCGTTCGGCGTTGGTGAACTGATCCAGGAAATGGCCGCCGGTCTGATCTGCGATGCGTTGCGCCTCGGCATAGACGTCGCCGGCTCGCTCCACGAAATGACAACGGCCGCCCTGGGATTCGATGAGATCGACCTTGGACCGGCTGGTCGACGTCGTCATCACCGCGACAAAGGGCACACCGAGCAACGCGGCGAAGTAGGCTTCGGAAACCGCAGTGGATCCGGATGAAGCCTCCACCACTGTGGTGTGCTCCCCGATCCAGCCGTTGCACAGCCCGTAGAGGAACAGCGACCGGGCCAGGCGGTGTTTGAGGCTCCCGGTGATGTGGGTGGATTCGTCTTTGAGGTACAGCTCCACATCGACCCGGTCCCGCCAGGCCGAGGGCAGCGGATAGCGCAGCAGGTGGGTGTCGGCGCTGCGCCGGGTGTCGGCCTCGATCAACCGGACGGCTTCTTCGGCCCAGTCCCGGGGTGTGCTGCGAACCGCCGAAAGGGTCATCGGTGCAACCACCGTGACGACCGCGCTAGCCGACGGCGGCCGTCGGTGTGGATCGGACCGCGATCCGTTCCGGATCGCCGCCGCCGGTCGGGGCGGCCACCAGCGTCAGCAGGGTGGCCTCCGGTCGGCAGCAGAACCTGAAGGGGGCGAACGGTGAGGTGCCGATCCCGGCGGAAACGTGCAGTGCGGTCCCGGTGCCCCAGTGGGAGGCGCCCTTGGCGCGGGACCTGTCCAGGTCGCAATTGGTGACCAGGGCGCCGTAGAACGGCAGGTTCAACTGGCCCCCGTGAGTGTGGCCGGCCAGGATCAGTTGGTAGCCGTCGGCGGCGAAACGGTCGAGTACCCGGGTGTACGGAGCGTGCGTGACGCCCAGGCTCAGGTTCGCCGCGGGACTGGGCGGGCCGGCGACAGTGTCGTAACGGTCCCGCCCGAGATGGGCGTCATCGACGCCGGCCGCGGCGATGGTCAGCCCGGCCACGTCGAACTCGCGCCGGGTGTGGGTCAGATCCAGCCAGCCGCGCTCGGTGAACGCCGCCCGCAGGTCCTGCCAGGGCAGTGGCTCACCGTGCGAGCGGTGTTCCCGGTCGGTGAGGTACTTGGCCGGATTCTTCAGCCGCGGAGCGAAATAGTCGTTGCTGCCGAACACGAAAACCCCGGGTGCCGAGAGCAGCTCACCCAGTGACTGGACCACAGCCGGAACGACACGGGGATGAGCCAGATTGTCGCCGGTGTTGACCACCAGGTCTGGCTCCCAGTCAGCCAGCCCGCGCAGCCAGTCCTGCTTGTGACGCTGGGCTGGGCGCATGTGGATGTCGCTGAGGTGCAGCACCCGCAGCGGGGTCGAGCCGGGACTCAGCACCGGCATGGTCACCTCACGCACGGTGAAGGCGTTGCGCTCGATCACCGTGGCGTAGCCGATCGCGGCGGCCGCGCCGACCACTCCGGCGACGCCGGCCGTCAGCGCCGCCGAGTTCTTCGGGGCCTCTGCCATGACCGCAGCCTACTGCCAGTCGGCGACGCCGCACGTGCCGTGCGCCCGAGTTCGCTCACGGAGGCGGGGGCGGCGGCGCGGGCGGCGGCGGGGGTTCCGCCGGCGGCGGCGGGGGCGGAGGGGGCGCCGGTGGAGGGGGGACCAGCACCGGAACCGTGATCGGGGGCAGACCGGGAATCTCGACCACCGTCGAACCCATCTGGGGCATGCCCGGGGGCGGCGGGGGCTCACCCGGCTCAGGTGAGGGCGGCGGCGGTGGTGGCGGCGGAACACCGTTGCTGACCAGCAGGGTGACGATGATGCCCGGGACGGTCTGACCGCTCGGCGAGCTTCCGATCACGGTGCCCGCCGAGGCGGTGCTGTTGAGCATGCTCACCTGCTCGGCGACCTCGAAACCGGCGGCCCGCAGTTCTGCGCGCGCGCTGTCCTGGCCCATCCCGCTGACGTTGGGGACCCGCGAGCCCGGGGCGCCGTCGACGTAGCGCGACTGGGTCTCGGGCAGGCTCACCTCACCGAAGTCCCCCGCGATCGGCGATATCGCCGCAAACCAGCTCTGTGCGGGCTCCTTGCCGCCGAAGAGGTCACCGTCGTAGCACTGGCGCAACGGGAAGGAGCACAGGTCGGTGGGGTCCGGGGAGTCGTCGTAGATGTAGCTGACCGCCGCGTACCGGTTGGTGTAACCGAGGAACCCGGCCGAGCGGTGTGCCTCGGTGGTGCCGGTCTTGCCGGACATCGGCAGCGACCAGCCGGCCGCGTTGGCGGCCGGTGCGGCGGTGCCGATTCCCGAGGTGTCGCGCGAGAGCGCCACCGACAGGCTGTCCGCCAGACCCTCCGGCACGACCTGCTCGCAGGGCGGAGTGTTGAGGGAGACCTCGTTGCCGCGGCGGTCGTAGATCGTGCCGATCGGACTCGGCGGGCACCACATGCCCCCGGAGGCCAGCGTCGCCGCGACGTTGGCCAACTCCAGCGGGTTGACCTCGAAGGGGCCCAGGGTGAACGAACCGATGTTCTGCCGCTTGATGAACTCGGCCAGGCTCTCGTTGTTGTTCGGATCGTAGGCCCGGGCGGTGCCGGGGTCGGCGTAGGACCGCAGTCCCAGCCTGACCGCCATGTCGACGGTCCGCGAGACCCCGACCTGCGAGATCAGCTTGGCGAAGCCGGTGTTGGGGGAGCGGGCCAGCGCGTCGGTGAGGTTCATGGTCAGGTTTCGGGGGTCGCGGTAGTTCTCCACGCACCAGGTGTCCTTGGGGCAGCCTTTGGCACCGCCGCTGCCCAGGCCCCGGCCGTTGAATCGGGCCGGAACGTCGAGGACGGCGTTGATGCCCAGTCCCAGGTCGAGGGCGGCGGCCGCGGTGAAGATCTTGAAGATCGACCCGGCGCCATCGCCGACCAGCGAGAAGGGCTGGGGCTGAACGGTTTCGCCGGCCTCGGTGTTCAGGCCGTAGGTCCGGTTGCTGACCATCGCGATGACGGGGTGGGAGGTCTTGCCGGGCAGCACGATGTTCATCACGCTGGCGATACCGTCCAGGTCGGGTGGTGCGATGTTGTCCACCGCCTCCTTGACCTCGGATTGGACATCGGGGTCCAGGGTGGTCCGGATCAGATAGCCTCCGCGCGCCACCTGTTCCTTGCTCAGGCCGGCCCGGGCGAGGTACTCCTGGACGTAGTCGCAGAAGAACGCCCGGTCGCCGGCCGCGATGCAGCCGCGCGGCAACTCATTGGGCCGGGCCAGGATCCCCAGCGGCTGTTGCTTGGCGGCCCTCAGTTCCTCGGCCTCGGCCGGCAACTGTTCGATCATCTGGTCGAGCACCAGGTTCCGGCGGGCCAGGGCGCCGTCGGGGTTGGTGTACGGGTTGAGCGCGCTCGTCGACTGCACGAGTCCGGCCAGCAGCGCGGACTGCTGCCAGTTCAGTTCCGAGGCGTCGACGCCGAAATAGGTCTGGGCGGCGTCCTGAATACCGAACGCGCCGTTGCCGAAGGACACCAGGTTCAGGTAGCGGGTGAGGATCTCCTGCTTGCTCAGGGTCTTGTTCAGCGTCAGGGCCATCCTGATCTCCCGCAGCTTGCGGGCCGGGGTGACCTCTACCGCGGCGCGCTTCTCCGCCTCGGTCTGAGCGAGTACCAGGAGTTGGTAGTTCTTGACGTACTGCTGCTCGATGGTGGAGCCGCCGCGGGTGGTCAGATCGCCGGCCGCGTAGCCGGCCAGTCCGGTCAGGGTGCCCTTGAGGTCCACGCCGCCGTGGTCGGCGAATCTCTTGTCCTCGATGGCGATGATCGCCTGTTTCATGGTCTCGGCGATCTCGTCGCCGGGCACCTCGAATCGGCGCTGCGAGTACAGCCAGGCGATGGTGTTGCCCTTGGCGTCGACCATGGTGGTGACCGCGGGCACGTCACCTTCGAGCAGTTGTGCGGACCCGTTGGAGACGATGTCGGAGGCCCGGTTGGACATCAGACCGGCGCTGCCGACCACCGGGAAGAGCATCGCGGCGAGGACCACGCCGGCCAGCAGACAGGACCAGGCCAGCTTGAGGATCGTCGGCCCACGCAGGGATCGTTCCGACATGGCTAAAGGCTACTGAGGGCTCTCGGCGCGGCCGATGCGGCCCGCCGGTGGCGCAGCACGAACCCGCCCGGCCATCCGAGGTTCCGCGGGTGGCCGGGAAAACCGCAGTTCGTCAGCAGACGGGACGCTTGTGCCAAAAAACCTGTGACCTGACTGTTGCGCAATTGATACCTGACCACCTAACTTAAGCACACGGTGCGATTCAGGTAACACTGAGACCGCACTGTGGCGTAGGTCGCAGACAGCGATCTGGCCGGAATATTCGCCGCTCGCGCGCCGGGCGGCCTGGGGTGAAGGGATCGCCTGTGTCGGGGACTCGGCCTGCTGCCCGTAAGAGTATTTCAATGTCGTTACAAGGAGCTGACGCCGAGGCCCGGATCGCCTGGGTCTCGCAGGCTCTGTGCCGGTCGGCCGACCCCGACCAGTTGTTCGTTCGCGGGGCCGCCCAGCGCAAAGCGGCGGTCATCTGCCGGCACTGTCCGGTGATCGCCGAATGCGGTGCCGACGCCCTGGACAACCGGGTGGAGTTCGGGGTCTGGGGCGGCATGACCGAACGCCAGCGCCGCGCGCTGCTCAAACAGCACCCCGAGGTGGAGTCCTGGGCCGACTTCTTCGCCGCCCAGCGCAAACACCGCAGCGTCAGCTAGTTTCGCCGGTGATCTGATCGGCGATCGCCTGCAGGGCCTCGAGATCGGACACATCGAACGGCAGTGACGGAACGCCCACCACCCGCACGTGCGGGTTGGCCCCGGTGAACCTCGACAGCAGTCGGATTTCACGCTTCGAGGTCTGACCCCGGTCGGCGTGGATGCGCAGCACGGCCGCGGTCAGTGCGGACCCCGGATCCTCCGGTGCGGACTCGAGTTCGACCGCCCCGTCCACGGCCCGTTCGACGGTCAGCGAACACAGCATCGGGTGGGTGCGGTTGAGGATCAGCCCGGCCAGCGGCATGCCCTCGGTGGAGAGTCGGTCGACGAAGAAAGTGGCCTCGCGTAACGCGTCGGGCTCGGCCGCCGAGACCACCACGAACTGGGTTCCTCTTCGCTTCAGCAGTTCGTAGGTGCGGTCGGCCTTCTCGCGGAACCCCCCGAATGTGGAGTCCAGCGACTGCACGAAGGCCGAGGCGTCGGCGAGCATCTGCGAACCCAGGATGGTCGACATCGCCTTCATGGCCAGGCCGAAGACCCCGGTCACCAGACGCCCGATGCCGCGGCCGGGTGCCAGCAGGATCCGCCACAGGCGGCCGTCCATGAAGCTGCCCAGCCGTTTGGGTGCGTCGAGGAAGTCCAGGGCGTTGCGCGACGGCGGGGTGTCCACCACGACCAGATCCCAGCGGTCCTGGCTGAGCAGCTGTCCGAGCTTCTCCATCGCCATGTACTCCTGCGTCCCCGCCAGCGAGGTCGCCACCGTCTGATAGAACTGGTTGTCCAGAATCGCTTGGGCGCGTTCAGGTCCGGAATGCTCGATGACCATCTCATCGAACGTCCGGCGCATATCCAGCATCATCGCGTGCAGTTCGCCGGGGACCTCAGGGGAGAGCGGGACCCGCTGGGGTTCGTTGCCGAGTTCCTTGATGCCGAGAGCCTGCGCGAGCCGCTTGGCGGGGTCGATGGTGAGGACCACGACGGTGCGGCCGTACTCGGCGGCTCGCAGCGCCATCGCCGCGGCCGTGGTCGTCTTGCCGACTCCGCCCGCGCCGCAGCACACCACGACGCGGTTGGTGGTGTCGGACAGCACCTGCTTCATGTCCAATACCGGCGGCGTCCCGCTCACCGGGCACCTCCTGTCATCGGACGCCCTGTTCGGCGAGGATCTCGGCGAGTTCGTAGAGGCTTCCCAGATCGACCCCGTCGGCGATGGTGGGCAGTTCCAGTCTCGGTACGTGAAGTCTCTCCAACTGGGTGGCACTCTCCGACCTGGCCCGGATCCGGCTGGCGTGTTCGATCGTCTCGGTGAGCAGGCCGGCGAAGTCGGAGTCGGGCAGGCTGATGCCGACGCCGGCCAGCCCGGCGCGGACCGCGTCGGCGTCGATATCGCCTTCGGCGGCCTTGGCGAGGTCGGCGGCGGGCAGGAACGGCGGGATGTTGCGGTTGACGATCACGCTGCCGATCGGCAGGCCGAGTTCCTCGAGTTCCTCGATGGCCTCGATGGTCTCCTGGATCGGCAGTGACTCCAGCAGGGTGACCAGGTGGATCGCGGTCTCCTCGGAGTGCAGCAACCGCACCACTCCCTCGGCCTGGGAGTGCACCGGCCCACCCTTGGCCAGGTCCGACAGGGCTTTGGTGACGTCGAGGAACCTCGCGATGCGACCGGTCGGCGGGGAGTCCACGACGATCGCGTCATAGGAGGGACGCCGGTTGGCGTCCACCCGGACGGCCGACTCCTTGATCTTCCCGGTCAGCAGAACGTCGCGCAGCCCGGGGGCGATGGTCGTGGCGAATTCGATCGCGCCGACCCGCCGCATGGCCCGGCCGGCGATACCGAGGTTGTAGAACATGTCCAGGTATTCCAGGAATGCCGCCTCGATGTCGACGGCCAGCGCGTTGACGTGTCCGCCGCCGTCGGCGGTCGCCACCTTGACTTCCTCGTAAGGCAGTGGGGGCACGTCGAACAGCTGCGCGATCCCTTGCCGACCTTCGACTTCCACCAGCAGGACCCGACGCCCACCAGCGGCCAGAGTGAGCGCCAGCGCGGCGGCCACGGTGGTCTTGCCGGTGCCGCCCTTGCCGGTGACGAAATGCAGTCGGGCCTTGGTCAGCCGCGCCGGCCAGCCGATCGGCTGAGGGTCGCGCGGGTTCCTGGCCACCAGTGCATGCTATCCAAGCCGCGCATCGGGATGGGCGGCGTCGGGATTAGGCGGCGTCGGGGATTAGGCTGCGGCCATGAGCCAATCAACCACGAGCCAGCCGACAACGTGGGAGTACGCCACCGTGCCGTTGCTGACCCATGCGACCAAGCAGATCCTCGACCAATGGGGCGCCGACGGCTGGGAGCTGGTCTCGGTGTTGCCGGGTCCCACCGGGGAACAGCACGTCGCCTACCTGAAGCGGCCGAAGTGAGCGCACGGGAGAGGCTGTCGGCGCTGGGGGTGAGCCTGCCCGCCGTCACCCCGCCACTGGCGGCCTACGTTCCGGCGGTCCGGACCGGCAACTTGGTTTACACCTCCGGGCAGCTCCCGCTGATCGGCAAGGACCTGCCGCACAGCGGCAAGGTCGGCGACCGGGTCACCCCCGAGCAGGCCACGGCCGCCGCGCGGGTCTGTGCGCTCAACGCGCTGGCCGCGGTCGACGCCCTGGTAGGCCTCGACGCGGTGACCCAGGTGGTGAAGGTAATCGGCTTCGTCGCCTCGGCGCCGGGCTTCACCGGCCAGCCGGCCGTGGTCAACGGCGCATCGGAGTTCCTCGGGGAGGTTTTCGGCGAGGCCGGTGCGCACGCCCGGTCAGCGGTGGGCGTCGCTGAACTGCCACTGGACGCTCCGGTGGAGATCGAGCTGATCGTCGAAGTCGCTTGACCCATCCCGCCGTCGGGGTGCTGCGACCGGTGACCCCCACGGCCTCGGTGCTGCTGTGCGACAACCCCGGCCCGCTCACCCTTGAGGGCACCAACACCTGGGTGCTGCGCGCCCCGGGCAGCGATGACTTCGTGGTGGTCGACCCGGGTCCCGATGACGCCGCCCACATCGACCGACTGGTCGCGCTGGGCCCGATCGCTCTGGTGCTCATCAGCCATCGCCACGGCGACCACACCGAGGGCATCGACCGGACGGTCGCCGCGTCCGGCGCGGTGGTGCGCGCGGTGGGCAGCGGGTTCCTGCGCGGCCTGGGAGCGCAACTCAGCGACGGCGAGCTGATCGAGGCGGCCGGGCTGCGGATCGGGGTGCTGGCCACTCCCGGACACACCGCCGATTCGATGAGTTTCGTGCTCGACGACGCCGTGCTGACCGGTGACACGGTGCTGGGCCGTGGAACGACGGTCATCGACGACGAGGACGGAAGCCTGGCGGACTACCTCGACTCGCTGCGCCGGCTGGGAGCCCTTGGCGCTCGCACGGTGCTGCCGGGGCATGGACCGGAGCTGGCCGATGTGTCGTCGGTGGCCCAGATGTACCTCGAGCACCGAGAGCAGCGCCTGGATCAGATCCGGGCGGCGCTGCGGGAACTCGGCGAGGACGCCACCGCGTCGCAGGTGGTCGATCTGGTCTATGCCGACGTCGGGGATGAGCTGCGGACGGCGGCGGAAAGCTCGGTGCGCGCGCAACTTCGGTACCTGCGCGCCCGGTGACTACCGGGCCCGGCGTGCCAGCCGTTCGGAGTCGCAGATCAGCACGCTTTTGCCCTCCAGCCGGATCCACCCGCGGTGGGCGAAGTCGGCCAGCGCCTTGTTGACCGTCTCCCGGGAGGCGCCCACCAGTTGTGCGATCTCCTCCTGGGTCAGGTCATGGGTGACGCGCATGGCGCCGCCCTCCTGGGTGCCGAAACGCTGGGCGAGCTGCAGCAGCTGCTTGGCCACCCTGCCGGGCACGTCGGTGAAGATCAGGTCGGCCAGGTTGTTGTTGGTGCGCCGCAGCCGGCGGGCCAGCACCCGCAGCAGCTGCTCGGCGATCTCCGGGCGGTCGGCGATCCAGGCCTTGAGGGCGTCGCGGTCCATCGACACCGCGCGCACCTCGGTGATGGTGGTGGCTCCCGACGTCCGGGGCCCGGGGTCGAACACCGACAGTTCGCCGAACATATCCGACGGTCCCATGATCGTGAGCAGGTTCTCGCGGCCGTCCGGGGAGCGCCGTCCGATCTTCACCTTTCCGGACAGGATGATGTAGAGCCGGTCGCCGGGTTCTCCCTCGTTGAACACGGTGTGGCCCCGGGGGAAGTCGACCGGTTGAAGCTGCCGGGTCAGCGCCGCGATAGCGGCCGGATCGACCCCCTGGAAGATTCCGGCCCTCGCCAGGATCTCGTCCACAGTTCCCTCGCTCTAGCTCAGCTGTGATCGGACACCGCTTGATCAGGTTGCCGCCGGCCGTCTCCGGGTTCTCGCGGTGGGGATATCGGCCGTCGTCAGCGACGAGCCAACGCTACACACGATTGGCGATGCCGGAAGTGTGAAACCGCGGATTCGGGGCGGCCGGCGGGTTGCGGGGGGCGTGCAGAAGGATCCGCGCCTGCGGCTTGGTGGGCAGGCCGGGCTCGTCCTCGATCAAGCGGTAGGCGGTGTCCGGCCGTGTACCGGTTCCGGGTCCGTCGGTCAGCGTTCGGTGGGCCGCGCGCTCGCGGGACGCTCGGGCGGCCTGCTCGAGTCGCGCCAGCACCTGGCACGGGGAGTGGCCGTTGCCGTGCAGCGCGCTCTCCAGGCGCTGCAGCGCCAAGGCGGACACCATCAACATCCCCGGCATGCACATCGCCAGCAACCAGGACATAGCGGGGAAGTTAACCGGCATCAGATCTCATCGGGGTCACGGATTGCCACCGGTCTGTCGGCTCTCCGCGGTGCTTTTCGGGATGCGGCCGGGGGCTCCCTTCGCCCCGGTCGGTCCGGGCCCGTCCGGCCGGCGGAACGTTTCATTACCCTGACGATCGTGGCTTCAGGCACGGGAAAGGCAGCTTCGCGTCAGCGGGAGTACTCGGCGCTGCCGAGGAGCCGTCGCCCTCGTGCGTGGGACTCCGAGACGCGCACCGCGCTCGTCCGCCGCGCCCGGCGGATGAACCGGACGCTGGGGATCGCCTTCCCGAACGTCTACTGCGAGCTCGACTTCACCAACCCGCTGGAGTTGACCGTCGCGACGATCCTGTCGGCGCAGAGCACCGACAAACGGGTCAACCTGACCACGCCGGCACTGTTCGCCAGGTATCGCAGCGCGCTCGACTACGCCCGCGCCGACCGCGCCGAACTCGAGGAGCTGATCCGGCCGACCGGCTTCTACCGCAACAAGGCGACCGCGCTGATCCGGCTCGGCCAGCAGCTCGTGGAACGCTTCGACGGCGAGGTCCCGCACACCATGGCCGAGTTGGTGAGCCTGCCCGGCGTTGGGCGTAAAACCGCGAATGTCATCCTGGGCAACGCCTTCGGTGTTCCCGGGATCACCGTGGACACGCATTTCGGTCGGCTGGTGCGACGCTGGCGCTGGACCGAGGAGACCGACCCGGTCAAGGTCGAGCATGCGGTGGGCGATTTGATCGAACGCAACCAGTGGACCCTGCTCAGCCACCGGGTGATCTTCCACGGCCGCCGGGTCTGCCATGCCCGTCGGCCGGCCTGCGGGGTCTGCGTGCTGGCCAGGGACTGCCCGTCGTACGGTCTCGGGCCTACCGAGCCGGAGGCCGCAGCGCGGTTGGTCAGGGGGCCCGAGACCGAGCACCTGCTGGCCCTGGCCGGACTCTGAATACCCCGATGCGGACTTCGACTCGGTGGAGCCTGGGCGCCTTGGCCGTGGTGGCGGCCCTGATCGCCGGGCTGGCCGCGCAGATCGGCAGGGACGGTCCGTCAGCACCGACCAATCCGCGGTCGGCCACCGCTCAGCAGCCGCGTGACGCCGACACCGCCGAGGCCCTCGCCGGCCCCCGCCGGCGCGCCGGGCTGCCGCCCTGCCCGGACGGGGCCGGGGGTGCGGGGTCACCGGAACTGCGTGGCGTGGTCGTGGAATGCGCGGCCGACGGTTCGGCGGTCGAGGTGGCCCGGGCGCTGGCCGGGCGCACCGTCGTGCTCAACCTCTGGGCGTACTGGTGCGCGCCGTGCGCCGAGGAGCTCCCGGCGCTCGCCGACTACCAGACCCGCGTCGGGGACACGGTGACGGTCGTGACGGTCCATCAGGACCCCGACGAGGCCGCCGGTCTGCTGAGGATGGCCGAGCTCGGGGTTCGGCTTCCGACGTTGCAGGATGGCCGGCGCGACATCGCGGCCGCCCTCGGGGTGCCCAATGTGATGCCGGCGACGGTGGTGCTGCGGAGCGACGGCAGCGTCGCCGGGATCCTTCCGCAGGCCTTCAGCAGCGCCGATGAGATCACCGCCGCGGTGGAGGCGACGTTGCGGTGACGACCGAGGAGAGACCCCGGGCAGGAGCGGCGGTGCCGCTGACCCCGGCCCCGCCGTGGCTGACGCCCCTGGTCGACAACGTCGGCCGGTTGCCTGAGGTTTACCGGCGAAGGGTGCCGCCGGACATGCTGGCCGCGCTGAGCGGAGCGCGGGCCACGGCCGAGTCGGCCGGGTCCGGGAGGGACGCCGCGGTACTCGTCCTGTTCTCCGGGCCGCATTCGGAGCACCCGTCGGGGGCGGTGCCCGACGAGGCCGACCTGCTGCTGACCGTGCGGGCCGGCACGCTGCGCCATCATGCCGGGCAGGCCGCGTTTCCGGGCGGGGCCGTCGACCCGGGCGATGCCGGCCCGGTCGCGACGGCGCTGCGGGAAGCGCGGGAGGAGACAGGGGTCGACCCGGGCCGGGTGACCCCGCTGGCCATCTGCGAACGGATGTTCATACCGCCGTCGGGCTTCCACGTCGTGCCAGTACTGGCCTACTCGCCGGACCCAGGCCCGACAGCGGTGGTCGATGAGTCCGAGACGGCCGCGGTAGCCCGGATTCCGCTGCGCGCATTCATCAATCCGCGCAACCGTCTGATGGTGCACCGTTCCGGCGTTTCGCGCCGGTACGCAGGTCCGGCCTTCCTGCTGAACGACATGTTGGTCTGGGGTTTCACCGGTCACGTAATCTCGGCGATGCTCGATGTGGCCGGGTGGGCCCGGCCGTGGGACATCGAGGACGTTCGAGAGCTGGACGAGGCGATGTCGCTGGTCGGCGGCGACGGTGAGGAGCCGCTGTGACGGGTTCGCAATGGCTGGATATCGCGATCATCGTGGTGGCGCTGATCGCGGCGGTCTCCGGCTGGCGGTCCGGAGCGCTGGGGTCGCTGCTCTCCTTCGTCGGGGTGGTGCTCGGCGCGATCGCCGGGGTGATGCTGGCTCCGCACCTGGTCAGCCATATCGATTCGGCGCGCGGCAAGCTGTTCGCCGCACTGTTTTTGATCCTGGCCCTCGTCGTGATCGGGGAGATCGCCGGGGTGGTCCTCGGCCGCGCGGTACGCGGGTCGATCCGCAGCGGCGGGGTGCGGCTGGTCGACTCGGTGGTGGGGGTCGCACTGCAACTGGTGGTGGTGCTGGTGGCGGCCTGGCTGCTGGCGACCCCGCTGACGTCCTCCGATCAGCCGGCCCTGGCTGCGGCGGTCCGCGACTCCAAGGTGGTCGGCGAGGTCGACAACCTCGCCCCCGGCTGGCTTCGGTCGGTACCCGCCAGGATCTCCGCGCTGCTGAACACCTCCGGGCTGCCCGATGCGCTCGAGCCGCTGGGCAACAAGCCGGTCCAGGCGGTTGACCCGCCCGACGCCTCCCTGGCCGAGAGCCTGGTGGTGGCCCGGGCGCGCCCCAGCGTGGTGAAGATCCGCGGTGTCGCCCCGGAGTGCCAGAAGGTTCTGGAAGGGACGGGATTCGTCGTCGCGCCCAATCGGGTCATGTCCAACGCCCACGTCGTGGCCGGCTCGGAGAGCGTGACGGTCGAGGCCGAGGGCGCTGAGTACGCCGCGACGGTGGTCTCCTACGACCCCAACACCGACATCTCGATCCTCGATGTGCCGGACCTGCCGGTGGAGCCGCTGACGTTCGCCGAACAGCCGGCCAGGAGCGGCACCGACGCCGTGGTTCTGGGGTTCCCGGGCGGTGGCGACTTCGCGGCCACCCCGGCTCGGGTTCGCGAGATCATCGAACTCAGCGGCCCCGACATCTACAAGACCACCACCGTCAACCGCGAGGTCTACACCATCCGCGGGACGGTGCGGCAGGGGAACTCCGGCGGTCCGATGATCAACCGGGCCGGACAGGTCATCGGCGTGGTGTTCGGGGCTGCGGTCGACGACGACGACACCGGCTTCGTGATGACCACCAACGAAGTCGCCGGTCAGCTGGCCAGGATAGGCCGGACCGAGCCGGTGCCCACCGGCACGTGCGTCAAGTGACGACCGCGGTCAGGAACCGTTGCAGGTGCGCGTTGACCTGGCCCGGAGCCTCCTCGTGCGCGTAGTGGCCGGCGCCGGGGATCCCGACGAAACGGCCCTCGGGCGCGAAGCGGTGGCTGGCTTGAACCGGACCTTGCAGTACGTAGGGATCGGCCTCGCCGCGCAGATGCAACAGCGGCACGTCGAGCCGACGGTCCATCAGTCGCAGGAAGCGCCGGCCTTCGGCGCGTAACTGGCTGCGCACCGCCCAGCGTTGATACTCCAGCGCCGAGTGGGCCGCCGACGGAATTTGAACGGCCCGGCGGTAATGCGCAATCGACTCCGAGAAATCCTCGGAGGCTACCCATTTGGGCGAGGCCCGGTGGCGGATCAGCCGGTCGATCTCAGCGGCGTCGCCCCGGGTCAGCAGGTGCTCGGGCCATCGGGGCGCCTGGTAACTCAGCAGCGAGGGCAGCAGGGCGCGGCCCTGCTCCCGGCTGGTCAGGACAGACCTGCGCAGCGCGATCGGATGCGGGGAACTGACCAGTGCTATCGCCTGCACCATCCGGGAGTGCAGCACCGCGGTGGCCCAGCAGACCAGTCCCCCGTCGGCGTGACCGACCAGAGTGGCCGACCGGTGGCCGAGGGCGCGGATCAGCCCCGCAGTGTCCCCGGCGAGTGTCCAGCCGTCATAGCCGCGCGGCGGCTTGTCGCTGCCGCCGTAACCGCGCAGATCCACCGCGACCACCCGGGCCCCGGACAGGCCGCGCAACTGGTGGCGCCACGACCACCAGAACGAGGCGAAGCCGTGGAGCAGAACAACCAGGGGCTTGGCGGTGGGAGGGGTGGCGTCCCCGGGATCCCCGAGCGCTTCGGCGCACTGGAACCGGATTCCGTTGGCATGTACGTCGTGGTGACGCCATGGCCCGGCGATCCGGGTCGCGGAAGGGTCCGGACCCGCCATCACCAGCCTGAGGTGTCAGGGGTCGCCGGCGCCGGTTCGCCGGCCCCGGACCCGCTGGCGGCAGCGGTCCTGGGATGGCCAGGGGTGAGCGCCGCCGTGGTCTCCTTCACCGATTCGATGGTCTGCTGCGGCCCCCGGATCCTGCGCACTTTGAGGTAGCCGATCAAGCCGAAGACCGCGGTCACGACCAGCATGAGGACGAAGACGATGAGGAACGCCGCCCACCGATAAAGCCAGATGTCCAGCAGTTCGGCCAGGAAGAAGAACATGAAGAAGGTGGAGTAGACGAGCACCACCAGGGCCAGGATGAAGTAGACGCTGCCGGTCAGGCCCTTCTTCACATCACGGGTGATCTCGGACCGGGCCAGTTCGACCTCGGCGCGCAGCAGTGTCGACACCTGCGCGGTGGCGTCCTTGACCAAATCGCCGATCGAGGGGTCCGGCGGCATCGCGTGCGGATCCACCAGCGGAATCGACGTCGCGCTGCCGGGCACCCCGGTCTTTCGGTCCCGAATGCTCACGATGGCCCTCCAACGGTCGATCCCAGCGGTCGGTCGTGGTCGCGGTTCATGTTGCCATGTCCGGCTCCCGCCCGGGATGGCGACCGCGTTGTTACAGAAGTTGCGGATGTGGTGAAGCTAGACTGGGCGGTCGGGTGGGATTGCAACGGAGGTGCTCGGTGACCGCACACCGGTCGCGACCCGCGGCCAGGGCCGCTGCGCTGTGGTTGGCATTGGCCACGGCCCTATGCGCGGCCCTGTGCGCGGCCCTGTGTGCGGCCCCCGCGGTTCACGCCGCACCCAGCACGGACCAGAAGGTGACGATCGGAGGCGGGGCGGGCATCGTCATCGACGGCGACACCTACTGCACGTTGACTGCGATCGGCAAGGACCGGACCGGGGCGCTGATCGGCTTCACCTCGGCGCACTGCGGAGGCCCGGGGGCGCAGGTGGCCTCGGAGGCGGACCGGGACGGCGGCGTCATCGGCTCCATGGTGGCCGGCAACGACAGCCTGGATTACGCGGTGATCCGCTTCGACCCCGACAAAGTCGCGCCGGTCTCGAACTGGCGGGGATTCGCCATCGACGGGCTGGGGCCGGACCCGAAATTCGGCGAGGTGGCCTGCAAGCTGGGTCGGTCCACCGGCTACTCGTGCGGCGTCACCTGGGGTCCGGGGGAGGAGCCGGGCACCATCGTCAACCAGGTGTGCGGCCAGCCGGGTGACTCCGGTGCCCCGGTGACGGTGAACAACCGCCTGGTCGGAATGATCCACGGCGCCTTCACCGAGGGACTGCCGACCTGCGTGATCAAGTACATCCCGCTGCACACCCCTGCGGTGACCATGTCGATCAACGCGATCCTGGCCGACCTCGCCGCCAAGAACCGCCCGGGGGCCGGCTTCGTTCCGACCTCCGTGCCCGGTCCCGGACCGGTCTGAGCCGGTTCGGCTCAGACCTACCCCGGACCGGCCTGAGCCGGTTCGGCTCAGACCTACCCCGGACCGGCCTGAGCCGGTTCGGCTCAGACCTGGGCCTTGCTGGCCCGGATCGCCTCGAAGACCGTCGGGTCGACCAGCGTGGAGGTGTCACCGAGCTCACGCCCCTCGGCCACGTCGCGCAGGAGTCGGCGCATGATCTTGCCGCTGCGGGTCTTCGGGAGTTCGGGGACCACGTGGATCTCCCGTGGTTTGGCGATCGGCGAGATCTCCTGAGAGACCTGGGCGCGCAGTTCCTCGACCATCTCATGGGAGGACATCTCGGCGTGGTGGGCCTTGAGGATGACGAACGCGCAGATCGCCTGACCGGTCTGGGCGTCGCTGGCTCCGACGACCGCCGCCTCGGCGACCCCGGCGTGACCGACCAGAGCCGACTCGACCTCGGCGGTGGAGATGCGGTGACCCGAGACGTTCATCACGTCGTCGATACGCCCCAGCACCCAGATCTCGCCGTCGCTTCCGTAGCGGGCGCCGTCGCCGGCGAAATACCAGCCCTGCTCGGCGAACCGCGACCAGTAGGTCTCCCGGAACCGCTCGGAATCACCCCAGATGCCGCGCAGCATTGACGGCCACGGCTTGTCCAACACCAGGTATCCGGTGACATGCTCGCCGTGGTCGGCGCACGGTTGCAGTTCCTCGCCGTGGTCGTCGACGATCTTGGCCGAGATACCCGGGAGCGGCCGCATCGCCGAACCCGGCTTGCATGTCGTGACGCCGGGCAGCGGGGAGATCATCACCGCACCGGTCTCGGTCTGCCACCAGGTGTCGACGATCGGGGTGCGCTCACCGCCGAACACCAGCCGGTACCAGCGCCACGCCTCGGGGTTGATCGGCTCGCCCACCGAGCCCAGCAGGCGCAGGCTGGACAGGTTGTGCGCGAAGGCGATCTCCCGGCCCCACTTCATGAAGGTGCGGACCAGGGTGGGAGCGGTGTAGTAGATCGTGACGCCGTACTTCTCGATGATCTGGAAATGCCGGTGTTCGTCGGGGAATGCCGGTGTGCCCTCGTAGATCACCTGGGTGGCGCCGTTGGAGAGCGGGCCGTAGACGATGTAGCTGTGGCCGGTCACCCAGCCGATGTCCGCGGTGCACCAGTAGACGTCGGTCTCCGGTTTGATGTCGAACACGTAGTGGTGGGTGTAGGAGGCCTGGGTCAGGTAGCCGCCCGTGGTGTGCATGATGCCCTTGGGCTTGCCGGTGGTTCCCGATGTGTAGAGCAGGAACAGCGGGTGCTCGGAATCGAAGGCCTCCGGGGTGTGTTCGGGTGCGGCCCGGTCGACGGTCTCGTGCCACCACAGGTCGCGTCCGGGCGTCCACGGCACGTCGATTCCGGTGCGCCGCACCACCAGGACGTGTTCCACGCAGTCCTGGCCGGCGACTGCCTCGTCCACGGCGCCCTTGAGGGCGGCCACACTGCCTCGCCGGTGCTGGCCGTCGGTGGTGATCACCATGCGGGCCTGGGCATCCTCGATCCGGGCGCGCAGCGCCTGCGCGGAGAAACCGGCGAAGACCACCGAATGCATGATCCCCAGCCTGGCGCAGGCCAGCATCGCAACGATCGCCTCCGGCACCATCGGCATGTAGATCGCGACCCGGTCACCGGCCACCAGTCCCAGTTCGGTGAGGGTGTTGGCGGCCCGGCAAACGGCGTCCTGCAGCTCGGCGTAGGTGATGGTGCGCGAGTCGCCCACCGGTTCGCCCTCCCAGTGGATCGCGACCCGGTCTCCGTTGCCCGCTTCGACGTGGCGATCCACGCAGTTGTAGGCCACATTGAGCTTGCCGCCGACGAACCACTTCGCCACCGGGGCCCCCGTCCAGTCCAGGACCTCGGAGAAGGGGGTACCCCAGCTCAGCCGGCCGGCCTGTTCGGCCCAGAACGCGAGCCGATCGGCCTCCGCCTGCCGGTAGAGGTCGGCGGTCGCGTTGGCGTTGGCCGCGAATGCCGCAGGCGGCGGGTAGTAGCTGGGAATGTCGTTGTCATGCGCCTCGGTCATGGTGTGAGCGTAATCACCGCAGCGCGGGGTGGCGGCGGCTCGTCGACCCCGTCGGTGGACGGTCGGCACGGCGCGGCGAACGGCACGTCGTGCCGTGCCCAGCGGTTCGGCTCGGGGGCCCGGGACCCGGAGAGGCCCACACGAAGCCGAACCGGCCCGCGCGGCTAGCGTGGGCGCGGTGAGCACCGGTAGCGCGCCGCGGCGCGAGTCCGCCGATCCGCTGGCGCCACTGCTGGCGCTGCCTGAGGTCGCCGAGGCCGCCGAGGCCGCCCGTGCCGCACTGGGGCGGGTCCACCGGCACCGGGCGAACCTGCGCAACTGGCCGGTGAGCGCCGCCGAGTCGACGGTGCGGGGGGCGCGGTGTTCGTCGGCGCTCGATGGTGGCGGGACGGACCTGCTCGCCGCCGCGGCCGGCGACGACCCGGTGCTGGCCGGTGCGCTTCGGGCGGGTCAGGCACTCGAGGGCGGAACGACCAGCGTCACCGGCGTCTGGCGGCGTGCCCCGTTGCAGGCGCTGGCCCGGCTGCACTCCCTGGCCGCGGTGGGGTTGGCCGATGGCGCCGGCGGGCTGGGCCGGCCGCGGCCGGGGTCTGACGTTGCGGAGCGGATGGATCTGTTGGCTCGCCTGGTCACCGGTGGCAGTGCCGCTCCGGCGCCGGTGCTCGCGGCGGTGGCGCACGGCGAACTGCTGACCCTGGCTCCGTTCGGCAGCGCCGATGGTGTTGTCGCCCGTGCGGTTTCACGGCTGATCACGATCGCGACCGGACTGGACCCGCACGGCCTGGGTGTTCCCGAGGTGTACTGGGTGCGCCGGGTGGAGGACTACCGGTCGGCCGCCGCCGGTTTCGCGGGCGGGTCGGCCGAGGGCGTCCGGGAATGGCTGTTGGTCTGCTGCCGGGCCCTGGAGGACGGGGCGCGCGAGGCGCTGTCGATCGCCGAGGCGACGGTTCGCTGAGCAGGGCCGTGAAAAGCTGAAGCGGGCGGCGTTCCGAAACTGGTTCGGCTCGCCGCCCGCTAGCACGGTCCCGCGGTTACCAAGCGTGCTCTCGGGGGTTGCGCGGGTTGGCCTCGGCGGTCCTGAGTTGCGCTACGGGTAGGTCTCCACCCAAGAAAACCGTAATCCGTTCGCTAGCTCAGTTACGCAGGCCCACAACACTTCTGCCATCATCGCGGCGTGCTCCGCGTGGGTTCCCGGAACCGTGCTGGGCCGCCTGAGTCGGGAGGTAGAACCTTCTCTTCCGGTGCTGCCTTGGCCTCCCCAAGCGTCCGTGGTTTCTTTCTACTACGTGACGGCCGTCACATCAAGGGTCCGGACGTGTCAATTCCACAACAACGGTCCGCGGGCATCCCAGGGGTCTCTCCCGTCACCCCATGAGTCACCTGGCCGGCCGGTCCGATCGCCCGACCATGGTTGGCGACGTCCGGAAACCATCTGTGAGACAGGAAAAGTGGCAGTCCACGTCACATGGCAGGAACTGCAGATTCATATCGAAATGTGACCCGCCGACTCGCCTGAAAAGCCTTGCGCCGGGTCGGTCCGCCGTGTGTATAGTGAGCGTTACTCGGCTTATGCTGAGTGTGCATCAGCCCGACCCCCCGGGGCTGATACACGACGACCCTCGCCTCCTCCCCCCCTGGCGAGGGTCGTCCTCATTTCCGGGTTCTGCGCACGCTTCCCGGTCGGCGTGGTTGTCCACAGCGGCGTCCACGTCCACAGGTCTCCCTGGCCGGACTGGCCGGGCGCTGGGACTGAGTCGACCCTGGGCGCGTGGAGTCAGCAGCGGTCGTCGTGACCCTGATCGACGATGACGTGCTGTCTGACGGCGCCGACCGTGTGGTGGCCGCCGCGGGCCTGCGGGCCCGCCGGATCGCTGAACCCAACCGGCGGACCTGGCTGGCGGCCGCCGCGGTCGTGCTCGACGAACAGGCAGCCGGCCGCTGCGCCCGGGACGGACTGCCGCGCCGCGACGCGGTGTTCGTGGTCGGGTCCGACGAACCGGACGCTTCGAGGTGGGCGGTTGCGCTCTCGGTCGGGGCGCGGGGAGTCTTCGTGGTGCCCGGCCAGGACGCCGACCTGATGCGGGGGCTGGCCGAGGCCGCCGACCCCATCGGCCCAGGGCGGGGCGGCCGGGTGATCGCGGTGACGGCCGGGCGCGGCGGGGGCGGCGCGTCGGTATTCGCCGCCGCGCTGGCAGTCTCGGCCGGCGAAGCGCTCCTGGTCGATCTGGATCCGTGCGGGGGCGGGATCGACCTGCTCGTGGGTGCGGAGTCCGCGCCTGGTCTGCGGTGGCCGGACCTCGGTGTGCAGAGCGGACGGATCGCCTGGGGCGCCGTGCGTGAGGTGCTGCCCCAGACCAGGCGGGGGACCAGCGTGCTGTCCGCGAGCCGGGTTCACCACGACCTCGAGCCTGGGCCGGTGGCGGCGGTGCTCGAGGCGGGCCGGCGCGGCGGTGTCACGGTGGTCTGCGACGTGGCCCGACAGCTGAGCCCGTCGGGCGTGTGCGCGCTGGAGCGGGCCGACCTGGTGGTCGTCATCACTCCCTGCGACGTGCGCGCGATTGCCGCAACCACCACGCTGGTCAGCGTCATCCGAACGGTGAACCCGCTGTGCGGTCTGGTGGTGCGGGGCCCGGCCCCGGGCGGGCTGGCCGCGCGGGAGGCGGCCGAAGTGGTCGCCGCCCCGCTGCTGGCCGCGATGCGCCCGCAGCCGGCCCTGGACCGGCAGCTCGAACATGGGGGTCTGCGGCTGCGACATCGCTCCCCGCTGGCGGTGGCCGCACGCGCAGTGCTGAGCGGATCGGATCGGGCGGCGGGTCTGCGAGGGTGAGTGATTCGCTGGTGGACCGGGTCCGGGAGCGGTTGGCCGCCGCGCCGGCGGCGCCGCTCGGCCCGAGCGCGGTGGCCGCGGCCATTCGGGCTGAGGCGGGGGGAGTTCTCAGCGACGCCGAGATGCTCGACAACCTGCGCCTGCTGGAGACCGAACTCACCGGCGCAGGCCTGCTGGACCCGTTGCTGGCGGGGGAGGGCGTCACCGACGTCCTGGTCAACGGCCCCGACCAGGTTTGGGTCGACGCCGGTGCCGGTTTGCGGCGCAGCACGGTGCGATTCGCCGACGAGGCCGCGGTTCGCCGACTTGCCCAGCGTCTGGCGGTCACCGCCGGCCGCCGCCTCGACGAGGCCCAGCCATGGGTGGACGGACAGCTCACCGGGGTGGGGCCAGAAGGGGCCATGGTGCGCCTGCACGCGGTGCTGCCCCCCGTCGCCACGGGCGGGACCGCGCTGTCCCTGCGGGTGCTGCGCCCTGCCACCCAGAGTCTGGACGCGCTCACCGCAGCCGGCGCCATCGCGCCGGATGCCGCCGTGCTTCTGGGCGAGATCATCGGGGCCAGGCTGGCCTTCCTGATCTCCGGGGGAACCGGTGCGGGGAAGACCACTCTGCTGGCCGCCGTGCTGGGCGCGGTCGCCGGCGACGAACGCATCGTCTGCGTCGAGGACGCCCCGGAACTGGCGCCCGACCACCCTCACGTGGTCCGGCTGGTGGCGCGGGGAGCCAATGTCGAAGGCGTGGGCGAGGTCACCCTGCGCCAGCTGGTGCGCCAGGCCCTGCGCATGCGACCAGATCGCCTGGTCGTCGGGGAGGTCCGTGGCGCGGAAGTCGTGGACCTGCTCGGCGCTCTGAACACCGGCCACGACGGCGGTGCGGGCACCGTCCATGCCAACAGTCCGGCGGAGGTCCCAGCCCGGATGGAGGCACTGGCCGCGCTGGGCGGACTGGACAGGGCCGCCCTGCACAGCCAACTCGCCGCCGCGATTCAGGTCGTGCTGCACGTCAGCCGCGGATCTCGGGGCCGCCGGCTCAGTGCCATCGCCTGTCTGCGCGCCGACGGCGCGGGGGTGGTGGAGGCCGTGCCCGTCTGGCAGTTGGATGCCGGTCTCATCGACGGGGCGCGGGGGCTGCGGGAACTCGTCGCCGACCGCGGGCGACGATGACCTCGCCCGAGGTCGCGGTGCTACTGGCCGCCGCTGTCCTGACCGCGCCCCCGCCTCCCCGGCGCCGGCTGGGCTCGGGTCGGGCCGGCTCGGCCTCCCGGCGGCCGCTCACGGTCGCAATGCTGCTCGCCGTGGTGTCCACCGCGCTGCTCGGGCCTCCGGTGGTTGCGTGCGCCGTGGTGCCGGCGGTCGCCACCGGCTGGATGCGGCGCCGGCGGACGGTTCGCCGGCGCCGCCGCCGCATCGAGGGCGCGGCGGTCGCCTCGGCACTGGAGGTGACGGTCGGGGAGTTGCGCGTAGGCGCCCACCCGGTCCACGCGTTCACCGCCGCCGCCGCAGAGTCCGGCGCAGCGGTGGCGGAGGCATTCCGTTCGGCGGCCGCGCGCGCCCGACTGGGGGCCGACGTCGCCGCCGGCCTCCGCTCGGCCGGGCACGGCTCAGCGGCTCCGGGCCACTGGGAGCGCATCGCGGTCTGCTGGCAGTTGGCCGTCGTACACGGCCTGCCCATGTCCGGTCTGATGCGCGCCGCGCACCGCGACATCACCGACCGTCAGGGCTTCAGCGATCGGGTGGACGCCAGCCTGGCGGGTGCGCGGGCGACGGCCGCCACACTGGCCGGGTTGCCGCTGTTGGGCGTCCTGCTGGGCCAGCTGGTCGGAGCCCACCCGGTGCGATTCCTGTTCGGTGGCGGCGGCGGAAGCTGGCTGCTGGTCATCGGAACGACGCTGGCCTGCCTCGGGGTCGTCTGGTCGGACCGCATCATCGACGGGCTGGCGAAGTGAACGCGGCGTTGGCGCTCCTGCTGCTGGCCGTGGCACCGCTGGTCGCCGGCGGGCCCGCACTCGTTCGCCGGCGCGCGGGACTGGTACCGGCCCGCACGCGGGCCGGCGGTGAGGCCCGCACGGTCGTCGATCCACTGGCCGCTGCCTCCGCGCTGGACGTGTTCGCGGTCTGCCTCGCGGCCGGGATGTCGGTGCCCGCCGCGGCCGCGGCCACCGCTCCGTCGGCCCCTGCCGCCCTGGCCGGGATGCTGCACCGGGCGGCCGGTCTGCTCGCCCTGGGCGCCGACCCCGACAGGGCGTGGGCCACTCATGGCGCGGATCCCGGCTGCGAGGCGCTGGCCCGGTTGGCAAGGCGGTCGGTCTGCTCGGGGAGCGCGCTCGCCCAGGGCGCAGCCGAACTGGCCGCCCAGTACCGCCGCGACGCCGCCAACGCCGCCGCCGCGGCGGCGGAACGGGCCGGCGTCCTGATCGCCGGCCCGTTGGGTCTGTGCTTCCTTCCGGCCTTCTTCTGCCTGGGCATCGTGCCGGTCGTGGCCGGACTGGCCGGCGATTTGTTCACCGCGGGCCTGCAATGAGAACCGAAAGGAAAACCGATGTTGAACAGAACGATCCGGACCCTCCGCCTCCGCCTGATACGACTCGCGGTCGAGGACGCTGGAATGTCGACGGTCGAGTACGCGATCGGCACCGTCGCCGCCGCCGCGTTCGGAGCCATCCTCTACGGGGTGGTGACCGGAGATTCGGTCGTCGGCGCGCTGACCAACATCATCGGCCGCGCCCTGAGCACGAGGGCGTAGCCGATGAGGCTGGGATCGGCACGGTGGAGGCGGCGCTGGCACTGGCCGCCCTGGTCGCCGTGGTGGTGCTGTGCGCTGCCGGACTGACCGCGGTGGCGTTGCAGATCCGGTGCATCGACGCCGCCCGGGAGGTGGCCCGTCTGGCGGCCCGTGGCGACGTCGCGGCGCTCACCGGCGCCGAGCGGTTGGCCCCTGCTGGGGCGTCGATCGAATTGCGCCGCGACGGGGCGTACGTGCGGGCCCGGGTCAGCGGTCGCTCGTCGCTGTTGCCGGGACTGGTCATCTCCGGTGACTCTGTCGCGATGGTGGAGCCGGACCGCTGAGGATGCCGGGGCCGCTGCGGTGTTCGCCGCGATGCTGCTGGCCGCGATCATCGCGGTGGGGCTGGGCGGCCTCTGGCTCGGATCTGCGGTGGTCGCCCGGCACCGCGCGCAGACGGCAGCCGACCTGGCCGCCCTGGCCGCTGCGCAACTGCTGCCGGCAGGTCCGGCGGCGGCCTGCCGGCAGGCTGAGAGCCTGGCCACGGTGATGGGGGCACGGCTGGAGAGCTGCTCGGTGGAGCGACTCGATGTGACCGTCCGTGTCGGTGTCACGGTCGGTAGTCCTCGCGGCCTCCACGCCGGGGCGGTGGCCCGAGCCGGCCCTGCGGTGGAGCCGGCGGTGGGACAGGTGTAGCCAGGTGTGGGCCCGGCCCGGTCAGGGAGCTCCGTCGGTGACGCTGTCTGTCAGCCCCGCCTCGGCGAGCTCGTCGGCGGTGGCGAGGCGAAGGGTGACCAGACCGGCGGATACGCCGTCCTCGAGTTTCAAGGTGGCGATCGTCACCTGCAGCGGGACCCAGCGGCCGTCGTGGTCGGGAAGCCGCAGCACCGCCGAGGTGGTCCCGGACCGCAGTTCATCGGTCATCCGGGCGGAGTAGTGCTCGTAGTCGGCCGGATGCATCTGCACCCGGCCCCGCCAGTTGTAGTACGGGCAGGGGTCGTCGATCCACTTGAGCAGTGTCCAGTTCTTCAGGTCGACGATCGCCCGGTACACCCCCGGCTCGGCCAGACCGTCGACGATGCGGTTGGCCAGATGGTCCGGCGTCACCGGAGTCTCGTGAATCTCTTCGACCAGGTTCATCGCTCGGGCCACCAGATGCTCGGTCCCGTCCTCGGCCGGTTCCATCAGGGTGCGCGCGCACCAGCCCACCCGGCGGAAGTTTCCCTGTTTGTCAGTGAAACCCCATGTCGTGCAATAGGTCCGATCGGGTGCCGCGTCGATCGCCCAGGACAGGGCCTTGGACTCATCCTGGTTGAGGCTACGGGCCGGGATGTCCTCGGCGAAGGCCCGGTGGGATGTGGGCTCGACCGCGGGATCCATGCCGGCGTTGGCCAGGTACTCCGGCGAACCGGTTCCCTCTCCCAGGGTCAGGTCCCACTTGAGTGGGCCGGGAATGGGCCGTTCGGGGGGTTCTGCATCGGGCGGGCCGTACCAGACCTGCACGCCGTGGACCCTGCCGTCGGACATCGTCACCGGCTCGGTGCGGATCACCCGGCTGTTCTTCGGAGTGATGCTGGTCATGCTCTCGCGGCCGGCCACCGTCTCGGCGACGGCGGTCCGGATCGCAGCGAGGTTGGGGTTTCGCCGCAGGAAGTCGGTGATCGGCACGAAGTTCTTCATCTGCCGCCCCTGGGCGACGACGACAGGCTCGGACCCGAGGGTCTCGACCAGCAGCCATTCCTGAGGCACGCCGCTCAGCCTAATCGGGGGCTACGGGAGTTGGGCTGCCAGCCGCGCGGCAGTGCCCGCCGCGGGCTGGCCGGCCCTTGCGCGGGCAGTGGCCGACAGAGTAATTTTGGCCACAATTCCGCTCTCTGCGACGGATCGTGTTATCCGACCGTTCGATCACCCCGGGCCGGAGTTGCCGCGTGCTTCATCCACAGGCGGACGATCGCGCGGAGCTGGTTATGACGGGTCCGACGACCGTGATCAACGAGGGGTCGGTCGGCGGTGATGCGTCACTCCCGCTCCTGCGCGATCTCCGCCAGAACCAGGCGCAGCACCCGGACGGCTCCGGACTTGTCCAACGGATCGTTGCCGTTTCCGCATTTCGGTGACTGCACACATGACGGGCAGCCGTGAGCGCAGTCGCAGGCCTCGATGGCCTCGGCGGTCGCCGTCAGCCAGGCGGCCGCCGTCCGGTACCCGCGCTCGGCGAAACCCGCGCCACCGGGGTAGCCGTCATAGACGAACACCGTCGGCATCCCGCCTTCGCCGGCCGGCACCGACACCCCACCGATGTCGCCGCGGTCGCAACTGGCCATCAGCGGCAGCAGGCCGATCGCGGCGTGTTCGGCGGCGTGCAGGGATCCGGGGATGCTGTTGGTGTCGATCCCGCAGCGGTGCAGGGCATCCCGTTCGACGGTGTACATGACGGCGATGGTCTGCAGAACCTGCTCAGGCATGTCGAGTTCGACGAAGTCGAGGATCTCCCCGGTGGGACGCCGGCGCAGGTAGCCGATCACCCGGCGGGTCACCGAGACCGGCACCAGGCCGAGCTGCACGCTGCCGTGGCTGACCCGTTCCCCGGTGCCGGTGACCGTGATCTCGGTGGTCTGCCTGGCATGGGTGCTGTACCCGGGGTCCCCGGCGGTCACCAGCGCTACCCCTCCGTCGAGGTCGAGGGACTCCACCAGGTAGCTCTCGCCCTGGTGCAGGTACACCGCGCCGGGATGGATGGTGGCCGGGGCCTGGCCGGTCTCGGTGCTGCCGACCAGCCGACCTGTGCCGGCCTCGACGATGGCGACCCGATTGCCGCCCGTCCCGCGGATATCCAGGCGGTGATGGGGGGACAGTCCGGGCGCGGGATAGTAACGGCCGCCGCGGTCGCGCAGCAGCCGCTCGGCGACCAGCTCGGCCACGACCGACTCCGCGCCCCAGTCGCTGACCTCGGTGGCCTCCAGGGGAATCTCATCGGCGGCGCACAGTAGCTGCGGACCCAGCACATGAGGGTTAGTCGGGTCGAGCACCACGCGTTCCAGCGGTCTGCCGAGCAGGGCCTCTGGATGGTGGACCAGGTAGGTGTCCAGCGGGTCGTCGCGGGCGATCAACACCACAAGGGAGCCCTGACCCCGGCGGCCGGCCCGGCCCGCCTGCTGCCAGAACGAGGCGACTGTTCCCGGGAAGCCGGCCAGCAGCACCGCGTCCAGCCCGGCGATGTCGATCCCGAGCTCCAGTGCGTTGGTGGTCGACAGCCCGCAGAGCTCACCCTCGGCCAGCGCGCGTTCCAGCGCGCGACGGTCCTCGGCAAGGTAACCCGCCCGGTAGGAGGCCACCCGGTCGCGCAGTCGGGGCGCGATCTCGCCGAGTCGTGATCTGGCCCCCAGGGCGGTCAGTTCGGCTCCCCTGCGGGAGCGGACGAACACCAGCGTCCGGGCGCCCTCGGCGACCAGCGCGGCCAGCAGACCCGCGGCCTCGGCCCCCGCCGAACGGCGAACCGGGGCGCCGTTCTCCCCTGAGATGTCGGCGCGCAGCTGTGGCTCCCACAACGCCACGGTCCGGGCGCCGTGCGGCGAGCCGTCGACGGTGACCGCGCTGACCGGCCGGCCGATCAGCTCCGTCGCGGTGGCCGCGGGATCCGCGGTGGTGGCGCTGGCCAGGATCACCGTGGGCCGCCGGGCACCGGCCGGTGCGTAGCGCTCGCACAGCCGCAGAAGCCGGCGCAGCACCAGCGCCACGTGGGATCCGAAGATCCCGCGGTAGGAGTGGCACTCGTCGATGACCAGATAGCGCAGGTTGCGCAGGAACAGCGCCCAGCGGGTGTGGTTGGCCAGCAGCGACAGGTGAACCATGTCGGGATTGGAGAACAGCCAACGGGATCGCTCCCGCGCGAACCTGCGGACCTGGTCTCCGGTGTCGCCGTCGTAGGCGGTCGGCGCGACGTCAGCCAGCGCGGGCACCCCGGCGGTCAGCAGGTGAGCGGCGCGCAGCTGGTCGTGACCGAGGGCTTTGGTCGGCGACAGGTACAGCGCCCGGGCGCGGCGATCCCCGGCCAGCGCCGCCAGGATCGGCAACTGGAACGCCAGCGACTTCCCGGAGGCGGTCCCGGTGGCGATCACCACATCCTGGCCGCCGTGGGCCAGTTCGGCGGCCGCGGCCTGGTGCGACCACGGGCGCGTCACGCCGTGCCCTGCCAGCGCTTCGCGGATTTCGCGGTCCACCCAGTCCGGCCAGTCGCTGTGCCGTGCGGTCCGGGCGGGCAGTTCCACGACATGGCGCAACGACCTCCCGCCGGAGTCGGTGTCAGCACGCAGCACCGCGAGCAGATCGGCGCCGAAGCTCACGATGGTGTCCTTTCCAGGGTTGCTCAGTTGACGTCCGGGTGAAATTTCCGGCCCACCGCTGTCCTAACTTTGCCGAACGTGATTGGATGACTGTGGTCGCAGCTTCTGTGTTCGTGTCTCCACAATCGCAGGATCGACGTTGCGGTCGCGGTTCCTGCGAGGGTTTCGGCGCCGGGAGTTATCCGGGCATCTCCGCGAAGGGCAGCGGTCGGAACTGGCCCGGCCTGCCGAAACATCGGCGGACCGCCCCCCGTAGTAAGAGAAGGAAAGTACGAAACATGCAGGGAACTGTGAAGTGGTTCAACGCGGAAAAGGGCTTCGGCTTCATCGCGCCTGAGGACGGCTCTGCCGACGTGTTCGTCCACTACACGGAGATCCAGGGTTCGGGCTTCCGCACCCTGGAGGAGAATCAGCGAGTGGAATTCGAGGTGGGTCAGAGCCCTAAGGGGCCGCAGGCCACCGGAGTGCGCTCCGTCTAGACCCCGAATCGAGGGACACCCCCGCGAACCCGCATCCCGGGTACCCGCGGGGGTGTTTTTCGTCTGTTCAGGCGGCTCGGCAAGCCTGATCCGACACTCCGCTGGCCTACTGTCGAATCGTGAGCCAGCTGTCGTTCTTCTCCGCCGAATCGGTGCCCCCCGCGGTCACCGATCTCACCGGGGTGCTCGCGGCGGCCGGGCAGGTGGTCAACGCCGGCGGCGGTGCCCGTCTGTCGGTGGTTGTCGAGGACGGGTGGCGGGCTGCCGCCCTGGCCGAGATGATCACCGCCGCCGGACTGCAGGCCGAGATCACCTGCACCGAGGAGGACACCCCGCTGGTGCGCACCGCGGTCGACACGCGGCTGTCTCAGATCGCCGCGGAATGGACCCGCGGGGCGGTGAAGACGGTTCCCGCGCAGTGGCTGCCGGGGCCGCGCGAACTTCGGGCCTGGACCCTGGCGGCCGGTCACCCCGACGCCGACCGCTACCTGCTCGGCCTGGATCCACATGCCCCGGACACCCACTCGCCGCTGGCTTCGGCCCTGATGAGGGTGGGTATCGCGCCGACCCTGATCGGCACCCGGGGTGCCCGTCCCGCGCTGCGGATCAGCGGCCGCAGGCGGCTGTCGCGCCTGGTGGAGAACGTCGGTGAACCCCCTTCTGGGAGCGCGGCTTCGGCCGCCTGGCCACGGGCCTGACCGGGCTGGATGGGGGGCCGGTTTGCGTCTATTGGTGCGGGGGTGCCACATTGAATGTCAGTGGCCCGGACCGTGGGGAGTCCGGAACCCGCCTGGCGGGATCATGAGGGAATTGGAGCGTAAGACTTAGTTGGCTGACGACAACCGAGCCCGCGGCAAGGGCGGTGTCCGGCGGCTCGTCATCGTCGAGTCGCCCACCAAGGCGCGCAAGATCGCCGGGTATCTGGGACCGGACTACATCGTGGAGTCCTCTCGCGGCCATATCCGCGATCTGCCCCGGGCCGCCGCCGACGTGCCGGCCAAGTACAAATCCGAGCCCTGGGCGCGCCTGGGTGTCAACGTCGATCAGGACTTCGAACCGCTGTATGTGGTCAGCCCGGACAAGAAGAGCACAGTCACCGAACTGAAGCAGCTGCTCAAAGGTGTCGACGAGCTTTATCTGGCTACCGACGGCGACCGCGAGGGCGAGGCCATCGCCTGGCACCTGCTGGAGACCCTGAAGCCCAGCGTCCCGGTCCGCCGGATGGTCTTCCACGAGATCACCGCGCCGGCCATCCGGGCGGCCGCCGAGAATCCTCGCGACCTGGACACCGATCTGGTCGACGCCCAGGAGACCCGGCGCATCCTCGACCGGCTTTACGGCTACGAGGTCAGCCCGGTGCTGTGGAAGAAGGTCGCCCCCAAGCTGTCGGCCGGCCGGGTCCAGTCGGTCGCGACCCGCATCATCGTGCAGCGCGAACGGGAGCGGATGGCCTTCCGCAGCGCGGCCTACTGGGATGTGGTGGCGGAGCTTGATGCCAGCGTGTCCGACCCGGCCGCGAGTCCCCCGCGGTTCACCGCCCGTCTGGTCAGCGTCGGGGGGAAACGGGTCGCGACGGGCCGCGACTTCGACTCGCTGGGCGCGGTGCGTAAGCCCGACGAGGTGGTGGTTCTGGACCAGGCCGAGGCCACCGGGCTGGCGACCGGACTCGCCGGAGCCGCGCTCAGCGTCGCCTCGGTGGAGGAGAAGCCCTACACCCGCCGGCCCTATCCGCCGTTCATGACCTCGACGCTGCAGCAGGAGGCCGGCCGCAAGCTGCGCTTCTCCTCGGAGCGGACGATGAGCGTGGCGCAGCGGCTCTACGAGAACGGCTACATCACCTACATGCGCACCGACTCGACGACTCTGTCGGCCAGCGCTATCGACGCAGCCCGCAACCAGGCGCGTCAGCTCTACGGCGAAGAGTATGTGCACCCCTCGCCGCGCCAGTACACCCGCAAGGTCAAGAACGCCCAGGAGGCGCACGAGGCGATCCGGCCGGCCGGCGACACCTTCGCCACCCCGGGAGCGCTGCATGCCGAACTGGACACCGACGGCTATCGGCTCTACGAGCTGATCTGGCAGCGCACCGTCGCCTCCCAGATGGCCGATGCCCGCGGGACCACCTTGAGCCTGCGCATCGCCGGCACCGAACCGGACGGCCGCGAGGTCGTGTTCAGTGCCAGCGGACGCACCATCACCTTCCCCGGCTTCCTCAAGGCCTACGTCGAAACCGTCGACGAGCTCGCCGGGGGTGAGGCCGATGACGCCGAGAGCCGCTTGCCCCAGTTGCGGGAGCGTCAGCGTGTCGACGCGCTGACCCTCACCCCGGACGGTCACGCCACCAACCCGCCCGCCCGGTATACCGAGGCGTCGCTGATCAAGGCGCTCGAGGAGCTCGGAATCGGGCGGCCCTCGACCTACTCCTCGATCATCAAGACCATCCAGGACCGTGGCTACGTCCACAAGAAGGGCAGTGCGCTGGTCCCGTCATGGGTGGCCTTCGCCGTCACCGGATTGCTGGAGCAGCATTTCGGCCGGCTGGTGGACTTCGACTTCACCGCCGCCATGGAGGACGAGCTCGACGAGATCGCCGCCGGGCACGAGCAGCGCACCAACTGGCTCAACAACTTCTACTTCGGCGGTGAGCACGGGGTCCCGCACTCGATCGCCCGGGCCGGCGGGCTCAAGAAGCTGGTCGGGGTCAACCTCGAGGGCATCGACGCCCGCGGCGTCAACTCGATCACGCTGTTCGATGACGCTCACGGCCGCCCGGTCTATGTTCGGGTCGGCAGGAACGGCGCCTACCTGGAACGGATGGTCACCGGGGAGGACGGCGAACCCGCCCCGCAGCGGGCCAACCTCAGCGACGAGATCACGCCCGACGAACTGACCCTGGAACTGGCCGAAACCCTTTTCGCCACGCCGCAGGAGGGCCGCGTGCTCGGCGTCGACCCGGAAACCGGGCACGAGATCGTCGCCCGCGACGGACGCTACGGCCCCTACGTCACCGAGGTGCTGCCGCCGCCGCCGGACGACGACTCAGGCAGCGGCGCCAAGAAGAGCAAGAAGCCGACCGGTCCCAAGCCGCGCACCGGATCACTGTTCCGGTCGATGGATCTGCAGACGGTGACGCTGGAGGACGCGCTGAAGCTGCTGTCGCTGCCGCGGCTGGTGGGAGTGGATCCGGCCAACGGCGAGGAGATCACCGCGCAGAACGGCCGTTACGGCCCGTACCTCAAGCGCGGCACCGATTCCCGGTCGCTGGCCACCGAGGACCAGATCTTCGGCATCACCCTTGATGAGGCGCTGAAAATCTATGCCGAACCCAAACGACGAGGCCGTCAGGGAGCTGCCGCGCCGCCGCTGCGCGAACTCGGGGCCGACCCGGCAACCGGAAAGCCGATGGTGATCAAGGACGGCCGGTTCGGGCCGTACGTCACCGACGGTGAGACCAACGCCAGTCTGCGCAAGGGCGACGATGTGGCGACCCTCACCGATGACCGTGCCGCGGAGTTGCTCGCCGACCGCCGTGCCCGCGGCCCGGTCAAGAAGACCGCCACAAAGACCGCGGCCAAGAAGGCTCCGGCCAAAAAGGTGGCCAAGAAGGTGGCCAAGAAGGCAGTCAAGAAGGCAGTCAAGAAGGCCTGACGCCTCCCTGCCGCTCATCCGCTGGGGACTTCCTCGGGCACCGCCAGGCTCACCGGACGCGCCAACTGGGTGGAGGCGTTGCGGCCGCGCAGCTCAACCATCTCTCCGACGTGCCAGCGCAGCGCCTCATCGTCCAGCGCCCCGCTGACGGCGGTGGCCGAGGCCAGGACGTGGCCCGGTTCGGTTTTGGCCAGTTCGGTCAGCCGAGCGGCTTCGTTGACCGGGTCCCCGATCACCGTGTACTCGAAGCGGGCCTGCGCGCCGATATGCCCGGCTATGGCCCGCCCGGCCGAGACTCCGATCCCGAAATCCGTCGAGCCGAGCACGGTGACGAGTTCGTCGTGCAACTCCCGGGCCGCCGCGAGGGCCGCCCCACAGGCGTCCGGGTGCTCGATCGGCGCTCCGAACACGCACAACGCGGCGTCGCCCTGGAACTTGTTGACGAAACCGCCGTGCTCCTGGACCGTGTCCACGATCACCCGGAAGAACTGGTTGAGCAGTTCGACGACCTCGGCGGGGGGCCTGGTGGAGGCCAGTTGGGTGGAGCCGATCATGTCGATGAACAGGACGGCGACATCGCGCTCCTGCCCACCCAGCTCAGGTCCCTGCTCCAAGGCCCGTCGGGCGACGTCCTCCCCCACGTAGCGGCCGAACAGGTCCCGCATGCGCTGACGCTCGCTGAGCTCGCGGACCATGTCATTGAAGCCCGCCTGCAGCAGGCCCAATTCGGTGGCGTCGTAGATCTGCATGTGCGCGTTGTAGTTTCCGCGCTGAACCTCACCGAGTGCCCAGCGCAGCTGGCGCAGCGGATCGGCGATCGCCATCGCCGACAGTACGTTGGCGACCAGCCCGATCACCAGTGCGGCCACGGCCATCAACAGAATCGGCATCGACAGGCTGTCCGCGGATGCCTCCAGGAAGGCCAGCTTGCTGGCCGAGATCGACAGCACGATCAACAGCAGCGGCACCCCGGTCGAGAGCACCCAGGTCAAGACCAGCCGCAGCACAACACCGGGGCGGCGGAAGTGTTCGGGGACCCCGGCTCGCAGGGCGGCGACGGCCACCGGGCGCAACACCCGCTCGGACTGCAGGTAGCCGATGATCGCGGTGGCGGTGGCGCCCAGCAGGATCGCCACGGCAACCACCGGAGCGGCATGGCTGGCCACCGGCCAGCTGGCGGCGATGAACACGACCGCACCCAGCAGCCAGACGGTGATGCTGATGATCGACCGGTAGATGGGCATGTTCAGCGCGCGCAGGCGGGCCTGCTCGGTCATCGCGGGATCGTCCTCGGCGAGCAGGGAGTCCCTGCGCTGCCAGCGGAATACCGGGACCAGCAGACGAAGGCTGAGGAAGGTGCCGACGCTGAAGGAGATGAAGACGTAGGAGAGAAAGATGACCAGGTTCTGTGTCGGAAGGTCCTGCAGTTCGATGCGTTCGGCCGGGGGCAGCCCGAATCTGAGGAAGCCGACCACCACCATCGCGCCGATGATGTCGGCCTGCAGGATCCCCAGAGAGAACACCGGCCAGGGGGTGCGCGCCACCCACCGGACGAAGTCGCTGACCCGTCCGCGCGTACCCGCGCCAGTCATCAGTTCACCGTAGCGTTCCCGGCCGGGCGATCCGACGTTGGAGGCGGCGGATCGGCGGTGTCCTGCCGGCGCAGTAGGGTCTGTCAGCATGCCCGGAGTGTTCGACCGACTCGTCGGTCAGAGCGCGGTGGAGGCGGAGTTGGTCGCCGCGGCGTCGGCGGCCCGGGCCAGTACCAAGATGGATATGCCCGACGCCACCGGCGCGATGACCCACGCATGGCTGTTGACCGGGCCGCCGGGCTCGGGGCGGTCGATCGCGGCGCTGTGCTTCGCGGCGGCGCTGCAGTGCGCCTCCGAGGGGACACCGGGCTGCGGGCAGTGCCGTGCCTGCACCACCACCATGGCCGGTACCCATGCCGATGTGCTCCGGGTGGTCCCCGAGGGACTGTCGATCCGGGTCGAGGAGATGCGGGCGATCGTCGCCGCCGCATCCCGGCGGCCCAGCACCGGCCGGTGGCAGGTCGTGGTGATCGAGGACGCCGACCGGTTGACCGAGGGCGCGGTCAACGCCTTGCTGAAGGTTGTCGAGGAGCCGCCGCCATCGACGGTGTTCCTGCTGTGCGCGCCGTCGGTGGACCCCGAGGACATCGCGATCACGTTGCGCTCCCGGTGCCGGCACGTGGCGCTGATGACACCGCCGGCGTCGGCGATCGCCGAGGTGTTGATCGCCGGGGACGGCATCGACCCCGAACAGGCGAGGTGGGCGGCGGCGGTCAGCGGCGGTCACGTCGGGCGGGCCCGCCGGCTGGCCACCGACCCCGAGGCCCGGTCCCGGCGCAGCCGTGCACTGAACCTGGCTCGCGACGCGGCGACCCCCGCGCGGGCCTATGCCGCCGCCGAGGACCTGGTTGTCGCGGCATCGGCCGAGGCGACCGATCTGACCGCCGCGCGCGATGAAGCCGAGACCGAGGAACTGCTCACCGCGCTGGGCGGCGGGGGCACCGGCAGGGGTGCGGCAGCGGCGCTCCGGGGGTCGGCGGGAGTCCTCAAAGAGCTTGGCAAGCGCCAGAAGTCACGGCAGACCCGGGCGTCACGAGACGCCCTGGACCGCGCGCTGATCGACCTTGCGATGTACTTCCGCGACGCGCTGGTGCTGGCCGGTGGAGCCGGCGCTGTGCGGGCCAGCCACCCCGACATGGCTGACCGGGCGGCCGCGCTGGCCGGCCACGCCTCCCCGGAGCGGCTACTGCGCTGCATCGAGGCCGTGCTGGCCTGCCGTGAGGCATTGGCGGCCAACGTCAAGCCGAAGTTCGCCGTCGATGCCCTGGTCGCCACCGTCGGCCAGCAGTTGCGTGCCACGGAGTAGACTTCTGCCCCGGTGCCCGGCCGGGTACTGCGCCGCCTTAGCTCAGTCGGCAGAGCGATTCACTCGTAATGAATAGGTCGGGGGTTCGATTCCCCCAGGCGGCTCCACTTCGTCCACGCACGTCAGCCCGGTTCCGACGGCTTGCGGCCCCGGCCAGGCCGCTCATCGCGCCCGATTGTGGGCACGCTTTCCCGTAGCAAGCCTCTGGGGGTTTCCATGCTTGCTCCAGGGACCTTCCATTTCGGGGTTGCCTGCTGATTCGAATGCCTGCCGCAACGCCATGCTGACACCATGACATACCAGCCAATCGTGTTGCCGGATCGGCCTCGAAACCGTCAGTTGCGTAGGACTTATTGCATAGGGCGGGTTGGTGCGTTGGCGATCGCCCTGGGTGTGGGCTCGGCGGTGGTGTCGATGCCGATGGCGTTCGCCGACACCAGGGGCTCGGGCGGTTCGACCGGCTCGGCGGCCAGCGAAGGAGATGCGGCTGCCTCGCCGCGCTCTGAGAGCCGGGTCGCCATCCGCGCCGGCGGGCGCGGTGGATCCCCGGCAGCGACATCGACCCGGCCCGGCGAGGATGCGGCGGGGGATTCCTCGGCCCCTCGTGACGTCGGTCAGGGGGACCGGCGTGGTGCCGTGATCGCCGCAGTCGCGGGCGGACCGGGTCCGGCCGCTGATCGCCGTCTCGGCGACGTGGTGCCGGGCTCGGCGGACCGAGCTGTGAGCCCCCCGGTCGGCGGGGCGGTGTTGGATTCACCTCGGCCGTCGCCAGCCACCAACGCTCCGACCCCGCTGTCCGTTCTTGTTTCTAACGCGGCCGCCCGCACCGGTGCCTCAGCTCCGGCCGTGCCGGTCACCGTCGGCCAGTCCCCCATCCCCGCCGAGAACCTCATCAGCGCCTCGGCAGAGGATTCGGCCACGCCTGACCAGCCCGTGGTGCCCCTGCCGGTGACGGCGCCGCCGGTGATGACCGCAGCCACCCCGACCGGATCACTGGACACTGGAGTCAACCCGCTGAGCTGGCTCGGCGGTAACAGCCCCGCCGGCCCGGCGGCCACCCCGCTGGCCTGGGCTGCGCTTGCGGTCAGCCGCCGCGAACTGGCGTCCGCCACACAGCTGCCTGCACCGGCCGCAGCCAATTCCACCGGCCAACCCCTCGACCCCGCCCGCACCGGCGGGACCGCACCCACCGCCGCGGTCTCGGCCGCCGCGGTCTCCAACCCGATCACCGATTTCATCCGGTTCTTCATCGGTGACGGCACCGCTGAGAATCCCAACGCCGGCATCCTGTTCGGCAATGGCTACAGCTACACGGCCTATGCCGGGGCTTGCACCAGCGGTGCGTGTAATGGAGGCAACGGCGGCCTGATCGGCAACGGCGGCGACGGTTTCGCCGGCGGCAACGGCGGCTCGGCCGGCTGGTTCGGTGACGGCGGCGGCGGCGGCACCGGCGTGGCTGGAGTCAACGCCTTGGCCGGCGGTGACGGGGGCGCGGGCGGATTGTTCCTGGGCAACGGCGGGGCCGGCGGGGCCGGCGCCGACGGCGGGGCCGGCAACGGCGGCCACGGAGGTAACGGGGGCAACACCGGTTTCCTGTCGTTGTGGGGCAGCGGCGGAGCCGGCGGGGTCGGCGGGGCCAGTTCAACCGGAAGCGGCGTCGGCGGCAAGGGCGGTAACGGCGGCGGCGGTGGAGTGCTCAACGGCAGCGGCGGTGCGGGCGGTGCTGGCGGGACGGGCGCGACCATCGGTGGTGCGGGCGGGGCCGGTGGGCGAGCAGGGCTGCTGCTCGGCATCGGTGGCGACGGCGGCGCGGGAGGCGTGGCGACATTGGCCCTCGGCACCGGGGGCGCGGGCGGCGCGGGCGGCAGCGCCGGGCAGTTGTCCCTGCTCGGGGTGGCCGGACGAGGAGGCTCCGGTGGCGATGGTGGCAGCGCCGGCAGCGGAGGCGCCGGCGGCGATGGCGGCAGCGCGGGGCTGATCGGCAACGGCGGCGCAGGCGGCGTCGGCGGATCCGGTGGTGGAGGCGGAGGCTTCGGAAGCTTCGGCGGTAACGGGGGTACGGGTGGCCTGCTGCTCGGCAGTGGCGGCGAGGGCGGCGACGGCGGCGGCGGCTCGTTCGGCGGGGATGGCGGCAACGGCGGCAATGCCGGGCTGCTCTCCATCCTGGGTGCCGGAGGCGACGGCGGCGATGGTGGCGGCGGCGGCAACGGTATCGACGGACAGAATGGCGCGTTCCCGGGCGCTGACGGCGGCGACGGCGGCAACGCCGACGCCGGCAACGGCGGAGATGGTGGGGACGGCAGCTGGCTCTTCGGCCGTGGCGGTAACGGCGGCAGCGGCGGCGGCGGCGGCGTCGGCGGCAACGG
>CAYURT010000033.1:0-36677 GCA_964447215.1 uncultured Mycobacterium sp.
CGACGATCAGGCCCTGGTCGTAGGGAAGCATCGTGGAGACTTCCTGCCCCCAGCCCGAGTCCTGCAGTTGCGTCCACCCGGATTCGGCGGCGACCGTGCCGTCCCAGTAGTGCACCGCTCCGTTCTTCAGACCGACCGCGACCCCGTCGCCGTAGGCCGTCATGGCCGTCGTCCTCAGGCCGAGGTCGGTCAGATCGGTCCAGCCGCTTTCCGGGTCCCAGAACGACACGTTGCCGGCGTCGATCAAACCGGTCAGGCCTGGGCGGATGCGGGAAACTTGAGAGCATTCAGCGCACCCACTCGGATCCATCCCCCATGCGACCACGATGCCGTGGTCTGGGGTCGCCGGGGACCCAACCTCCACGATCGCCGTCACTGGCTCATATCCGACATCGAACCCAGGACTCAAGGTGACCCAGCCGAAAGAAGGATTGCGCCACCGGGAGGTCAGGTGCCCGTCGTCGTTGGGGCCGTGCAGTTGAGTCCAGTTGTCTTTCCAGGTCGCTGGGTCCGAGGCGGCGTCGGGCGGGGTCCAGACGTCAACCCATCCACCTTCGGTGCCGACGACAATGCTGTCGCCGAAGGCGGCCAGCGCGGTCACGTCGTCGGTGTTTTCGACACCCGCAACCTTGAAGACGGCCGACTGGCCCCGCAGTTCGACCCAGCCGGTCGTCGGCTGGTAGTACTGGATCGACCCGAATTCCAGGCCGGCGACAAACCCAGGTGAAATCGCCGGCACCCCCGTCTGCGTGAGCGTGATACCGGGGGGCAGGGTGCTGTCCGCACTCTGGGTGGGGCCGCCTACGGTTTGGGCGATGCTGACTTCGTAGGTGCCGGTGTAGCCGTTGCTACCGCCTGCGCCCTTCAGGATTGTGGCTGTGCAGGCTTCGTCGGCACACTGCTCCGTTTGCTCGATGAATTTGGTGATCGTCGTTCCCGGTGCCACACCCTCGCCGGTGATCACGCTGCCGACCTTGACCGTGCTCCCGGCCCCCAGGTTGGTCACCGTCAAGGTGGTGCCCTGGATGTACCCGGTGAAGGTGCTGTCGATGGTGTTGCCCTGATCGTCTTTGAGCGGCCGGTTGTATTCGATCAATTGTGTGACCGCGGCCTTCCAGCCCGTGTCTTGCAGTTGTTCCATCTCGCCGTCGGTCCACACTTCCACCGATCCGTCTGCGCGGCCAATGACAGTGCTGCGGCCCAGGGCCAGCGAGGCGGTGACCGCCGACGTCGCGGCGACTGCGTTGGCGCTCACAGCGGCCAGGTTGGTCAGTCCGGCGGTCTGCGCGACGGCCGCTCCCTCAGCTACCGCCGGCGGCTGGGCCTCGGAGTCCATGGCGTACAACCCGGCCTTTGAGTAGCTCAGCGGGGTGAGCGTGTCAATGAAGACCTCCGCTTCGGTGAAGGCGAACTCCACGGAGTTGGGCGGGGACAGCAGTCCCCGCGAGGTCGCGTCCGCACCCGCCTCGAGGTTGAGTGCGGAGCGGAAGTTGTCGAACTCCGGCTCGCGGTCTTTGCCGAGGATGTCCCAGTTGTCGACTCCGTCCGGGTCCGCGTCGGTGTCGGGGGCCAGTTGTCCGGTGATCGTGTAGCGTCCGTCGCTTTCGCTGAGGTCGACATTGTTCAGCAGGACCGTGTGCCCGGAGCCGTCAACACCGGTGTAGGACAGGGTCAGGTCCACCGACGCGCCGTTGTCGGTCGACTTGGCCTCGAACACCGGCCAGAACGCCTCCACGTGCTCGGTGCTGACGCCACCGAACTGGCCCGATGTGTCGAGCCATGTCCACTCGCTGGCAGCGTCGACATCGCTGAGGGTGACGGTGCCGGTGAACTCCCCGAGCGCGCTGCGGGTGACGGTCAATCGGCCCGAGGCGTCGAAGAGGCCGACCGCGATGTCGGGGGTGTCGACAAAGGTCTGCTCGCCGATGTTGATGGTCACCTCCCGGGAGCCGTCACTGCCCAGGTCCGCCAGGTTCAGCGAGCGTGTCGGGGGGGAGATCTTGACGGTGAACGAATCCGTCCCGGCGAAACCCTCACCCGCGGTGTAGGCGTAAGAGCCGAAGTCGTCGATCTCGATGGTGCCCCACTCGGGGTCGACGACCACCGTGTAGGTCAGTGCATCGCCCTCCAGGTCGTACGCTCCGATCCTGCCGCCGATCGTGCCATCGAGTTCTGAGGTGGTCTGCTGGGACGGGACGACCTGCGGGGCCTGGTTGAACAAGTGCCTGCGGATGAGCAGTAATGCGCCCTCCCACACAGCCGCGATCGGGGCGAACGGGCCGCCGCGCAGGTTGAACAGCCAGTTTTCCACCGTGTTGAGGGCCTGCCGCACCGAGGAGACGATCCGATCTTGAACCGCCGAGGCTGATGGGGCGGCTGTGGCAGAGCTGGCAGCGGCCTCACGCGAAGCGGTGCCCCGCAGCGAGCGGTCCAGCGCCGCCGCTGCAGCAGCGGTGTCCGCTGCGGACCCTGCCGGGACCGGGAGCGCCACCACCTTCGCCGACGTCGGGGCTGCAGCATCCGCCGTCGCGACTGTCGCTTGTGAAGCGTCTGGGGCCGTTGCGGTCGATCCTGAACTTCTTCCGATCCGCAGCACCGTCTCGGGACCGGTGGCGTTGGCGGCGGCGCCCTGCGCCGACCCGCCGGCGACGCGGGTGGTTCCCGACGCCGGGGGACCGACGACTGCGGGCCCGGTCTCGGCAGCGGCAGGCACGCGCACCTCAGATGCCGCCGCCCTGGGGCGTCCATCGGCCGTCTCGGGCAGTGGTGCTGCGGCGGGCGCCTCAGAGAGGTCTGGAACTGCGGCCGTTGTCGCGGGCCGGCCTGACGCTCGGCCGCCGCTGGCCCGGCGCGTACTCGGCGCATGTGTGCCCGCCGATCCTCGGGTGGTCGACGCCGTGGCGGTGTCCGAACCGGACGAGGTGCTGCGAGCCGTTCCGGGCGATGAGCCCTCGGTGTCGTCGGCAGCGGCCGTGGCGGCCTGAGGCCCCGCCAGGAACATCCCGACCGCGAACGTGGCCGCGCTCGACCGCGTGAATTTTCTTCTTCTGGTCGCTTTTCTGCGACTGGACATCGATGCCCCTCATCCGTTCCGCTCGGCCCAGCGCGTTTGCCCGCGCTGACATTTGATCGTCCCCTAACCAGAGGACCCGCGCGGTGGCCGCAGCGGAATCCCGGGGTTCAATACAGATTCCGAACACTTCCTGTCAGATCCCTCGTGCGACAAGCGGCCCTGCGGTTAAGGTTTGAAGTATCGACTCCCCGGCAGAGGCCACGCTGCGACTCGTCGTTGTCGACAGCGCCCGGCTACAACGCGAATGCCTTGCCGCACAGTTGACCACGCGCGGCATGACGGTCTCGGTCGCTTGGGATCTGCCCTCTCTTCTTGCTGCTGTGGACATCAGCAAACCGACGATCGTTCTGATCAACGCCGCTCGCCGGGACACAGCGGCGTTGCTCGAGGTGAGCCTTCGGCTGGGCAAACCGATCAAGGTGGTGGCCTACGGCCTGTCCGTGGACCAGGAGTCGCAGATCGTGACCGTGGCCGAGGCGGGGACCGCGGGCCTGCATCTGGACTCGGAGTCCTTCGACCAGCTTCTGGACGTGCTGCACGCCGTGGGTACTGGTCATGCCCGCTGTTCTGCGGAGGTGTCGGCGATCCTTTTGCAGCGGGTGTACGCCTTCGCCGGCCACGTCTCCCCGGACAGTGCCGCTGTCAAGCTGACCAAACGCGAGACCGAGATCGTGGAATTGGTGGCTCAGGGTCTGACCAACCAGCAGATCGCGTCACGGCTGACGTTGAGTTTGCCCACCGTCAAAAACCACGTCCACCGCCTGTTGACCAAGCTGGGCGTGGCATCACGAAACGACATTGCCGCCGTGCACCGCGCGACGACGTGGGGCACCCCTCAGTAGACACTTCTCCCACCGGAAGTATCCGGCGGGAAATCGAGCAGCACCAGCGAACAGTCGTCAAGGTAGGAGCCGTCATCCCCGACCGGCAGCGCACCGACAAGGTCATCGAGCCAATCCGGCGACCTTCTCGCCAACCCGGCGCATCGTTCGACGAAATCCGCCATCCGCGGGAAGTCCTCGATCACCCCGTCGCTGTACAGCAGAATCTGCGAACCTCGAGCCACCACACGGCAGTGCGCGGTATACCCACCATCGGCGACCATCCCCACCGGTAGGCCGCCCTCGCCGGCGAGGATTTCGGCGTTGCCGCTTCCGTCGAACAGCAGGGGCGGCGGGTGTCCCGCGTTGGCGTAACGCAATTCCGCCGTCGATGATCTGTAGACGCCGTACCACATCGTGAAGTAGTGACCGCCCTGACTGTTTTTGCTGAACCGGGAATTGAGTTCGATCAGAAGGAGATCCGGCGACAAGAGCATTGTGGTCTCCAGCGAGCCGGACCTGAGAAGGTTGTGCACCGATACTGCGAGCAACGCCGGCCGGACCCCGTGGCCGGAGACATCGATCAGGTAGACGCTGAAGTGATCGGAGTCAATCCAGGTGAACCCGAAGCAGTCGCCGCCAACCGCCCGAGACGGCAGATAGCGTGACCGCACTCCAACCGGCGCCCGCAGATCGTCGGGAAGGATCGAGGCCACGTAGCGACCGGCGCTGTCGATTTCCTCGTTCAGACGGTCGGTCAGCAGTCCTATGCGGCGCTGGCGGGCGACCAGCTCATCGCCTTGCACCACCTGCCGCGCCAAAGCAGCCGAGACCAGCAGCACACCGGTGACGACGACCGGCGCCTCGACGACGGCCTCCCGCCCGGCAGCAGCGACGAACACCCCAGCGATCAGGAGCGGAAGCAACGGCAGCCATATCGAGAGCCGTTCCGGCGCGGGGTCGGTCGTGGTTTCGCCAGGACCGGCGCGTTGGGCCGCTATCAGGGCCAGGATGACGAACAGAATGTTGGCGAAGTACAGGATGTCGGCCAATCCGCCGACCCGGTAGGTCTGCGGGTCGCCGACAAAGGACCACACCCCGTTGCCCAGCGCCGCGCACGCCAGTCCGGCGACCAGGAGGCTCAGGGGGAGCCGTAATCCGGCGGGCGCCCTGAGTAGAACCATCACGCCGACGGCCAGGCTCAGGACGTCCCCTGCCGGATAGGCCATCGACAGAGCGAACTCCAGCTGGCTACCGCCACGCTGTGTCCAGATGGACCGCATCACTGTGAGCCAGGCGATGAGAAACAAGGCCCCTGTGACGACCGTTCCATCCAAGATCAGCCGGCTGCGATCCCGCCAGGTTCTGACGCTGGGAAAAAACAGCATGCCGGCGGGGACGAACGGCATGTAGAGGACATAGAAGAGGTCGGCCCACGACGGGTAGGGCACCCGCCCGTCCGCATAGGTGTAGTACAACCACAGCGCCTCGGCCACCGCCCAGAAGACGAAGGCGATCGTGATCAACGTCCAGGCAGTGCGCGTCCGGCCCCGGGTCGACCGTACCGCCAGCGCGGCAAGGGTGACGTAGACCAGGCTTCCCGCGGAGAACGCGACGTCGGTGAGGACTCGCACGGCCTCGGGGCTCGGCCAACCGGTGAGCGCAATCAGGACGTAACCGAGGAAAAGGGCACCGGCAATGGCGCCGTATTTGGCCATGGTCGATCCGGCGACGCCGGTCCGGTGCTCGTGTCCGGGTGCGACGCTTCCGTACACAGCAGGCGGCTCCGGGTTGCTGTCGTTATCGGTGCGCACCATACTCCGGTTCGCTATCCTAACGGTCGCTAAAGCGAAGGGGGGCAGGGAATCGCACCGAAAGGTCGACGCCGGTCAGGTCCTGGATTCCCGACCAAGACAGTCCCCGGCGGTGTACTCGTCGTCATGCCTCAGGGCCGTCTGGATCTGGCCGCCGCTGCTGGTCTGGACAAGCAGTTGTCGGAGCTGGTGAACGCGGGCCACACCAGACTGGTCGTTGATCTCTCCGACGTGGAATTGATCGATTCCTCCGGGTTGGGTGCGCTGGTGTCGGGGTTCGAGGCCGCCCGGGCATGCGGCGGCGACCTCAAGATCATGTCCCCCGGGGAGCAGGCCGCGTTGGTGCTGGAACTCACCAACGTCAACCGTCTCCTGCACACGGTGGCATCGGCGGACACTGCCTTCGATGACCTCTCCTGATCGCCACCTGCTCGAGACCCTCACCGGCCCGGGAGCATTGAGCGATATTCACCGTGCCCTCGACGACATGTGGACTTGCCACCGTGAGATCCCCCCGGCGGTCCGGATCGCCATGACCACCGGCGTCGCCGAGATCGGCGGCAATATCGTCGAGCACGCCGGCAGATCCGGACCCGTGCCGCTGCGGATGGACATCGAGGTCACGCCAACCTCGCTCACGGTGGTCTTCACCGACAGGGGCGATGCGGTCGCAGTTGACCTCCACGCGCTGAGCCTGCCCGATGCCTCGGCCAAGCACGGACGAGGCTTGGCCTTGGCGTCGGCTGTGCTCGACCGGTTGACCTATCACCGCCGCGGGACCTGCAACGAATGGACGCTGGTGAGCTACTTCGGCCAAGAGAACGTTCGCGATTGAGCCCAGCGAACGACTATTCGCGGTGCACCTGCCGGCCCGAACCACTCAGATGAACCGCCCTCAGATGAACAGGGTCGTCCCCGACTCGTGAGCTTCGCCGAGAAACGTTGCGACCCCGCCGAACTCGACCCCGTCGATCAGGTCGGACTCGGTGATCCCGAGCAGGTCCATGGTCATGGTGCAGCCGATCAGCCGGGCCCCACCTTTCTGCGCGGCGGCGATCAGCTCGGCCAGGTCGGGCACCTGGTGGTCGTGCATGACCTTCTTGATCATGGTCGCCCCCGCGCCGACGAAGTTCATCGTCGACAGCGGCAGGTCGTCGGCGCCTGAGGGCATCATCACCGACATGACCCGCTCCAGCGCGGTCTTGTCCCGCTTGGGCGCATCCGGGCGGCGCAGCGCGTTGAGGCCCCAGAAGGTGAAGAAGATCGACACCTGCTCGCCCATCGACAGCGCGCCGTTGCCGATGATGAACGCCGCGATCAGCTTGTCCAGATCCCCGGAGAACACCACCATCGACGTCTTGTTCCTCGCCGGGCCGGCCGCCGTGGTGTCCACCCCCGCACCGCCCTTGCGCAGGGTGGCCACATAACCCGAACCCTGCGGGGTGATCTCCACCAGCCGGTGGCCGTTCTTCGACGCCCAGGCCGGGGCGTCGAGGGCGAAACCGGGGTCCGACACCGTCACCCGCACCTCGTCGCCGGGACCCAGGTCGGCCATCGCCGTCGACAGCTTCATGATCGGGCCCGGGCAGGCCAGGCCGGTGCAGTCCAGGTCGATCAGCGTCCCGCTGGCTTCGGCCGGGCCGTCGGCCAGCGAGGCAGCTTCGGCGTAGGACTCGACCGGCGGCAGCGCCTCGTAGGTGTCCTCGGGCTTGTCGTGCACGGCCTTGAACGTGGTCGAACCGCCCGACAGGGTGGCGACGTCGCTGAAACCGTTCTGCACCAGCACCCGGTAGGCCAGATAGGACCGGAAACCGACCGCGCAGTACACCCGCACCGGACGCCTCCGGTCCCACTCTCCGGCGGCCACCGCGGCACGTAGCGTCGGCAGCGGCACGTTGACCGCGCCGGGGATGTGCCACAGCCCGTACTCCTCGGGTGTGCGCACGTCGATGAGCATCGCCCCGTCGGTGGCGGCCGGGAAGTCCTGGGCGTACCACAGCCGCAGATCGCCCAGCATCACGTTGGAGGCGACGAACCCGGCCATGTTGATCGGGTCCTTGGCCGAGCCGAACGGCGGCGCGTAGGCCAGTTCCTGATGCTCGAGGTCGAAGACCGTCATCTGTTGGCGCACCGCCATGGCCAGCAGGTCCAGCCGCTTGTCGATACCGTCGAACCCGCAGGCCTGCGCCCCCAGGATGCGTCCGTCGGCCGGGTCGAAGAGCACCTTGAGGTGCATCATCGCGGTGCCCGGGTAGTAGCCGGCATGGCCGGAGGGGTGCACGTGCACCGCCCGGTAGTCGATGCCGGCCGCGGTGAGCTGACGCTCGGTGGCCCCGGTGCCCCCGGCCACCATGTCGAAGACCTTCACGATCGAGGTGCCCTGGGTGGAGACGTACTCGGTGTGCCGCCCGCAGATGTTCTCCGCGGCCACCCGCGCCTGCCGGTTGGCCGGTCCGGCCAGCGGGTTGAGGTAGGCGCCGGGCAGCACCGGGTGCGGGGTCTCCACCGCGTCCCCGGCCGCCCAGATGTGCGGGTCGGAGGTGCGCATCCCGGTGTCCACGGCGATCCCGCCGTGCGCGCCGAGTTCCAGGCCGGCCGCGACCGCCAGCGTGGTGTCCGGCCGCACCCCGGCGGCCAAAATCACCAGGTCGGCGGGGATGGTGGTGCCGTTGTTGAGTTCGACGCCGACCCGGTCCTCGGCGAGCGGGGCGAACGCCGCCGCGGTCGTCGACAGGTGGACGGTGACGCCGCGGCTGCGCAGGTGCTGCTCGACGGGAACCGAGACCTCCCGATCCACCGGCGGCAGGATCTGGTCGGCTTTTTCCACCACGTCGACCTTGACGCCGCGGTGGTGGAAGTTCTCGGCCATCTCCAGCCCGATGTAGCCGGCACCGATCACCACCGCGCGAACCGGGTCGCGTCGGCCGGCTTTCTGCGCGGCCAGTGCGGTGTCCAGCCGGGCCTTGATGCGGTCCATGTCGCCGATGCGGCGCAGCACCTCCACCGCGGGGTGGTCGATCCCGGCCAGCGGCGGGCGCACCGGCACCGCGCCCGGGCACAGCGCCAGGTTGTCGTAGCTCTCGGTGTACTGCGCGCCGGTGTCGACCTCCCGGACCGTCACCGTGCGGGCCGCCGGGTCGACCGCGGTGACCTCGGTGCCGATGCGCACGTCGATGTTCAGCGAGTCGCGCAGGCTCTGCGGGGTCTGCAGCAGCAGCCGGTCGCGGTCGGCGATCACCTCACCGACGTGGTAGGGCAGCCCGCAGTTGGCGAACGACACGTGGTGGCCGCGTTCGACGACGATGATCTCGGCGGTCTCGTCGAGCCGGCGGGTCCGCGCCGCGACCGAGGCCCCGGCCGCCACACCCCCTACGACGACGAGTTTCATGGCGGCCCTCTCCCCGGATCCGGTGTGCACGTACACGTCGACCTTAGGTGCTCCCTGGGGGCGCGAGCCGCGGTTTTTGTCGGTGGTTGCCCCTAGCGTCGGAAGTGGGTTGGGGGGCTGACCCTGACCGGCGAAGCAGATGAAGTCGACAAGAAGGTCGACAAGAAGGGGGTGCAGATGGCGCAATCCATCAACATCAGACACGCGGTGATCGTGCTGGGCGACAACGACACCGTCGGGCGCGGCGAACTGGCGGAGAAGGCCGCCGAGCAGGGCGCGGTCATCGCCGAGACCTACGCCTTCGAGCCGGGGGAGGCGCGGTACCGCGACGAGCTGGCCGAGGTCGACGCGGTGCGCGAGGCGCTGGGCCGGGCCATCGCCACCGGCGCCGATGTGTGGGTGCCGTTCCCCATCGACGACCTCGGCCGCGAGGAGCACCTGCGCCGGGTCAGCCTGGTCCTGCAACGGCACGGCCTGAACATGCTGATGGGTGGCGAGCTCGAACCGTGCACCACCGACGGCGGGTTCAGCCCGATGGACTTCGCGCTGCGCGCTGAGGTCCAGGCTGTCGACGCTCTCGACCGTGCCGCGGTGGCGACCGCCGGGGCGACCACCCTGGTGGCCGAGATCGAACGCGAGTTGCGGATGGCTGCCGAGATTCCGGCGCCCCGCCGTCGCCGGCCGGTGGCGCCCGAAAGTGGCGAGAGGTACTACAGCACCGGCGAGGTCGCCCGATTCTTCGGCAGATCGACCCAGTGGGTGTACCGGGCGATGCGGTCGGGGGTGTTCACCGACGCCGACGGCAGGCCGATCGAACCGGTGCGGGTCGGCCCGAACGGGCGGCGCCGGTTCAGCCTTCCGGTGCTTCGCGAGATGGCGCGCGCCTGCCATCGGCGCGGCATCCTCGGTGAGGACGAACTGCTCACGCTGCTGGCGGTGCTGTCCAGGGCCGAGGCGGAGTAGGGCCGGGGGGTAAGGCCGGGCATGAGGATCAACGGTGCCGGTCGGTGTTCAGGCCTAGGATCCGACCGTGACCGATGATCCCTACGCCACCGCCGCCGAACTCGGTCTGATGGTGGGGTTCCCGCCGCCGCCGGGCAAACGGGTCGACCGCTCCAACGCCCTGATGACCCCACCCTTCAACCGCTGGTCCTATCAGCACATGCGCACCGTGTTCCCGTCGGCTCCGGTGCGGGTCAGCGACGCACCCTCCCCGCTGAGCGTCGACAGCGACCCCGCGGTCGATGCTTTGGTCGTCCCGCGCGCCGACGGCAGTCCCGCGGACTTCGCCGCCTTCCTGCGCGAGACCTACACCGACTCTTTCCTGATCGCCACCCCCGAGGCGCTGGTCTACGAGCACTACGGCAACGGGATGCACGGCACCGCCGCGCATCAGATGATGTCGGTGACCAAGTCCTTCGCCGGGCTGTTCGCGCTGATGGCCGGTCTGGACGAGAACGCGCCGGTGGTCTCGCTGGTTCCCGAACTGCGGGCAGCTTCGGCGTTCGCCGAGGCGAGCATCGGCCAAGTCCTGGACATGGTCAACTCGATGGACTTCAGCGAGGACTACGCCGACCCCGCCTCCGATATCGCCCGGTACGGCGCCACCCTGGGATGGCTGGACCGTCCGGGCGTGGACAGCCTCTATGAATTCCTGACCGGGTTGCGCAAGGACCCCGCCCATGCGCACGGCGACATCTTCCACTACCAGACACCCAAGACCGACGTGGTCAACTGGGTCACCAACCGTGTCACTGGAAAGTCGTTCCAGGACAACATGTCCGATGCGCTGTGGAGCGAACTGGGCACGGAGGGCGAGACCTACGTGCTCCTCGACCGCTGCGGGACCCTGGTGGCCGGAGGGGGCCTCAACGCCGCGCCGCGCGATCTGGCCCGGTTCGCGATGATGCTGCTCAACGACGGCACCGCCGCCGGGACCCGGATCGTGGACCCGGCGATCATCGACACCCTCGAACGCGGCGGTGACCGGGTGGCGTTCGCCAGCGGTCCGGACGCCACCGGTCCGTGGGCCGGCGGCGACTGGAGTTACCGGGCGCAATGGTGGGTCCGGCACACCCCGGGCCGGGAGGCGATCACCGCGATCGGGATTCACGGCCAGTGGGTCTACGTCGACCGCGCCCACGGGGTAGCGATCGTCAAACAGTCCTCACAGCCGGTGTCCTCCGACCCCGATACCGACCAGTTCGTGCTCAACGCGTTCGATGCGGTGATCGAGCACTTGGCCGGGTGACCGGCCTCAGCGGCGGTTGACGAAAGCCAGCACGACGCCGGCCACGGCGATGATCGGTCCCAGCACCGACCAGGTGGTCGTGTTGCTCATCGGGCTGCCCTGCACCGCCCCGAATCCCTGCAGCGTGAACAACGTGCCGGCCAGGGCCATGAACACGCCGATGATCAGCAGCGTCTGACGCATAGGAAGGATTGTGCCATCGTGGGTGAACCGGGCTTCGGCATACGGCCTATCTGGCAGCTCTGGCCCTGAGTTTGCCGCCGAGGAGGATCGCCAGCGCCAGGATCTGGGCGAGGATGATTGCGCTCAGGGTGGTTGCCCCGGGCACCTCCTGGCCGCGGGCATGCGCCAGAATCCCGATCAGCGGCTGGAACAGCATGGCGCCGATACCCATGATCGCCATATTGGTCAGGCCCATCGCGACACCGGAAAGGTGTTCCGGAGACTCGTCCTTGACCATCGTGAAGGCCAACGCGTAGGTGGAGTTGAACAGCCCCAGGACGAACATCGCGACGCTCAGGGTCGCCTGGCCCTGCAGCACGAACAGGATCAGCGCCAGGGTCACCGCGGTTCCGGCCGCCCCGATCGCGAGCAATTGTCCGGCGTTGCGGTAGCGCGAACACAACCACGCCGAGCCGAGCATCCCGGGCAGGCATCCCCAGAAGTAGAAGGACGCACACAGCGAGGCCGCGGTCAGGCTCATCTGATGGTGGGCCTGGAAGTAGGAGACGCCCCAGAGCATCCCGAAGGACATGCCCGCCGAACTCACCAGGCCGCCGGCAACGGAGGTCGACAGGATCTGCGGAGATGTCAGCAGGCGTTTGATCTCGGCGACCCTCGGTCGGTGTTCTTCAGTGCCGTCGACGTCGGTGCGGTTCCGGACGAACAGGGCGATCAGAACGAGCAACACCGCCGAGCAGGCGCCGCACACGAGCATTCCGGTGCGCCACCCGGACTGCTCGACGATGAAGCCGAGGACCTCCTGTCCGATGGCCGCGCCGACCATCCCGGCCATCTCGGTCAGCGCGGCCAACAGGGGGAACAGGCGCGCGGGGAACCACTGCGCGGCGAGCGTCAACGCGCACACCACGGTGGGCGCGGCACCCAGACCCATGAGGATTCGCGTCGCCTCGGCGAAATTGGCGGTCTGGGAGATCGCGAACAGGAAGGACGCGATCGTGCAGATGACGGCCCCAGTGATCAGCACGGCTCGGGCGCCGAAGCGCGCCACCATGATTCCCGCGGGAATCTGCAGCAGGATATAGGGGTAGTAGAAGCTCGAGGACAGCCCGCCGAACCCGGCTTCGTTGAGGGAGAGGTCGACGACAAGTCCCTCGCGCATCACGCTGGGGAAGGTCTGCAACACCATCTGGAACAGCACGAACAGCGCGGCCGTGCCGAAGACCAGGAAGCCGAGTCGGGGCGTCAGAACACCGCGCACGACTCCGGTTCCCACCCCGCGAGGGTAACGCCGCCCCCTGCCTCCGGCCAGTTGGGCAGCCGAAGTCACTGCCCGAACGCGGCCACCGCGCCGATCGCCGGCGAGGCTAGGAATTCTCCTCTTCGATCCGAACCCGTTGTCTCACAGCCAGCCCCGCAGGAAGCCGGCCAACAGGACCACGAAGCCGCCGATCTCCCCGACGATCAGGGCCGCCATCGCCACGTGGATGCTCCCGCCGGGTTCGCTGAGCTGATTGGTGGTGTCGCGCTTGGCGCCGTGGACGATGTAGCTGCCGATCGCGCCGACGAAGAACACCACGATCGTCGCCGCGGCCGCCGCATTGACCCACCCCGGCCACGCGCTGAGCTCGACGAAGACCGCCACCAGCAGCGTCGCGAACGAGTACAGCAGCGCCGAACGGTGGGCGATGTCGACGTAGGGATGGGCCAGATGGTCCTCGCTGGTGGCCATCTGCCGGTATTTCCAGATTCCGAGGACCAATGCCAGCAGGAAGATCAAGCCGGCGGCCAGCAGTGTCGCCATCGTCGGGCCGCCAAGGTTCATGCTGCGATGTTAGGCCTGCCAGTCAGGCGTCATGTGCCAGCCGTTCCCGCCGCCGGCGGGCCTGCTCGTCCGGGTCGGGAACCGGGACCGCGGCGATCAGCCGGGCGGTGTAGGGCTGTGCGGGGTGGTGCAGCACCGTCTCGGTCGGGCCGGACTCGACGAGCCGGCCGGACTGCAGCACGGCGATACGGTCGGAGAGTTCCTCCACGACGGCCAGGTCGTGGCTGATGAACAGGCAGGCGAACCCGTGCTCGGCCTGCAGGTCGCGCAGCAGACGCAGCACCCGCGCCTGCACGCTGACGTCCAGCGCGGAAGTGGGCTCGTCGGCGATGACCAGCGCCGGGTTCAATGCCAGCGCGCGGGCAATGCCGACCCGCTGGCGCTGCCCTCCGGACAACTGGTGCGGGTAGCGGTTGCGCAGCGTTCGCGCTAGTTGGACCTGGTCGAGCAGTTCGTCGACCCGGTCGGCGCGTTGCGGCGCGGACAGCGAGGTGTGCAGGGCCAGCGGTTCGGCGATGGCCTGCCCGATCGGCCACCGCGGGTTCAGCGACGACCCGGGATCCTGGAACACCACCCCGACGCTGCGACGGGGAGCTCGCAGCCGGCGCTGGGAGAGCCGGGTGATGTCGGTTCCGGCGAGGTATACCGATCCCGAGGTCAGACGCACCAGCCCGACCGCCGCCTTGCCCAATGTCGACTTGCCCGAACCGGATTCACCGACTAGCCCGACGACCTCCCCGGCGCCGACCTGCAGACTGACGTCGTCGACCGCCCGGAAGGTGCTCTTGCCGGAACGGAACTCGATGGTCGCCTGCCGCACCGACAGAGCCGGCACCTCAGCGGGTTCCGGTGCGACGGGGAGCTCGGGCGCGGGTTCGGACACCGTGAGCCGGCCGGCGCCCAGGTGCGGGACGGCGGCCAGCAGCGCCCGGGTGTAGGGCTCACGCGGATCGCCGAACAGACGCGCCGCGGAGGCGGATTCGACGACGGCGCCGTCCTTGAGGACCATCACCCGGTCGGCCAGGTCGGCAACCACCCCCATGTCGTGGGTGATCAACAGGATCGCCGCGTCCACCCGGTGACGCAGGTCGCGGATCAGGTCGAGGATCTCGGCCTGCACCGTGACGTCCAGGGCGGTGGTCGGTTCGTCGGCGATCAGCAGCGCCGGGTCGCAGGCCAGCGCCTGGGCGATCATCGCGCGCTGACGCTGGCCGCCGGAGAGCTGATGCGGGTAGTAGTCCACCCGTGCGGCCGGGTCGGGCATGTCGACCAGTTCCAGCAGTCGCACCGCGCGGGCTCGGGCCTCCCGGGCCGAGACGTCGCGGTGCATCCGGACGGCTTCGGCGATCTGCCAGCCGATCGTGTACACCGGGTTGAACGCCGTCATCGGCTCCTGGAAGATCACCCCGACCTGACCGCCGCGGACCTCGGTGAGGGTGTCCTGGCCCGCCCCGGCCAGTTCGGTCCCGGCCAGCCGGATGCTGCCGGTGCAGCGCGCGTTGTCGGCCAGCAGGCCGGGGATCGCCATCGCCAAGGTGGACTTTCCCGAACCGGATTCGCCGACCAGGGCCAGCACCTCGCCGCGGTCCAGGTCGAGGTCCACCCCGCGCACCGCGGGAATCCATGTCGCGTCGACCCGGAATTCGACGGTCAGGGCGCGGATACTCAGCAGCGTCTCGGTCATCGGTCAGCGCCGCTTCGGGTCCAGGGCGTCACGCAGGGCGTCGCCGAGAAGGATGAAACCGAGCACCGTCACCGACAGGAACAGTGCGGGGAAGAACAACAGGTGCGGGGAGGATCCGATCAGCGACTGTGCGACGTTGATCTGCAGCCCCCAGGAGATCTCCGGGGCCTGCAAACCGATACCCAGATAGGTCAGGGCGGCCTCGGCGGAGATGAAGGTGCCCACCGCGATGGTGGCGTAGATCAACACCGGGGCAAGGGCGTTGGGCAGGATATGGCGGGCCAGGATCCGCAGCGGCGAGGCGCCCAGCGCCTGGGCGGCCAGCACGTAGTCGGTGCCGCGGATGGAGACCACCGAGGAGCGCACCAGGCGCATGGCCGTCATCCAGCCGAACACCACCAGCGCCAGGGACACCGTCCAGACCGACCGCTGCGCGGAGACGGTCAGCAGGATCAGCGCCCCCAGGAACAGCGGGATGCCGAAGAAGACGTCGGTGATCCGGGCCAGCACCGAATCGACCCAGCCGCCGAAATACCCGGCCGGAGCGCCGATCAGCACCCCGATGACCAGCACCCCGATCACGGTGAGCACGCCGATCGCCACCGAGGTGCGCGCCCCGTACACCACGTTGGCGTAGTAGTCGCAGCCCTGCAGGTCCATCCCGAACCAGTGCGCGGCACTCGGGGTCTGCCGCGACAGCGACAGGTCGCAGTCGGTGGGGTCGACCCCGCCGGCGAACAGCGCCGGGAACAGCGCCATGGCGACCATCACCACCATGATCGCCAGGCCGGCCAGGAACAGCGGGTTGCGGCGCAGGTACCGCCAGGCGTCGCCCCACACGCTGGCCTGCCCGACCAGCGGGGCGACTTCCTCTCCCTCGGCGTCGAGTTGGCCGTCCGGCTCACTCATAGCGGATCCTCGGGTCGATCACCGCGTAGAGCACGTCGGCGAGCAGATTGAAGAAGATGTAGAAGAACACCATCAGGGTCACGATGCCGACCACCACCGGGCCCTGCTGGGCGCGCACCGCGTCGAAGATGGCCCGGCCCAGGCCGGGCAGGTTGAACACCGACTCGGTCACAATCGCACCGCCCAGCAGTGCGCCGATGTCGGCGCCGATGAAGGTCACCACCGGGATCAGGCTGTTGCGGAACGCGTGCCGCAGGACGATCCGGGTCCGGCCGACGCCCTTGGCCCGCGCGGTGCGGATGTAGTCCGCCGACAGCGACTCCAGCATCGCCGATCTGGTCAGCCGGGCCACATAGGCCATCGACAGCGACGCCAGCACCAGCCCGGGCAGCAGATAGCTCACCCAGCCGTCGGCCACCCCGGCGATCGGGAACCAGCCCAGCTTGAACCCGAACACGTACTGCGCCAGGAAGCCCAGCACGAACACCGGGATCGACACCAGCATGGTGGTGGACACCAGAACCAGATTGTCGAAGAAGGAGTTGCGCCGCAGCGAGGCCAGGATCCCGGCGGTCACCCCGAAGATCGTCTCGAAGACCACCGCGACGACGGTGAGGCGGACGGTGACCGGCAGCCGCTGGGCGATGGTCTCGGTCACCGGACGCCCGGAGAAGTCGCTGCCGAAGTCGCCGTGCAGCAGGCCCCACAGGTACTTGCCGTACTGCACGGCGAAGGGGTCGTCGAGGTTGTAGTCGGCGCGGATCTGGGCCTGCACCGCGGGGCTGAGCGGTCGGTCACCGGCCAGCGCGCGCACCGGGTCCCCGGGCAGCGCGTAGACCATCGCGTAGATCAGCAGCGAGGCCCCGATGAGCACCGGGATGGTCAACAGCAGACGGCGGGCGACGTAGCGGGTCATCGGTGCGTCATCCCACCGGCTGACCGTCGACGACGACGTCGGCCAGTTCGACCTCGCCGAGGATGGTGTAGCGGATGCCGGAGACCCGCTTGGTCCACACCGTCTGATCCACCCCGGAGAACAGCGGCGCCGCCGGCAGGTCGGCGACCAGGATGTCCTCGGCCTCGTCGTAGGCCTCGCTGGCCGCCTCGATGCTGGAGGCGCGGTCCCCGGCGGCCAGTGCGGCGTCGAAGGCCGGGTTGCTGTAGAAGGTGGTGTTCGACCCGGCCGGCGCCAACGCGTCGGTGGCGTACTGCGGGGCGAGGAAGTTCTGGATCGACGGGTAGTCCATCACCCAGGCCAGCCGGAACGGCCCGGTCATCTCCTTGGCGTCGCGTTTGGACAGGAACTCGTTGAACTGCAGGTTGCCCCGCAGCCGGTAGGTCAGGCCGATCTTGCGGAACATGTTGCCCACCGCGGTCATCCAGCCGTCGTGCCCGGCGCCGGCGTTGAACCAGATCTCCACCGGGACGCTGGTGTCGAAACCGGCCTCGGCGAGCAGCGCCCTGGCCTCCTCGGGCCGGTACTGGCACCACTGCCCGCACGCGCCTTGCCGGTAGCCCACCACGGTGGGCGGGGCGAAGGAGTCCGCCGGCATCCGGGTGCCCAGGAAGATCGCGTCGGTGATGGCCTTGCGGTCGATGGCCATCGACAGCGCGCGGCGCACCCGCACGTCGGCATAGCGCGGGTCATACAGCGGGAAGCCCAGGCTGGTGATGTCGGGGCTGGACTGCTGCAGGTAGCGCTCGCCGAAGATGTCCGGGGCGCTGGCGTAGGCGTCCGGCGGCAGCCCGCGCAGCACGTCGAGGTTGCCGGCCAGCACGTCGGTGTAGGCGGTGGACAACTCGGTGTAGACCCGCATCACCACCCCGCGCGACTTGGCGGCGTCCGCGCCGGCGTAGCCGTCGTAACGGCTCAGTGTGATACCCCGGCCCGGCACCCACTCGGTGTCGGCCTTGAACGGCCCGTTGCCGACCGGTTTCTTGCCGAAGCGGGCCGGGTCGTCGTAGAAGGCCTCCGGCAGCGGGTTGAACGCGCTGTAGCCCAGGGTCAGCGGGAAGATCGCGAACGGGTCGGACAGCCGCACCTCGATGGTCAGCGGATCGATTGCCCGCAGGCCGGCCATCTCGGTGGCGGCCGGGGCGCCGCCCTCGGCGCCCTGCAGGTCGTCGTAGCCGTCGATGTTGGCGAAGAAGTACGACGCGCCCTGGGCGTTGCTGGACAGCGCGGTGTAGTTCCAGGCCCGCACATAGGACTGCGCGGTGACCGGGGTGCCGTCGTGGAAGGTCCAGCCCGGCTTGAGGGTGATGGTCCACAGCAGGTTGTCCGGTGAGGTGACCGATTCGGCGGCGCCGTCGTAGGTGACGCTGCGGGTGCGCTCGTCGAAGGTGACCAGCGGGGTCCACACCGCCCCGATCACCTTGCCGCCCTCGGTCTCGGTGGTGTTGCCGGGCACCAGCGGCCGCTGCGGCTCGCCGAGGTAGACGCTGAACATCCCCGGCGGTGTGGTGGGCGCCGGAGCGCAGCCGACCAGCCCGGCGGCGGTCAGGATCACCGCCAGCGCGGCGCGCCCGATCACCCCCGCCCCGCGCAGCATTCGGTCATCGTGCCGGAATCGCCCGCCTCCCGCGCGCCGAACCGGCCCGGCGACCGCACCCCCGGTTAGTTTCGACCGGTGAACACCGACGACGTCCGGCGTGTCGTGCTCGACGCCGCGCGCGGGCTCTACGCCCGGCAGGGCTATCTGAACACCACGATCAAGGGGGTGGCCGCCGCCGCCGGGGTCGCGCCGGATCTGGTCCGGCGCTACTACGCCAGCCGCGAGGACCTGTTCGCCGCCGCCATGCGGCTGCCGGTGGACCCGGCGGCGGCGGTGACCGCGCTGCTCGCCCCGGGAATCGACGGTCTGGCCGAACGGCTGGTTCGGGTGACACTGCGGATGCTCGACGAGCCTGAGACCCGCGACCAGATCGCGGCCATGGTGCGCGACGGGGCGGGGGCGGCGAAGGTGACCGCACCACTGCGGGAGTTCCTGGAGTCGGTGATCATCGACCGGGTCGCTGCGGCGCTGGGGGTCGGTGACGCCCGCACCCGGGTGACGCTGGCGATCTCCTACATCGTCGGGGTGGCCGGGTCCCGCTACGTGCTGCGGATGGAGCCGCTGGCGTCGGCCTCCGAGGACGAGGTGGTTCGGCTGGTGGCCCCGGCGGTGCAGACCGCGCTGATGGGCCCGCCCGCCCCGGCCCGGACCACCTGATTGCGCGGATCGGGACATACCCGGCGCCGATTTCGCCCACGATTCCCCTATGCACAGCAAGCAGACCACCGAACTGACCCGCGACCTGGCTCGCGACGAGGCGGCCGGGGACTATGACGCCGTCATCGCCGGGGTCCGCGATCTCGTCGCGTCCACCCCGCACAACCTGACCGATCCCTGGATCAAGGGCTGGGTCGGCCGCCGTTGGCGTGACCTGTTCCTGCAGGAGGCGGTCACCGACGAGCGGACCGTCGACTACGCCTCCAAGCCGCCGCTGCTCTCGGCGCTGCCGCTGCCGTCGGCGCTGAAGAAGTCCAACCCGCGCCAGGCCGTTGCGCAGCGGTTCCTCAAAGACGTTCCGGACAGCGAATGGCAGGCCGAGATGCCCGCCGCGCAGTACGACGGGATCGAGAACACCACGCTGATCCTGTGCGGCGGGCTGCTGACCGGCCTGCTGCACTCGGAGGCGCACGCCTTCCCCGAGGAGGCCGACCTGCTGCAGCGCGAACGCGGCTGGCGCACCATCCGGGCCGATGTGCACCCGATGCGGTCCTGCGCGGCCAACGAGGACGATATCGAGGCGGCCTTCCACGGTGAGGGCCTCGACGCCGCGATGCGCCCGATCACCGACCCGCAGCCGCCGGACGGCAAGGTGTTCCTGCTCGGCTACAGCAAGGGATCCCCGGACATCCTGTCCTTCCTGGTCAACCACCCCGAGTACCACGACCGGATCAGCGGGGTCTTCACCTGGGGCGGCGCGGTGGGCGGGTCGTACACCGCCGACGGGATCCACGACCAGATCAAGGATCTGCCGACCGAGGCCTCCTATGAGTATCTGAGCAAGCTGCTGTCGGTGATCAGCCCGGCGATGCTCAGCCAGATCGGTCTGCGCCGCCTCGACGAGTACGACGTCAAGGGCGCGATGAACGACCTGCGCACCGACGTCCGGGAGGCCTTCAACTCCGAGCACGCCGAATACCTGGACAGCCTGGGCATCCCGTTCTTCGGTCTGACCGGGGCCACCACACCGCTGGAGGTGCCCAACTTCCAGTTCATGGACGCCGTCCGGCTCAGCTCCCACGACGCCAACAACGACATGCAGCTGACCCAGAAGCAGGCGGTCCTGCCGATCGGGATGAACACCCACCTGGCGATGGCCCACGCCCACCACTGGGATATCGCCTACACGGCGTTCCCGCTGGCCATGCGCGCGGTCAGCCCCAACCTCGAGCACCGCTGGCCGCGGTACGCCGCGCTGGTGGCCAACTGGGAACTACTGGCCGAGTTGGGTCTGATCGACTGAGGCCGGTACCAGGCGGCGACCGCCGGGGCGCACAGGAATGACCCGCCCTTGATGACCTTGCGGGGCACGGTGAACTGGGGCTGGGCGAGATCGTAACTGCTTGCTTCGCAGCACGCTTCGCCGCTTCGGGTGTCGGTGTACCTCCGTGCGCTCGGGTACGTCCGCTCGGGTAATCGAGTACTCCCTAAGGTGAACAGACGGCTCGAGCGGGATCCGGTGCCAGGGTCGACGATGCCGATGAACAGACTGGAGTCAGTAATGAGCGGTGATCGGCTGCCCCCCGAAGAACTCGCTGCGATTGCCGAAGAGGCTTACGTCTTCTCGTTTCCGATGCTGATGGGCTACCGCTACTGCTTTGCGACGTTCGTGGTCCCATCGCTGCCGTCCTACCGCGGCCCGATGAACGAGATGCACGGTGAACCCGTGACACTCGATCACCACTTCAGAGACGTCATCACGCCGAATGCTGACACGCCCTACTCGATGGCAGCGCTCGACCTGCGGGCCGAGCCGATGGTCCTTGACGTGCCGGCGGTCACCGATCGCTACTACGTGATGCAGTTCGTGGACCTGTACGGTACGAATCCGCACTACGTCGGCTCCCGGGCAACCGGTTCGGGACCCGGTTCCTACGTGTTGGTCGGTCCGGGGTTCACCGGTGACACCCCCGAAGGTTTCTCCGACGTCCTGCGGTTCGAGACCGACCTGGTGTTCGTGATCGGACGTACTCAACTGCTCGGCCCCGGCGATGTCGACAACCTGCGTCCGATCATGAGCGCCTACCGTCTCGAGCCGCTCTCGGCGCGGCTGGGCGCCGTGGCATCCGCGGCGCCGGTGTTCGACTGGCCGGTGTGGGACGACGAGGCGTCGCGCGATGAACGTTTCATCGGCTACGTCAATCGCCTGCTCGAGTGGTGCCAGCCGCCGCACCCCAGCGAGGAAGCGATGTTCGAGCGTTTCGCGGCGGCCGGCATCGGTGCCGGTTTGCCGTTCGACCTCGACCACCTCGCCGAGGACGTCCGGGCTGCCCTTCGATCCGGCGTCGACCGCGCACGCGCCAAAATCGCCGAGCGAGCCGAGAATCTCAGCGACACGATCAACGGATGGGTGGACCTGGACGCACTCGGAAGCCGTGATTTCTTCGACGGCGACTATCTGCTGCGGGCGGCCGGGGCCATGGCCGGATGGGGCGGCAACGACAAGATCGAGGCCTACTACCCCATCGCCCGCGAAGATGCCGCCGCGGAGCCGCTGTCCGGGGATCACGCCTACCGGCTGCGGTTCGACACGCTGCCGCCTGCGAAGGCCTTCTGGTCGGTCACGATGTACGACACGTCCTACGACGGCGTCGCCGGATATCTGGTGGAGAACGCGATCGGGCGCTACCTCATCAACTCCACGACACCTGGCCTGGTGCGCGGTGAGGACGGGTCGCTGACCATCCACATCCAGCGCGATGAACCCGACACCCGGGAAGGCGGGGCGAACTGGCTACCCGCACCGAGGGGACGCTTCTACCTGACGATGCGCATCTATTGGCCCGAGCCCGAAGCGCTCGACGGCACCTGGAGCCCACCCCCCGTTCTCCGCGTCTGATCCGAGCGGTTCGCATCGACGTCGGTGGTGTCCTGGGGATCGGGGACATGGTCGTCCCGCAGCGGTGAACCGCGAGACTTCATGCAGTTTTCACATCAGTTCGCGTCTGCTCGCGGCGATGGTGGCCTACGCTTTTCCGCATGGCCAGTCCCGCCACGGGCGCAGCCCGCCGCCACCGAGTCGTCATCATCGGGTCCGGATTCGGGGGCCTGAACGCGGCCAAAGCCCTCAAACGCACCGACGTCGACGTCACCCTGGTCGCCAAGACCACCAGCCATCTATTCCAGCCGCTGCTTTACCAGCTGGCCACCGGCATCCTGTCCTCCGGCGACATCGCACCCACCACCCGGATGATCCTGCGTCGCAACAAGAACGTGCAGGTGCTGCTCGGCGACGTGGAGGACATCGACCTGAAGGCCCGCACCGTCACCTCCAAGCTGATGGCGATGAAGACGGTGCTGCCCTTCGACAGCCTGATCGTGGCCGCCGGGGCCGAGCAGAACTACTTCGGCAACGAGCAGTTCGCCACCTTCGCCCCCGGGATGAAGTCCATCGACGACGCCCTGGAGTTGCGCGGACGGATCCTCGGCGCGTTCGAGGCCGCCGAGGTCACCACCGACCCCGCCGAGCGGACCCGGCGGCTGACCTTCGTCGTGGTCGGCGGCGGGCCGACGGGGGTGGAGCTGGCCGGCCAGATCGTGGAGCTGGCCCGGAGAACCCTGCCCGGGGCGTTTCGGACCATCGACCCGACCGAGTGCCGGGTGCTGCTGCTGGACGCTTCGCCCTACGTGCTCTCCCCGATGGGGGAGAACCTGGGCCTCAAGGCCACCCGCCGGCTGGAGAAGATGGGTGTGGAGGTTCGGCCCAACTCGGTGGTCACCGACGTCGACTACTGGGGCGTCACGGTCAAGGACAAGGAGACCGGCGAGGAGTGCCGGATCAACTGCGCCTGCAAGGTGTGGTCGGCCGGGGTCAAGGCCAGCGAGCTGGGAGAGATCCTCGCCGCCCAGTCCGAGGGCACCGAGACCGACCGCGCCGGACGGGTGGTGGTCGAGCCCGACCTGACCGTCAAGGGTCACCCCAATGTCTTCGTCGTCGGCGACATGATGGCCGTGCCCGGGGTGCCCGGGGTGGCCCAGGGCGCCATCCAGGGCGCCAAGTACGCCACCGACCACATCAAGCGGATGGTCAAGGGCACCGACGACCCCGCGACCCGCAAGCCCTTCAAGTACTTCGACAAGGGCAGCATGGCCACGATCTCCCGGCACCACGCGGTGGCCAAGATCGGCAAGCTGGAGTTCGGCGGGTATTTCGCCTGGCTGGCGTGGCTGTTCCTGCACCTGATCTACCTGGTCGGCTTCAAGAGCCGGATCAGCACGCTGATCAGCTGGGTGATGACGTTCACCACCCACGGCCGCGGCCAGCTGGCCACCACCAGCCAGATGGTCTACGCCCGGCTGGCGATGGAGATCGTCGAGAAGCAGATGGACGAGGCCGTCGCGCTGGCCGAGCGGCGCGCCGAGAAGCTCGACAGCGCTTGACCAGTCCGGACCTGTCCGGCCCGGCTCAGTCCGGGGTAGGGGTCTGCAGCTTGTAGGCCCGGTCGAGGACCTCCTCGGGCAGCGGCTGGCTCTCCTCGTCGGGGATCATCACCTCGACGTAGGCCGCGCCGTCGTGGGCCTCGATCGCATCGAGGGCGGCGTCGAGTTCGGCGACTGTCGACACCCGGGTCGACAGCCATCCGCGGCAGCCGAACGCCTCCGGCAGCAGGTGGTATTGCACCGGGGCCAGGTCGTCGTACTCGTGGCCGCGTTCGCTGATGACGTCCTCGATGCCGTACAGGCCGTTGTTGAGCACGAAGATCACCGGGTTGATCCCGTAGCGGCCCATCACCGCCAGTTCGTTGAGGGTCAGCTGGTGGGATCCGTCGCCGGTGACCAGCCAGGTCCGCCCCGCCGTCTTGGCCATCGCCACGCCCATCGCGGCCGGGGTGGCCCAGCCGATCGAGCCCCACAGGCCCTGCCCTTCGGCGCCGACGCCGGCCGGCAGCCGCATGCCGTTGAGATGCATCATCGCCGTGCCGGTCTCCACGACCAGGGTGTCCCCGGCGCGCAGCCGGCGCTGCAGGCGCGGGTAGAACACCGCCGAGGAGGTCGGGTCGTCGGGCGCCCCGGTGACCTCCAGCATCTCACCTGGCGGGATCGCCTCGTGGCGAACGGGTTTCAGCTTTTCGAGCAGCCCGTCGATGACGTCGTCGATCGCGACGTTGAGAAACACCTTGGTGCCGCTGCGGACCCAGTTGTCGTGGATACACACCGCCCGGCTGGTGTCGAGCACATCTCCCCAGAATCCGGTGTTGAGTTCGGTCAGCATCACCCCGCCGATGTCGAGGATCAGGTCGGCCTGCTCGACGGTGTTCTGGACCGAGGCCGGGTGCGAGGCCGGACCGGCGTAGAGCCCGAGGTACTGCGGCGTCGACTCGTCCAGCACCCCTTTGTCGTTGGGCATCACCGCGACCGGAAGGTCGGCCTTGGCGATCAGTTCGGCGGCCTTGCCGGCCACGCCGTAGCGGGCGGTCATCGTGGTCAGCAACGCCACCGGACTCTGGGCGGCAGCCACTTTCGCCGCGATGGTGGCCACCGCGGCGGCCAGTTCACGCTCATCGCTGCGCTGGCGCTTGATCGCCGGCAGCGCGGCACCGGCCACCGGTTCGCCGATCACCGGCATCAGCCCGTTGACCTCGGAGATGACCAGGTAGGCCGGCATCGACTGGCGCAGCGCCTCGCGGATCACCCGTTCCAGTTCGTCGACGCAGTTGTCCGGGGTGAGCACCGCCGACACGCAGCAGGCCGCCTCCGACAGCGCTTGGAAGCGGTCGTATCGGGTGTCCCCGAGGTTGTGGTGGGTGATCAGGCCGAGGCGCTGGATCCGCTCGGAGGGCATCCCGACCAGGTGGAACACCGGCAGCCGGTGCGCCTTGGAGCCCATCACCCCGTTGATCGCCGACAGCTCACCCACCCCGTAGGTGGTCGACAGGATGGCCGCGCCGCGGATGCGGGCGTAGCCGTCGGCGGCGTAGGCGGCGTTGAGTTCGTTGGCGCAGGCCACCCAGCCCAGACCGTCGATCGTCTCCACGGCGTCGTCGATGGAGAACGCGTAGTCCCCGGGTACCCCGAACACCCGGTCGATGCCCAGAGCGGCGATACGGCGCAGGGTGTATTCGGCGACGGTGGGCTGGCTCACGGCGACTCCTGGATGTCGGGAACGGGGATCGGGCCCGACGTTACCGATCGGCGCCCCGCGCGGGGCATCATCGGCAGGGTGATGATGGGCCTTCTCGCCGACGCCGTCCTGGTGGTGCACGGGCTGTTCGTGGTGTGGGCGGTGTTCGGGGTGGTGGCGGTGTGGCGCTGGCCGCGGCTGGCGGTGCTGCACCTGCCCGCGCTGGCCTGGGCGGTGTGGATCGAGGCGACCGGCGGGGTGTGCCCGCTGACCCCGCTGGAGGTGTCGCTGCGCCGGGCGGCCGGGCAGGAGGGCTACGCCGGCGGCTTCATCGAGCACTATCTGGGCGGGCTGATCTATCCGGACGGGCTGACCCGGTCGGCGCAGTGGCTGGCCGCCGGTGCGCTCGCGCTGGTCAACGGGGTTGTGTACGCCCTGCTGATCACCCGGGTGGCGCGGTCCCGGAGGGTGCGCTGAGGAGCGTCTTGCCGAACGCCACCGGGTAGGTCTCGCCGGCCGAAGGCAGCGGCCGGGCCAGCCGGGTGTAGCCGCAGGCGAGGTAGAGCGCCTCGGCCTCGGGCTGGCGGTCGCCGGTGGTCAGGTAGACCGCACGGTAGCCGCGGGCGGCGATTCTCTCCTCCAGCCTCTCCATCAGCGCCCGCCCGAAGCCGCGACGCCGATGCCGGTGGTCAGTCCAGATCCGTTTCAGCTCCGCGGTTTCGGCGCCGTCGACCAGCCCGAACCGGCGGAAGGCGCCGCCGGTGACCGGGCACCCGTCGAGCAGCCCGACCACCAGACCGCCGTGCGGCGCAGCGAACTCGGCCGCCGGGTAGGCGCGCAGGCCGGCGTGAATCTGCTCCGCCGAGCCCCCGTAGCGGGCCGCGTACTCGCCGGCCAGGGCGGCCAGCAGCGGTTGCGCGACCGGATCCTCCTGGCCGGCGCTGAGGAATCGCAGCGCCGCGTCGGGCCCGGTCGCTGACATGCCTACAGCCTGACCGATCGCTCGAGTTTGCGCATCGAAGCTGCTCAGAGCCGTGAGGCCGCTCAGGAATTCCTGATCATGGGGCGTTTCTATTACCATAATCTCAGCTACATCTCAGATTGCCGACGAAGGGTGCGGAGACACGTGAAGCGGGCACTGGTGCGCACGGAAAACACCGACAATGCAGCGGGCAGGCGCCTGGCCGATCGGCGTGGGGGGCACCCTCGAGGCGCCGCGGGAACGGTGCGGATGATCCGCGCGGGAGCGGCCAACTGGTTGTCGGCCCCGGTGACCCGGCCCACCCACTACGTCGGACGGGTCGGTGCGCTGGCGGTGGCGCTGGGCATCGGTGGCGCGCTCGCCGGGATGCCCGCGGCTGCGGCGGACACCGGAGCCGAAACCTCCGACGCCGCAGCGGGTTCGAGTGCGGGCTCGTCGCAGAGCCGCGCAGACACCGCCCGGTCGCCGCGCACCGCCCGCCGGGGCGGCGCCCCGGGCGGCGAGACCCCGAACGCCGCCCCGAACGCCGCCGTGAGCACCGAGGGTTCACGGACCGGTGCGGCCGCAGGGGATGACTCGGATGCCGGTTCGGGCACCGGCAACCGGCGCAACACCCGCGGATCGACCCGGGTCGGCGACCCTGGGACGGCGGCGCAGCGTGACGCCGTGACCCCGGTGGACCTGCCCGAGCAGGGCGTCCCCGAACCCGCCGGCACAGGGGCCCAGTCCGCGACCCGCGCTTCGGTTGATGTGCCCTCCGCGCCGGCCGAGGCTTCTCCGGCGGCCGCGGTTGAGGCACCGGCGGCGCTCGCGTCCCAGATCGAGGTCGCGGTCTCCGCGGCGGGCGCCGACGTTCCGGTCATGACTGCGGCGGTCTCGCAGGCCGGCGTCGCCATCGTCGATCCGCTGGAGTGGCTGGCCGGGCGGGGCGGCACCGACGTTCCCGCAGCCGCGCCGCTGGTCTGGGCGGCCGCCGCGGTGAGTCGCCGCGAGCTCACGGCGCCCGCGCCCGCCATCGCCCCGGCGGCCTCGGTCTCGCTCGGCCAGACCGAGGATCCGCAGACCTGGCTGTCCGACCGCATCGCCGGGATCGACTTGCTGGCCGGTCTGCCCGAGGTGATCCGAGTCGGGTTCGCCGACGCCGCGGCCGGCTGGCTGGGGGAGACCTTCGGTGCCTCAGCGCTGGCCGACGCGGCGAGCCTGATCGCGGTGCTCGAGGGCGGTTTCAGTGGCACCGCGGCTATCGCCGCGGTCGGCGATGCCGTGGCCGGATGGTGGGACGTGGCGGACGTCGCCGACAAGATCAGCGCCCTGGCCGCCTCGGCGGTCGACGACTTCCTCAGCGCGCCCGGCGTTTCCGAGGCGCTGGCCGTCGCTGCCGAAGCGGTGGCCACCGCCGCAAGTCCGGCGGGGGCGCTGGCGGGGGCGGTCGGTACGTTGCTCGACAGCGATGCGGTGCGGGATGCCGTCGGAAGCGCCGTCTCCGGTGTCCTCAATTCGCTGGTCTCCGAGGCGGACGACATTGTGGGCGAGCTGGGCGGGACCGTCGCGGGCTGGGTCGCCGGCCTCACCGGCAGCGAGGAGATAGGTGCTGCTGTCGCCGGCCAACTGGTTGGGCTCGCGACCTCGGTACTGCCGGATGCCGCCGGGATCGGCCCGGTCGCCGACGCGGTGACCCAGTGGTGGGCCGGGGCTGATTTCAGCGGCTGGTTGGACGGCCTGGACGGCACCCCCCTCGGCTCGGTGGCCAGTGATCTGCTCACCGCGCCGGGTGTCGTCGAGGTGCTGGCCGCGGTGGCCGCCCAGGTGGCCGACGCCGCGGATCCGGTCGCGGCGCTGCCGGGGGCCTTCCAGACGGCCTTTGGTGCCGACGCGGTCCGTGACGCCATCGACGCGACGCTCTCGCAGGCGCTGGGGGACCTTGCTCCGGTGGTGGCCTCGCTGACCGACTGGGCCGGCGCGGTGCTGCCCGGCCTGCTCGACCAGCCCGGCCTGACCGGCGCGCTCACCGGCATCGCCGGGGACTTTGCTTTCGCGGTGCTCACCGGTGCCGATCCGGGCGACGCGCTGAGCGCGGCCTGGGGCTCCCTGCAGTCCGATCCCGCTGTCGGGACCGCGGTCGGTGCGGCGGTTTCCGCCGCGGTCGGCGCACTGCTCGGTGACGCCGAACTCCTGCAGACGGCGAGCACGGTGATCTCCGGGATTCTCGGCGCCGTCGTCGATGACGCTGAACTCGTCGCTTCGGTCGCCGAGGCGTTGCCCGGGTTCCTGGGTCAACCCGGCGTGGCCGACACCCTCGCCGGGGTCGCCGGCGAATTCGCCGCCGCGCTGCTGACCGGGGCCGACCTGGGCCAGGCCGCAACGGCAGCGCTGGGCGCCCTGCAGTCCGATCCCGGCGTTCAGGCCGCTCTCGCCGCGGTGATGTCGGGCACGGTCGGTGGTCTGCTCAGCAACCCCGAAGTCGTGCTGTACGTGCGGACCGCGGTCTCCTCGGTCGTCACCGGACTCGTCGGTGACGCCGAGCTGGCCGCTCAGACCGCCGATCAGCTTGTGCCGCTGGCGTTCTCGGTCCTGGCCGACGGTCCGGCGGCGGTCGACGACTTCCAGGACGCGATCACCGCGCTGCTGGAGGACTGGATCGTCACCGCCGACCCCGGTTCGGCGGAACTCGCCCCGGCGCTCGCGGCGGCGGGGTTCGCGGTGCTGCGGGCCGGTCTGCTCGGTGACTTCAGCGCCGTGCCGTCGGCGATCCAGGGGCTGGCCAGCGACACGGCCGTTCTCGCCGGCCTGGCCGAACGCATCGCCGGCATCGGACTCGCGGCCGGTCTGCCCGCTGAGGTCCAAACCGCCATCGGTGAAGCGGCCACCGCGCTGATCTCGCAGTCGCTGGGCGACTCCGCCGTCGCCGAAGCGCTGAGCACGGTGTTCGAGGCCATCAACTTCCCGTCCGGGGCGACGGAGGTCTCCGACTTCCTCAACGAGCTCGTCGGTTCGGGATTCGACGTCCAGGCCGTCGTGCTCGGGCTGCTCGGTCCCGACCTGCCCGCCGCCCTGGGTTCGTTCCTCAGCGACCCCGAGGTCCTCCAGGCGCTGGGCACCGCGACCGCCGACGCGGTCGGAATCCTGGCCTCGGCCGTGCTGGAACAGGGCTCGCTGGGCGCGATCGCCGGTATGGGCGAGGCGCTGTCCGGGCTGCTGTCCGACGCGGCCGGCGCCGCGCTGGTCGGCTTCCTCAGCGAGCCGGGCATCGGCGATGTCTTGGCCACCTCGGCGGTCAACGCGATCCTGACCGCACTGGGCGCGGACCCGCTGCCGGTCGGTGGCGACACGCCGGCCACCCTCGAGCTCGCCGTCACCGGCGCCATCACCGCGCTGCTGTCCGATCCCGGGCTGTCCGGGACGCTGGAGTCCGCCGCCGCGGACCTGATCAGCGCCCTGGCCGGCGACCCCGCACTGCGTGCGGTGCTCGGTGCCCAGATCTCGGCGCTGGTCGTCTCCTTCGTCGACGACGGCGCCACCGCGGCGGACCTCGGCCCGGCCCTGAGTGACGCGGTGCTGGCACTGCTGGCCGATCCCGCGGTCGCCGACGGATTGGGCGCTGTCGCCGGTTCGGTGCTGACCGGGATCCTGGGCCAGCAGGACGCGGTGGCCGCCCTGGCCGGAATTGCCGGGGACGTGGTGACCGCGCTGGTGACCGGATTCGATCCGGCCGACGCCATCAGCCTCGCCCTGGACGCGCTGCAGTCCGACCCGGCCCTGCTGGCCGCACTGGGGGCCACGATCAGCGCCGTCCTGGACACCGTCGACACCGAGTTGCTCGGTGACGCCGCGGTCCAGGAGGCGATCGGGACGGCCGCCGGGGCGCTGCTGGCCGGTCTGGCCGACAACCCGACGATCCGCGCCCTGATCGACGCGCAACTCGGGGCGGCCCTCGGCCCGTCCTTCAGCGGCGTGATCGACGAGGTCCTGGCGATCGGTGGTCCGCTGGTCACCGACCTGCTCGGGTATCCGGGGATGAGCTCAGCGCTGACCGGCGCCGCCGACCAGCTCGCCACCGCGGTGCTGGCCGGAGCCGACCTTCAGACCGCCCTTCAGGACGCGCTGTCGGCCCTGCAGTCCGACCCCGCGGTGCAGGGCGCGCTGGGTGCGCTGATCCCGCAGCTGCTGGATCTGGTCGGGGAGGCCGAGGAAATTCGGGCCGGAATCGGTGAGGCCGCCCAGGAGGTGGTCAGCGACCTGCTGGCGCAGGCCGGACTGGACCCCGCGACGAGTTCGGCGCTGGGCCAGGTGGCCGACGTCGCGATCTCCTCGCTGTTGGGCAACCCGGCAGTGGGCAACCTGATCGGCGACATCGCCGTCGACCTGCTGGACGGGTCGGCCACCGAGGAGATCATCGACACCGTCATCGACTCCGTCCTGCGCAATCCTGCGCTGCAGGGCGCTGTCGGCACCGCGATCGGCCAGGGGATCGGTTCACTGTTCGGCGACAACGTGATCGGCGCCGTCGTCGGCGGAGTGGCCGGCGCCGCCGCCACGCTGTTGATCGGTCTGTTCGCGGGCGTCACCCTGCTGTTCGGGCGTCCCTCGTTGTCGGCCGCGGCGGCCGAGGGCCTGCTGGACCCGGCGGCGGCGATGGTGGTGACGATCACCGTGCCCGACTGGCAGGAGCTCGCCGCGGCTGTCTAGCCGCGGCGAGCGGCGGGCGGTCTAGCGGCCGCTCAGTGGATCCCCGGTCAGGACCGAGGGTCCGATGACGTCGACGAACCCGTCGCGCAGGCAGTCGATGAGCACCTCCCGGTCGCTGACCGCGGCGTCGTCGGAGCTGACCCCGACGCTGGCCGTTCCGCTGTAGGTCAGCATCGTGACGTTGATCGCCGCGCCGACGGTCCCGACCAACGGATACATCCGCTCCACCCGGGCCCCGGCCAGCCACACCGGCACCGGCACACCGGGCACGTTGGAGGCGGTCAGGTCCGAGGTCTGGGCGGCGGCCGACACCAGGTCCGGTGGCAGGAAACGGCTCAGCTCGGCCATGTAGTCGGCCAGTTTCAGGGCCGGCTCGGCGCGCCAGCTGCGCACAGTGCTCGCCGCCGCCTCCAAGACGTCGTCGATGGCGTTGCTCACCGGGATCTCGAACCGGGCGATGGTCACCGCGTTGCCCTGGTCCTCGGAGGTGCGCAGCGAGATGGGCATGTTCATCCGCAGCTGGTCGACCGGCCGGCCCATCGCCTGGTGGTAGCGGTACATCCCGACGCTGATCGCCGCCAGGAACAGGTCGTTGACGGTGCGGTCGCGTTTCTTCGCGGCCGCCCGGAACTGCTCGAAGTCCATGTCGATGGTGTCGAAGTGGTAGTTGATGCTGCGTTCCTGCATGATCGGCGACAGCGGACCCAGCGGCACCTTGGTGAACCGCAGCACCGACTCGGCGGTGCCGACCACCTTGCCGAACAGCTGCTTGGGGCTGCGCAGCGCCGACAGTGCCAGCGGGCCGATACCGCGGATGACGTCCTCGGCGGTCTTGGCGACCCAGCCGACGTTGTTACGCACCACCGCCTGCATGAAGCCCTTGGTGTCCAGCAACGCCGGCTCCGGGGCAGGCGGCATGGGACCCAGGTCGGTGCCCTCCTCGGCGAAGTCCAGCAGCGCCAGACCCAGCTGCACAGCGCCCTGGCCGTCGGCGATGGCGTGGTGCAGTTTCTGGATCACCACCGAGCGGCCGCCGGGCAGATTCTCCAGGACCGTCACCTGCCACAGCGGCCGCTCCTTGTCGAAGTCCGACATGCTCTGGCTGCGGGCCTCCTCCAGCACGTCGGCCCAGGTCGATCCGGACGGCATGCCGTAACGGTGCATGTGGAAGGACAGGTCGAAGTTCGGGTCGACCACCACCCGCGGGGTCTGCAGATCCAGCGGTCCCTCCACCACCCGTGAGCGCAGCACCGGGGCCAGCCGGGTCGCGCGCTCGTAGCGGTCGCGCAACTGATCCCAGTCCGGGCTCTTCTCCAGCACCAGCACCCCGAGGATGGTGGAGCGCATCACCGGGTCGTCGGTGGCCATCCGCCAGGTGGCGAAGTCCCAGCCGCCCAGCCGCCGGGCCTCGGTGACGGTCTGCCCGCCGCGCAGCGTCTTGGCCGGCGTCCGTTTGGCGGGGGCCTTCTTGGCGGGAACCTTGGCGGCGGGGGCCTTCTTGGCGGGGGTTTTGCGGGCGGGGGCCTTCTTCGCCGCCTTCGTGGCCCGCTTCGGGGCCCGCTTGGCAGCAGCCTTCGCCGGTTTCTTCTGCGGGTCCTCCGCCACTCGTCCTCCTCCTTCGATGACCGCCCTAGGCGTGTCGCAGACAAATACTGTCACCCGGGACGCGTGCGGGGTGTGAGTTGTGATGGAAGAGTCGACGTTTCGTGATGTTCCGGTTCGTGACGGGTCAGCCCCGGCCCCAGAAGAACAGTTGCATGGCCACCGTGCCGACACACAGCGCCACCCCGAGATACGGCAGTGCCGCCGGGACGACGATGTAGCCCGGGTGTTCGCCGCCGCGCCGTTTGATGACGATCAGCGAGGCGTTGACCAGAGTGAAGATCGCGAGCACCAAGAGGCTGGCCAACTGAGCCAGTGACACCAGCGGGAGCAGCGCGGTGCCGGCGACCGTGGCGGCCAGCACCACCACCGTCGCCGCCACCGGGGTCCGGTAGACCCGGTGAACCCGGGCCAGCCGGCCGCTCAGCCAGCCCTGCCGGGCCAGCCCGTAGAGAATCCGCGAGCCCATGATGATCTGCACGATGACGCCGTTGACCGTGGCCACCAGACCGATCAGGCTCAGCAGCGCGGCGTTGCCCGCGCCGGTGCGCTCGTAGACCAGGGTCAGCGGTGCGGAACTCCCGGCCAGATCGGTGGGCGAGACCAGGGTGGTCGAGACGACCACCACCAGCAGGTACAGCACCGTCGAGAGCATCAGTGCGAGCAGGATCGCCAGCGGCATGGTCCGGCTGGGGTTGCGGGCCTCCTCGGCCACGTTGACCATGTCCTCGAAACCGATGAACGCGTAGAACGCCAGGAAGGCGCCGGCGAACAGCCCGCCCACCCCGGCCACCGGGTCGACGCTCACCAGCGCCCCGGCGTCGACCCTGCCGAAGGCCTCCCGGCCGAACCAGATCACCAGCACCAGGCCGGCCACCTCCAGCCCGGTGAGCAGTGCCGCGGCTTTGGCCGACTCGCCGATCCCCCTGATCGCCAGCGCCCCGACGGCGACCAGCAGACCGAGGCCGGCCAGGACGGCGGGCACGTCGATCAGTGAGCGCAGATAGCCGGCGAACCCCTGGGCCAGCGCCGCCGCCGAGGTGACACCGCCCCCGACCAGGGCCAGGCCGACGCCCACCGACAGCCAGCGCCGGCCGAACGCCTCGTGCAGGTATACCGACACACTGGCGCTGACCGGGTAGCGACCGGACAGTTCCATGTAGGAGAAGGCCGTGATCGCGGCGGTGACCATGGCGATCAGGAAGGCCAGCGTGGTGGCCGACCCGGCGAAACCGGCCACCTTGCCGATGAGCACGTAGATGCCGGCGCCCAGGATGTTGCCCAGGCCGTAGAGGGTCAGCAGCGGCAGGCCCAGCGAGCGGCGCAACCCGGTGTCGTCGGCCATCAGCCCGGGTCAGCCGGCGAACCGGTTCGCCGCACGGCCCGCCACCCCGACGTCGAGGGCGAGTACCGCGCCCTCCTGAGGGTTGGCGGACAAGGCGGCTTCGCTGAGCCCGAAACGCGCCGAGGTGACGTAGAGGGTGCGCAGGTCCTGACCGCCGAAACAGCATGAGGTGGGATTGGTCACGGGCAGATCGACCCGGGTGTCGACGCTGCCGTCCGGGGCGAAGCGGATCAGGCAGCCCGCCCCGAAGCGCGCGTTCCACAGATAGCCGTGCTCGTCGAGGGCCGAGCCGTCGCAGCCACCGTCCGGCGGGGTGCCCTGCCAGTCCTCGGCGTCGCGGATGTTGCCGTCGGGATCCAGGACGTAGCGGCGGATGGTGTTGGTCATGGTGTCCCCGAAGTACATCGTCGCGCCGTCCGGCGACCAGGCCAGGGTGTTCGGCAGGCCGATCCCGTCGAGCACTCGGTGGCAGGACCCGTCCGGATCGAGACGGTACAGCGCCCCGCTCACCTCGGTCACCGGTGTTCCGCCGCCGTCCTCGGTGATGTTGTTCTGCATCGTGGAGAACCACAGCCGGCCGGCCGGGTCCACTCCGGCGTCATTGAACCGGTTGGTCGGACGTTCCGGCTCCGGAGCGAGAAATGTTGTCGTCGAGCCGGTTTCGACATCCAGATAGGCCAGTCGGCGGTGCAGGCCGACCACAGCGCCGCCACCGCGGCGCAACACCAGGAAACAGGCCAGATCCCCGACGTCGTGGCTGGTGATCGCGCCGTCGGCACCGAGGGCGTAGACCGCGCGGCCAGGGATGTCCACCCAGCGCAGAACCCCGCCTTCCGGCCCGTCATCCCATACCGGACTCTCCCCGACACCGTTGCCGACATCGTGGATCACCGCCATGACCGCCATCATGTCAGGGTCCGGCATGACACGATGTCGACCATGACCGGCACCGACGACTCGATGCGCGGCGCGGTGCTCATCTGCGTGACGGCGACGGTGGCCGGGGTGATCATCGGCTTCATCGGAGGGGCTTTCCGCTGGTTGCTGCAGGCGGCCGACCGGCTGCGCATCGACCTCGTGGAGTGGGCGGGCCGGCTTCCCGGGCCGGGGCTGCTCATCCCGATCGCCGCCGCGGCGATCGGGGCCACCCTGGCCGCGCTGGTGGTGCGCTGGGAGCCGCTGGCCAACGGCAGCGGCATCCAGCACGTCGAGGCCGTCTACCGCGGGGAACTGCCGCCGCCGCGGATCCGGCTGCTGCCCGCGAAGTTCGTCGGCGGCTTGCTGGCCATCGGGTCGGGCCTGGTGCTGGGCCGGGAGGGCCCGACGGTGCATATGGGTGCGGCCATCGGCGCGCAGGCCGCCCGGCAGGCCCGGTTACCCGACTCCGAGGTGCGGATGATGCAGACCGCACTCGGTGGGGCGGGTCTGGCGGTGGCGTTCAACGCGCCGATCGGCGGCACCCTGTTCACCCTGGAGGAGGTGACCCGCTCCTTCCGGGTCAAGACCGTTCTGGCGACGGTGTTCGCCGCCTCCACCGCGGTCGGCTGCGCGCGGCTGATCCTCGGGGACCACCCCGAGTTCCGGCTCGCGCGCATCGACGAACCGGAGTTCGTCTGGCTGCCGCTGTTCGTGGTGTTCGGTCTGGTCACCGGCATCCTCGGCGCGGTCTACAACCGGCTGGTGCTGTGGTTCCTCGACCACGTCGCCGCCGTCCGCCGGGTTCCCAGCGTCGCCAAGGCAACCGTGATCGGGGCGATCATCGGAGTGATCATGGTGATCTACCCGCAGGCGGTGGGGGGCGGCGAGGAGGCCACCCAGATCCTGCTGGGCGGCAAGCAGATCCTGCTGTCGGTCATCGTCGGCTACCTGCTGCTGCGGTTCCTCGCCGGCCCGCTGTCCTACTCCGCGCCGGTGGTCGGCGGGCTGTTCGCGCCGATGCTGACCATCGGCGCGTTGTGGGGGGTGCTGTTCGTCGGGGTGGTCAACCTCGGCTGGCCGGGGGAGATCGGCTACCTCGCGGTGCCGATGGCGGTGGTGGGAATGTCGGCGTTCTTCGGTGCCTGCGTGCGGGCCCCGGTGACCGGGATGGTGCTGGTGATCGAGATGACGGCCTCGACGGCGGTGATCGTGCCGATGCTGGCCGCGACTGCCGGGGCGGTACTGGTGGCTTACCTGGTGGGCTCCCCGCCGATCTACGACAGCCTGCGCGAGCGCAGCCTGTCGAAAACCTGAGCGCCGCCCACTGCGCGCTCACCGTGTCGCGCCGCCGCGTGTTTACCGGCGCCATCAACGGGGAAGCCGTAACCCAGCGCGCGGTCGCAGGTACTGAAAGTGAAGGCAGTTGGCAGATTCAGGGGACGTCGCGGTCCCAGCTGGTGAGGACATCGAAACCTTGGCCTCGGAGTTCGTGGATTCGTCCTACGGCCGAACGGGTTACTCCGGATGGTCGCTGGACCGCCGGATCCACGGGTTCCTCAAACGGCGTGGGCTGGGCGGCAGGGTCAACGACGGCGACCTGTCCGAATCCCTGGCCTGCTACGTGATGGCGCTGGTGTCAGCCAAGCGGCACGTCGGAACGCCGGGCGCCTGAACCCGCCGCGGGCATACTGGCCAGGGTGACCCCGCTGCAGCGCTACATCGCCGAAGAGATCGCCACCGACCACGTCGACGGCCTGCTGTCTCGCCGGGAGGCGCTGCGCCGGCTGGCCCTGCTGGGCATCGGCACCCCCGCCGCGGCCGCGCTGATCTCCGCCTGCGGCGAGAGACGCCCGCCCGCGGCGGCGA
>CAYURT010000034.1:0-36466 GCA_964447215.1 uncultured Mycobacterium sp.
CGCCTCACCAGCACCGGGATCCACCACCAACAACTCATCGAACATACATTCGATAGTAGGCCCGGCCACCGACAATTTGTGAAACGATGAAACGAAGTGACGCTCCGCGACGAATAGTCAGCAGCGAAGCTTGAGATCCGCCCGCCGACAGAGATGAGACCCCCGATGAAGCAGTTCTCCGCCATGCTCGGCGCCGTTGCCGTTGCTGCCGCCGCCCCGTTGATCGCGCTGGTATCACCCGCGGTGAGCAGCGCCGAGGGCCCCTGCCCCGTCGACTCCTTCTGGAACACCTTTACCAACCAGTGCCAGCCCTGCCCGACACCGAACTACTACTGGGACGCCGCCACCAACCAGTGCATCAACGTTCCCAACCCGATCGTCGGCCCGGCGGGCCCCGTCGGAGTGGGCCCGAACCCGGTCGTAGGCCCGGTCGGCCCGGTGGGCGTGGGTCCGGACCCGGTCGTCGGCCCGGTCGGCCCGGCCGGCGTGGGCGGCCCCGGACCTGTGGCCGGGCCGGTCGGACCCATCGGCATCGGGCCGCGGTAGCGGCCGCGGCTATCGCTGGGCCTCACGAGCCTTCCCCACCTCCGGGATGAGCCGGACCTCAGTGATCGCGTTGCGGTTCACCCCGGTCACCTCGACGGTCCACTTGGGCAGGCTGACCCGGTCGCCAGGCCGGGTCGGGATGCGCCCGAGAGCGACGAGGACCAGACCGGCGATGGTGGTGTAGTCCCCAGGCACGGCCCGGCCCGCCTCGGGCCCGATGTCGACGTCGAGGTCCACCAGATCGTGGACCGGGAAGCTGCCCGGCACCACCACGCTCCCGTCAGGCAGGCTGGCCACTGAGCGGATGTCGATATCGGTCTCGTCGTAGATCTCTCCGACGATCTCCTCGAGCAGATCCTCCAGCGTGACGATCCCGGCCACCCCGCCACGCTCGTCGACCACCAGGGCGAACTGCTCATGTTCATCGCGGAAACGCCGCAGAGCGTCGGTGACCCGCACGCTGTCCGGAAAGAGCATGGGCTCGCGGGCCACCTCGGCCAACCCGCGATCGGACTCGACCAGATCCCGCAGGTGCACCACTCCGATCACGTCGTCGAGCCCCGCGGACCTCACCACCGGTGCGCGGGAGTGACCGGACTGCGCCAACTTGACCCGCGCCTCGGCAGTGGGCAGGTCCTCGGGAAGGCAGATCACCGCGGTGCGCGGTACCAGCACCTCGCGCAGGGTCCGCTGGTGGATCTCCAGCGCCCCGGTGATGGCGGTTCGCTGCTCGGGGGTCAGGCCGGGATGCCCGATGACCAGGTCGCGCAGCTCAGCCGGCGACAACTGCTCGCGCCGTGCCTCGGGGTCGCCGCCGAAGGCGCGCACGACTACATCGGTGGCCTTGCCGAGCACCCACACCACCGGCCGGGTCAGGGTGGCCAGCAGGTCCAGTGGCACCGCGGCGACCGAGGCCCAGCGCTGGGGGTACTGCATGGCCAGCCGCTTGGGCGCGAGCTCCCCGAAAACCAGGTTCACCGCCGCCAGCAGGAACGTCACCGTGCCGATCGCGATCGCCTCGGCCCCCGCGCCGGCGAAGCCGAGAGCGTTGACCAGCGGCCCGGCCAGCGTGACGGCGGCGGTGGCCGACGCCAGGTACCCGGCCAGGGTGATGCCCAGCTGGATTGTCCCCAGGAAGCGGTTGGGATCGCGGGCCAGTCGCACCAGGGTGAGGTCGGCCCGTTTCCCCCGGCGCTCAAGGGCGCGTAACTGGCCCTCCCGCAACGAGATCAGGGCAATCTCGCTGCCGGCGAACAGTGCGTTGAGCAGCATCAGTACCGCGATCAGACCGAAGTCGAACCAATACCGGCTCAAACCGGCCCCAGTTCGTCGACGATCGCCGCCAGCACCTCCACCGGAATCGGCCCCGGCTGATACAGGCAGATCGTGTCGGCCAGCCCCTCGGTCACCGACACCCGTTGGCGGATATGCGCGGCGATCTGCGCCGGAGTCCCGCACGCGGCGATCGTGGTGAGCACCTCATCGGAGATCAGCGACCCCATCTCGGCCCACCGGCCCTGCTTGGACAGCGTGTGCAGTTCCGGCTGCAGATCCCCCCAGCCGTGCACCTCCAGCACCGGACGGTACGCCGGGGTGGAGCCGTAGAAGGCCAACAGCCGGCGAGTCGCCTCGTGGTCCTCGCCGGCCGAGACGATCACCTCGGGAACGAGGGCGAAATCCGTCCGCCCCGCCAGACCGGCCCGCACCGCCGGCATGGTGGCTTCGGCCAGAAACCGGCTGGAGCCGAATGGCATCACCAGCAGGCCGTCGGCCACTTCAGCGGCGGCCCGGGTCAGCCGCGGCCCGAGCGCACCGACGTAGATCGGCGGCGGCCCGAACGGGTTCGGACCGGGGTTGAAGGTCGGCGTCATCAGGGTGTGCCGGTAGAACTCGCCGCGGAAGTCCAACCGCTCCCCGTTCTGCCAGGTCGCGAAGATCGCCCGCAGCGCACCCACCAACTCCGCCATCCGGGCCACCGGCCGGTCGAACGACGCCCCGTAGCGCTTCTCGACCTGGGTACGGATCTGGGTGCCCAGCCCGAGGGTGAACCGGCCCCCGGAGAGCAGCTGATGGTCGTAGGCCTGATGGGCCAGCTGAACCGGGTTGCGCGGGAACGCGATCGCCACATTGGTCATCAGCTCCAGGCCACCGACGGTGGAGGCGAGCGTCAGCGGGGCGAAAACGTCGTGCGGCCCCTCGAAGGTGAACACCCCGGCCGCGCCGGCTTCCCGCAGCGCGCCCGCGCGGGCGACGGCATCGGTGGGCCCGAAGAGAGCGGTCAGGACTTTCACGGTCAGACCATCATGCCCGACACTGGACCCATGGCAGACAGGGCGCACGACGGGAATCACGACGGGTCACAGGACACGGCACATGACACGGTGGTGATCGGGGCCGGACTGGCCGGGCTGACGGCGGCGCGCGAACTGACCCGCCGTGGCTTCGACGTGGTCGTGCTCGAGGGACGCGACCGGGTCGGTGGACGCACCGCCCCGGCCACCTGCGCCGGCGTCCCGGTGGATCTTGGCGCATCGTTCGTCGGCCCCACCCAGGACGCGGTGCTCAAACTCGCCGCCGATCTCGGCTGCGACACCGTGCCCACCTATGACACCGGTGCGCACCTGCTGCGCTGGCGTGACAGGCTGCGCCGCTACAACGGCACCATTCCCAGGCTCGGACTGGTGGGGACGGCCGACATGGGCCGGATCCAATGGCAGTTCGAGCGCATCACGCGCGCGGTGAGCCTCACCGAGCCGTGGACCTCCCCTGGTGCGGCCAAACTCGACAGCGTCAGCCTCGGCGGGTGGCTGCGCTCGATCAGGGCCAGTGCGGGCTCACGGGATCTGATGGCGATCATGTCCCGGGTCACCTGGGGCGCCGAACCCGACGAGATCTCCCTGCTGCACGCCGCGCGCTACGTCAAGGCGGCCGGCGGGCTGAACCGGATGCTCGACACCCCCGGCGGCGCCCAGCAGGACCACTTCCCCGGCGGGTCCCATCAGATTTCGGCGCGGATGGCCGCCGAACTCGGCTCCCGGATCCGGCTGAACGCGAAGGTCTCCCGAATCGAGTGGTCCGAGACGGCGGTTGCGGTGATGTCCTCGGCCGGCACGGTGGAGGCCAAGCGCGCCGTCGTGGCGGTCGCCCCGGGCCAGCGCCTCGACATCGACATCGCGCCCGCGCCTCCCATCGAGTACCAGCAACTGTCGCAGAGCTGGCAACTGGGCGCGCTGACCAAGTCCTATGCCGCTTACCCGCGACCGTTCTGGCGGGACGACGGACTCTCCGGACAGTCGTTGTCCGACAGCGGCCCGGTGTTCATCACCTTCGACGCCAGCCCCGGCAGCGATGCCGGCTACAGCGGCCCGGGAATCCTGCTCGGCTTCACCGACCCACGCGGGCACGACGCGCTGCCCCCCGAGCAGCGCAAGGCGGCGGTGTTGGGCAACTTCGTCGAACTCTTCGGCCCACAGGCGGCCGAACCGATCGACTTCGTCGACCAGCGCTGGGGGGCCGAGACATTCGCGCCCGGCGGACCGACCGCCGCGGTGCCGCCCGGGGCGTGGACGGAGTTCGGCAGCCTGCTGCGCACACCGGTCGGCCCGCTGCACTGGGCGGGCACCGAGACCGCCGACGAGTGGACCGGATTCATGGATGGTGCGGTGCGCTCGGGACAGCGGGCAGCCGACGAGGTTGCTGCCGCGCTGACCGGATCGGTCAGGAACTGATCCGCTGAGCCGGCACCGCGGCCTCGGCGAGCTCACGCAGATGCCGGTTGACCTCGCCGGGATGTTCCAGCATCGCGCAGTGGCCACCGGGCATCTCCACGAGGTCGACCAGGTTGGGTGCGGCCTTGGCGATCCTGCGGGCCTGGCTCATCGGCAACAGGCGGTCCTTGGTGCTGCCGATCACCAGGGTGGGCACCGTCAGCCCGGTCAGGTCGATGTGCTTGCGTCCGCCCATCTCGTCGACCAGGACCCTGGCCCAGGCCCCCCGGCCCGCCGGTGGCGTCGCCGCGAAAAGGTCGTGCAGGAAATCGCGGATCTCCGGGCCGGCCTCCGCACCGATCGCCATCATCTGCACGAACCACCTGCTGCCCGGCTGCGCCCCCCGGATCAGCGGGGCCCCGCCGACGGTACGGATCAGGTTTCGCGCCAGGGCGACCCGCGTCGTGGACAAGACGGCGGGAACCTTGATCAACTGAATTTTGTCGAGCAGGTCACCGGTGGTGGTGTTGATCAGCGCGACGGCGTCGGCGCGCTGGGCGACGCGGTCACGGTACCGGTCGGCCCACGCGCTGATCGCGATCCCGCCCATCGAGTGCCCGGCCACCAGGGCCCGCTCGCCGGGCCGCACGGTCGCCGCGAGCACCGCGTCGAGGTCAGCGGCCAGGTGGTCCAGGCTGTAGGCGTCCGGGCCGGGAACCCCGCTGCGGCCGTGGCCACGATGGTCGTAGGCGATCACCCGGTAATCCCGCGACAACTCGGTGATCTGCTCGTGCCAGACCCGGATCGAGCAGGTGATGCCGTGAGCGAGGACGATCGGGTAGCCGCCGGCCGGACCGAACACCTCGGTGTGCAACCGAGTCCCGTCCGCCGCGTGGACGACCATGGTTTTGCTGGGCGGCAGAATTGGGCGCTCAACGACTGCAGTTGCCGGCATGACCGCCTCCTCAGGGACCGGCGCCATTGCCGGACTGCTATCAGGATAAGCACAGTTACGCCGCCGCGGAGGCGGTTTTGGTTGCGATTTGGCCACGTCGGCATCACCCGGTAGACGACTCCGACGATCACTGTCACTGTTTTCCCAGCGGCACCGAATGCCCGGGAAGCTCAATGTCCCGGAACCGACAACAGCTATTGTCCGTTTGCTACGTTGGCGCGCCAGAAGCGCCTACCGTCCACTCCCGACACAGTGATATGGAGCGTCCAGGAGCATGAAGACCACTCTGAACCGGGCCGCGGCCGTCGCCGGCGGCCTTGCCCTCACCACCGCGTTCGCCGTCAGTTGCTCGCAGGCCCAGGACGCGGGCAGCGACCTCGCCTCCAGCGCCTCGAGCGCCGCCAGCGCGGCCGGCAGCGCCGCCAGCAGTGCCGCGGATGCGGCCGGATCGGCCGCCAGCAGTGCGGCCAGCGCGGCCGGATCCGCCGCCAGCAGTGCGGGCAGCGCGGCTTCCAGCGCGGTGTCCTCGGTGATCAATGGTGCTCCGACCACGATGAATGTGCCGGGGCTAGGGGATGTCTCGCTGGACGGCCCCACCACCGAGGCGTACCAGAAGCTGGGCGGTGAGGAGGTGCTGGGCGTGCCGACCGCGGCACCCGAGAAGATCGGCGACGGGACGGTGACCGCCTTCACCAACGGCACCATCTTCACCTCGCCGTCAGGTGGCGCGCACCTGGTGCAGGGTGAGATCCTGCGGGTTTACAACGAGCAGGACGGCCCGTCCGGCCCGCTGGGGTGGCCGACCAGCGATGAGACCGAGACCGGCGGCGGTCCCGGCGTCGTCGAGGGCGGGTGGATCACCGAGTTCGAGAACGGCATGATCACCTGGACCAACCAGGGCAGTGGCAGCTTCATCGAAACCATCACGAAGAACTGACCGACCCCGGTGAGGCCCCCGGAGCGCGCTTCGGGGGCCTCACCGTCGGCACCTGCGTCTACTCTTGACCGGGCCACTTAGACCGCGACCGGAGGAAGGAGTTACTGACAGTGCTGAGAGTGGGCGGCCGGCTACACGCTCTGAGCGCGGTGATCCTGCTGGTGGCGATGATCGGGGCGCTTCCCGGCATGCTGCCGCGGGCGGCAGCCGCCGAGGCGGAGACGGTCACGGTGGCCACGCACGATCTGGAGCCGTTCGTGATGACCGACGGCCAGATCAAGTCCGGCTTCACCATCGAACTCTTGGAGGCGGTGGCCAAGCGGGAGAACTGGACGCTGGCCTACCTCAGCGTTGACAACGTCGAACAGCAGCTCGCGGCCGTTCGCGAGGAACGGGTCGACGCCGCCGCAGCGGCCATCTCGATCACCGCCAAGCGCACCAGGGACTATGACTTCTCACAGCCGATCCTCGGCGCCGGTTTGCAGATCATGGTCCCGACCAGCCAGCTGGAGCGCTCGACGCCGGGATTGAAAGACTTCCTGGACCTGCTGTTCTCCAAAATCATGTTCGTCTGGCTGCTGGCCGGGCTGGTCATCTCGGTGCTGCCGGCTCATCTGATCTGGCTGACCGAACGGCGGCACACCCACTCGATGGTCTCCAAGAGCTATTTCAAAGGCATTCTGCAGTCGATGGCTTGGAGCCTGGGCATGCTTGCCGGGCAACCCGATACGTTCCCTCAGCACCGGTTCACCCGCGGGCTGTCAATACTGTGGGCTTTCGTCGGCCTGGTCTTCGTCGCGTACTACACCGCGACGCTGACCGCCAACCTCACGGTGGAGAAGTTCGACGCCAAGATCAATCAGCCTTCAGACCTGGTGGGAAAGCGGGTCTGCACGGTCGCGGCCACTGAACCGGCCGACTACCTGGCTTCGATCGGCGTCTCCCCCAGGGAAGTAGCCACCATCGATGACTGCTACGCCGCTTTGAAGAAGGGCGACCTCGACGCGGTGGTCTTCGACTCTCCGGTGCTGCGGTACTACGTCGCCAACGAGGCCGACGGCGTCGCCCAATTGGTGGGCACGGTCTTCGAGCCCGAGGACTACGGGGTGGCCTTCCCCAACGGCAGCGATCTGCGCAAGCGGTTCAACCAGGGGCTGCTGGCGGTCAAGGAGGACGGCACCTTCGACCTGATCAAGCAGAAGTGGTTCGGTTTCGAAAACGATCCCGACGGCCAGAACGGCTCCTGAGCACGTAGTCGGTGCCGGCTATCGGTGGCCCGCGTTTTGCGGGGCTGACGCCGCGGCCGCGGGCTCGCCGAACACCTTCCGCCGCCGCCGGTCCCGCAGCCAGACCGCCAGCCAGACCGCGGTGGCGAAGGTGACGATGAGGAAACTGGGCGGGGCGTTGAACATCGCCGAGGCGGCGAGCCCCACCCATACGCAGGCCACCGCCAGCGCCGTCGAGATCGCCATCGCCAGCACCGGCCTCGGGGTGAGTGAGATCGCGGTCGCCGCCGGCGTGATCAGCAGGGCGAACAGCAGCAGGGTGCCGACAGCCTGGATCGCCATCGTGACCGCCAGCGCCAGCAGCACCATGAACAGCAGGGAGAGTCCCCGCACCGGGATCCCCTTGGCCTGGGCCACCGCGGCGTTGACCGAGCTGTAGAGCAGTGGCCGGTAGACCACGGCGACGGTGACGGCGACCACCGACAGCAGGGCCGCGAACACCACCAGCTGGCCGCGGGTGATGGCCAGCAGGTTGCCGAACAGGACGTTGGTCATCGTGCTCGAGCTTCGGGTGGCCAGCGAGTTGAAGAACAGCCCGAGGCCGGTGGCGAAGGCCAGCACCGTTCCGGTGGCGATATCGCGCTCGGAGGCGCGCTCACCGAGCACGCTGATCAGGATCGCACCGCCCACACAGAACGCTCCGAGGCCGATCACCGGTGACAGGCCGAACAGTACCGCGCCGGTGGCCCCGGGCAGTCCGATGTGAGCCAGTGCGTGCGCGGCGAAGGCGCTCTGCCGGACGACGACGAAGTACCCGATCACCCCGGCGGCCAGCGCCACGATCGTCCCGCCGATGGCCGCGTTGCGCATGAACGGGGAGCCGAGGATCTCCCACCAGCCCGGCTGATAGCCGATATTGCCCAACCGCAGCGAGTCCAACTGCATTGTCAGAGAATACTTCTCATGTACAGCTCCCCTTGCGGGGTGTGCACTACGCGGACCGGAGCGCCGTAGAGGTGGGTGAGCAGGTCGTCGTCGACCACCTGCCCGATCGGGGCGTGGTGGGCGTGCCCGTCGAGCAGGTAGATCGCGCTGTCCAGGATCGGCAGCAGCGGATTGAGATCATGCGCGACGATGAGGATGGTCAGCCCGAGTTCACGGTGCAGCCGGGCCAGCAGCAGTACCGTCTCGCGCTGGCTGCCCAGGTCCAGGGAGGCCAGCGGCTCATCGAGGATCAGCATCCGCGGCCCGGCCACCATCGCCTCGGCGATCGCCACCCGCTGACGTTGGCCGCCGGACAGCGTCGACAGACGACTGTCGGCGAACCCCTCGGCGTCCAGCGAGGCCAACGTCGTTCGGGCCAGTTGCCGCTGCGCGGCGGTGAATCGCCCAACCCCCCAGCGGTCGCCGGCCAAGCCGAGCAGCACCGCGTCGACGGCGCGGACGGCCTCCCCGGCGGTGGCCACGTAATGCTGGGGGACGTAGCCGATCAGATCGTTGCCGTCACCCGGCGCCCTGCCGAACACCCGCAACGCACCCGAGGCGACCGGCACCAGACCCAAGATCATCTGAACCAGCGTCGTTTTGCCCGAACCGTTGGCGCCGATGACCGCGACGACGCTGCCGGCCGGTACGTCGAAGGTGCCCTCCGACCAGATCACCCGACCGTCGCGGACCGCGCTGGCGTCGCGGAAGGACAGCGCGACCTCGCCGCCGGGCTCAGGGGGTGACACCCAGCGCCTTGGCCAGGTCGGTGAGCTGCTCGTCCTGCCAGCCGACGAAGCTGTCCTGCCCGGGCGGAACGGTCTCGGTGACGGCCACGATCGGGACGCCAGCGGCCTCGGCCGCGGCCCGCAGCTGCTCGGAGACCGAGCCTTCGGTCTGGGTGTTGAAGATCATCACGCTGACCTCCCCGCTCTCCAACTCGGCCTGAAACGCGCGGATGTCGGCCGGTGAGGGATCGGCCTCGTTGGCCGCCGCCCGCCGGTAACCCGGGGGTGTCTTGTCGACAAGTCCGAGCGCTTCGGCCTGGTAGTCGAACACCGATTCGGTGGCCACGTAGGTCTTACCCGAGGCCTCGGCCTTGATTCTGTCGATCAGCGTGTCAAAGGGCTGCAGGGCGGTACCGAACGCCGACCGGCGTTGGGTGAAGTAGTCGGCGGCCTCGGGGTTGAGCCTGGCCAGTTCGGCCGACACCGCATCGGCCACCGCCGTGACCGCCGAGGGCTTGTACCAGAGATGCGGGTTGGCCCCGTCGGGTGTGCCGGTGACCGTCGCGGCGTCGACCACCGCCGCCGTGGGAGCCGAGGCGGCCGCCAGGTCGGAGGCCCAGTGGTCGTAGTCGGCGCCGTTGACCACCACCAGTTGGGCGTCCCTGAACGCGGCCGCATCAGAGGGCGACGGTTCGTAGTCGTGGGGGTCCACCGAGGAACTGGCCAGCAGCGTGGTCACCGTCGCGCAGTCGCCGCCGAGTTCGGAGACGATATCGCCCCACTGGTCCACGCTGACCACCACATCCACCGCTCCGCCCGGACAGGCGGACGCTCCCGGGCCGTCGGTGGTGGCGGTGGTGGCCGTCGTGCCGTTGGAGCCGCAGCCGGCCAGCGAGATGAGCAGTGTCAGCGATGCCGCGGACACCGCGGTATGGCGGGGTATCGTCACCCACTAATGGTAATCGTTTTCAATAAAAGAGGCAACCACGGCCACCCGATCCCCCGCGCTGGCACACTGTCCTCGTGGCGGCGGTGAACCCCGAGGCGGACTCACACACCGATCCGCGGCGTATCCGGACGCTGTCGGTGTGGGTGATCGCCGCGCTGATGGTGGCCTTCGCCCTGCTGGGCGGAACCCTGCGAAGCGTGGTGTACGACAGCACCGCGCTGTCGACGGCGGGCACGGTCTTCGCCGGGATCTTCGTCCAGGCCCTGCCGTTCCTGGCCCTCGGCGTGGTGCTGAGCGCGTTGCTCGCGGTGTTCGTCACCCCCGACCGGCTCTCCCGTTGGCTGCCCAACCGGCCCTCGGCCGCGGTGCTGACCGCGGCGGCCTCCGGCGCGGCGCTGCCCGGCTGCGAATGCGGTTCGGTGCCGCTGGCCCGCCGGATGTTCGGTGAGGGCGCACTGGGCGCGGCCGCGCTGACCTTCATGCTGGCCGCACCGGCGATCAACCCGATCGTGGTGGTCTCCACCGTGGTGGCCTTCCCCGGCCAGCCACAAATGGTCGGTGCCCGGGTCGGCGCGTCCCTGCTGACCGCGATCATCATGGGCCTGGCGTGGGCGAAATGGGGACGCCCGGAGTGGATCACCCGTCGGCTGCCCAAGCCCGCCGCCAACGACACGCCGCGCTGGCGGGCGTTCGCCGAGACCGCCCGGCACGACTTCCTCGCGGCGGCGTCCTACTTGGTGATCGGCGCCGCCGCGGCGGCGGCACTGCACGTACTGGTACCGCAGTGGGTGTTCGAGAAGCTGGCCGGCCAGTTGCTGCTCGGGGTGCTGGTGATGGCGATCCTGGCTGTGGTGCTGGCCTTGTGCTCGGAGGGCGACGCGTTCGTGGCCGCCAGCCTGACCATGCTGCCCCTGGTGCCCAGGCTGGTATTCCTGGTGGTCGGCCCGGCCATCGACATCAAGCTGTTCGCCATGCAGGCCGGGATCTTCGGCCGGGCCTTCGCGATCCGGTTCGCCCCGGCCACCTTCGTGGTGGCCACCGTGGTCGCGACCGTCGTCGGCGTGCTGGTGCTGGGAGGTGGCGCATGAGCCGGGAGTCGGAGAACACCCTGCTGCTGCTGATCGGGGTGGCCACCGCGATGATCGCGGTCACCGGCATCTTCACCCGCTACGTCAAAGCCGCGCTGCTGCCGTGGCTGTACCTGACCGCCGGAGTGCTGATCGTGCTGGCTCTGGTGGCGATCATCGGCGACATCCGGGGCGGCGCGGCCTCCGATCCCGACCACGACGGCCACGGGCACAGCAACCGCGCGGCCTGGCTGCTGGTCGTGCCGGTGGTGGTGTTGATATTCCTGACCCCGCCGCCGCTGCGGCCGCAGGCCAGCGTGCCCAGCGTCAGCGCGGTCTCCACCGAGGCATTGCGCCGGCCGTTCCCGCCACTGCCGGCCGGCCGCGCGCCGGAGGTCTCGGTGCCCGACGTGATGATCCGGGCCGCGCAGGACTCGGCGGGCACCCTGGACGGCCGGCTGATCACCGTGACCGGGTTCACCATGGACGACGACGGCAAGGTCGACCTGGGCCGGTTCTCAGTGCTGTGCTGCGCCGCCGACGCCCGGCTTGCCCGGATTCACCTGGACGGCCCCGCGGCCGCCGAGGCTGGCCGCCTGCCGGAGTACACCTGGGTGCGGGTGGAGGGCACCGTACTACCCGGCGCGGCCGATGGTGACTCCTCGCTGATCCCCACCCTGGAGGCGGTGTCGGTCACCGAGATCGAGGCGCCCGAGAACGTTTACGCCTGATCGACCGGCTCACGCACCGCGCGGGAGACCACCCAGGCCACGGCGGCCAGGAGCACACCGCCGATCACGCAGTAGCCGGCCAGGCTGACGATGAACCCGTGCGGGTCGACGGCCTCGGTGAAGTGCGCCGCGGTTCCGGTGACCAGGAAGTACAGCACCGCCACCGTGCTGCCGGTCAGCGCGATGCCCAGCGCGTTGCCCAATTCGAAAGAGGTCTCGGAGATCCCGGTCGCAGCCCCGACCCGGTCTGCGCTGGCGCTGGTCAGCACCAGGTCGGAGACACAGGTCACGACCGCACCGAAGGAGAAGCCCAGCATCATCAGCGGGACCACCATCGCCGGATAGGACACCGACACCGTCAGACCCAGCAGTATCAGCCCGGCCGCGCCCACCCCCAAACCGCTCGCCATCGCCCCGCGGTGCCCCCAGGCCCGGATCAACCGTCCGGCGTTGGAGGCCACGACCAGGCTCACCAGCGACTGGGGCAACAGCGCCAGCCCGGACTGCAGGGCGCTGAAGCCGCCCACCTGCCGCAGGAAGATCGGCAGGAAGAACAGCGCGCCGACGTTGGCGAAGACCACCATCAACTGGGCCAGGATGGCCGCCCCGAACCGCGCCTGCTCGAAAAGCTGAAGATCCAGCAGCGGAACCGGCAGCCGGTACTGGCGGCGCAGGAACACCCACACCAGCAGCGAGCCCAGCCCCAGCGCCAGGTAGGCCGGCCAGAAGCCCAGCCCGGAGTGCGACAGTTCGGTGATCCCGTAGACCACCCCCAGGATGCCCGCGGTGGACAGCAGCACCGAGGCCGGGTCCAGCGGATGGTCGGACTCGCTGCGAGCCTCGGGCAGCACCAAGGCTCCGACGACGATGACCAGCGCCACCACCGGCAGGTTCACCAGAAGCACCGAGCCCCAGTAGAAATGCTCTAACAGAGCCCCGGCGACCGTCGGGCCCATCGCCGCGCCGGCCGCCCCGCTGGCGCTCCACAAACCCACCGCGCGGGTGCGCAGCCGCTCCTCGGCGAACACCGTGCGCAGCAGGGCCAGGGTGGGCGGCATGAGGCCCGCCCCGGCCACCCCCTGCAGGGCGCGCGCGGCGATCAGCAGTTCCGGGGTCGGCGCCATCGCCGCGGCCGCCGAGGCCACCCCGAAGGCCACCGCCGCCCCGAGCAGCAGCCGCCGGCGCCCGATCCGGTCACCGATGTTGCCCATCGTGACCAGCAGGCCGGCCAGCACGAACGAGTAGACGTCACCGATCCAGAGGATCTGGGTGTAATCCGGCCGCAGCTGCTCGCTGATGGCCGGGACGGCGACGCTGATGACGGTGCCGTCGACGGCGACCATGAACACCGCCAGGCACAGCACGAACAGCGCCGCGATCTGGCGTTTGGTCATGGCGGTGGAGCTTAGCCGGAGGGCACCCGCTCCTCGATATGCCACTCCTGGCCGTACCCGTCGCGCAGCAGGTCCAGGAACGGCACCGCGTCGAAGGCCTCCGGCCCGAGCACCCCAGTGCCCGACCAGGCACCGGTGGCCAGCAACTCCAGAGCCACAACAGGATTCATCGCGGTCTGCCAGACCACCGCCTGAGCTTCGTACTCCTTCATGGTCCAGGCGTTGTCGGCCACGTGGTAGAGGTAGACCTCCCGGGGGCGGCCGTCCTTACCGGTTCCGGTGACCCACAGTCCCGCGCAGGTCTTCCCGGTCATCTTCGGCCCCAGTGCCAGCGGATCGGGTAGGCAGGCGGCCACCACGTCGCGCGGGCTGACCCGGGCCTCCCCCGTCGCCGAGCGCACCGTGACCGGTTCGGTGCGGTCCAGGCCGAGCTTGTTGAGCACCTGCAGCACCTCGATGAACTCGTCGCCCAGGCCGAACTTGAAGGTGACCCGCTTTGCGTCCACCCAGCGCGGCATCAGCAGCACCTCTTCGTGCTCGACGTTGACGCACTCCACCGGGCCGATGCCCTCCGGGAAGTTGAACATCTCCGGTTCGCTGAACGGCTCGGTGGTGAACCAGCCGCGACCTTTCTCCCAGATCACCGGCGGGTTGAGGCACTCCTCGATGACGGTCCAGATCGAGAACGACGGGGCGAACTCGTAGCCCTCCACCACCAGGTTGGAGGCATCCCGCACGCCGAGCTCGTCGATCTCGGAGAACAGGTGGTCGGCGGCGTAGCGGGCGAACACGTCGGCCAGCCCGGGCTCCACCCCGATGCCGACCAGCGCCAGCCGACCGGCGGACTCCCAGTCGGCGGCCTTGGCGAACTGCTGGTCACCGAGCTTGACGTGGGACAACTCGAACGGCTTCTCGGGGTGCCGGTGCGACAGGCTCATCGCGGTGTCCAGATAGTTCGCGCCGGCGGCGAGCGCCCCGTCGAAGATCGGCATCACGAAGCGGGGGTCGACCACGTTGAGCACGTGGGTGATGCCGTGGGTTCGGCAGGCCTCGGTCACCGCCCCGGCGTCGGAGGCGTCCAGGCCGATGCCGGTGAACCGGCGGTCGCCGATCCGGGCGACCAGGTCGGCGGCCCGGGCGGCGTCGTAGTCGGCGATCAGGTAGTGCTCGAAGAAGTCGCGGCGGGCGGCGATCAGGGCGGCCGAGGAGCCCACGCCGCCGGCGCCGATCTGCAGGATGCGCATGGCCGGATGGTAGGCCACCGGGCGGTCTGGCGCGTCCGGTGGCCGAATTGCCTTCCGCGCCGCATCGAAATTCGCCGAGACCGCGACGACACCGCAGGCCAGTGCGACAATGCCGGGCATGACGCAGCAGGTTGAGGACGGCGCCGGGGACGGCACCGACCCGCCGATGCACGGCATCAAGCCCAAGGGTTTGAAGAAGGGTTCGGTGTCGCTGATCGGGGCGGTGGCGATCGGCCTGGCGGCAACCGCTCCGGCCTACTCGCTGACCGGTGCGCTCGGGCACGGAGCCGCCGAGGCCGGCTACCAGCTGCCGATCGTGTTCATCATCGCGGTCATCCCGATGTACTTCGTGGCTTTGGCCTACAAGCACCTCACCGACGCCGCACCCGATGCCGGCACCGTGTTCACCTGGGGGTCCAAGGCGATCCTGCCGCACATCGGCTGGATCGGCGGCTACGCGCTGATGCTCTCGTCCATCCTGGCCGGTGTCGGCGCGGCGGGAATCACCGTCAACGCCGTCAGCGTCGCCTTCCGCCTGGAGGATTCGTCCAAGTGGCTGCAGGTCCTCATCGCCGCGATCTTCATCCTCACCACCACCTGGCTGGTCGCCCGGGGCGCCGAGGAATCCTCCCGGACAACTCTGATCCTGACCGTCATCCAGTACGGCGGTCTGATCCTCTTCGCCGCCATCCTGATGCTCAACATCCTCGGACGGGAGAGCAACCCGACCGCCGAGGCGTTCTCCTGGGACTGGTTCAACCCATTGGCCATCAACGGTTTTCCGGCCTTCCTCAGCGGTTTCCTGGTGGCGATCTTCATCTTCTGGGGATTCGACGCGGCGCTGTCGATGTCGGAGGAGACGGCGGGAACGCCGGAGCAGTCCGGCCGCGTCGGGGTGACCGCGATCGTCATCATCCTGATCACCTACGTCGTGATCGGGGTGGCCGCCCTGGCCTTCGCCGGAATCGACGACTCCAGCGAGGGCAGTCTCACCCACGCCAAGAACATCGACGACGTGTTCTCCGCCCTCACCCGGGAGGCGGTGGGGCCCAACGGGGCGGTGATCGCCGCGGTGATCGTCGGCCTCTCGGCGTTCTCGGCGACGATGTCCACGGTGATGGCCACCGTGCGCGGCATGCTCGCGATGGCCACCTACAAGGCCCTGCCGGACCGCTTCGCCTCCGTCGATGACGTCGTGCAGACGCCGAAGTTCACCACCTGGTTCATCGGTCTGACCACCCTGGTCATCTACGGCGGGCTGACCTTCGTCAGCGAGAGCATCGTGGAGGACTGCGTCTACAGCGTGGGCATCGCGATCATGCTGTATTACACGGTGGTCGCGGTGTCCTCGGTGGTGTACTTCTGGGACACCGCCTGGAGGTCCTGGCGGACGGCGCTGGGACAGGTGATCCTGCCCGGCATCGCCGCGTTGATCCTCATCCCGGTCGGGCTGTTCGAGGCCTATCGGATGATCAACCCCGAGTACGGCAGCGGCGGGTCGCTGGCCGGGATCGGCACCGTGTTCATCATCGGCGTCCTCAGCCTGGTCCTCGGGGTGCTGCTGATGATCCTGTGGAACCTCAAGTCCCCGGCGTTCTTCCGCGGCCAGACGCTGACCCGGGAACGTACCCACCGGGAACGGCAGACCAAGGGCTGACCGCAAAGGTGAACGCGGTCTGCCTCCACGGTGAACTTCTGCTTTCCTGAACGGCCTTCGGTGCGCGCGGGCGGCGCGCTCTGATCAGACTCGGAGCCATGCCACACTGCCACTCCAAGTCCCTGTGCGCTGCCGTCACCGCGCTGGTTCTGGTGGGCTGCTCGTCGCAGTCCTCGAACCAGACCGCCACGACCGACTCCCCCGCCGGCACCCCCGCCAGTGCCGCCGCAACCCCGAACGCCGCCGCCGTCACCGACGTCCCCGCACTGGACCGGGCCGGCTGGACCGACTCGGTCTATCAGACCCTGACCGAGACCATCGCGGCATCCTCCGGGCAGGGCAAGATCGTGGTGTTCGATTTCGACAACACCACCCAGGCCCGCGACGTCGGCGAGGCGATGCTGGCCCGGGTGCAGGAGACCAACGCCATCGACCCGGCGTCGCTGAGCACGGCGATGTTCCCGCCGTTCAGCACCGCCGACGGGAAGCCGATGGCGATCACCGACGGCATCTCCACCTACTACGACGCGGTGCTGGACTCCGCCGGCGACGCCGACCCGTTCCGCGAGTACTCCTCGCTGCCTCTGGTGGCGACCGCGTTCACCGGCCGCACCCTGTCGGACTTCCTGGCCCAGACCGCCGGGGCGTATGACAACGGCGCCGGCGCCGCCGACCTGGAGTCCAGCGAGGAGACGTCGATCCTCGGCGCCGGCCGGCCGTTCATCTACCCGCAGATGGCCGATCTCTACGGCAACCTGCGCAGCCACGGCTACGACGTCTGGGTGGTCTCCGCCGGGGTCACCTGGGCGGTGCGCTGGATGGTGCAGAACGCGGTCAACCCCGCCATCGTCGAGAAATACGGGCAGGAGGCCGCGCTGCCGATGGACCACGTCGTGGCGGTCACCTCGCTGCTCAAGGATCGCGAGACCGGCAAGCTCGTCTCGGACTACCAGCTGACCCATCAGACCCCCGATCAGGCTTATATCGAGCTGGACCCCGCCCGGATGTCGCAGCTGGAGATCCTGGCCATCCCCGACGGGCTGGCCTCGTGGCGGGGCGGCAAGGCCGGGGCGATCGACAACGTCATCAGCCGCGGCGAGTTGTTCATGGTGGCCGGGGACTCGATGGGCGATGTGGAGATGCTCGCCCGGGCTAACAACCGGTTGGTGATCAGCCGGATGAACAAGCCGGGCCTCGCCGAGGGTTTCGCCGCCGAGATCGAGAAGGCCCCGGATGCGAACTGGATGCTGCAGCCGACCATCAACTCCGCCCCGGCGGGCTTCCTGCCCACCAAGTGCGTGATGGCCGAGAAGACTGCGGGCAACGCCGAGCTGACCACCACCACCGACAAGTCTCTGGCCATCCTGGACGCCACCGGGAAGCTGGGCTCGTTCGTCACCTGCTGACAAGGAGATCGCATGGCTGGCATCGGTCGGCGGACTTTCGCCGCCTGTTGTTCACTGATCGCGCTGAGCGGGGCGGCTTGCAGCGCGCCGACCGCCGAACGGAGCGACACGGCCGCACCGGCCGATACGGCCGTGCCGTGTGCCGATCAGAACGCCCGGTATTGCGCCGCCCAGGAGGGCGATCTGCTCGACGTGAACCTTGAGGAACTGCGCCCCACCCAGCCGTCGCTGGGTTACGACGAGGTCTACTACCGGCTGGGCCGCTACACGATCGGCGCCGATGCCGCCGACCGGTTGCTGGATCAGTGGTGCGTCACCAACGGCCAGGGCGGCCTGGACCGTGCGGACGCGGGTGCCACCATCGCCGAACCGACGTCCTTCCGCTGCGCGGTCGCCCTGGGATCGGAGACCCCCGAGTCCACCGCCGAGATGAAGACTGTCGTGATCGGCCCCGGCGGACAGCCCTACCTCACCGACGGCCACCACACCCTGACCTCGTTCTGGGAGGCTCCGGGCGGAGGTCCGGCCACCGGGGTTCGGCTGAAGGTCACCGGCAACCTGTCCTCGATGGAGCCGGCGGCGTTCTGGGATGAGATGGCGGCCCGCGGCTGGACCTGGCTGCGCGACGCCGACGGCGCACCCATCACCCCTGAACAGCTGCCGACCGGACTGGGACTCACACAGTTCGCCAACGACGTCTACCGCGGGGCGCTGTACTTCGTGCGCGACGTCGGCTACACCCAGAGCGACGACAGCCCGGCATTCCAGGAGTTCTACTGGGGTCAGTGGCTGCGGGAACAACCCGACCCGACGCTGTCGCCGGAGTCGTTCAACCTTGATGAGCTGCCGTCCTACCTGAGCCTCGTCGAGAACGTAGGCGGGGCGATCGTCGCGCTACCGCCGAACACCGTGATCGCCGCCGGGCGCACCGCTGCCGACCTGGGCAGGATGGACTCGTTCGGGCAGCAGGCCTTCGAAGCGCTGGGGCAGCCGGTGGACTCGGTCAAGCCCGGCAAGCTCGCCTATGCGATGGCCTACAAGGCGGGTCGGTGAGCAAACCCACACAGACCAGCCTGACCCGGCGGGCCTTCCTGGGTGCGGCCGGGGCTGCCGGCGCGGTCGGTATCGGGGCGCTGACCCTGCGGGAGTCGGCGAACGCCAACGCCCCGCTGGCGGTCCCGGCGCCCGAACCGCCGCTGCCCGCCGAACGGCTGCCCGAACTGGTGGACGCCGCCCAGCGAGAAGGCCGGCTGAGCCTGATCGCCATGCCGGCCACCTGGGCCAACTACGGCGCCATCACCGCGGCGTTCGAAGCCGAGTACGGGATCGCGGTGACCGTCCAGTCCCCCAACGCCACCTCCGCCCAGGAACTCACCGCCCTGCGCCTGATGCGGGGCCAGCAGCGGATGCCCGATGTCATCGAGGTGGGACCGTCCTTCGCCCGCCAGGCCGTCGAGCAGGGACTCGTGCAGCCCTACAAGGTCAGCGCCTTCGACCAGATCCCCGCCGACCTCAAGCACCCCGACGGCATGTGGACCGGGCCGTACTACGGGCTGATCTCCTTCGGGGTGAACACCACCCGAGTCGCCGACCCGCCCACGACCTGGGCCGATCTCACCAAACCCGGCTACCGGGGCATGGTCGCCACCAACGGCGATCCCCGGCAGTCCACCTCGCCGCTGAACGCGGTGTGGGCCGCCGCACTGGCCAGCGGCGGCTCGCTGGACGACATCGGGCCCGGTATCGACTACTTCGGCCGGCTGAGCAGGCAGGGCAACTACATTCCGCTGCAGGCCAACGTCGGCAACCTGGCCAACCAGCAGGTGCTGATCGGGCTGGACTGGTCGTTCAACATGCCCGGCGCCGAGGCCGTTCTGGCCAAGTCCGGCCTGACGCTGACCGCCACCGTTCCCCCCGACGGTGTGATGGGCGGGATGTACTGCGACGCCATCAGCAACGGCGCACCGCACCCCAACGCCGCCAGGCTGTGGATGGAGTGGGTCACCTCCGGCAAGGGCGCCCTGCTCTACCTCGACGGTGGGGCGATCCCGGCGCTCTACCCGCAGTTCGTCACCGACGGCAAGGTTCCCGACGAGGTGCAGGCGACGCTGCCGCCGATCGAGGAACTGCGCGCGCTGAAGTTCCCGACCCAGGATCAGACCGCCGCGGCCACCGCGGCCATCGCCGCGTACTGGGGCAAGGCGGTCGGATGAAACGACGACAGCTACCGGGCTGGGTGGGGGTCGCTCCCTTTCTCATCGTGGCCTTCCTGTTCCTGATCTGGCCGGCCTACGCGGTGGTGTTGCAGGCCTTCAAGGGTGCCGAGGGGGGCTTCACCCTCGGCAACATCGCCACCGCCGCCGCCCCGCAGTACCGCAGCGCCTTCCTCACCAGCGGGCTGCTGTCCCTGGTGACCGCTCTGATCGGCGGGGTGGTGGGCACCCTTCTGACCTACGCGGTGTCCACCCTCGGCCGGCCGCGGTTCCTCAAGTCGGCGATGTCCACCTTCGCCGGGGTGGCCTCCCAGTTCGGCGGGGTGCCACTGGCTTTCGCGTTCGTGGCCTCCATCGGGTCGGCCGGCCTGGTCACCAGCCTGCTCGGCCGGATCGGGGTGGACCTGTACGGCACCGGCTTCAGCCTGCTCAGCTTCGGCGGTCTGGTGGTCGTCTACCTGTACTTCCAGATCCCGTTGATGCTCATCGTGATGACCCCGGCCGTCGACGGCCTGCGCCAGTCCTGGCGTGAGGCCGCCGAAGGGCTGGGCGCCAGTACTTTCCAATACTGGATCCGGGTCGGCATACCGCTGCTCACGCCGGCCTTCATCGGCGGGGTGGTGCTGCTGTTCGCCAACTCCTTCGCCGCTTACGCCACCGCCCAGGTGCTCACCTCCGGGTCGGTGAACCTGGTGCCGATCCAGATCGGGTTCTTCGTTCAGGGCAACGTCTTCGCCGACAGCAGCCAGGTCGGCTACGCGCTCGCCCTTGGGATGATCCTGGTGGTCTCGGTGGCGCTGGCGATCAACATCGCCCTGCAGCGCCGAGTTGCGCGGTGGGCCTCGTGAGGCGGCGCGCCCCGGTCCCGGTGGGCCGCTGGCTGGTGGTGATCGGCTGCGTCGTCTTCTTCGCCCTGCCGCTGATCTCGCTGGCGGTGTTCAGCTTCACCAGTGGATCGGGCTGGACCGCAGAAGCCTACGCGGGCATCGTCAGGGATCCGCAGTTCTGGCGCTCGGTCGGGCTGAGCCTGCTGCTGGCGCTGCTGACCACGGCGGCCTCGCTGGCGCTGATGGTGCCCACCGTGCTGTGGGTGCACCTGCGTGCCCCGCAGTACCGCAACCTGGTGGAGGCGATCACCCTGCTGGTCTTCGCCGTCCCGCCGATCACCCTGGTCATCGGCGCCACCGGCCTGCTGCTGGGCCTGGTGCCCGCACTGCTGGGCTCCCCACTGGTGCTGGTGCCGTTCTATGTCGTCCTCAGCTTCGCCTTCACCTACCGCGCGCTGGACACCGGGGTCAAGGCGCTGGACCTGCGCACCATGGTCGACGCCGCCCAAAGCCTCGGCGCGGGCACGCTGTTCACCCTGGCACGGGTCATCGTTCCCAACCTTCGCGGCGCGATCTTGGGGGCGGCGTTCCTCACCATCACCGTGGTGCTCGGCGAGTACGTGCTGTCCTCGCTGTTCCTCTACGACACCCTGCCCGTCTACATGGCCACCGTCGGCACCGCCCAGGCCCAGGGCGCCGCCGCGCTGGCACTGATCACCATCCTGTTCACCTGGCTGCTTCTGATCGGGGTCTCCGCGCTGTCGCGGCGCCTCGGTGGTGTCGCGGTGGCCGGCGCGATAGCGAGGACCTGACCGATGACCACGGTGCGCACCGAGAAGATCCGCAAGACCTACGGCGATTTCACCGCGCTGGAGGGTCTGTCGCTGGACATGGCCGAGGGCGAGTTCGTCAGCTTCCTGGGCCCCAGCGGCTGCGGCAAGACCACCGCCCTGCGCATCGTCGCCGGCTTTGAACACGCCGACAGCGGGTCGGTGTTCATCGACGGGCAGGCCATCGACGAGATGCCGCCGAACCGGCGCGACATGGGCATGGTCTTCCAGAACTACAGCCTTTTCCCGAACATGTCGGCCCTCGACAACGTCGCCTTCGGGCTGCGGGTGCGCAAGCAGCCGGGCGACCGGGTCCGCAGCCGTGCCCAGGAGATGCTGGATCTGGTCGGACTGTCCGGTAAAGAGGCCAACTACCCGCACCAGATGTCCGGCGGCCAGCAGCAGCGCGTCGCACTGGCCCGGGCCCTGGCTATCGAGCCGCGGGTGCTGCTGCTCGATGAACCGCTCTCGGCGCTGGACGCGAAGGTGCGGGTCAGCCTGCGCAACGAGATCCGGGTGATCCAGCAGGAACTGGGCATCTCCACCATCTTCGTCACGCACGACCAGGAGGAGGCGCTGACCATCTCCGATCGGATCGCGGTGCTCTCCCAGGGCCGCCTCGAGCAGTTCGCCACCCCCGAAGAGATCTACCGCCGGCCCGCCACCGCGTTCGTCGCCGGCTTCGTCGGGGAGTCCAACCGGCTGCGCGGCACCGTGGCCGCCGGCGGGGCGGTCGATGTCGGCGGAACGCTGGTCCCGCTGGCGGCGGCCGCGGCACACCCGACCGGCACTCCGGTCGAGGTACTGATCAGGCCGGAGTCGACCGTACTGCTCGACCCGGCTGAGCCCGGGCTGCCCGGAACCGTTGTGAGCCAACAGTTCCAGGGTGCCCGGACCCGGATCCTGACCCACCCCAAGCACGAATCGGACCCGACCGCGATCGTGATCAGCGAGGTCAGCGGAACCCGGCACGACCATCTGGTCAACGGCACCGAGGTGAGCATCGGCATCGACGCGCAGGGCGCGCTGGTGAACCCGATCTGAGACCGTGCCATCACCACCCAACGACGCCGACCGCGCCCAGGCCCGGCGCTTCGCCGAGGAGTTGGCGCGAGAGATCGCTGCCATCGACCACCGGCTCGGACTCTTCCAGACCCGGCTGGCCCGGCTGGAGAAAAGCCGGGAGACGCTACAGATGAGAAGGGTTCAACGACAGGTCAGCGCGCTGCTCAACGAGCGGGCGACTCTGCTCGGCATGTACCAGCAGCTCCATAGCCGCTTCCGGCTCGACTCCGGGGATCCCGCCACCGGCCAGGACTAAGGTCCCAGCCCGTGTCCCGGCGTGGGGCTAGCATTCCGGGGCGAAAGGAGATTCCCATGCACCCGGGCCCTCGCCGGTGAGCTCGCACTTCGCCGTCGTCGTCACCCTTGCGCTGGCGATTCTCCTCACTCCCGAGACCCTGGTTCTCGGCCTGATCGTCGCCAACGACCGCAAGCGCCCGCTGCTGGCCGCGCTGGCCTACGCCGCGGGCGGTGTCGCCGGTATCGCCTTCGCCACCGCCATCGGCCTCTGGATCGCCACCACCTTCGACGTCGACCCCAACGCGGGCGGATCCTGGCCGGGATTCGTGGTGCGCGCGGCGATCGCCGCGGCACTGCTGGTGATCGGACTCATCCGGGCGGTCAATACGCTGCGGGACAAACCCATTCCCGACATCGTCGAGAACCCGCCCGAGCGCGGCAGGCTACGCACGGCGCTGGCCGAGCGCTTCCCGAGACTGGCGCGCGAACTGCAACCGGGCGCAGAGCTGTCCACCGGCCAGCGGGTCACCCGTGCTGCGGCCGCCGGTTTCGCGATGTGCGGTCTGCACCCGAAGGTCTTCCCGATCGCGGTCGCCGCAGGGCATCAGGTCACCGAGATCACCGACACCGCCCAGCGCGGACTGGCCGTGGTGGTCTTCGCCGCGATCGCGGTTCTGCCCGCCCTTCTGCCGGCGGTCATCGAGGTGATCCGGCCCGGCTCTCTGGACCGGATCAGGAGGGGATACGAACGCCTGATGCAGAAGCACGGCCGCTGGATCACCGCCGCGCTGCTGCTCGGCGCCGCAGCCTTCGTCGGCTACAGCGCCTGGGAGAAGTTCCCGCTTCGCTAGACCCCTCGGGTACTGCCGATCCTCACTCGCCCTCCGGGGCGAGCTCATCCATCGGCGGGAAAAGCGCACGGACCGGCCCGACCCATTCGGAAACGGCAGCCGCGACACTGGAGTTGGTTCCACCGCATGCGGTCCCGCGCAGCACATAGTGCTGAGAGCCGTCCTTGGTGCCGTCCTCGGCGACGGTCAGGGCGAAGCCGGTGCCGCCGGCACAGCCCTGGTCGGGTACCTCGACGGTGAGGGTGCGCACCTCGGGGAAGGTCCGGGACACCTGCTCCCAGACCTGCTCGGGCATCGGCGCGCTGCGCTCGGCCAGTACGTCGCCGTAGCTGTCGACCACGATGCGGGCGCTGCTGCGGTCGAAGGTCATCCGGTAGCTGCGGTGGTAGGGCGGCGGCACCGAGGAATCCTGGAACTCGTAGGTGACGGTTGCCGCCGGTCCCAGTGCACTCTCGGTCATCACCCTCCCCGTGCCGTCTGTCCCCGCAGGCCCGCTACAGCCGCTCATCCCGAGCACCATCACGGCCAACAGACTCCACCATCGCTGGGACACCACGTGAGTATCTTCGAGGTATGAGCGCCCCAGCGGCAATACGGCGAACCGAGCTGCCACCCGGACCGCCGCTGCCGCGCTGGGCACAGGCCGCCCTGATGCTCGGATTCTGGCCGCGGTTCCTGGCGGCCTGCCGGCGCCGCTACGGCGACATCTTCACCGTGCGGATCGCCTCGATGGGCACGATCGTCTACCTCGCCGATCCCGATGACATCAAGACGGTGTTCGCCGGGGATCCGGCGGTGTACCACGCCGGAGAGGCGAACTCCGTGCTTGCCGGAATCCTTGGTGAAACCTCGGTGCTGGTCATCGACGAAGACCTGCACCGTGACCGCCGCCGGCTGATGATGGCGCCGTTCGGCCGCGACGCCGTCGCGCGCCAGACCCCGGTCATGGCCGAGATCGCCGCCGAGAGCGTCGCCGACTGGCCGGTGGGCCGCGACTTCGCCGTCGGCCCGCGGATGTCGGCGCTGACCTTGGAGATCATTCTGCGCACGGTGATCGGCGCCAGCGACCCGCAGCGGCTGGCGGCGCTGCGGGAGGCCATGCCCCGGGTGCTCAACCTCGGCGGGTGGGCGATGCTGGCGGTGGCCAATCCAGCCCTGCAGCGCCGGCCCGGCTGGCGGTTCGTGCCCCGCCGGCTGCGGGCCGCCGACCGGCTGCTCTACGCCGAGATCGCCGAACGCCGCGCCGACCCGGGCCTCGAGCAGCGCACCGACGTGCTGGCGATGCTGGTGCGGGCCGCCGACGCCGACGGCCGCCGGATGGACGACCGGGAACTGCGCGACCAGTTGATGACCCTGCTGGCCGCCGGGCATGACACCACGGCCACGGCGCTGACCTGGGCCCTGGAACGGCTGACCCGTCACCCCGTCGCCCTGGCGGCGGCGGTGCGCGCCGCCGAGGCCAGCGCCGCCGGGGATCCCGACGGCGACGAGTACCTCGACGCGGTCGCCAAGGAGACCTTGCGGATCCGACCGGTGGTCTTCGACGTCGGCCGCAAGCTCACCGCCGAGGTCGAACTGGGCGGCTACCGGCTGCCCGCCGGGATCATGGTGGCCCCGGGGATCGGGCTCGTGCACGCCAGCCCCGCGCTCTACGAGCAACCGGACCGTTTCGACCCGGATCGCATGGTGGGCGCGACGCTGAGCCCCAGCACCTGGTTCCCGTTCGGCGGAGGCAACCGCCGGTGCCTGGGGGCCGGTTTCGCCATGACCGAGATGCGGGTGGTGCTGCGCGAGGTCCTGCGCAGCGTCGACCTGGCGACCACGACCGCCCCCGGCGAACGCCCGCGGGTGCGCGGGGTCATCCTCGAACCGCACCGCGGCGGACGTATCAGGGTGCGGTCGGTGCGGAAGGTTTGACGACGGCGCCCTCCGGGGAACCCACCCGGTGAGGAGGCGATCCCATGAATGCAGAACACGCCCCGGACCGCAGGACCCGGGAGTTCGCCCGGGTACTGGGTCCTTTCCTGATGATCGTGCCCCTGGCTGCCGCGGTGCGCGCTCCGAAGATGCACACCCTGCTGGAGGACTTCGCGGCGAATCCGTTGTGGCCCTGGGTGGTCGGCGCGTTCATTCTGGTACTCGGACTGATCGTGGTCGCGGTGCACACCTCGTGGTCCAATCCGCCGGCGGTCATCATCTCGGTGGTGGGCTGGCTACTGGTGCTGCGCGGGGTGGTTCTGCTGGCTTTTCCGGAGGCGTTCATGACCGCGGCCAACGCGGTGATCGGTGCGAACCTGGCGTGGCGGATCGGCTACGTGGCGCTGGCACTGATCGGTCTGTATCTCACCTACGTCGGGTGGCGGCCCGCTCCCGAACGGGCCACGGCACCGGTGAGTTGAGTCCCCGGTCAGGCCGTGCGCAGCGCCGCCGGCCCCGCGCCCCGGTCGCTGCGCACCGCCGCGTAGTGGTCGAGCAGCTGATCGCAGACCATCGGCCAGGTGCGTTCCAGCACGCTGCGCCGGGCCGCCGCGCCATAGCGGGCCCGATGGCCGAGCAGGTGGTCCACCGCCTCCGGTAACCGCGACTCGAAGTCCGCCACCGGGAGCAGCAGCCCGGTGCGGCCGGGCGCCACCAGGTCCCGGGGGCCGCCGGCATCGGGGGCGATGACCGGCACTCCGCTGGCCAGCGCCTCCTGGACGGCCTGGCAGAAGGTCTCGTGCTCACCGGGGTGCACGAAAGCATCCAGACTGGCGTAGGCGGCCGCCAGCCGTTCACCGTGCAGCGCACCGGTGAACACCGCCGAGGGCAGTCGCCGGGCCAACGCGGCGGCGTCCACGCCGTCACCGACGATCACCAGTTGCAGATCCTCGCGGCGCTCCAACACCGCCAGCCGCTCGACGTGTTTCTCCGGCGCGAGCCGCCCGACGAAACCGACGATCGGCTTACCGTCCGGCGACCACCGCCGGCGCAGACCCTGGTCCCGCGCCGATGGCGCGAACCCGGTGACGTCGACTCCCCGCGGCCAATGATGGATCCGCGGAATGCCCTGGCTGTGAAGCCGTTCCATCGCCGAACTCGAGGGCGCCAGGGTGCGGTCGGCCAAACCGTGCAGGTGCCTGGTCCACGACCAGAGCGCCCGGGCGGCGAATCCCATCCCGTAGCTGACCGCGAACCCGGCGACATCGGTCTGGTAGACCGCCACGGTCGGCACTCCGATCCTGCGGGCAGCCAGCAGGCCCCCGTAGCCCAGCAGCGCCGGGGAGGCCAGGTGCACCACGTGCGGGTCGAACCCGCGCAGCACCCGCACCATCCGGGGCAGCGGCACCCCCAGCGGCAGTGACGTCACCTTCGGGAACATCCGGGAGGGCACCCGGTGCACCCGGACCCCGTCGTGGACCCGGGCGGCCGCCGGATGGCCGGGCGGGTTGTCGGGGGCGATCACCAGCGCTTCATGCCCGGTGCGGCGCAGGTTCTCGAGCACCCGCAGCACCGAGTTGGACACACCGTTGACATTGGGCAGGAACGATTCGGCGACGATCGCGACTCGCACGCCCCAACGATCCCACCCGCGGGTGTCGGGCAGGTTGCGTGCCGGAGTATGGCGGGCGTCGAGTCGCCGTCGGCTCAGGCGGCAGGCCGGCGGCCCAGGGCGTAGAGCCTCCACCCGGCGTCGGTCCAGCGCCCGGTGTCCAGGCAGTTGCGGCCGTCGACGATCACCCGGGCGCGCACAGTGCCGGCCAGCGCCTCGGGGGCGAGGTCGACGAACTCGCGCCACTCGGTGAGCACCAGAACCGCGTCGGCGCGTTCGCAGGCCTGCAGCGCGGAGTCGGCGTAACTCAGCGTCGGGAAGAGTCGTTGGGAGTTCTCCATCGCCTTGGGGTCATAGACGCTGACGGCAGCGCCGTTGAGTTGCAGCATGCCGGCGACGTTGAGCGCCGGGGAGTCCCGCACGTCATCGGAGTCCGGCTTGAACGCCGCACCCAGAACCGCCACATTGGCTCCCAGCAGCGACCCGCCGCAGGCCCGGGTGGCCAACTCCACCATCCGGGTCCGGCGACGCATGTTGATGCTGTCCACCTCGCGCAGAAAGGTCAGCGCGGGGCTGGCGCCGAGTTCGCCGGCGCGGGCCATGAACGCCCTGATGTCCTTGGGCAGGCAACCGCCTCCGAATCCCAGCCCGGCGTTGAGGAACTGGCGGCCGATACGCGGGTCGTGTCCGAGCGCGTCGGCCAGCATCCGGACATCGGCGCCGGCCGCCTCGCACACCTCCGAGATCGCGTTGATGAACGAGATCTTCGTGGCCAGAAAGGCATTGGCCGATACTTTCACCAGTTCGGCGGTCTGCAAGTCGGTCAACAGGAACGGCACGCCGTCATCGAGCAGACTTCCGTAGAGCTCGCGCAGCGCGGCCTCGGCCCGCGTCGAGTCGTCTTCGACACCGACGACGATGCGGTCCGGGTGCAGGGTGTCCTGGACGGCGTAGCCTTCGCGGAGGAACTCCGGATTCCAGGCGATCTCGACCTCGGTCCGCGCCAATCCGGCTGCCCGGTGCGACAGTTCGGCGGCGGTGCCGACGGGGACGGTCGACTTGCCGACGATGACCGACGGCCGCTCCAGCCGTGGCACCAGCATGTCGATGACGGCATGGACGTGGCGTAGGTCTGCGCCGTACTCGCCTTTCTTCTGGGGTGTCCCGACACCGAGGAAGTGCAGTTCGGCGAATTCGGCCGCCTCGTCGTAGTCGGTGGTGAAACGCAACCGCCCTGCGCACAGGCTGTCCCGCAGAACATCCGACAGGCCGGGCTCGTAGAAGGGGACTTCGCCGGCGGCGAGTTTGGCGACCTTGCCGGGGTCGATGTCCACGCCGAGAACCTGATGCCCCAGGGCCGCCATGCCCGCGGCGTGGGTGGCCCCGAGATATCCGGTGCCGAAAACGTTGCAGCGCACACCACCTTGGTAATGGTGGCCGGTGATCTGGCCGGGTCGCGACACCAAGCGCCAGGCAAACAGCCGATGAACGCTGTCGGCGCCGAGCGGTCTAGGGCTTCGGTTCAGGGTTGGGCCCAGCCGCGGCACTGCCGGGTGAACGGATCGCAGGCCACCGGCCCGTTGGTCCAGCCGCCGTAGTAACCCGGGGTGTTCCACGTCTCCATCAACTGGCCGTTCCACGGAGCGGGCCGACAGCCCCCCTGGTTGAGGACCCCGACGCAGACGTTGTCGGCCGACGCGGCCGGCGCCGCCGCCAGCCCCGACCCGATCAGCGCCCCGGCTACCGCCATCGCGCCGGCAACCGTTCCGATTCCCGTCATGACCTTTCCCCCCGTCTGCCTCTCCGACGGTATGTCAGGGCACCGACACGTCTCAGCGCAGCAGGTTGTCCACCACCGAAGCGGTCACGATGTAGGCCCCGTGGCTGCTGGCCGCGCTGAACTGCGCGTCGACCGGCCAACGCCACGGCACCGGGGTGCGGCCCAGCAGCGGGAAGGCGAACGAGGTCATCGCCGTCAGCGCGGCGCCGAACAGCACGCTGGCCTTGGGCTCACCCAACCGGTTGCGCAGCACCGCGTGCACGATCCCGAACGCCGAACCGTAGGTCCACCTCAGGCCCAGGGTGATTGCGCCGGCCTGCCGCGCGGTGGGCTCGGGCAGCCCGAGGATCTTGGCGACGATCTGGCCGGGGACCACGCTGTCGTCGTAGTCCAGGCCCTCGCTGGACCACAGCCCCTGCACAGGGGTGCCATCGGCCAGGGTGGCGACCCCGGTGTAGCGGCCCCGGCGCAGCGCCCGTTCGGCGTGGTACCAGGCGGCCATCGCCGCGGTGCCGGCGGCACCGGCCACCAGCCCCCGGCGTAGCAGGGGCAGCCTCGGCAGTAGACGACTCCGCATGTGCGGCAAGAGTAGCCGCGACGGACCTGGTTCGGCGGCTAAAGCTGCGGGTCGGGCAACCGCAGACACCGGCAGGCCAGCAGCGCGAGTTCCGCGGCGACCTCGGACTCCGGTCTGGTCGGGGTCAGGATGTGACTGATCCCCACCCGCACCACGGTATCGACCATCAGCGCGACATCGGCCGGGTCGGCCTGCGGCCACTGGCGGCCTACCCAGCCTCCCAGGATCTCCGCGGCGCGGCCGATCAGCGGTTCGCCGCGGATGGTCAACAACGGCAACAGCGAGACGTCGCCGCCGTTGGCCGGGGTGCGGGTCAGGATGGTCTGCAACAGCGGGTTGTCCCGCGAGACCGACAGGATGAACCGGGCGGCATCGGCGACGCCTCCGGCCAGGTCCGCGGGATGCGCCTCCAGCCGCTCGGCCAGCTCGTCGAAGAACGCCGAGGCCTCCCGCATGACCAGGGCCTGACCGAGGTCGTCCTTGGTGCCGAACTCGGCGTGCAGGCTCTGCCGGCTGATCCCCACCGCCGCGGCGACCTCGCCCATCCGCACCGCCGCCCAGCCCCGTTCGAGCACCACCCCACGGGCGGCGTCGAGGGCGAGTTCCCGCAACCGGGCGCGCCCGAACGCCCGGGTCTCGGCACGCAGGTCGGCGACGGCCACAGCGTGGAGTCTAACCCGGGAAAAGACATTTTCAGCAAGATGTAGATATTGCTTGACATTTTTCTGTTTCTGTCCGAGGCTGTGGTTAGGCACGAATCCCAGGAGACATCCCATGACCGCAGCCCTCACCCGCGCCGAGCGCCCCTACGACCCGGCCGACCTGTCCTCCCTCGAGTTCTGGTCGGGCACCGCCGCAGACCGAGAGCGGACCTTCGCCGAACTGCGCGCCCACCGGCCCGTCTCCTGGCACCGGCCGGTCAAGAACGGGATGTTCGAGGATCCCAACGACCAAGGGTTCTGGGCCGTTGTCCGGCACGCAGATCTGGTCGAGGTGACCCGGCGTCCGGGTGACTTCCTGTCCGGGCGGGGCATCACCTTCGAGTCGCTGCCGGTGGAGGTTCTCGACGCCGCGCAGGGATTCATCGCGATGGATCCGCCGCGGCACACCAAGATCCGCCGGTTGCTGGCGGCGGCCTTCACCCCCAAGCAGCTGGCCCGGATCGACGACCATATCGTCGCCAACGCCCGGCGCATCGTCGACGATATCGCGGACAAGGGCGAGGTCGACTTCGTCTCCGAGGTGGCCGCGCTGGTCCCGATGCACAACATCTGCGACATGGTCGGAATCCCCGAGGAACACCGCCGGACCATCGCCTACGAGTCGCAGTTCGCCGACGGTTGGCGTGACCCGCGGCTGCTGCAGGGCGCCGACCCGCTGACCCGGGTGTTCCAGACGATCACCACCGTCCACGGCATCGCCCACGAACTGATCGCCGCCCGGCGCAGCAAGCCGGAGAACGACCTGATGACCGCGATGGTGCAGGCCGAGGTCGACGGCGAGCGGCTCAGCGACGACGAGATCTCCTCGATCTTCGCGCTGCTGATCATCGCCGGCAACGACACCACCCGGCAGTCCACCGCCCACGGCCTCAAGGCGCTGAGCGACTTCCCCGAGCAGCGGGCCTGGCTGATGGAGGACCTCGACGGCCGGATGCCGATGGCCATCGAGGAGATCATTCGGTGGGCCACCCCGATCATGACCTTCCGGCGCACCGCCGCCCACGACACCGAACTGGGCGGGCAGAAGATCACCGAGGGCGACAAGGTCATCATGTTCTACTCTTCGGCCAACATGGACACCGAGGTCTTCGACCATCCCGAACGGCTGGATCTGTCCCGCTCCCCCAACAAGCACGTCGCCTTCGGCGGCGGCGGCATCCACCACTGCCTCGGCGCCCAGTTGGCCCGCCGTCAGCTGGCGGCGACGTTCCGCGAACTGCTGACCCGGCTGCCCGACATCCACGTCGTCGGCGAGCCCGAGTTGGGCAACGGCAACTTCTTCCATACCGTGATGTCCATGACCGCCCGCTTCACCCCCGAAAAGGCCTGACCCCGATGAAGGTCATCGTCGACCGGACCAAGTGCTCCTCGATCGGGATCTGCGAGTCGATCGCCCCGGACATCTTCGAAGTCGGGGCCGACGGGGTGCTGCAGATTCTGCTCGACGAGGTCCCCGCGGATCGCCGCGCCGAGGTCGAACAGGCCTGCGCAGACTGCCCGACCCAGGCGCTGAGTATTCAGGAGTAGCCGCGCGCCGACCGGATCGGCACCTACGATGCACCGGTGGCATCGCTGATCCCACCTGTCCCACGGCCCCCGTTGGGGTTGCCCGACCCATTGCGGCGGATCCGGGTCCCCCGCGATCTGGACGCGATCACCGATCGCGGGCCCGAGGACCCGCCGGAGGCCGGCGACGTCAGCGCCCGCCGGGTCGAGGCGATCTGGAACTCGGTCCTCGACTGGTACCGCAGCGGAGTGCATCCGGCGATGCAGGTGTGCGTGCGACGGCACGGGGCGGTGATCCTCAACCGCGCGATCGGGCACGCCCGCGGCAACGGTCCCAACGCCAATCGCAACTCCCAGCGGGTGCCGGTCAGCGTCGACACACCGTTCTGCGTCTACTCCGCCTCCAAGGCCGTCACCGCGTTCCTGGTGCACAAACTCGCCGAACGGGGGGTGTTCAGCCTCGACGACCCGGTGGCCGACTACATCCCCGGCTACGAGAAGCACGGCAAGCACGCCATCACGATCGGGCATGTCCTGTCCCACCGCGCCGCGGTGCCCAACCTGCCGCGTACCGCGCTGAAACTGGACAAGCTGACCGACCGCCAGTTCATGATCGACACCCTGGTCGAGGCGGCGCCGTTCGCCAAGGCCGGCCGCTATCTCGCGTATCACGCGGTGTCGGGCGGCTTCATCCTCGGCGAGGTGGTGCACGCCGCGACCGGCCGGGACATCCGCGAGGTGCTGGCCGAGGAGTTCCTCGACCCGCTGGGGTTCCGCTGGACCAATTACGGTGTCGATCCCGACGATGTCGGCGCCGTGGCCCGCAACTACATCACCGGCCCACCGACCGCGCCGCCGCTGTCGAACCTGCTCAGCCGGGCCCTCGGGGTAGGGGTCGACGGGCTGGTCAAGCTCACCAACGACCCGCGCTTCCTGACCGGGATCGTCCCGGCCGCCAACACCGTCACCACCGCGGTGGAGATGTCGCGGTTCTTCGAGGTGATGCGCCGCGGCGGCGAACTCGACGGGGTGCGGGTGATCGAGTCCGACACCGTCCGGCGCGCGCTGGAGGAGCGCTCGCACCTGGAGATCGACCTGTCGCTGGGCTATCCCACCCGGTTCTCCGACGGGCTGATGCTGGGCGCGTCGGTGTTGAGCCTGTACGGACTGGACACCCAGTACGCCTTCGGCCATCTGGGGTTCACCAACATGCTGGCCTGGGCCGACCCGGAACGGGCGATCTCGGTGGCGGTGCTCAACAGCGGCAAGCCGATCGTCTACCCGGAGTTCTACCGGTTCCTGGGGACCATGCAACGGATCACCAGTGCGATGCCGAAAGTCCCTGCCTCGCAGCGCATGTTCTGATCGACCGGCGGATCAGCACTGGTGCGGGCGGGCCGCACCGAGCAGCGTCGCGTCGAAGCGGTGCGCCTCGGCGCGCACGGCCGCCATGAACGCCTCCAGGTCCACCCGGCGCCCGGACACCCAGGTGCCCACCGTCGCCATGGTGTCCTGAAGTGCTGCGGGGTCGACGGTGTAGGGGTCGGTGTTGAGCGCCACGAAGTCGGCCAGCTTGCCGATCTCGATCGAGCCGATCTCATGCTCGCGCTTCTGCTGCCAGGCGGCGTTGACGGTGTGGGCGGCCAGCGCCTCGTCGAGGGTCAGCGCCTGCTCGGGGGCGTGTACCGCGCCCGAGGCACTGCGGCGGGTCACCGCGTTCTCGATGTTCAGCCACGGCAGCGGCGGGGACAGGTAGCCGTCGTTGTGGAACGACGGGCGGACCCCGCCGTCATAGGCATCGCGGTAGGGCTGCCAGCGTGCGCCGTAGGACGGCTCGAAGATGACCCCGTCGTACAGGTCACCCCAGTACAGCGACTGGAACGGTGACATCGAGGCGGTGATGCCCAATTGTCCGGTGCGCAGGCACTGCTCCCGGCTGGGGGTGGCGAAGTGCTCGACCCGCCAGCGGTGGTCCGAACTTGCCAGGCCCAGCCGGGTCAGCGCCTGTTCGTAGCCGTCGAGCACCACGTCGATCCCGGCGTCGCCATTGATGTGGGTGGCGATCTGCACGCCGTCGGCGGCGAATTGCTCTATCAGGGAGAGGAATTGGTCGAGGCTGTAGTTGAGTACCGACAGTCCCGGGGCGCTGCCCACCGGGACGTCGGCGATGCGGGCACGTTGCGAGTCCAGGTAGGGCACGCTGATCGCGGCGGTGCCGATCGACGGGCTGCCGTCCATCCAGATCTTGTAGCCGACCCGGCGGATCATCGGCGAGAGCTCACCGAAGTCCAGCTCCGAGTGCGCACCCGGATCGTAGGTGGTCTGGTAGAGGCAGTACCGGACCGGGCAGCCGGGCAGTCCGGCCAGCGCCTCCATCGGTGCCCGCAGCTTGCTGATGAAACCCAGGTCGCCGACGGCGGTGAAACCGTTGGCGGCCAGGGTGGAGTACCAGGCGCCCAGGTTGACCAGCGGCGAGGGCACCACCCCGGGCAGGAAGGCGCTCATCGCCATCAGCGTCGCCTGGGTTTCGAACCCCACCCCGCCGGCGGTGCCGTCGGGCCGGCGGGTCCAGCGGGCGTCGGGGGTGTCCGGCGGCGGGGTGGCGTTGCTCCAGCCGAACAGCACCGTCGCCTGCGAGTTGAAGTACAGCGCGTGCCCGGTGATGTCGAAGATCAGCACCGGGTGATCCGGGAAGTAGCGGTCCAGGCTGGCGCGGTCGGGCATCGGGATGGACAGCAGCAGCCGGTCCAGTCCGTTGAACAGCAGCGGCTGTCCGGCCGGGGTCTGGGTGCGCAGCGTGTCGAACAGCGCCTCGACGTCGGCCCAGGTGGGGAAGCCGACGAACGGCGCGATCCAGTGCGCGGGCTGCTGGCAGAGGACCGCGGCGGGAACCGGATGGTCGTGGGCCTGGATCAGACCGGGCATCAGCACGGCGGTGCCGAGGTCCTCGACCCCCGCGCCGGGGGCAGCGGCCGCACAGTCGGCCAGCGAGCCCACCGCCAGGATGGTCCCGACGCCGGTGTCCACCGCGACCGCCTCGGCGCGCGGCTGCGCGGGGTTCATGGTGATCACGGAGGCGGGTTTGAGGATCGCCTGGGAGCCCATTTACGGCAGAATACGCAGGCCCCACTGGAACAGTAGCGGATCGACCATCGTGAAATAGGTGGTGAAGTCGTCACCGACCGGGGAGCCCATCAGGATGCCGACCGCGCCGGCGGTGCCGTCGGGGTTCTTGACGAAGGCCGGGCTGCCGCTGTCACCGACCAGGCTGAACAGGTTGGTGCGCACCAGAAATCCGTCGACGCCGGTCACCTCCCCGCAGGTCTCGCCGGAGATCGCGCCGAACTTACACACCGGCAGGCCCGGGTGGATCCGGTCGGGGGTCAGGACGTCGCGGACCGGGTAGCGCCCGGCGATGGCGCCGATGGGGACTCCGGCGGCGGGATCGAGCCGGATGATGGCCGCGTCCCGGTCGGCGCCGTTGTCCTCGCTGGCGGTGATCGGCCCCAGCAGGGTGTCACCATGCCCGGTCCACGGCGAGCCGTCGCCGTCGTCGCAGTGCCCGCTGGTCATCAGGTAATAGGCGCCGTCGAGTCCCTGCGCGGCGAAGCCCGCCGTGCAGGTGGCGTCCTCATCCTGGACTTCCATGCCCGGCAACGGTGCGGCCGCGGCCGGTGCGGCGGTCAGCAGCGTGGCGAACACCATGGCGAACACCATGGCGACCACCGCCGTCAACCTCCCCGACACGTCCCCCACGCTAGCGGCCGCGCGGTGACGCCCTGCTCATCGGCGGGGCATCAGGGCTTGGGAGGACGGGACGCGCGCCCCGCGGATTCGAGCAGCAGTTCTGCCAGCGTGGCGCTGGCCCGCCGGACGGGCTCGCCTTTGGCCCACGCCAGGAAGATTCGGCAGTGAATCTCCGGGACTATCGGCAGGCTCACCAGATCGGGGAAACGGCCGGCTTCGCTGAGCGGCATGAAGATGCTGCCCAATCCGTGTCGAACCAAGTCCGCGGCGGCCGAAAAATCGATGGTCAGCTCGTTTGGTGTTCGAGGCGTCATACCGGCCTCGGCGAAGGCCTTCGCCACAACCCTCTGCAATCCGAATCCTGCGGAGAAACCGAGGATGTATTCCTCGGCGAGCTCGCGGATATCGACATACTCGCGACCGGCCAGAGAATGGTCAGGCCGGCAGACATAGATCATCGGTTCCTCGGAGAGAAGCCGCATGTTCACATTCGCCGGAAAACGTTCCGGCTCGGACACCAATGCCAGATCCATAGAGCCGTCGGCAATCGCGGCCAGATAACTCATCGACCCGGATTGACTCTGCCGCAGATTGATTCGCACGAGTGGATGAGTCCGATGGAAATCCCCGAGAATCCTGGGCACTTCCAACGGGCCGAAAGAGACCAGCGATCCGAACTCGACGGTCCCGGACAGTTGACCCCGATAGTCACTGATTGATTCCTTCGCCGATCGCGCGGTGAGGACGACACGACGGGCGTTCTCGAGGAAGATCTCACCGGCAGGGGTGAGCCGGATCTGACGTCGTGACCGGTCCAGCAGCTCAACGCCGAGTTCCTTCTCCAGTTTTCCTACCGACGTGGACAGGGCCGACTGAACGACGTGCACCCGATCCGCGGCCCGCGAAAAGTTCATCTCCGAAGCCACCGCGATGAAGTACTCCAGCTGCCGAATTTCCACTCCATCAAACTATCAAATATGTTGATGGTTTTGATCTAAATTAATCGTTGGACGCGATCGCTTCTCGTTGCTGTGATGGATACCAGGACAAC
>CAYURT010000035.1:0-36354 GCA_964447215.1 uncultured Mycobacterium sp.
CGAGACACCCGCACTGGAGAACACCAACATCACCGCGGCGAACAGCCCCGCCAGCGAACGAGCCAATGCCTTCATGGTCTCCCTAAGAGTGGTCACGGTAGGCGCTCTGGCCACCGGTGGGGGCCGCCCTCGTTGGCCGCCTGTTGACACGAGGAAGATATCGGTGCGGCAACGAAAGGGCAACGCGAAACCGACCCGACGGCCCGTCCGAAACGGCTGACCTGAATTAGCTGTGGATGCCCCAGCGCCCCTCGGTGTTCGCCGAACCCGCCCGATGGGGAAGCCCGACCGGGATGCCGGCATCCCCTATCCGCCCATCCAGAGACAGCGTCGCATTTACACTCAAAGGTGATGAGGCGGAACATTATTGGTCAACCAACTGTCATGACTCGGCGCGGTCTCGCCGATCGCCCGATCCGCGTCGTCAGCCGCCTCCTCAGGGAGTTCGGCTCCGAATATCTTGTTAACTGTGGCTCTCCGCTCGGCCTCGGATGACAGACCCCGGTCCGAGTCGCTGTGACGAAGGTCACATTCGCTGGATTTTCCCGTGTCATCAGCCGGAAACACGGTGTTCACCGGCCTGACTCCGGCATCGTTTTACAGCTCCAGACCGGACAGCTCGCAGATCACTTGGGCTGCCATCGGCCCCAGGGTCGCCATCCCGTCGCGTACCGCTGATCGCGATCCGGCGATGTTGATCACCAGGGTGCTCCCCGAGATCCCGGCCAGTCCGCGTGACAGGCCCGCATCGGTGCTGCCCGCCGCCAGCCCGGATGCCCGCAGCGCCTCGGCAATCCCGGGGACTTCCCGATCGAGGATGGTGCGGGTGGCCTCGGGAGTGACGTCGCGGGGCGTGACGCCGGTCCCGCCCACCGACACCACCAGGTCGACACCGCCGATCACCGCCGTGTTCAGCGCGTTGCGGATTTCGACCTCGTCGGCCGACACCACGACGACACCGTCGACCAGAAAACCGGCCTCGGCCAGCAGTTCGGTGACCAGTGGGCCGCTGTGATCGTCCTCGACACCGCGGGCCCGACGGTCATCGACCACCACCACCAGCGCGCGACCGGCTGGGCCGTCGGGTTGCTCCATGGGTGTCACGGTATACGCCGACTCCCCGACAAGGCGCATCACTTGTCCGCCTTGCCGAGGGTCACCTGAACGGTCTTGGCCGCTCCGGCGGGATCGAGATAGGTCAACGTCAGCTTCTCGCCCGGTGCGCGCGACCGCACGGCGGCCACCAGGGCGTTCGCGCTGCCGATGACCCGGTCGTCGACCTTGGTCACCACGACCCCGCTGGGGAGCCCCGCGGTGGCCGCCGCTCCGCCCTTGACCACGTCGACGATCTTGGCGCCGTTCATCGTGACGTCGTTGCTGACCTGCACGCCCAGCGACGCGTGCGAAGCGCTGCCCGTGCTGATCAGTTCATCGGCGATACGCTTGGCCTGGTCGACCGGGATGGCGAAGCCGAGCCCGATCGAGCCGCCCTGCGCCTCCGGTGAGTCGCCGCCCAGTGTCGCGATCGCGGAGTTCACACCGACCAGTTCGCCGCTCATGTTGACCAGCGCGCCGCCGGAGTTACCCGGGTTGATCGCCGCGTCGGTCTGAATGGCGTCCAGCACGGTGTTCTGGTTGTTGGCGTCCCCACTGGCTGCCACCGGCCGGTTCAGCGCGCTGACGATCCCGGTGGTGACGGTGCCCTCCAGCCCGAGGGGGGAACCGATGGCCACCACGTCCTGGCCGACCCTGAGATCGGCCGAGGATCCGACCGTGATCGGGGTGAGGCCGGTAACGCCCTCGGCCCGCACCACCGCGATATCGCTGTCCGGGTCGGCGCCCACGACGGTGAACGGCGCGGTGCGGCCGTCGGCGAAGGTGACCGTCGTGGTCAACCCGGTGGGAAGACCGCCCGGTACGGCGGGATCCCCCGGGGCTCCGGGCCGGACCGGAGCGTCTGCGGGCGTCGGCCGGACGCCCTTGGCCGCGGACACCACATGGCTGTTGGTCAGGATCAGCCCGTCCTCGGACAGGATGATTCCGGAACCCTCCTCGGACTGGCGGCCCATCTTGGTCTCCAGCTTGACCACGCTGGGCACCACTTCGGCCGCGACCTGCTCGACCGACCCGATCGGCACGCTGACCGCCGGGACGTTGCGGCCACTGGGCGCCGTCGAGGTGATCGTGGTCATCGCGGGCCCCTGCGGCGCCGCCATCGTCGCCACCATGCCACCGACGCCGGCGGAGACCGCCGCGATCCCCAGCGCGCCGATGGTCAGCCCCACCGCACGAGCGCGCCGGCGCGGCGCGGGGGAGACCGCGGCGGTCGCGCGGGGGTCATAGGAGCGGTCATACTGTGGGGCCGCGGCGTAGCGCCAGTCGTAGGACTGCTGATATCCGGCCTGGCCGTAGCCCTGGGCCGGCGGCCGGCCCACGGGGGAACCGGGGTGCTGCGGCGGGGCGTAGCGCGGGTCGTCTGTCATGGTTGCGGTTCACTCTTTCGTGAAGGGCACGCGCGCGTGCCGGTTGCTCGCCAGCTTGCCGGGCGCTACTGAGAATCCACTGAGATGACACTCGGTACGATTGATTCTTTCGCGTTCCCGGTGCTCGGAGCGCCGTTCTCGAGGGTGATTTCGCTCATGGCTGACGGCGGGCGGTCGGACGACCGGATCGGCCGGCCGGGCAGCAGCACGAAAAAGGAAGTGCCCGGCGGCTGACCACCGGGCACCGTCTCCCCGATCCGGATCACTCCGCCGTGCTTGACGATGACCTGCTTGACGATCGCCAGCCCCAGGCCCGAACCGGGCATCGCCCGGGCCGAGTCGGAGCGGTAGAAGCGCTCGAAGACCAGACCGCGCTCCTCGGGTGGAATCCCCGGCCCCTCGTCGGACACCACCAGTTCGGCGTGGGCGGAGTCGACCTGGCGCAGGCGCAGCCCGACGGTGCCGCCCGCCGGACTCCACTTGGCCGCGTTGTCCAACAGGTTGAGCACGGCCCGCGACAGGCCGGCCGGGTCGCCGTGGACCTGCCAACCGACGATGTCGACGTCGAAACGGATGTCGTTGCGCCGGCGCCGGACCCTCTCCAGGCTCCGGTCGATCACCTCGGTCAGGTCGATGTCCTCGATGACCGCGCCGTGGGCGTTGTCCTCCCGGGTCAGGTCCACCAGATCCCCTACCAGCGTGGAGAGCTCCTCGATCTGGCCGATCACGTCGGCGCGCAACTCCGCCAGCTCGGACTCCGGAATCGCTGGCGCACCGGGGCTGCTCGAGGCCATCAGCAGCTCGACGTTGGTGCGCAGCGACGTCAAGGGGGTCTTCAGCTCGTGGCCGGCGTCGGCCACCAGCCGGGCCTGCCGCTCGCGGGACTCGGCGAGCGCGTGCAGCATCGCGTTGAAAGCCTCGGTCAGCCGGGCCAGCTCGTCGCTGCCGAACACCGGGATGGGCCGCAGGTCGTCGGTGCGGGCCACCCGCTCGGCGGCCTCGGTGAGCCGGCCGACCGGACGCAGCCCGGTCCGGGCGACCGTTCCGCCCGCGACCGCCGCGATCACCACGCCGATTCCTCCCACCGCCAGCAGAACCCACTTGAGCTTGTTCATCACCTCGCCGGTGGGCTGCAGGCTCTTGGAGATCAACAGCGAGCTGTCGTTGGGCAGGTGGATCGCCAGCACGCGCTGGTCGCCCACCGTCCGCCGGGACATGAACAGCTCGCCGCGGATCACGGCCTTCTCGGGCTGGCCGACCGGCAGGGTCTGGCCCTGCTGGTTGGCGGTGTAGATGGACCGGCCGGGATTGACCAGCATGGCGTTGACGTCGGAGTATGCGGTTCCCTCGATGGCCTTGGCCGGGTCGGCGGCCAGCGAACCGCTGGCGATCAGCAGTTGGGCCCGGCTCTGCAGCTGATCGTCGATGTCGGCGTAGAGGGCCGCCGACACCACGGCGTAGACCGCTGCGGCCATCAGCACCACGACCATGGCGACCATGGACATGGCCAGCAACATGACCCGCCATCGCAGCGACAACGACGTGGCGGCTCGCTTGGGCACCCGCATCGCGCGGGAGCGCCGCTTCCAGCGCAGCATCAGGGCCGCTTCCAACCGAACATCAGGGCGGGGTCTCACGCAGCACGTAACCCACCCCGCGCACGGTGTGGATCAGCCGCGGTTCTCCTTCGGCTTCGGTCTTGCGGCGCAGGTAGCCGACGTAGACCTCCAGCGCGTTGCCGGACGTCGGAAAGTCGAATCCCCACACCTCCTCCAGGATCCGGCTGCGGGTGAGCACCCGGCGCGGGTTGGCCATCAGCATCTCCAGCAGGGCGAACTCGGTGCGGGTGAGGCTGATCGACCGGTTCCCGCGGTGCACCTCACGGGTCGCCGGGTCCAGGGTGAGATCGGCGAAGGTCAGTGTTGCGGCCTCGGCGGCCTCCTCGGGCCCGGTACGACGCAGCAGCGCACGCAGCCTGGCCAGCAGCTCCTCCAGCGCGAACGGCTTGGGCAGGTAGTCATCGGCCCCCGCGTCAAGACCGGCGACCCGCTCGGAGACCGAGTCGCGGGCGGTGAGCACCAGGATCGGCAGGTCGTCACCGGTGCTGCGCAGCTGGCGGCAGACCTCCAGGCCGTCCAGCCTGGGCATCATCACATCCAGGACGACGGCGTCGGGCCGCTCGTTGGCGATCGCGTCCAGGGCGTCGACGCCGTCTTCGGCCAGATCCACGGTGTATCCGTTGAAGGACAGTGATCGACGGAGTGACTCGCGCACGGCCCGGTCGTCATCGACCACAAGAATTCGCACAGGTCCTAGTTTCAACCAATCGACTTAGATTCGTCTAAGAACGCGCCGCGCGAGCAGGAGATTCGGCACCGACCCCGTGCGGGTGTCAGCGCTTGTCGAGGTCGATCAGCCCGAGGCGGGCGGCCTTGAGGAGGCGGCGGGGAACTTTGTGCTGACGGCCGCCGACGGACACCGTCACCAGACCGGGCGTGGTGGCTTTCCACTGCGAACGCCGACTGCGGGTGTTCGAGCGCGACATCCGGCGCTTGGGCACGGCCATGACGGGCGATCTCCTTGTGATTGCTGCCGCGCGGTTCTGACGGCGCTGGCGGGTGAACTCAGGATACCCGCTGGGAGCCGCCTTCTCCAAAGCGGGACCGCCCGGTAACCTACCGGTTGGTTGGCCCGCGGACCGGGGAACCGGCGAGGGAGGATTGATGACCGCTGACCGCGCGCCGGTGCGAATCGGGAACTGTTCCGGGTTCTACGGCGACCGGCTGTCGGCCATGCAGGAGATGGTGACCGGTGGTGAGCTGGACTATCTGACCGGCGACTACCTCGCCGAGTTGACCATGCTCATCCTGGCCCGCGACCGGATGAGGCATCCCGAACGCGGCTACGCCAAGACCTTCCTGACCCAACTGGAGCAGTGTCTCGGGACGGCCCGGGACCGCGGGGTGCGCATCGTGGCCAATGCCGGGGGGCTCAATCCGGCGGGGCTGGCCAGGGCGGTGCGGGAGCTTGCCGGACGTCTGGGAATACCGGCGACGGTGGCTCACGTCGAGGGTGACGATCTGCTGGACAGGGCCGCCGAACTCGGCTTCCCCGGAGTCCTGGCCGCCAACGCCTACCTGGGCGCCTGGGGCATCGTGGAGTGTCTGAACTCCGGCGCCGACATCGTGGTGACCGGCCGGGTCACCGACGCCTCGGTGGTGATCGGGCCGGCGGCGGCGCATTTCGGCTGGTCGCGCGACGACCACGACCGGATCGCGGGGGCGGTGGTGGCCGGCCACGTGATCGAGTGCGGCACGCAGGCCACCGGGGGCAACTACTCGTTCTTCACCGAGATCCCCGATCTCGGCCACCCCGGATTCCCGATCGCCGAAGTCTTCTCCGACGGCTCCTCGGTGATCACCAAGCATCCCGGCACCGGCGGACAGGTCAGCCCGGGAACGATCACCGCACAACTGCTCTACGAGATCACCGGGTCCCGCTATGCCAACCCGGACGCGACCGCCAGGTTCGACACCGTCAGCCTTTCCTGCGACGGCCCCGACCGGGTGCGGATCAGCGGAACGCGCGGCGAACCGCCACCGCCGACCCTGAAAGTCTCCCTCAACAGCATCGGCGGCTACCGCAATTCAGCGACGTTCGTGCTGACCGGACTCGACATCGAAGCCAAGGCGGACCTGGTCCGCGGCCAGCTGGAGGCGGGGCTCAGCACCGAGCCCGCCGAAATGCAGTGGACCCTGGCCCGCACCGACCACCGCGACGCCGACTCCGAGCAGGCCGCCAGCGCTCTGCTGACCTGCACCGTCCGCGACCCCGATCCCGACGCCGTGGGCCGCCGGTTCTCCTCGGCCGCGGTGGAGCTCGCCCTTGCCAGCTATCCGGGCTTCCACACCACCGCCCCGCCGTCGGATGCCACCGTCTACGGGGTGTTCACCGCCGGCTACGTGCCGGCGGGCGAGGCCGACCACACCGCCGTGCACGCCGACGGCACCCGGGTGGCCATCCCGCCGCCGGCGAAGACCTCAGAGCTGATCGGGGCCGAAGAACCCCCACTGCCCGAGCCGCTGCCTCCCGGGCCGACCCGCCGGCTGCCGCTGGGCACCGTCGCCGGCGCCCGCAGCGGGGACAAGGGCGGTGGGGCCAACATCGGGGTGTGGGCCCGCACCGACGAACAGTGGCGCTGGCTGGCCCACACGCTGACCGTCGAGACGATCCGGGAACTGCTGCCCGAGGCCGCCCACCTGCCGATCACCCGCCACCTGTTGCCGGGCATCAGGGCCGTCAACATCGTCATCGACGGCATCCTCGGGAAGGGCGTGGCCTACCAGGCCCGTTTCGACCCCCAGGCCAAGGGGCTCGGCGAGTGGCTGCGCAGCCGGCACGTCGACATCCCCGTACAGATCCTCGAGGAGGTTGACTGAGTGAGCATCTGGAACACCCCCGAACGCCAGCAGTTGCGGAAGTCGGTGCGCGCCTTCGCCGAACGGGAGATCCTGCCGCACGTCGACGAGTGGGAACGTCTCGGTGAACTGCCCCGCGACCTGAGCCGGCGCGCCGCCCGGGCGGGTCTGCTCGGCGTCGGTTTCCCCGAGGACGTCGGCGGTGAGGGCGGCGACGCCGCGGACGTGGCGGTCATCTGCGAGGAGTTGCACGAGGCCGGTGTTCCCGGCGGGGTGTTCGCCTCGCTGTTCACCGTGGGTATCGCGGTCCCGCACATGATCGCCTCCGGCGACCCGCGCCTGATCGAACGGTTCGTCAGACCCACCCTGGGCGGTGAGCTGATCGGGTCGCTGGCGATCACCGAGCCCGGCGGCGGTTCCGACGTCGCGCACCTGCGCACCACCGCGGTGCGAGACGGTGATCACTTCGTGGTCAACGGCGCCAAGACCTACATCACCTCCGCGGTGCGCGGCGACTATGTGGTGGCCGCGGTGCGGACCGGCGGTCCAGGCGCGGCCGGTATCTCGATGCTGGTGATCGAAAAGGGCACAGCAGGTTTCGAGGTCAGTCGCAAGCTGTCCAAGATGGGCTGGCGGTCATCGGATACCGCAGAGCTGTCCTTCACCGACGCGCTGGTCCCGGCCGCGAACCTGGTCGGCGCGGAGAACACCGGCGTCCTGCAGATCGCCCAGGCCTTCGTGGCCGAACGCATCGGTCTTGCCGTGCAGGCCTACTCCAGCGCACAACGCTGCCTGGACATCACGACAGCCTGGTGCCGCGACCGGGAGACCTTCGGCAAGCCGCTGATCGCCCGGCAGACCGTCCAGACCACGCTGACCGAAATGGCCAGGCGCATCGACGTCGCCAGGGTCTACTCCCGCAGCATCATCGAACGCCAACTCGAAGGCGACCAGAACCTCGTCGCTCCAGTGTGTTTCGCCAAGAACACCGCGGTGGAGGCTGGCGAGTGGGTCGCCAACCAGGCTGTGCAGCTCTTCGGCGGCATGGGCTACATGGCCGAGTCCGAAATCGAGCGCCAGTACCGGGACATGCGGATCCTCGGGATCGGCGGCGGCACAACCGAAATCCTGACCGGGCTGGCCGCCAAGTCCCTGGGGTTCCAGCCGTGACGGCGCTTCGCACCCGGATCGACCCAAAGGCACCGGCCTACACCGAGGCCGCCGGGGCGATGGCCGCCAAAATCGCCGAACTCGACGCCGAACTGGCCACGGCGATCGGCGGCGGCGGCCCCAAGTACGTGCAGCGCCACCACGCGCGCGGCAAGCTGACCGCGCGGGAACGCATCGAGTTGCTCATCGACCCGGATTCGCCGTTCCTGGAACTGTGCCCGCTGGCCGCCTACGGCACCGAGTTCGCGGTGGGGGCCAGTCTGGTGACCGGAATCGGGGTCGTCGAGGGCGCCGAGTGCGTGCTGGTCGCCCACGATCCGACCGTCAAGGGCGGCACCTCCAACCCGTGGACTCTGAAAAAGGTTCTGCGGGCCAACCAGATCGCCCTGGAGAACAGTCTGCCGCTGATCTCGCTGGTGGAGTCCGGCGGCGCGGATCTGCCCACCCAGAAAGAGATCTTCATCCCCGGCGGGCGGATGTTCCGTGATCTGACCCGGCTCTCCGCGGCTGGGATCCCCACGATCGCCATCGTGTTCGGCAACTCCACCGCCGGTGGCGCCTACGTCCCGGGGATGAGCGACTACGTGGTCATGATCAGGGAGCGCTCCAAGGTGTTCCTGGCCGGTCCGCCGCTGGTGAAGATGGCGACCGGGGAGGAGTCCGACGACGAGTCCCTCGGCGGCGCCGAGATGCACGCCCGAACCTCCGGGCTCGCCGACTATTTCGCCGCCGACGAGCAGGACGCGATCCGGATCGGCCGACGCATCGTGGCCCGGCTCAACCGGGTCAAACGGGGCCCGGTGCCCGCACCGTCCACACCCCCGCTCGCCGACGGCGACGAACTGCTCGGAATCGTGCCGGCCGACCTGCGGGTCCCGTTCGATCCCCGTGAGGTGATCGCGCGCATCGTCGACGGATCGGACTTCGACGAGTTCAAACCTCTCTACGGCGACTCGCTGGTGACCGGGTGGACGCGGCTGCACGGCTACCCACTGGGCATCCTGGCCAACGCCCGCGGCGTGCTGTTCAGCGAGGAGTCGCAGAAGGCCGCCCAGTTCATCCAGTTGGCGAACCAGTCAGACACCCCACTTCTGTTCCTGCACAACACCACCGGATACATGGTGGGCCGGGCCTACGAGGAGGCCGGCATGATCAAGCACGGCGCGATGATGATCAACGCCGTTTCCAACTCGTCGGTCCCGCACATCTCGCTGCTGATCGGCGCGTCCTACGGCGCGGGGCACTACGGCATGTGCGGCCGCGCCTACGATCCCCGCTTCCTGTTCGCCTGGCCCTCGGCGAAATCCGCGGTGATGGGCGGAGCCCAACTAGCGGGGGTGTTGTCCATCGTCGGCCGGGCCGCCGCCCAGGCCCGCGGGCAGGCCGTTGACGAGGATGCCGACGCCGCAGTGAGGGCCGCCGTGGAGGCTCAGATCGAGGCCGAGTCGCTGCCGATGTTCCTGTCCGGAAGGCTCTACGACGACGGGGTGATCGACCCCCGCGACACCAGGACCGTGCTGGGAATCTGCCTGTCGGCCATCGCCAACGGGCCGGTGGAGGGGACGTCGAAATTCGGCGTCTTCCGGATGTGAGGGCGCGATCGGCGTGATCACCCGCATCCTGGTCGCCAACCGCGGCGAGATCGCCCGGCGGGTCTTTGCCACCTGCCGCCGTCTCGGAATCGGCACCGTCGCGGTTCACACCGAACCCGACGCGCACTCCCCGCACGTGGACGAGGCCGACACCCGGGTGGGGATAGCCAGTTATCTCGACGCGCCGGGGATCATCGAGGCCGCGCTGGCGGCCGAGGCCGATGCCGTCCATCCGGGCTACGGGTTCCTCTCGGAGAACGCCGCGTTCGCGGCGGCGGTGATCGACGCCGGACTGACCTGGATCGGGCCGCCGCCGGCCGCCATAGCCGCCATGGGCTCCAAGGTCGAAGCCAAGCGGATGATGGCCGCCGCCGGGGTTCCGGTGCTGGGCGAGATCGACCCGACGTCCCTCACCCCCGATCAACTGCCGGTGCTGATCAAGGCCTCCGCCGGCGGCGGCGGGCGCGGTATGCGGATCGTGACCGATCCGGCCGAACTGAGCGGGCAGTTGCGGGCGGCCCGCCGGGAGGCCGAGTCGGCATTCGGCGACGGGACGGTGTTCTGCGAGCGCTACCTGCCGCGGGGACGTCATATCGAGGTCCAGGTGATGGCCGACCGGCACGGTGTGGTGTGGGCCCTCGGTGAGCGGGAGTGCTCCATCCAGCGCCGCCACCAGAAGATCATCGAGGAGGCACCCTCCCCCCTGGTCGAACGCAGCCCCGGGATGCGGCAGCGGCTGTTCCAGTCCGCCCGGGCGGCGGCGGCGACCATCGGCTACACCGGGGCCGGAACGGTGGAGTTCCTGGCCGACCCGGACGGGGATTTCCACTTCCTGGAGATGAACACCCGCCTGCAGGTCGAGCACCCGGTCACCGAACTGACCACCGGCCTGGATCTGGTCGAACTGCAGATCGCGGTCGCCGACGGCGATCCACTGCCGGCTGAGCCTCCCCCGGCGCGCGGACACGCCGTGGAGGCCCGGCTGTACGCGGAGGATCCCGCGAACAACTGGGCGCCACAGGCCGGAGTGGTGCGTCAGTTCGCCGTGCCCGGCGCCGCGAGCCACTTCGGCCCGGTGAGCGGCACCGGGGTCAGGGTCGACTCCGGCGTACTCAGCGGGTCGACGGTCTCCGTTCACTATGACCCGATGCTGGCCAAGATCATCGGCTGCGCACCGACCCGATCCCGCGCGGTCCAGGTGCTGGCCGACGCTCTGTCGCGGACCCGGCTGCACGGCGTTCGCACCAACCGTGACCTGCTGGTCAACGTGCTGCGCCATCCCGCGTTCCTGACCGGGGACACCGACACCGCCTTCCTGGACACCCACGGCCTGGCCGACCTCGCGCGCCCGCTCGCCGACGACCGCGCGGTCCGGCTGTCCGCGGTGGCGGCCGCCCTTGCCGACGCCGCGCACAACCGGCGCGAGGCGCGCACCCTGGGGGGGATACCCAGCGGCTGGCGCAACGTGGTGTCGGGTGACCAGCACAAGACCTTCCGCGACGTGGAGGGCGAGGAACACCGGGTGGCCTACCTGTTCACCCGGTCGGGGCTGAACCTGCCCGATGATCCTGGCGTGCAACTGATCTCGCAGACACCCGACGAAGTCGTGCTGGCCCGGGACCGCGACGGTTCGGCTGTGGCCACCGCGTTCTCGGTGTCACGCGCCGGTGACCGGGTCTGGGTGGATTCCCCGTTGGGCTCGGTGGATTTCACCGGAGTGCCACGTTTCACCGAACCCGGCTCGGTGATCGCCCCGGGCTCGCTGCTGGCCCCGATGCCGGGAACCGTCATCCGTCTCGGCGCCGCCCCGGGCGACCGCGTCACCGCGGGCGCACCCCTGATCTGGTTGGAGGCGATGAAGATGGAGCACACCGTGGCCGCCCCCGCCGACGGGGTGCTGGTCGAGGTCGAGGTGTCCGTCGGCCAGCAGGTCGATGTGGGTGCGGTACTGGCCAGAGTCGACAGCCCCGACCCCGAAGGAGTGCAGTGACCGATTTCATCGAGAACGCCGAGCGCCAGGCGCTGCGCAAGTCCGTCGCGGCGCTGGCCGCCGCCTACGGTCCCGACTACTACGTGGAGCGGGCCCGCGCCGGTGGCCACACCGACGAACTGTGGCGTGAGGCGGGCCAACTCGGGTTCATCGGGGTGAACCTGCCCGAGGAGCTCGGCGGCGGCGGTGCCGGGATGTATGAGTTGGCGCTGGTGATGGAAGAGCTGTCGGCCGGCGGGTGCCCGCTGCTGATGATGGTGGTCTCCCCGGCGATCAACGGCACCATCATCGCCCGATTCGGCACCGACGCGCAGAAGAGGCGATGGGTTCCGGGCATCGCCGACGGCTCGATCACGATGGCGTTCGCCATCACCGAACCCGATGCGGGTTCCAACTCGCATCGCATCACCACCACCGCCCGCCGCGACGGTGGCGACTGGATTCTGTCCGGCCGGAAGGTGTGGATCTCGGGGGTGGATCAGGCCGAGGCGGTGCTGGTGGTGGCCCGCACGGAGGACTCCAGGACCGGCAAGCTGCGCCCTGCGCTGTTCATCGTGCCGACCGACAGCCCCGGCTTCGACTTCACCAGGATCCCGATGGAACTGGTCATGCCCGAAAGCCAATTCCAGGTATTCATCGACGAGGTTCGGCTTCCCGCCGACGCCCTGGTCGGCGAGCAGGACGCGGCGATTGCCCAACTGTTCGCCGGGCTGAACCCGGAACGCATCATGGGAGCGGCAAGCGCGGTCGGGATGGGCCGGCTGGCGGTGGACAAGGCGGCCGCCTACGTCAAGACCCGCCAGGTGTGGGAAACGCCGATCGGAGCACATCAGGGCATCGCCCACCCGCTGGCACAGAACCACATCGAACTCGAACTGGCCAAGCTGATGATGCAGAAGGCCGCGGCGCTCTACGACGCCGGCGACGACCAGGCTGCGGCCGAAGCCGCCAACATGGCCAAGTACGCCGCGGGGGAAGCCTCGACCCGCGCCGTCGACCAGGCCGTACAGTCACACGGAGGCAACGGGCTCAGCCAGGAGTACGGCGTGGCGGCGATGCTGACCGCGTCGCGGCTCTCCCGCATCGCTCCGGTCAGCCGGGAGATGGTCCTCAACTTCATCGCCCAGACTTCGCTGGGCCTGCCCAGGTCGTACTGAAAGGTCCGAGTCGATGACCGAAACCCTGGTCGGCTACACCGTCGACGGGGCCGTTGCGCGCCTCACCCTGGATTCGCCGCGCAACCGCAACGCGCTGTCGACCCGACTGGTCGCCGAACTGCACGCCGGCCTCGGCAGGGCGGCGGCGAATCCCGCCGTACGGGCGGTGGTGCTGGGCCATTCCGGCGGCACGTTCTGCGCCGGGGCGGATCTCTCGGAGGCCACCGCCGGGGATCCCGCCGCAGCCGCCCTGGACCGGGCCCGCGAACTGGCCGGGGTGCTCCGGGCGATCGTGGAGTGCCCGGTCCCGGTGATCGCCGCGGTCGACGGCCATGTGCGCGCCGGGGGTATGGGTCTGGTCGGGGCGTGCGATATCGCCGTCGCCGGACCGCGCAGTACGTTCGCGCTGACCGAGGCCCGGATCGGAGTGGCCCCGGCGATCATCTCACTGACCCTGCTCCCGCGACTCCGGCCGCGGGCGGCGAGCCGCTACTACCTGACCGGGGAGACCTTCGACGGCCCGCGGGCCGCCGACATCGGGCTCATCACCCTGGCCGCCGACGATGTCGGGGCCGCGGTCGAGGCGGTGACCGCCGACCTGGCCAGGGCCTCGCCGCAGGGCCTGGCGGCGTCCAAGGCGCTGACCACCGCCGGCGTGCTGGCCGCCTTCGACCGCGACGCCGAACGGTTGGCCCGGGAGTCGGCCGCCTTGTTCGTCTCCGACGAGGCCCGCGAGGGGATGCTGGCGTTCCTGGAGAAGCGGCCGCCGCGCTGGGATTCGGTCGGGCCGACCTGACCTGCAACGGTGACGGTTCGATTAACGCGCTTTTGATGCGGCGGTAACGAGTCGTAGGCTCATCACACTATGGGCAACCCCACGCCGCACGACGCTTCGGCCGCGGCGTCCGACGATGACCGGATTCAGGTGGCGCAGTTGCTCTCCGAGGCAGCCTCACACGGCCGCCTCACCCTCGAGGAGTACGAGGGCCGGCTGGCCAAGACCTATTCGGCGAAGAGCTATGACGAACTCGAACGCCTCACCGACGACCTGCCCGAGGCGATGGAGTACCTGCGCCGCAAGAGCAGACCGGCCCCCTCGACGATGTTGCTGGCGATCCTCAGCGGATTCCAGCGGCGGGGCCGCTGGTACATCCCGGGCCGGATGACCACCTTCACCCTCTTCGGCGGCGGCGTGGTGGACCTGCGCTACGCCGACTTCACCTCCTCGGAGGTGGAGATTCACGCCTACTCGATCCTCGGGGGGCAAACCATCCTGCTGCCGCCCGAGGTCAACGTCGAGATCGACGGCGTCGGAGTCATGGGAGGCTTCGACCGTCAGGCCGAGGGCAACGGCACTCCGGGCGCCCCGAAGGTGAGGATCAAGGGCTTCTCGCTCTTCGGCGGCGTCGGCATCAAGCGACGCAAACGCGGCCAGGACGACGCCGACTGAAACCTACTCCGCAGCCTGCTCGGCGGATTACTCGGCGTCGGCCGCCTTCTCGCTGTCCGACGTGCGACCCAGCGCCCCCTTGAGTGCCGAGCCGATGCTCTTGGTGGCACTCTTGGCCGCCCGTTGCATCGCCCCGCGCACCGAGCGGTTGGCGGTCTTCGCCGGAGCCTCGACGGCGGCCGACTCCGCGGCGTCCGCACCACCGGTGGTGTCGGACGCGTCCGTGGCGGCCTCGGTGCCCGATGCGGCAGCCGCATCCTTGGCAGCGGACTTGACGTCGGCCGACGAGATGGCGACCGACGCGGCGCTCTCCGCTGCCTCCTCGGGCTCGGCCGCGACAGTCTCAGCCGGCGTGGCGTCGACCTCGACGGCGGGGGTGAGGTCAACCTCGGCGGCCTCGGCGCTCTCAACCGCCTCCGTGGCCTCGGCGGCCTCGGTGGCCTCGCCGGCGGCCTCGGAGTCGACCGATACGGACTCGACCGCGTCAGCCGACTCGGCATCCCCCTCGACCGCCGGAGCGGCCTCGACGGCTCCCGCATCGGCGTTCTCGGCCGGGGTCTCGGCGACCGCGGCGACGTCCACGGTCGACGCGGACACCAGGGTGCTCGCCGCCGACTCGGCGGCCGCTTCCACCGGAGGCCCGTACGGCGGGTAGGGATTGCCGCCGGTGAGGATCACGTCAGTGACGTAGCGCAGCACGCCGGACCAGCCCGCCTCGTAACCCCAGTCACCGAAGAACTCATCAGAAGTGTTCGGGCCGAGCGCGGCCTGAATGCCGCCGTAGATGTACGGACCGACCAGGGGCACGTTGATCGCGACCTTGGAGATGGTGTCCAGCGTGGAGATCAGCAAGATGGACAGGGCCGGGAGCCCCTGGAACGCGACGGCGAGCGTGCTGGCAAGGCCCGGGTTGTACAGCGGGCTGGCCGGGTTGCCGAACGGCTGAAGAGCCAGATAACTGAAGCCGGCGCCGGGTCCGCCCTCGAAGAAGTAGTTGACCGCGGAGATGCCCCACGGCGGAATCACGTAGGGGTTGTAGTCGGGCTTCTCCGGATCGGGCTGGTAGGGCTTGTCGGGGTTCTCCAGAACGCCGTTGACCGTGCTGATGCCCTCACCGTTGCCGTTGATCAGGGCGTCGAGCGCCAGGTAGGCGATACCCGACGGCCCGATCACCGCGCAGTCGAAGTTGCAGCCGGTGAACGGGTTGAGGAAAGCGTTGGCCCAGTCGAGGTCCTCCTCCTGATCCGGGCTCAACGCGAAGCCCCAGCCCGCGAAGAGGGTGTTGTTCCAGTCCTCGGGGGTGATCGACAGCAGGTCCGAGAACGTCGCCAGCTGGATCTGGGCCGATGCCAGCGCGGGCGGGGTCGGCGCAGGGGCGGGCGGCGCCACGATCGGGGTGGCGGCCACCACCGCGGCGGCGGTGGTCAGGGCGGCAGAGGCGATCAGAGACTTGGTGCGAGTCGCCATGATGCGATTCCTTTGAGTTCGGCCCCCCAGGCTCGCGGAGAGCTATCCCTTTGCTGACTTGAAGCTTAGATGACACTGAGAATAGTACGGACAAGTTTGCCCCGCGGCAAATTGACCGCGATGATCGCCGGCCGCCGGAATTCGGCGCCGACGACCCCACCGACGCGGCGAGCGGGGAGGATGCCGGAGGTTGCGCCGGTTTGCTGCGGATCATCAGCCTGGACTGGGCTTATTCACATGTTGCTCTCAGGTTCGCCCGGGGCGGCGGATGTTTGCCAGCGGCACGCTTTCGCTCTCAGCGATATCCGGTTCGGCCTCACCCCTTGGTTAGCCGCCAGCAAACACCGCGTAGCGCTACCGCGCCGGGTGACCACGCGGTAGCCGAGCGGCGGCCTTCGTCGAGCAATGCCCCAGTCGGGCTGCCGAATCACCCGCTCTCCCGGCGTGTCGCGGGTGTTTCGCCGGTACGGGCCTGAACCAGGAGCCCGGTCGCGGGGTAGCCGACGACACGGCCCGAGCGGGGGCTCCCACCGGCCGAGGGGCGCACCGCGGGCTTTGCCCGCCCTGGGAAGTCCGCACCTCAGCGCCGTCGCCGGGAGCGTAGGTAGTCACCCACCACCGCCGCGCCCAGCCCGTCGAGGTCGGGTTCGACCACCCGGCCCTCGACCCGGCGGGCCACCTGGTCGATGAACCGCGCCAGGCCCGGGTCGTCGCCGAGCCGGAAGATCGTCACCTGTGCCCCCAGCCGGGCGACGTCGTCGAAACCGCGCACGGTGTGGGCGATGGTCCGGGGGTGCGGGGGGTAGTCGAAGAACACCGAGGGCCGCCGCCCGGATCCGCCGAAGTTCTCCAGGTGCGCGGTCGGCTCGCCGTCGGTGACCACCAGCACCACCGGCTGGGCGTTGGGGTGCCGGCGCAGGTGCCGGCCGGCCAGCGCCAGCGCGTGATGCAGGTTGGTGCCCTGCTCGTAGACCCCCTCCAGCCCGGTGAGCTCGGCCGCGGTCACGGTGCGGGCATGCCGCCCGAAGGCGATGATCTGCAGGGCATCGGAGCGGAACCGGGTTCCCACCAGGTGGTGCAGCGCGAGTGCGGTCCGCTTCATCGGCAGCCAACGGTTCTCCATCACCATCGAGAACGAGGTGTCGACCAGCAACGCCACCGCCGCCTGGGAGCGGGTCTCGGTCTCCGACACCTCGACGTCCTCGACGGCGATCCGGATCGGCCCGCCGTCGGCGTCGGATCCGGCCCTGCGCAGGACGGCGTTGGTGATCGTTCGGGTCACGTTCCATGGCTCGCTGTCACCGAACTCCCAGGCCCGGGTGGCGCCGGTCAGTTCGCCGGCTGCACCGGCCCGCCGCGTCTCACGCTCGCCCTGGCGACCCGACAACCGTTGGGCGACATCGCGCAGCGCCGCCTGGCCGAGCTGGCGCATGGCCTTCGGGGACAACTTCCACTGGCCGTCGGAGCCGCGATCGAAGAAGCCCTGATTCATCAGCGCCCGCTCAAGATCGGCCAGGGTCCGCGCGTCGACAGCGGCCTGCTCTCCCAGCTGGCGGGCCAAGGCGTCGAGGTCGACATCGTCCATCGAGGCACCGGGATAGCTCTGGGCCAGCTGTTCGGCCAACTGCTCGAGCTCACCGATATCGGCCAGCGCCTGGGCGCCCTGTCCCATCCCCAACGGGTTGTCGCCACTGAATCTCGCCGAGCCGTCCCAGTCCTCCCCGGGCCGGGCGGCCCGCAGGTGGGAGTCCAGCCGGCCCAGAGCCTCCATCAGCGCGGGCGACCCGAAGGCCTGCTGGGCCAGGGCGTCCAGTTCCGCACGCTGCTCAGCAGAGAGGCTGTTGCGGAAGCGCTGCGCGGCCGCGGCCCGCTGGGCCAGCGAGTCCAGCAGCTCTTCGACATTGCGCGGGTTCTCCGGGAAGTGCCGGCCGTGTTTGGCCATGAAGTTCTCGAAGTCTTCCCGGGTGTCCTGCCCGCGGGAGTGCTTGTCGAGCAGGTCGTTGAGGTCGTCGAGCATCTCGGTGACGGCCTGGCGGTCCTCGTCGGTGGCGTTCTCCAGGGCCTGCTTCATCCCGGCGAAGCGCTGATCGAGCATCTCCCGACCGAGCAGGTCCTTGATCTGTTCGTAGCGCTGCCGGGCCTCGGCGCTGCGCCAGTCGTAATCGGCCAGTTCCTGAACGGCCTTGGCCGGCGACGGGGACAGCGACTCGATCCGCATCTCCTGGAAGCGGGCATCGTCGTCGAGGGCGCGGGCCAGTTCCTTGCGTTCGGCAAGCACCGCCTCGTCGAGGAGTTTCTTGATCTCCTGCAGCGTGCCGTCAAGGTTGTTGCGCTCCAGCAGTTCCCGGCGGCGCCGGTTGACCTCGGCGGCCAGCCGGTCGGCGCCGCGCACGCTGTCGGTGCCGCGGCGCAGCAACTCCGACAGCGCCCGCCGGGGGGAGGCGCCCTCCATGACGTCCCGGCCGATCTGCTCCAGCGCCTCGCGAAGATCCACCGGGGGGGCAAGGGGGTCCGGCCCGCCGGTGTAGGCGGAGTAGCGGGAGTCGTGCGCGCGTCTAGCCATAGACCGTGGCGCCCTCGGCCGTTGTCTTGTCGACCTTCTTGGCCAGATAGAGCGCCTCCAGGGCCAACTCCAGGGCCGCGGCCCGCTCCCCTTCAGTCTGCGCGTCCAGGCGATCGGCGATCGTGTCGACCACCGGCAGGTCGGGCAGGGCCGCGAGGACGTCCTTGGCCGAAATCTGCTCGCCGGTGGTCACCGCGGCGCTCTCCACGGCGGCAACCAGGGGTCCGACGTCGATGCCGCCCAGCGCCCGCTGGGCGGTGTCGGCGGTGGCCCGGCGCAGCAGATGCTCAAGCACCGCGATCTCGCGGCCCTCCTCGCCGGACTCGAACTCGAGCTTGCCGCGCAGCACGTCGATGATGGTGCCCAGATCGACCACCCGGGCGACCGGGGCGTCCTCGCCGAGCACCGCACCGCGATGCCGCGCGGAGGCGGCCACCGTCTCGGCGGCGGCGATGGCGAACCGGGCGGACACCCCGGAACGCTGATCCACCGACGGCGACTCCCGCAGCAGCCGGGCGAACCGCGCGACGATCTGCAGGAGGTGGTCGGGGACCTGCGCGGTCAGGTGCGCCTCCTGGCTGATCACCCCCACCTCGGACTCCAGGTCGAGCGGGTAGTGGGTGCGGATCTCCGCACCGAAACGGTCCTTGAGCGGGGTGATGATCCGGCCGCGGTTGGTGTAGTCCTCGGGGTTGGCGCTGGCCACCACCAGCACGTCAAGCGGCAGCCGCAGGGTGTAGCCGCGGATCTGAACGTCACGCTCCTCCATGACGTTGAGCATCGCCACCTGGATGCGCTCGGCGAGGTCGGGGAGTTCGTTGACCGCGACGATGCCGCGGTGCGCGCGCGGGATCAGCCCGTAGGCGATGGTCTCCGGATCGCCGAGGGTCCGTCCCTCAGCGACCTTGATCGGGTCGACGTCACCGACCAGGTCGGCCACGCTGGTGTCGGGGGTGGCCAGTTTCTCGGTGTAGCGCTCGCTGCGGTGCCGCCACGCCACCGGCAGGTCGTCACCGAGTTCGGCGGCCCGCCGTACCGACTCCGGTGTGATCGGCGAATAGGGGTGTTCGCCGAGTTCGGCGCCGGCGATGACCGGTGTCCACTCGTCGAGCAGACCGGCCAGCGAGCGCAACAGGCGCGTCTTGCCCTGGCCTCGCTCACCGAGGAGCACGACATCGTGTCCGGCGATCAGAGCCCGTTCCAACTGCGGCAGCACGGTGTCGGAGAAGCCGAAGATCCCGGGCCACACATCGGCACCGCGGGCCAGCGCGGCCAGCAGATTCTCCCGGATCTCCTGTTTGACGCTGCGCTCTGTGTGGCCCGAGGCACGCAGTTCGCCGACGGTGCGGGGAAGGTCGTTGGGGACGGTCACGCCCCCCACGCTACGGCGGTTGTCCCGGACGCGCCCGCGCTTGACGGGGCGTCAGTGCGCGAAGTGCCGTTCGCCGGTGAGGTAGAGGGTGATCCCGGCCGCAGCCGCGGCCGCGGTCACCTCCTCGTCGCGGACCGACCCGCCCGGGTGCACGACCGCTTTGACCCCGGCGGCGGTGAGCACCTCCAGCCCGTCGGGGAACGGGAAGAAGGCGTCGGAGGCTGCCACCGCGCCGCGAACCCGGTCACCGGCGCGTTCGACGGCCAGGCGCGCGGCGTCGACCCGGTTGACCTGGCCCATGCCCACCCCGACCGTGGCGCCGTCGGCGGCGATCACGATCGCGTTGGACTTCACCGCCCGGCAGCTGCGCCAGGCGAACACCAGGTCGGCCATCGTCGCCTCGCCGGCGGGCTCCCCCGCCGCCAGGGTCCAGGTCTGGGGGTCGTCGCCGGGTGCGTCGAGGTCGTCGCGCTGCTGCATCAGCAGCCCGCCGCTGATCTGCCGGACCTCCACACCGCCGACGGTCGGTTCGGCGGCCACCAGCACCCGGATGTTCTTCTTGCGGGCCAGGATGGCCACCGCGCCGTCCTCATAGGCCGGGGCGATGATCACCTCGGTGAAGATCTCAGCGACCTGCTCCGCCATCTCCCGGGTGACCTCGGTGTTGGTGGCGATCACCCCCCCGAACGCACTCACCGGGTCGCAGTCGTGGGCTTTGCGGTGGGCCTCGGCCACCGACACCGATGAGACCGCGATGCCGCACGGGTTGGCGTGCTTGATGATCGCCACACAGATCTGCTGGTGGTCAAAGGCCGCACGCCAGGCCGCGTCGGCATCGGTGAAGTTGTTGTAGGACATCTCTTTTCCGTGCAGCTGCTCGGCCTGGGCCAGACCGGGCCATCCGATGTCGTCGCTGTACAGCGCGGCCCGCTGGTGCGGGTTCTCGCCGTAACGCAGCAGGGCGGTGCGCCGCCAGTTGCGGGCGAACCAGCGCGGCAGCGGATCCGGCCCGTCCTCGGGGGCCAGTTCCGAACCCATCCAGCCGGCCACCGCGATGTCGTACTCCGCGGTGTGCCGGAACGCCAGCGTCGCCAGTGTGCGACGTTCCTGGAGGGTGAACCCGCCGGCACGCACGGCGGCCAGCACGCCGTCGTAGCCCAGCGGTTCCACCACCACGGCGACGCTGGCGTGGTTCTTCGCCGCGGCGCGCACCATTGACGGGCCACCGATGTCGATCTGCTCGACGCACTCGTCAGGCTCGGCGCCGGAGTCGACTGTCTCGCTGAACGGGTAGAGGTTGACCACCACCAGGTCGAACGGCTCGATCTTGAGCTTCTCCAGCGCGGCCAGATGCTCGGGGTTGCGGGTGTCGGCCAGCAGCCCGGCATGCACGTGTGGGTGCAGTGTCTTGACCCGGCCGTCAAGGATTTCGGGGAACCCGGTGAGGAACTCCACGGGGGTCACCGGAATGCCTTTGTCGGCGATGGCTTTTGCGGTCGATCCGGTGGAGACGATATCGACACCGGCTTCATGCAGCCCTTGCGCCAGATGGGCCAGTCCGCTTTTGTCGTAGACACTGATCAGTGCCCGCCGGATGGGTTTACGTCCGATCAGGGTTTGCGCCGTCATGCCTCCACCATTCCCAGGGTCGCCTTTCTGCCGGTCCAGGTCACACCGCGCGTCGCCAGCGCGGCCAGTGAGTTCACGAGCAGTCGCCGTTCAACGACCTTGATGCGTTCGTGCAGGGTCGCTTCGTCGTCGCCGTCACGCACCTCGACCGCCTGCTGAGCCAGAATCGGGCCGGTGTCAACGCCGTGGTCAACCAGGTGAATGGTGCAGCCGGTGACTTTGACTCCGTAGTCCAGCGCGTCGGGGACGGCGTGGGATCCCGGGAAGGCCGGCAGCAGAGCGGGGTGGGTGTTGACCACCCGGCCAGGGAACCGGGAAAGGAATTGGTGACCAAGGATTTTCATGAAGCCTGCGGACACGATCAGGTCGGGCGCGTGGGTTTCGACGGCCTTCGTGATGGCGGCGTCCCAGGACGGGCGGTCCGGGAAGTCGGCTGTCCGGACGACGAAGGTGGGCACGCCGGCGTCGGCGGCGATCACGGCGGCCGGGCACTCGCGGTCCAACCCGACCGCCACCACCCGCGCCGGATAGTCCCCGACCGCCGACTCCAGCAGGGCGCGCAGCAGTGACCCCGTCCCGGAGGCCAGCACCACGAGCCGGGCGGGCGCGCTGGGCGGCACGTGAATCGGGGCGGGCACGGCGAAGAGCCTAGTCATGCTTGTCGGCGGCCTCGATGTCATCGTCGACGTACATGAGGTCCTCGACATCCTCGGCGTCGGGCGCCGGGCGGACCGGCGGCGGTGGCGACCCGGGTTCCGCGGCGGGTTCCGGGGCGGCTTCGGGCACCGCTGGGGGGGCCTGGTCCGGGCCGGCCTCCTCGGCTCTCACGGCGATGGGCTCGGTCAGCGGTTCCGCCGGTTCCTCGACGGTGCCGGCGGCCGGCGGCGCGGGGGCGGGCGCTTTGGGACGGGCGCGGATTCCGCCGGTCAGCGCGACGGTCAGCCCGCCGATCACCGTGAACCAGAGGAAGGCGGCCGGAGCGAACGTGGCCTGATCGACGCCGACCGCGCCGAAGTTGCCCAGTTGCCCGCTGCCCGCGAGGGCGAGGGCGGCAAGGCCCAGGGACGCCAGCATCGACGCGACAACCAGCTTGGCCGCCGCGGTCGGCAGCGGCAACGGCCGCAGCGCGCACTGCTGCCCGAGTGCCACTCCGGCGGCGGCGCCCGCGATCAGCAGGGCGACCCACACCGGTCCCAGTGGCGGTGTGGGAACCGCGGCCAGAATCGGCAGCGCGGGGATGTCACCACCGAAGACGGTGAAAGCGCTGAAGGTGGCGAAACCGATGTGGGCGCTGGAACCCACCGCGACGGCGGCGGTGCCCACGACGATGTTGGGCAGGTACAGCAACGACAGCACGGTCAGGCTGAGCTGGCCCACGAATGAGTCGGTGATCCCGAACAGCGTGTGCATCGTGCCCCAGTGCACGATCAACGAAGCGGCGGTGACCGCGCTGGACAGTGCCAGCAGAGCCAGCGCGCCGATCACCGCCGGACGCACGGTGTCACTGAGCCAGTCCGGCAGTCCGAACCGGGCCAGCACCCGTCGGCCCACCCGGGATCCCACACCCACCGCCGCACCGAGAAAGTGCACGGCCAGGACCGCGCCGAACGCGTGCAGCGCGTCGGGGGTCTGCAGCGGGGTGATCACCGAGGCCGCGTCGTGGACCACGGCCAGGGCGATCGCGGCGATCAGCAGCGGGCCGCCGAGGGCGGCGGCCACGATCCAGCGGATGACGAACCAGGACGCTGTCGGCGGGGTGATCGCGGCGGTGCCGCGGGCTGTCGCCCAGACCATGAGCGCCGCCGGAACCAGCGGCAGGACCCCGAGTTGCTGTCCGCCGATGCTTACCGGCACCAGGTGCACCGCCAGCCACATGCTGGCGACCGCGCCGACCGTTCCGGTCAGGTCGCTGTTGGCGGCGACCAGTTGGACCAGGACGACCGCCGCGATGACGACCACGGCGACCATCGACGGGCCGAACGCGACCCTGACCAGGTCACGGGGCTGGGGCATCTCGGCCGTCGCCGGAAGCCGGTCGCGCATCCGCGTCACTCGCCGCGCTGTCGGAGAGCCCGAGGGGCGCGGTCAGGACTGAGCGGAGCCAGACGTGGGACCCGGGGACGAACCCGGGGCCGGCTCCGCGGACTGGCTCGTCTCGGCGGGCGGCGCGGGCGAGTACCCGGGGAATCCGGTCGGCGGGGTGTCCGGCCCCCCCGCCGGCTCGCTCGACGCGTAGGGCGGGTAGCCGCCGTAGGGGGTCGGATAGCCCGGACGCTGCCCGCCGGCCGGGACACCCGGGTAGTAGGCCGACGGCGGAGGAGCGTACTGGCCCCCGTACGGGTAGCGGGCCCGCGACGGGACGGCATTGAGCACCCCGGCCTGGAACATCAGCGCGACCACGGCCGCGACCGCCTGCCCGGCGGTGAACAGCAGCACCAGCCACAGCGCCCAGCCGACGGAGAAGCCGGAGGGGCGGTTGATGATCTGGGCGATGACCAGCAGTACGGCCAGCACCGCCGCCACCGCGACGATCGGGGTGTAGTTGGCGGAGCGGGGCAGCAGACCGACTGCGGCGAGCAGGGCGGCCAGCACCGCGGCGACCGTCCAGTAGCTCAGCCCGCTGGCGGTGAACTCGGCGCCTCCGAACGGCCCGATGTCGGTGTTGATCACCAGCAGCGGCCCGAAGCTTGCGAAGAAGGCGGCCAGACCCAGCACCAGTACCGCGACGGCCAGGACGGTCGGCATCCGGTTCGGGCGTGTCGCGGGCGACGGGTACGGCGCCGGACCCGCGGCACCACCGGGACCGGCCCCCGCGATGACACCGGGGCCGATGACACCGGGGCCATAGCCGCCAGGCTGCTGCGGCCCCGGGTAGCCCGGATTGGTGGGCGGGTACGTCATGGTCTCTCCTCCGGCCGGTGCCGGACCTGCCGTCCGGTCCACCAACGCTAGCGCACCGTCGGCGTGCCGCCGTGACCGTGGGCGTGTCACCGGCCGGGTCGCTCGCTCTGCCGCGCGGGCTTGTCGGGAGAGCTAGAACACGTTCTAATTCAGCGCATGGACTTCGGGCTCGTTCTGTTCACCAGCGATCGCGGCATCACCCCGGCGGCGGCGGCGCGACTCGCCGAGGACCACGGCTTCACCACTTTCTACGTTCCCGAGCACACCCACATCCCGGTCCGGCGGCAGGCCGCCCACCCCACGACCGGCGACGAGAGCCTGCCCGACGACCGGTACATGCGCACCCTGGACCCGTGGGTGAGCCTGGCGACCGCAGCGGCCGTCACCGACCGGATACGGCTGTCCACCGCGGTGTCTCTGCCGGTGGAGCACGACCCGATCAGTCTGGCCAAGACCATCGCCAGCCTCGACCACCTCTCGGGCGGCCGCGTCAGCCTCGGCGTCGGGTTCGGCTGGAACACCGACGAACTCGCCGACCACAACGTCCCCGCCGGGCGCAGAAGGACGATGCTGCGCGAGTACCTGGAGGCCATGCGGGAGTTGTGGACCGCCGAGGAGGCCGCCTACGAGGGCGAGTTCGTCCGCTTCGGGCCGAGTTGGGCGTGGCCGAAACCGGTTCAGGACCGGGTTCCGGTCCTGGTGGGCGCGGCGGGCACCGAGAAGAACTTCCGGTGGATCGCCCGCAGCGCCGACGGCTGGATCACCACCCCGCGGGACTTCGACATCGACGCTCCGGTGGCGATGCTGCGGGAGATCTGGGCCGCCGCCGGGCGGGAGGGCGACCCGCGGATCGTGGCGCTGGACTTCAAGCCGGTCGCCGAGAAACTGGAGCACTGGTCGCGGATCGGGGTCACCGAGGTGCTCTTCGGGCTGCCCGACAAGACCGCCGCCGAGGTCGGCGGTTATGTCGAGAGGCTGGCGGGGAAACTGGCCGCGATGGCCTGAGTCCGGGATTCGTTCACGAGCCCTTGAGGATCTCCCGGGCCAGTTCCGCGGCGGCCGACGGAGTCTTTCCGACTTTGACGCCGGCCGCCTCGAGCGCCTCTTTCTTGGCGGCGGCGGTGCCCGACGAACCCGACACGATGGCCCCGGCATGACCCATGGTCTTGCCCTCCGGCGCGGTGAAGCCCGCGACGTAGCCGACGACCGGCTTGGTGACGTTGGCTTTGATGTACTCGGCGGCCCTCTCCTCGGCGTCCCCGCCGATCTCGCCGATCATCACGATGACCTTGGTCTCCGGATCCTTCTCGAATGCCTCGATGGCGTCGATGTGGGTGGTTCCGATGACCGGGTCACCACCGATGCCGATCGCCGTGGAGAACCCGAAATCGCGAAGCTCGAACATCATCTGGTAGGTCAGCGTGCCCGACTTCGACACCAGGCCGATCGGGCCCTTACCGGTGATGGTGGCCGGAGTGATGCCCACCAGCGCCTCGTCCGGGGTGATGATGCCCGGGCAGTTCGGCCCGATGATGCGGGTCTTGTTCCCGTGATCGACGTTGTAGGCCCACGCGTACGCGCTGTCCTGCACCGGAATGCCCTCGGTGATGACCACCAGCAGCGGTATCTCGGCGTCGATGGCCTCGACGACGGCGTCCTTGGCGAACTTCGGCGGAACGAAGGCGATCGAGACGTTCGCGCCGGTCTTCTGCATCGCCTCGGCGACGGTGCCGAACACCGGGAGTTCGATCTCGTTGCCGTCGCGGTCCTTGTGCGCCACCGTGGTTCCGGCCTTGCGTGCGTTGACCCCGCCCACGACCTGGGTGCCGGCCTTGAGCATCAGCGCGGTGTGCTTGGTGGCCTCGCCGCCGGTGATGCCCTGGACGATGACCTTGGAGTCCTTGTTCAGAAAAATCGACACGGCTAGGCGTCCTTCCCGGCGGCGTGGGCGAGCTCCGCGGCTTTGTCGGCACCCGAGTCCATCGTCTCGGCCAGGGTGACCAGCGGGTGGTTGGCTTCGGCGAGGATCCGCCGGCCCTCCTCGACGTTGTTGCCGTCGAGGCGGACGACCAGAGGCTTGTTGGCCTCGGCGCCGAGCATCTCCAGCGCCTTGACGATGCCGGTGGCCACCGCGTCGCAGGAGGTGATCCCGCCGAAGACGTTGACGAACACGCTCTTGACCTGACTGTCGCCGAGGATCACGTCGAGTCCGGCGGCCATGACCTCCGCCGAGGCGCCCCCGCCGATATCGAGGAAGTTGGCCGGTTTGACCCCGCCGTGCTTCTCGCCGGCGTAGGCCACCACGTCCAGCGTCGACATCACCAGACCGGCGCCGTTGCCGATCACGCCGACCTCGCCGTCGAGCTTGACGTAGTTGAGGTCGTGTTCCTTGGCCTTGAGTTCGAGCGGGTCGGTGGTGTCCCTGTCCTCGAACTGGGCGTGGTCGGGGTGCCGGAAGTCGGCGTTACCGTCGAGGGTGACCTTGCCGTCGAGCGCGAGTATCCGGTCATCGGGGGTGCGCACCAGCGGGTTCACCTCGACGAGGGTGGCGTCTTCGGCGACGAAGACCTCCCACAGCTTGGCGATGGTCACCGCGGCGGCGTCGAGCACCTCGGCCGGCAGGTGTCCGCGCTCGGCGATCTCGCGGGCGAACGCGATGTCGACACCTCTGGTCGGATCGACCGGCACCCTGGCCAGCCGGTCGGGCTTGGTGGCGGCGACCTCTTCGATCTCCATGCCGCCCTCCACCGAGCACATGGCCAGGTAGGTGCGGTTGGCACGGTCGAGAAGGAATGACAGGTAGTACTCCTCGGCGATGTCGCTGGCCTCGGCGACCAGAAGTTTCCTGACGATGTGGCCCTTGATGTCCAGCCCGAGGATGTCGGTGGCGTAGGTGAAGGCCTCGGCGGGGTCGGCGGCGTACTTGACCCCGCCAGCCTTGCCCCGGCCACCGGTCTTGACCTGGGCTTTCACCATGACGGGGCGGCCGATCTCCTCAGCGATGGCTTTGGCGTCGGCGGCGCTGGTGGTGACCCTGCCGGGGGTGGTCGGCACGTTGTGCTTGGCGAAGAGTTCCTTCGCCTGATACTCGAAAAGGTCCATGGCTCACGTTTCGGTCGGCTGGTCGACGGACTCTCCGGGGAACTGTATGAGGAACTGTATAAAGCCCGCCCCGGCCAGGGAGCACAAGGACCCAAACCCCCTCCCGGCCGGTGATTCAAGTCACATTCCCGGCCGGAAAATCGGCTCGGGTTGCCAGTTTGGTCTCAATTTGGTTACCGTCGTGCGTCTGTATAACGCTTTGGTTACGACGCGAGGACTTGGTTTTGACGCAGTCAGAGTCTGCTCACACTCCGGGTTCGGCCGCGCGGTCCGAGTCCGAATCGCCCGCTGAACGCCGCGCTGACCAGCCGCGTTTCGCCAACACCGAGAACACCGACGTCCTGCCGCGGACCCCGATGCACCGTCGGCAGCCGACCAGCGCCGCCCGCGGCCGCATGCTGATCGCGGCGATGGCCGCCGGCGCCGCCGCGGCCGCCGCCTACACCGCGGTCGGCCCCGCTGAGCAGGTCACGACAAGCCGCACCGTCCTGGCCTCTGAGCTGACCCCGCGCGCCGGCGCTGCTGTCGGAACTCGCGGTGTCCAGCTGGTTGCGGTCAAGCCGGCCGCCAACGCCTCGGTGCACGCCGAGGAGCTGGCCCGCGGCGCCGCCTACGCCGCCGAGCGGGCTCACCGGGAGGCGCTCCTGCAGCGGCCGCTGTACGTCGCACCGACCCACGCGCTGTTCACCTCGGGCTTCGGCTACCGCTGGGGCGCCCTGCACGACGGGGTCGACCTCGCCGGACCGGTGGGCACCCCGATCTACGCGGCGACCGACGGTGTCGTCAAGGAGGCCGGGCCGACCAACTCCGGTTACGGCGCCTGGGTCCTGCTCCAGCACGGCGACGGCACGGTGACCCGGTACGGGCACGTCAACAGCTGGACCGTCCAGGTCGGGCAGCGGGTGTTCGCCGGCGATCAGATCGCCACCATCGGCAACCGCGGCAACTCCACCGGTCCCCATCTGCACTTCTCGGTGCTGCTCGGCGGCGCCAACGCCACCGACCCGGTGTCATGGCTCGCCGCCCGCGGCGTGTCGCTGGGCGGCTGACCAGCGCTCTCTACAGCTTCTGCACCGGCGCGTGGTTGTGCATGAGCTTGACCCGCCCCGCGCTTCCGAAGTCGATCAGCGACATCGCCGACTCCCCCACTCCGGAGACCTCCTCGACACGGCCGAGACCGTACTTGTCATGGCTGACGCGGTCGCCGGGTTCGAGCACGATCAACGGCCCCCGGCGTGAACCGGAGCGCGACGGGCCCGGGCGCGGCGCACCGAACCTCGCGGCGACGGGGGCGCTCGGCGCGGCGGCGGCCTCCGTGCGCCGCCAGTCGATCAGGCCTTCGGGAATCTCACGCAGAAAGCGGGACTCGGGGTTGAGCATCGGCTGTCCCCACGAAGACCGCACCTTGGCCCGGCTGAGGTGGAGCCGCTGACGTGCCCGGGTGATCCCGACGTAGGCCAGCCGGCGTTCTTCGCACAGTTCGGCGGGATCTCCCAACGCCCGCATGTGCGGGAACATGCCGTCCTCCCAGCCGGTGACGAACACCACCGGGAACTCCAGGCCCTTGGCGGTGTGCAGGGTCATCAGCGTGACCAACCCGGCGTCGTCGTCCGGCAGCTCGTCGGAGTCGGCCACCAGAGATACTCGCTCCAGGAAGTCTGCGAGCACCCCCGCCGGGATGGGGTCTACGGCATCATCGGCATCTTCGGCGTTGACGGCGTTGGCCCGGTCAGCGCTGAATTCGTGTGCGACGCTGACCAGTTCGTTCAGATTGTCCAGGCGGGCCAGATCCTGCGGGTCGTTGGAGTTCTCCAACTCGGCCCGATACCCGGTGCGTTCCAGCACCGCTTCGACCAGATCGCCGAGTTCCTCGTCGAGCTGTCCGCGCAACTCTGCCAGCAGCGCCACGAACCCGGCGATCGCCTTCTCCGAGCGGGTGTTGAGCATCGGCACCCGGCCGTCGGCCGCCGCCTCCAGCGCCTCGGCGAAACCGGCCCCGGTGCTCTCCGCGTAAACCGCCACGCACGCCTCGGCACGGTCGCCGATACCGCGGCGCGGGGTGTTGAGGATGCGGCGCAGGCTGACGGTGTCACCGGGATTGGCCAGCACCCGAAGGTAGGCGACGATGTCGCGGATTTCCTTGCGCTCGTAGAAGCGAAGGCCGCCGACCACCTTGTAGGGAATTCCTGCCCTGATGAACACCTCCTCCAGCGCCCGGGAGGAGTTGTTGGTGCGATAGAACACCGCCATGTCGTCGTAGCGGTAGCCGGATCCGTCGACCAGGCTGTCGATCTCGGTCGCGACGAAGCGGGCCTCATCGTGCTCGTTGTCGGCGACGTACCCGATGATCGGCTCACCGTCGCCGGCGTCGGTCCACAGCCGCTTCTCCCGGCGGCCGCTGTTGCAGGCGATCACCGAGTTGGCCGCGGAGAGAATGTTCTGCGTGGAGCGGTAGTTCTGCTCCAGGAGAATGGTGACGGCATCAGGGAAGTCGCGCTCGAAGTCCTCGATATTGCGGATCGTGGCGCCCCGGAAGGCATAGATCGACTGGTCGGCGTCGCCCACCACACACAGTTCGGCCGGCGGGACGGTGTCGGTGTCGGGCGCGCCGACACCCACGAGTTCACGGACCAGGACGTACTGGGCGTGGTTGGTGTCCTGGTACTCGTCGACGAGGACGTGGCGGAAACGGCGACGGTAGTACTGGGCGATCTGGGGATGGGCTTGAAGCACCGCCACGGTCTCGGCGATCAGATCGTCGAAGTCCACCGCGTTGGCGGTGCGAAGCCGTCGCTGATACTCGCGGTACACCTCGGCCACGGTGGCGGCCATCTCATCGGAGTCCGGGCCGAGGGCCGCGACCGCCTGCTCGGGCCCGGTCAGTTCGTTCTTGAGGTTGGAGATCGCGGTGGCCAGCAGCCGCGGCGAGTACCGCTTGACGTCGATGCCCATGTCCCGGCCGATCATCAGCAGCAGCCGCCGGGAATCATCGGCGTCGTAGATGGAGAAGTTGGAGTTCAGCCCGGGAACCAGCGAGGCCTGGTTGCGCAGGATACGGACACAGGTCGAGTGGAATGTCGACACCCACATCGCCCCCGCCCGGGGCCCGATCAACTGGGTGACCCGTTCCCGCATCTCGGCGGCGGCCTTGTTGGTGAAGGTGATGGCCAGTATCTGGCCGGGGCCGACGTCCCGGGCCGCCAGCAGGTGGGCGATCCGCCGGGTCAGCACAGCGGTCTTGCCCGAACCGGCACCCGCCACGATCAGCAGGGGTGCGCCCTCGTGCAGCACGGCTCGGCGCTGCTGCGGGTTCAGGCCGTCCAGCAACCCGGCCGACCCGGCGCCGGTCTCCAGCGCGTCAAGGCTCATAGCGCTCCCAAAACTCATAGCGCTCCCAAACCTACCGCCGGCCGCCGACGCCCCTTTGCGCAGGCGCGCCGCCGAATGGCACACTTTGTTGCGTGCAGACGAGCCGATTTTTCTACGGGTACCCCACCGCGGTGCCCGTGGCGGCCTAGCTGCTCGAACCCACCAAGCCCCGCGGTCCGTCGATCCGGATCCGGGGCTCGTCCCGTTTGTGAGGTCCGGACCGGATGAGACCAGAGAGCCCTCACGAGGAGGACGATATGACAGTGGAAACCGAACCCGACATCGACGCGTTGCGCATCGAGATCGACCGGCTCGACGCCGAGATCCTCGCCGCGGTCAAGCGACGCACCGAGGTGTCCCGGGCGATCGGGAAGGTCAGGATGGCCTCCGGCGGAACCCGGCTGGTGCACAGCCGGGAGATGAAGGTCATCGAGCGCTACAGCACGCTGGGAGCCGACGGCAAGGATCTGGCGATGCTGCTGCTCCGCATGGGAAGAGGCCGACTCGGGCACTGATCCGTACGGCCGGTCCGTGCCGGCCCCACGGCTACGTCGTCAGTCCGATGTACTTGACGTCGAGATATTCCTCGATGCCTTCGAAGCCGCCTTCGCGGCCGAAGCCGGACTCCTTGACCCCGCCGAACGGGGCGGCCGGGTCGGAGATCACGCCCCGGTTGACCCCGACCATGCCGGATTGAATCGACTCGGCGGCCCGAAGCGCCCGATCCAGCGACTGGGTGTAGAGGTAGGCGGCCAGCCCGTACTCGGTGTCGTTGGCGGCGGCGATCCCCTGCTCCTCGGTGTCGAAGCCAACGATCGGTGCCACCGGACCGAACACCTCCTCTTTGAGGATGCGGGCATCGGCCGGGACGCCGGTCAGCACCGTGGCGGGATAGAAGTTGCCCGGGCCGCCGGGGGCCTGACCGCCGAGGGCCACCGTCGCCCCCTTGGCGACGGCGTCGTCGACGAGGTCCTGCACCGTGGCCAACTGTTTGGCGTTGACCAGTGGGCCGAGCTTGACCGTGGGATCGAGTCCGTCACCGAGGGTGACCTCGCCCATGTGCTTGACGAACTTGTCGGTGAACTCCTCCAGCAGCGGGTTGGCGACGTAGATGCGGTTGGCCGCGGTGCAGGCCTCTCCCCCGTTGCGCATCTTGGCCAGCATGGCGCCCTCCACCGCAGCGTCGACGTCGGCGTCGTCGAACACCACGAACGGCGCGTTGCCGCCGAGTTCCATCGATGTGCGCAGCAACTTGTCCGCGGACTGCTTCACCAGTGCCTTGCCCACGCCGGTGGAGCCGGTGAAGGTGAGCTTGCGCAGCCTGCCGTCGTCGATGAGCGCTGTGGTGACCTCGCGCGGCCTCGCGGTGGGCAGCACCGAGAGCACCCCCTTGGGCAACCCGGCCTCGTCCATCAGCTTGGCCAGCAGCAGCATGGTCAGCGGAGTCTCCTGAGCCGGCTTGACCAGCATGGTGCAGCCCGCGGCCAGCGCCGGCCCGATCTTGCGGGTTCCCATCGCCAGCGGGAAGTTCCAGGGGGTGATGGCATAGCACGGCCCGACCGGCTGCTTGGTGACGATGATCCGCCCGGTACCGGCCGGGGCCGGGGTGAACCGTCCGTGGATGCGCACCGCCTCTTCGGCGAACCACCGGAAGAACTCCGCGCCGTAGCGAACCTCCCCCATGCTCTCGGCGACGACCTTGCCCATCTCCAGGGTCATCAGCGTGGCGAGGTCCTCGGCGCGGGCGATGATCATCTCGAAGACCGACCGCAGGATCTCGCCTCGCTCGCGCGCCGGGGTCGCGGCCCAGTCGGCCTGCACCGAGCAGGCGGCGTCCAGCGCGGCCAGGCCGTCCCCGGCGGTTGCGTCGGCCACCTTGGCCAGCACTTCATCGGTGGCCGGGTTGACCACGTCGAAGGTCGTCGAGCCCGGTCGATCCTCGCCGCCGATCCACACGCCGGTCGGAACCGATGACAACAAACGTTCAATATCCGGGGTAGCCATAGCTCCATCATCTACACCGTCGCGTCCTGACGCGCACTAGGGTTTGGTGAATGAGCGCTGAGCAGTCCGACGGAGTCGGCGCGGCCCGGGACGCGCTGCGCCGCCACTACGACGCAATCGCCGGAAAGCACCTGCGGGAGTTGTTCGCGGAGGACCCCCGCCGTGGCAGCGAGTTCGCGCTGACGGTCGGTGACCTCTACATCGACTACAGCAAGCATCGCGTGAACCGGGAGACTCTGGGACTGCTGGTGGGCCTCGCCCGGGCTGCCGGGCTGGAACAGCGCCGCGACGCGATGCTCGCCGGCGAGCACATCAACACCTCCGAGGACCGGGCGGTGCTGCACACCGCCCTGCGACTGCCCCGCGACACGACGCTGACCGTCGACGGCCAGGATGTCGTCGGTGATGTGCACGCGGTGCTCGCAGCCATGGGCGACTTCACCGACCGGCTGCGCAGCGGCGAATGGACCGGCGCCACCGGCAAGCGGATCAGCACCGTGGTCAACATCGGCATCGGCGGCTCAGACCTCGGACCGGCGATGGCCTACCAGGCACTGCGCCACTATGCCGATGCCGGAATCACCGCCCGGTTCGTCTCCAACGTCGACCCCGCGGACATGGTGGCCACACTCGACGGACTCGACCCCGCCACCACGCTGTTCATCGTCGCTTCCAAGACCTTCACCACCCTGGAAACACTGACCAACGCCACCGCCGCCCGGCGCTGGTTGACCGACGCCCTCGGCGAGGACGCCGTCGCCAAGCACTTCGTCGCGGTGTCGACCAACAAGAAACTGGTCGAGGACTTCGGCATCGACTCGGCCAATATGTTCGGCTTCTGGGACTGGGTCGGCGGACGCTATTCGGTGGACTCCGCGATCGGCCTGTCGGTGATGGCCGTGATCGGCCGGAACGCCTTCGCCGACTTCCTCTCCGGCTTCCACATCATCGACCGCCACTTCGCCTCCGCCCCATTGGAATCCAACGCACCGGTGCTGCTGGGGCTGATCGGGCTGTGGTACGCCGACTTCTTCGGCGCCGAGACCCGCGCGGTGCTGCCCTACTCCAACGACCTGGCCCGCTTCGCGGCCTACCTTCAGCAGCTGACGATGGAATCGAACGGCAAGTCGGTGCGCGCCGACGGCACGCCGGTCTCCGCCGGCACCGGGGAGATCTTCTGGGGCGAGCCGGGGACCAACGGCCAGCACGCCTTCTACCAGTTGCTGCACCAGGGCACCCGGCTGGTGCCGGCCGACTTCATCGGGTTCTCCCAGCCCACCGACGATCTGCCCACGGCCGACGGTTCGGGGTCCATGCACGATCTGCTGATGAGCAACTTCTTCGCCCAGACACAGGTCCTGGCGTTCGGCAAGACCGCCGGGGAGATCGCGGCCGAGGGCACACCGGCCGAGGTGGTCCCGCACAAGGTGATGCCCGGCAACAAGCCGACGACGTCGATCCTGGCGACCCGGCTCACCCCGTCGGTCCTGGGCCAGCTGATCGCGCTGTACGAGCATCAGGTGTTCACCGAGGGCGTCGTCTGGGGGATCGACTCGTTCGACCAGTGGGGCGTCGAACTGGGCAAGACCCAGGCCAAGGCGCTGCTGCCGGTGATCACCGGGGAGGCTTCGCCGCCGGAACAGTCCGACTCCTCCACCGACACGCTGGTCCGCCGCTACCGTCAGGAGCGCGGCCGGGTCGGGTGACCGGTCAGCGCGGGATGTCCAGGCAGCCGACGCCGGGGATGCATCCGCTGACGTCGCCGGGGGTCACCTGACCGCTGGGCCCACCGGGGATGGAGCCTTCCACCAGTCCCGGTCCCGCTGTTCCGGACGGGCCGCCGGGGATCGAGCCGGTCGCCCCGTCGGAATCGACGACACCGCAGGCACTGCCGTCCGGGCTCACACAATCCTCCGGGTTGGCCGCCGCCGTGACGGCAGATGCCAGCATTCCCAGCGCCGCAAGGGCCGCGATCACAATCGTCTTCATACCTTCATTGTTGCCCGATCCCGGCTCAGGCGAAACGTTTGGCCAATCTTGGCGGCAGAATCTTGAGCACCGCCACCAACGGAATCCACGGCCAGCCGGGGACGATCGCCCGGCCCTTTTCCTTCTCGATCGCCTCGACCATCCTCGCGACCCCGGTCTGGGTATCGACCATCAGCATCGTGCTCTGGCTGCGGGCCGTCATCTCGGACTCGATGTAACCCGGTTCGATGACGGTGACCCGGATCGGTCCGGACGGGTACTGGGCCCGTAACGACTCACCCAGCGAGGAAACCCCGGCCTTGCTGGCCGCATAGGCGGCCTTCACGCCGGGGACCCCCTTGTTGCCCAGGACACTGGAGATCAGGACCAGATGTCCGGATCCGGCACTGGTGAACATCTCCAGTGCCGTCTCGATCTGCACCAGCGCCGAGACCAGGTTGGTCTGGACCGTGGCCTTGTTGGCCCACAGCTTGCCGGCACCCAGCGGGGCGCCCTTGCCGATACCGGCGTTGACGATGACCCGGTCCAGTCCCCCGAGTTCGCCGGCCAGCGCGGCGAACACCTCGGGGACCCTCTCGTGGTCGTCGACGTCGAGTTGAGCGACAGCCACCGTGATACCCGGATAGCGTTGTTCGAGTTCGGCTTTGAGCTCGGTGAGCCGGTCGATGCGGCGGGCGCACAACGCCAGGTCGCGCCCCTTGGCGGCGAAGGCGCGGGCCATTCCCGCACCCAGACCCGAACTCGCTCCGGTGATGAGTATCCGCTGCCTGGTCATCGCCCGATCATTTCAGCAACCTCGACATCCGCCGATCGGCCAGCACCTTGCCGCCGGTCTGGCAGGACGGACAGTACTGGAACGACCTGTCCGCGAAAGCCACCTCCCGGACAGTGTCACCGCAGTCCGGGCAGGGCAGGCCTGTGCGACCGTGTACCCGGAGCCCGGAGCGCTTCTCGCCCTTGAGCATCGCGGCCTGCTGGCCGACGGAGCGGTCCACGGCATCGGAGAGCACCGACGTCATCGCCTCGTGCAGCATCCCCGTCTGGGATTCGGTGAGCCGCGCCGCGGTGGCGAACGGGGAAAGCCTTGCCGCGTGTAGGATTTCGTCGCTGTAAGCGTTGCCGATCCCGGCGATCACCTTCTGGTCGGTGAGCACCGACTTGATCCGGCCGCTGTTGGCCGCGAGCACCACACCGAGTTCGGTGACGCCGATACCGAGCGCGTCGGGGCCGAGGGCGGCGATCCCGGGAACCTGAGCCGGATCGCTGACCACCCACACCGCCAGCCGCTTCTGGGTGCCCGCTTCGGTGAGGTCGAAACCCGTCCCGTCGTCCAGGCGGACCCGCAGCGCGATCGGCCCCCTGCCCGGTTTGAGCGGGGCGGAGTTGAGTTCGTCCGACCAGCGCAACCAGCCCGCCCGGGACAGGTGGGTGATCAGATAGGTCCCGCCGCACTGCAGGCCGAGGTGCTTTCCCCAGCGCTGCGCACCGGTCACGGCACGGCCCCGCAGCGCGGCCGGCTGCGGGTCGACGGTCTTCAGCGCCGACAGCGACGCCACATCCACGCCCGAGACCGACTTGCCGACCGCATGCCGGCGCAGGTGGTCGGCGAGCGCTTCGACCTCGGGCAGTTCGGGCACCGGGACCGCTCAGCTCAGTGTGCGCTCGGCGCTGCGGGTCAGACCCGAGAGGGCCCAGCCG
>CAYURT010000036.1:0-7671 GCA_964447215.1 uncultured Mycobacterium sp.
AACAACAAACAAAAACCACCAAACACACTATTGAGTTCTCAAACAACACACCCGCGGCCCCAAGCCGCGCGACCACGCCCGCGACTTTCGTCGCGCGCTGGTAGTGCGGACAGTGGAACGCTCCGGACTCCGGATCTGTTCCCTAGGGGACGCCGCCGCGCTCTGCGGAGTTGACCCGCGTCGCAACGACTCCGCAAAGCTACGCCACCAGGTGGACCCCCGTCAAATCGCCTGCGCAACAGCGATGTTTACCCGCGTTTACCGCGGTCAAGGGCTCTCGAAGGGGTCAGCAGACTCGCTCGACGCCGGCGATGTTGCGCTTGCCGCGACGCAATACCAACCACCTGCCGTGCAGGAAGTGCGCCGGTTGGGCCACCCAGTCCTCGGTGTCGATCCGCTCGTTGTTCACCGACACCCCACCCTCGGCGACGGTCCGCTTGGCCGCGCCCTTGCTCGCCGAGAGACCGGTGGCCACCAGAAGGTCGACGATGCCGTCAGGCCCGCCCGGGGCCAGCCGGGCCACCGCGGTCTCCCGCAGCGCGGCCGCCAAGGTGGGTTCGTCGAGGCGGGACAGCTCACCGCGGCCGAACAGCGCCGCCGAGGCCTGCTCGACCGCGTCGGTGGCGTTGTGGCCATGGACCAGAGACGTCAGCTCCCGTGCCAGTCTGCGCTGAGCGGCACGCTCCTGGGGCCGGTCGGCCGTGCTGCGCTCCAACTCCCCCAGTTCGTCGGGGCCGAGGAAGGTGAACCAGCGCAGGAAGCGGATGACGTCGGCGTCGGCGGTGTTGATGAAGTGCTGATACCAGGCGTAGGGGCTGGTCATCTCGGGGTCGAGCCAGAGATTGCCGCCGCCGGTGGACTTGCCGAACTTGGTGCCGTCGGCGGCCGTCACCAGCGGGACGGTGAGAGCGTGAACGCTCGCACCCAGCCTCTGGCGCACCAGCCGGACCCCGGCGATGATGTTGCCCCACTGGTCGGAGCCGCCGATCTGCAGGTTGCAGCCGTACCGGCGGTGCAGTTCGACGTAGTCGTTGGCCTGCAACAGCATGTAGCTGAACTCGGTGTAGGAGATGCCCTCGCCCTCGAGTCGGCGGCGGATGGTGTCGCGGTCGAGCATGACGTTGACGGAGAAGTGTTTGCCGACGTCGCGGAGGAACTCGATCGCTCCCATCTGCGCCGTCCAGGAGAGGTTGTTCTCCACGATCGCGCTGTTGGGAGCGTCGCCGAACTCCACGAAACGCTCCAGTTGGTGTCCGATCCGCTCGGACCATTGAGCAACGGTGTCGGCGGTGTTCAGCGTCCGCTCGCCGGAGTCGCGGGGGTCGCCGATCATTCCGGTCGCACCGCCGGCCAGCACGATCGGCCGGTGTCCGGCCCGCTGGAAGCGTCGCAGGGTCAGCAACGGCACCAGGTTGCCGGCGTGCAGGCTGGGCGCGGTGGGGTCGAAACCGGCATACACCGTCATCGGCGGCTCGGTGGCGGCCAGCCTGAGCGCTTCGATATCGGTGGATTGCGCGACCAGGCCGCGCCAGTCCAGTTCGTCCACGATCGTCGGGCTCATAGGTTGATCTTGGCGCATCGACATCGCTCAGTCGCTCATACCCGGCCGCGGCGCACGCGGGCTGCGCCGGTACGCCGAGACCTCCGGGCTCCCGGAAAGCCAGAGCCGCCACCGCCGGTCGGCCGCGAGACTCACACCCACCCGCGGTCCGCGCTGCGGGGCTCCCACCGGGACGCCGAGTTCCAGACGAACAGCCGAATCAGCTGCGAACAGGTCTGTCCCGTTGTGGTCCATCGTGATTGCCAACGCTGAGCACAGGTTTCCCGGGCCGCGGGCCAGCGCCGTGGTAGCGACGGGGTCGCCGCGCCGAGCGCGGGCGGTGTCAGCGCCGTCGCCCACGGCCGCGGCGCGGAGCAGCACCGCGCCGGACTCGCCGTCCCGGCCGCAGGAGACGTTGGCGCACACGTGGATTCCGTGGCTGCGGTAGGTGTACAGGTGGCCCGGCGGCCCGAACATCACGGCGTTGCGTGTCGTGCGGCCCCGGTAGGAGTGCGCCGCCGGATCCGGCCAAGCCCCATGGGGAGGCCCGCCATAGGCTTCGACCTCGACGATGCGCGCACGCACGCCGGCGACGGTCAGCGTCGCTCCCAGCAGCCGATGGGCCGACGCGACGGGATCGCCCGAGAGTGCGTGCGCTCCGTGTCGCTGTGTCACCACCCGGCCCGCGGGTCAGGCCCCGGCACGAGCCGTCAGACGCTCATGTTCCGCGGTGTCGACGTCGACCGCCTCATCGACGAGCAGTACCGGGATGCCCTCCTCGATCCGGTAGGCCTTCCGCAGTCGCGGGTTGTAGAGCACGCCGTCGACCAGCAGTAGCGGGCCCCGGTCCGCGGGGCACACCAGGATGTCGAGCAGAGCGTCGTCGAACACGGTCACGGGGACATCGGCACCGGCGGTTGCATCGGCGCCTGCGCGCCGGGCACCGGTGCCCCCGGGATCTGCGCCGGGTTGCTGTCGGAGGGCATCTGGCCGGCCCCCATGATCGCGCTGTTGGCGTTCATCTGGGACTGCGCCTGCCGCAGTATCTGCGTCTGGGCCATCACCTTCTGCTGGTAGGCGATGGTGTCCTTGAGCGCCTGGATCATCGGGAGCTGGTTGGGCCGGTACTGCATCGCCTGGCTCAGCGCCTCCAGATTCGCCTTGGAGGGCCGGTAGCCCATCGACCGCATCTTCAGACTGGCCTTGAGCAGGTTGGACAGCTGTCCGCCGCCGGAGCCGATGGCGTACTCCTCTGCGAGCTGATCCAGAACGTCGCCGGCAGCCCTGGAGCCGGCCGCTGCGGCCGTCGTCGTTCCAGCTGCGGTTGCCGCACCGCCTTCGACGGTCGTGGTGGGCTTCGGCGTGGGGCTGGGCACCAGAGAAGGTTCGGCGCCGGCGATGCCGGCCGGTCCGAGAACCAGGCCGAATCCCACCGCGACCGCGGCTACGCGGATACCCCGGAGTGCTGTGATCATGCCTTCCCCTTCACCGTGGGCAGCAGGCTTCGGCGAGCCTAACAGCGTTGCGGGCATCCGGCTCCGGTCAGCCATCGGCGAGAACCTTCCGCGCCGCCGCAGTCAGTCTCCTGTACTGACCTGTATCGGGCTGCAGTTGCCAGGCGTTACGGCCCGCCTTGGGAAGGCCGGCCGCCTTCAGCGCGGACACCGTTGGGCGGTAGGAAGCGCTGACGGGCAGGTCGGGCACCACGTGGACCAGGTCCGGTGGCAGGCCTGTGGGCATCGCCGCCACGGCTTCGCCGATGTCGGCGGGGGTCATCGACATCCCCGGACGCAAGGTCACGGCGGTCACGGCCAGAGTTTCTCCGGGGACTTCCAGGGGGTAGGTGACCGCGAGGTCGACGCCCGAAATGGCGCCGACGGCGTCGGTGATCGGTGAGGGGAACACCACTCCGCGCCGGGTCCGGATCAGCCCGGACCGGTTGCCCAGCAACCAGAAGTCGCCGTCCCCGTCCCGCCAGAACACGTACTCGGTGGAGATCCAGATGTCGCCGGGGGCGAACACCCCGCGTTTGATCGACGCCGTCGGGTCGATCGGACCCCACGGCCGCGCCAGCATCACACCGATCTCCTCGCGGCCGGCGGCGCGGACGAAGCCCCGGTCGTCCTCGAGGATCAGGTCGTCGTCGGCGTCGTAGGCCGCCAGTTCGACCTCCCCGCCGCCGGGCAGTGGACGGCCCTCGCTGCCGACCTTGGCCCCGGAGACGTTGGCCAGGACGGCCTGCCCGTCGGAGGTGGCGAAGAACTCGACAACCTTGGCGGGGGCGAACGTGTCCAGGATGCGCCGCCACAATCCGGTCGGCATGCCCGAACCCATGAACAGCCGGATCGGGTTGTTGCCGGAGAGGTCGAGATCCGGGTCGTCGACAACATCGCGCAGCATTGACCAGGTGTAGGTGACGACGGTGACCCCGTACTGCCGGACCTCGTCGAGGAACCGATCCGGTCGCAGCCCGCGCGACAGTGCGACCCGGGCCCCCGCCACCACCGACCCGCCCAGGCTCACCAGCAGTCCGGACTGGTGGTGCAGGGGGGTCAGGCAGTAGACGGTGTCGCCACGGGTCAGCGCGGCCGCCGAGGCGGTGCCGAAGGCCGAGAGCGACCACCGGTAGTTGGTGATCTGCTTGGGGACCAGTTCCCCGCCCCCCACCGCGCTGAACACCACGAAGGCGACGTCGCGGGCGTACCCGGGATCGGGCTGGTACCAGCCCGGCAGCGTGACCGTGTCGGGGTCGATCTGCTCCATGTCGATGACGGTGCTGTCCTCGGGCAGGTTCAGATCACGGTTCTCGCCGCCGCCGAGGACCAGGACTTGGACCGGAAGCCGGTTCGCCGCCGTCAGGTTGCCCGGGTCGGTGATCACTTCGGTGACCCCGCCGAGGCGGACCGCCATGTCCAGGTCGGCGTCGGGCGGCATCAGTACCGCCACCGCGCCCAGCCGCGATAGCGCCGCGATCGCCACCAGGGCGCTGGGCCGGGTGTCCATCAGCACCCCGACCCTGGTGCCCTGGCGCACCCCCACGTCGATGAGCCCGCTGACCACATTGTCGATGCGGCGGTTGACGGCCTGGTAGGTGTGCACCCGTCCGTCGAAGAGCAGGAACTCCCCGTCGGGGGCTTCGGCGGCCTGTTCGCTGATCACCCTGCCCAGCGAGATGCGGGTGTGGTCGTTGATCTGCCCGAGTCGGACCAGTCGCGGCAGCGTGCGCGCGGTCTCCACCGCCAGGGTGCGGATCGACCTGTTGGCGTTGACCACGGTGTCGGCGGCGCCCCGGGCCAGCGACAGCGCGAGTTCGGAAACCTCGGCAACCCCGTGCACGACCCGGGAACTCATCGCCACACCCGTCTGGCCGGAAGCGGCGGTGGTGTCGGCCATCGGGACGATGTTGGCCGGCTGCGGGTCCAGGCCGGAGATCCACAGCACCCAGTCGGCGACCGTCGGCCAGGTGATGGTCGCGGCTTTGGATCCGACGACCAGCCCGAAGTGACCGGCCCTGATCATCACCTCGTACACGTCGGCCTTGGGGGCCGCCCGTTTGATGCCGCGAACCGACGCGGGCTGCCCGATGTCATCGACCTCGCCGACGAATGCCAGCACCGGGCAGGTGATGTCGGTCAGGGTCACCAACTGGTCCTTGATGGCGAAGCCGCCGGTCATCATCCGGTTGTGGGTGACGAACTGCTTGAGCAGTTCCGAGACCGCAGGACCGGACCAGGCGATCCAGCCCTCACTGTCGAGGAAGCGGCGCTGTTGCTCGCGCGGCAGCAGAGCTTCACGGTCGTGCAGCTGAAGGAGGAAGTCGACGCGGGATTTGACCGTTTTGAGCGGGTCGAGCATCTGGAATCCGGTGCGCGCCAGCCAGCTTGGAATGTCGATATGGTTGAAAACGTGGTCCGCGAGGAAGTCGGCGACGACCACGCCCATATTGGCCGGCAGGCCGCCGGGGAGCCCGGCCAGGGTGTCGACGGGTGAGCCGAAGGCGATGACGCTGGCGATGTCCTTGGAACGCCGGTAGGCCGCGGTCTGGTAGCTGAACATGCCGCCCTGCGAGTAGCCGGCCAGGTGGACGTCCTGGCCGGTGGAGTCCTTGACGGTGTCGATGGCCTGGCTCAACGCGACGATGTGGTCGGTGAGGGTCCGCTCCATGCCGCCCTCGACCTCGTCGGGCGAGCCGTAGTCGATCACCCAGGGATCCAGTCCCGCCGCGTGCAGGATGCCGACCGCGCCGTCTTCGCGGGTGACGTCCCACATGTTGGCCGACATCATCATCGGGTGGACCATCAGCACCGGTGGGCCGGCCGGCCGGTGGCCGGGACGGTTGTCGGGCGGGAAGTACCGCCGCAGCTTGTACATCGGCGTGCTCTCGACGATCTGGAACGGCGACGGCACCGAGCCGGTCTCGAGGCCGCCCCAGCGGGCCACCTCGTAGCCGTTCTGGGCGGTGGCCACCAGCCGCTCCAGCGGCTTGGTGATGGCCGATAGATTCAGATCCACCATCGTCTTCGCTTCCTGGCCGTGTCGATCCGAGAACGCGCCGGCCGTGGCGCACCGGTGACGGCCCAGCCCTGAGTTTAGCGGCCGCAAGCAGGCAGTTTGTCGCTGGTGGGTGCGTGACTAGGGTCGTGACGGTGGCACATCTACTCGGCGCTGAGGCGGTGTCTCTGCGCTACCCGAATCAGGTCGTGCTCGACGGCGTCACCGTTGGAGTCGGTGAGGGTGACCGGATCGGGATCGTGGGTCGCAACGGGGACGGCAAGTCCAGTCTGCTCGGGGTTCTGACCGGACGTCTGACCCCCGACTCCGGTCGGGTGACCCGCCGGGGCGGACTGCGGGTGGCCGCCCTCGCCCAGGAGGACGTCCTTGCCGGGGACGGGAGCGTGGCCGCCGCCCTGGTCGGTGACCTGCGCGCGCATGAGTGGGCCGGTGACCCGCGGGCCCGTGACGTGGTCGGCGGGCTGGTGGCCGATATCGACTGGGAGGCGCCGGTAGGCGCGCTGTCGGGTGGCCAGCGTCGCCGGGTCCAACTGGCGGCGCTGCTGATCGGCGACTGGGACGTGATCGCCCTCGACGAGCCCACCAACCATCTCGACGTCGAGGGCATCACCTGGTTGGCGGGCCACCTCAAACAGCGCTGGGCTCGAAACGCCGGGGGGTTGCTGGTTGTCACCCACGACCGCTGGTTCCTCGACGAGGTGGCCGCCACAACGTGGGAGGTGCATGACGGGATCGTCGAGCCGTTCGACGGCGGCTACGCGGCCTACGTGCTGCAGCGTGTCGAACGTGACCGCCAGGCCGCCGCGGCCGAGGCCAAGAGGCAGAACCTGCTCCGCAAAGAGTTGGCCTGGCTGCGTCGCGGCGCGCCTGCGCGCACCTCGAAGCCGAAGTTCCGGATCGAGGCGGCCAATCAGCTCATCGCCGACGTGCCGCCGCCGCGCGACTCGGTCGAACTGGCCAAGCTCGCGACCGCACGTCTGGGCAAGGAGGTCGTCGACCTGGTCGATGTCACGGCGTCCTACGGGGGCGAGCCGGTGCTGCGGCATGTGGAGTGGAGGATCGGACCCGGGGAGCGGACCGGGATCGTCGGCGCCAACGGGGCCGGCAAGTCGACGTTGCTGGGCCTGATCACCGGGACGGTCGTCCCCGACAGTGGCCGGGTCAAACGGGGAAAGACCGTCCGGCTCGCGATGCTCGACCAGCAGTCCGGTCGCCTGGATCCCATCCGCGAGGATCTGGTGCGTGATGTTCTGGGCAGCCTCAAGACCGACTACCTCGTCGAGGGCAAAACCTTGACACCGACGCAGTTGCTCGAACGTCTCGGCTTCCGCCGCGAACAGCTGTCGTCGAAAGTGGGTGACTTGTCCGGCGGCCAGCGCCGCCGCCTGCAGCTGATGCTGACACTTCTCGACGAGCCCAACGTGCTGATACTCGATGAGCCGACCAACGATGTCGACATCGACATGCTCTCGGCCACCGAGGATCTGCTCGACTCGTGGCCGGGCACTCTGATCGTGGTCTCCCACGACCGTTACCTGTTGGAGCGGGTCACCGATCAGCAGTACGCGGTCATCGGCGGCAGGCTGCGTCACCTGCCGGGCGGCATCGACGAGTACCTG
>CAYURT010000036.1:7771-10682 GCA_964447215.1 uncultured Mycobacterium sp.
GCGACGTCGGTGGCCAGCGTGTAGCCGGCCGGTGCCAGAGCGGCCATCCGGTCGGTGTCGAAGGTCAAGGTGGCCACCAGGCCGGCCATCGCCGGCAGCACCAACTCGAGCTGCCCCACCGAGTCGAACAGCGGTTCCTTGTCCTCCTGGAGGTCGCGGTTGTAGGCCAGAGGCTGAGCCTTGAGTGTCGCCAGCAGTCCGGTCAGGTTGCCTATCAGCCGGCCGGCTTTTCCGCGGGCCAGTTCGGCGATGTCGGGGTTCTTCTTCTGCGGCATGATCGAACTACCGGTTGACCAGGAGTCGTGCAGCTTCGCGTAGCCGAACTCGGTCGAGCTCCAGAGGATGATGTCTTCGGCAAGCCGGGAAAGATCCACTCCGACCATAGCGAGGACGAACGCCGCCTCGGCGGCGAAGTCCCGAGAGGCCGTTGCGTCGATCGAATTCTCCGCCGCTGAGGTGAAGCCAAGATGTGTGGCGATGAAGTCGGGATCAAGCCCCAGCGACGAGCCGGCCAGCGCGCCGGATCCGTAGGGTGACACGGCCAGCCGGTCGTCGAGGTCGGCGATCCGCTCGACATCACGCAGGAGGGGGTGGGCGTGGGCCAGCAGATGGTGGGCGAGCAGGACGGGCTGGGCGGCTTGCAGGTGGGTCTTGCCGGGCATGACGGCGTCCGGGTACGCGGCGGCCTGATCCGCCAGTGCCGTGACGACGTCGAGAGCGCCGTGGGCGACCCGGGTCATGGCGTCGCGCAACCACATCCGGAACAGAGTGGCCACCTGGTCGTTGCGGGAGCGTCCAGCCCGCAGTCGCCCGCCCAGCTCGGGGCCGACCCGTTCGATCAGACCACGCTCCAGCGCGCCGTGAACGTCCTCGTCGGTGGCGATCGGGACGAAGCTGCCGTCGGCGACATCGGCGCCGAGCCTATCCAGTCCGGCCAGCAGCCCGTCGCGCTGCTCGTCGGTGAGCAGACCCGCGCGGTGCAGCACCTCGGCATGCGCCTTGGAGGCCGTCACGTCGTAGGGCGCCAGCACCCAGTCGAAATGGGTCGAGCGGCTCAGTGCGGCCAGTTCAGGCGCGGGGCCGTCGGCGAACCGGGCACCCCACAGCGCCCCCTCGTTGGTGCTCATCGCGGGTCGCTCTCCCGCAGCCCCAGATCCCGGCGCGCGGCGATCTTCGACGAAAGCCCGTGCACGTGAACGAAGCCCTTGGCCGCCGACTGGTCGAAGGTGTCGCCCTCGTCGTAAGTGGCCAGGTTGAAGTCATACAGCGACTCCGGGCTGCGTCGGCCGTTGACCGCGATGTGACCGCCGTGCAGCACCATCCGGATCTCCCCGGTGACTCGTTCCTGGGTGTTGGCGACGAACGCCTCCAGAGCGGTCTTCAGCGGGGAGAACCACAGTCCGTCGTAAACCAGTTCCGCCCAGCGCTGGTCGGTGGTCCTCTTGAACCGGCCCAATTCCCGCTCGAGGGTGACGTGTTCGAGTTCGGCGTGGGCGGTGATGAGCACCATCGCCCCGGGGGCCTCGTAGATCTCCCGGCTCTTGATGCCCACCAACCGGTCCTCCACCACGTCGAGTCGGCCTACTCCCTGGGCGCCCGCCCGGCGGTTCAGTTCGACGATCGCCTCCAGAACGCTCACCGGCCGCTCGTCGATGCTCACCGGAATCCCGTGTTCGAAGCCGACGACCACCTCGTCGGGGGTGTTCCAGTTCAGCGTCGGATCCTCGGTGTAGTCGTAGACGTCCTTGGTGGGGGCGTTCCAGAGGTGTTCAAGGAAGCCGGTCTCCACCGCACGGCCCCAGACGTTCTGGTCGATGGAGAACGGCGAACGCTTGCTGACGTTGATGGGGATGGCGTTGTCCTCGGCGAAGGCGATGGCCTTCTCCCGGGTCCAGGCATAGTCGCGGACCGGTGCGAGCACCTGAAGATCCGGTGCCAGGGAGGCGAAACCGACCTCGAAGCGCACCTGGTCGTTGCCCTTGCCGGTGCATCCGTGGGCTACGGTCCCGCCGCCGTGCTGCCGCGCGGCGGCCACCAGATGCCGGACGATCAGGGGGCGGCTCAGCGCGGAGACCAGGGGGTAGCGGTCCATGTAGAGGGCGTTGGACTGGATGGCCGGCAGGCAGTACTGCTCGGCGAACTCGTCGCGGGCGTCGACGACCACCGCCTCCACCGCTCCGCAGTCCAGCGCCCGCTGCCGCACCACCTCCATGTCCTCCCCGCCCTGGCCCAGATCGATGGCGACGGCGACGACCTCGCGGCCGGTCTCCTTGCCGATCCAGCTGATGGCCACGGAGGTGTCCAGCCCGCCCGAATAGGCCAGGATGACGCGCTCGGACATGAAGTGCTCCTTACGTTTGCGGCGACGCTCTGCGGGTGTTTCAGCGGATGTTCTCGAAGATGACGGTCAGTTGCGCGCCGGTCGTCGGTTCCCGGGCCACCACGAGGATGGTGTCATCGCCGGCGATGGTCCCGACCACCTCGGGCAGCGCGGCTCGGTCGATCGCACTGGCCAGGTAGTGCGCAGCCCCGGGCGGGGTCCGCAGCACCGCCAGGTTGGCGCTGGCGTCGGTGGAGACCAGCAGTTCGCCGAGCAGCCGCGACAAACGATCGGTGCCGCCAGCCATGCCCCGCACCGGGCTGCCGTCCTCGGGAACCACGTAGACCCCGCCTCCCCCGTCGGCGCCGCGCAGTTTCACCGCTCCGAGTTCCTCCAGGTCGCGCGACAACGTCGCCTGGGTGACCTCGATGCCCTCGGCGGCCAGCAGCGCGGCCAGCTCGCTCTGGCTGTGCACCGGACTGGTGGTCAGGATCGCGACGATGCGCGCCTGCCGGCCCGCTCTGGTGGTGGCAATGTCGCCCGAGCGGCTCATCGGTGTCCTCGCTCTTCGCCCGAGCGGCTCATCGGTGT
>CAYURT010000036.1:10782-36339 GCA_964447215.1 uncultured Mycobacterium sp.
TCGCCCGAGCGGCTCATCGGTGTCCTCGCTCTTCGCCCGAGCGGCTCATCGGTGTTCCAGCAGCCATGCCAGCACCGCCTTCTGTGCGTGCAGCCGGTTCTCCGCCTCGTCCCACACCGCGCTGTGCGGGCCGTCCATGACCTCGTCGGTGATCTCCTCGCCGCGGTGCGCGGGAAGGCAGTGCAGGACAATGGCTTCGGAGTCCGCACTGGCCAGCAGTTCGGCATTGAGCTGAAACGGCCGGAACGGGCCCACCCGGTCGAGTCCGTCGTTCTCCTGCCCCATCGAGGTCCAGGTGTCGGTGACCAGCACATCGGCTCCGCGGGCGGCGGCCCGCGGATCGTCGGTGACCGAGACTGCGGCGCCGGTCTGAGTCGCGCGTGCCCGGGCCGCGTCGAGGGCCCACGGTTCGGGTGTGAATCCCCGCGGTGCGGCGACCGTCACGTTGATCCCGGCGGTCACCCCGCCGAGCATCAACGAGTTCGCCATGTTGTTGGCACCGTCACCGAGATAGGTCATCGACAGTCCGTGCAGACCGCCTTTGCGCTCAGCCAGGGTCTGCAGGTCGGCAAGTATCTGGCAGGGGTGGAACTGATCGGACAGCGCGTTGACCACGGGAACGGTCGCGGTCGAGGCCATGGTCGCCAGCCGGTCCTGGCCGTGAGTGCGCCAGACGATGGCCTCGACGTAGCGGGACAGGGCCCGCGCGGTGTCCTCGAGGGTCTCGTCGCGTCCCAGCTGGGTGCTGTGGCTGTCTACGACGACGGCGTGCCCGCCCAGTTGAGCGATTCCCACCTCGAAGGAGAACCGGGTCCGGGTGGAGTTCTTGTCGAAGAGCACCGCCACGCCAAGGGGCCCGTCAAGCGGCCGGCGGCTCATGGGGGCCGCCTTGAGTTCGGCCGCAAGGCCGAGCACCTCGGCCTGTTCGGCGGGAGTCAGATCATCGTCGCGAAGGAAGTGCCGGGGGCTCATGTCCGGGCTCCCTGGTCGAGGATGGCCGGCAGGGCGGTCAGGAAGGACTGGATCTGGGGCTCGGTGATGATCAGCGGGGGTGCCATCCTGATGACGTCGGGAGCGGCGGCATTGACCAGGAAGCCCCCGTCGCGCGCAGCGGTCTCGACGGACTTGGCGTGCGGCGAATTCAGCACGATCCCCCTCAGCAGGCCCCGCCCGCGGACGTGACTGACCAGCGGGTGGTTGAGCGACTCGATGCCGGCGCGCAGGCTCTCGCCCAGTTCGGCGGCCCGTGAGATCAGATCCTGCTCATCGAGCACCCGCAGCACCGCCAGGGCCGCCGAGGCGCACAGCGGGTTGCCGCCGAAGGTGCTGCCGTGCATACCGGGTGTCATCAGGTCGGCGGCCGGGCCCAGTGCCAGGCACGCGCCGATCGGGAAACCGCCGCCCAGGCCCTTGGCCAGGGTGATGACGTCGGGGGTGATCGACTCGTGCCGATGTGCGTAGAACCGGCCGGTCCGTCCAACCCCGGTCTGGACCTCGTCGATGGCCAGCAGCGCGCCGTGTCGGCTGGTGATCTCCCGGGCGGCGGCAAGGTAGCCCACCGGCGGCACGACCACACCGCCCTCCCCCATGATCGGTTCGAGGAAGACCGCGGCGGTCTGGTCGTCGACGGCGGCCGCCAGCGCCGCGACGTCGCCGTAGGGCACATGGATGACATGCCCGGGCAGCGGTTCGAAGGGTTGCTGCTTGGCGGGCTGGCCGGTGAGAGCCAGCGCGCCCATGGTGCGGCCGTGGAAGGCGCCCAGGGCGGCCACGATCCGGGTCCGCCCGGTCAGCCTGGTGATTTTGAAAGCGACCTCGTTGGCCTCCGCTCCCGAATTGCAGAAGAGCACTCGGGCGGCCGTGTCGGTCTCCAGCCGGTCCACCAGCGACTCCGCCAGTGCCACACCTGGTTCGGTGGCGTAGAGGTTGGAGACGTGTCCCAGGGTGTCGAACTGGGCGGTGACGGCGTCGATGACAGCGGGATGACGGTGTCCGAGGACGTTGACGGCGATACCGCCGATCAGGTCGAGGTAGTTCCGGCCGTCGACGTCGGTCACCACCGCGCCGTCACCGGCGGCCAATGCCAGCGGTGGGGTGCCGTAGTTGTCCATCATGACCGCCTGCCAGCGATCCAGCAGAGTGGTCATCCGGCCACCACCTTGGTCCCGCTGCCCTCATCGGTGAGCAGTTCGACGAGCACGCAATGCGGGACGCGTCCGTCGATCACGTGGGCGCTGGGCACCCCCGCGCCGACGGCGCGGAGGCAGGCCTCGATCTTGGGCACCATGCCCGTTTCGAGGCCGGGCAACAGTTGGGCTAGTGCGGAGCTGCCGATTTCGCTGACCAGCGAGTCCCGGTCCGGCCAGCGCGTGTAGAGCCCCTCGACATCGGTGAGCATCAGCAGCTTTTCGGCGCGCAGTGCCTCGGCGAGCGCCGCGGCGGCGGTGTCGGCGTTGATGTTGTGCACCGCCCCGTCGGCGTCGGGCGCGATGGTCGAGACCACCGGGATGCGCCCCGCGGCGATCAGATCGAGCACCGCGGCGGTGTTGACCCGTGCCACGTCCCCGACCAGGCCGATGTCGGTCTCGACGCCGTCAATGTTCACACTGCGGCGGACCGCGGTGAAAAGGTGGGCGTCCTCTCCGGTGATCCCGACGGCGTAGGGGCCGTGGGCGTTGATGAGGTTGACCAGTTCGCGGCCCACCTGGCCGAACAGCACCATGCGGGCGACATCGAGGACTTCGGGTGTGGTGACCCGGAAGCCGCCCTTGAACTCACCCGGAATGCCGAGCCTGGAGAGCATCGCGCTGATCTGCGGGCCGCCGCCGTGCACCACCACCGGGTAGGCCCCGACAGTGCGCAGGAACACCATGTCGGAGGCGAACGCGTCCTTGAGGGCGTCGTCGGTCATGGCGTTGCCGCCGTACTTGACGACGACGATCTTGCCGTGCAGCGCCTTCAGCCACGGCAGCGCCTCCGCCAGCACGGCGGCTTTGGTGTTCACCGGAACCGTCATGAGCTGTAGGCCGAGTTCTCTTCGACATAGGCGTGCGACAGGTCGGTGGTGCGGATGGTCGCCCGGCCGTCGCCGAGATTCAGGTCGACGACCACGGTGATGTCGGGTCCGGACAGGTCCACATCCCGCGCGCCAGGTGCCCCGGCACCGTCGATGCAGACCGGGAAACCGTTGAACGACACAGATATCCGATCCGGCTGGAGGGGGAAGGGCGCCATCCCGACCGCGGCAAGGACCCGCCCCCAGTTCGGATCAGACCCGAACAGGGCGGTTTTGACCAGGCTGTCGCGAGCCACGATGCGGGCCGCGGTGACCGCCTCATCCTCGCTGGGCGCCCCGGTGACGGTGACCGCCACCCTCTTGGTGACGCCCTCGGCGTCGGCCTGCAGTTGGGCGCACAGGTCCTCGCAAACCTGCAGAACCGCCTCGTCCAGGTGGTCCTGGGAGGGCCGGATCTCGCTGGCGCCCGAGCACAGCAGCAGCACGGTGTCGTTGGTGGAGCAACTGCCGTCGACATCGAGACGGTCGAAGGTCCGGGCGGTGGCCCTCCGCAGCGCAAGGTCCAGGGCGGCGGCGTCGGCGACCGCATCGGTCGTCAGCACGCACAACATGGTCGCCAGCGACGGCGCCAGCATTCCCGCCCCCTTGGCCATGCCGCCGATGGTCCAGTTCTCACCGGAGTCCAGCGAGTGATGCAGCGCAACCTGTTTGGGAACGGTATCGGTGGTCATGATTGCCCGTGCGGCGTCCTCCCCGCCGTGCAGGCCGCCGGCCAGTTCGTGGACGATCTCGGTGATCCCGGCCATCATCGCCGCCATCGGCAGCCGGTCCCCGATCAACCCCGTCGAGCACACCGCCACCTCGATGGGCCCGGTTTCGGTGCCCCAGTTGGACAATGTCGCGGCCACCGCTTCCGCGCTGGCGTGGGTGTCGGCGAAACCTTCCGGTCCGGTGCAGGCGTTGGCTCCCCCGGAGTTCAGCAGCACCGCGCGCAGCCGTCCGGTGCCCAGCACCTGTCGGGTCCACAGCACTGGTGCGGCCTTGACCTGATTGCGGGTGAACACCCCAGCGGCCGAATAATCGGGCCCCTCGTTGAACACCAGCGCCAGGTCCGGCGCGCCGGAGGCCTTGATGCCGGCCGGGATCCCGGCCGCGCGGAATCCGGAAGGCGCGGTGACGCCCTGGCTGCGCAACAGCCGGGTGCTGGCGGTGGCCGGCGCGCTGCGCTGCTGTCCGTCGACGGTCATGGCGCCACTCCGACCACCGAGAGGCCTTGCTCTTCCGGCCAGCCCAGGGCGAGGTTCATCGACTGCACCGCCGCGCCGGCCGTGCCCTTCACCAGGTTGTCGATGGCGCACAGGGCGACCATCGTCCCGGCGTCCTCGTCGACGGCGACCGCGACATGGGCCGCGTTGCTTCCGATCACCGATCCCGTACGGGGAAGCTGGCCGTCCGGGAGCAGATGGACGAAAAATTCATCCTCGTAGGCCTTTTCGTAGGTGGCGCGGACCTCGGATACCGCCGCCGTGGTGGGGACGGTGCAGGTGGCCAGGATTCCCCGCGCGGTGGGGATGAGCACCGGGGTGAAGGACACCGTCACCGGTCCGGCGGTGAGAGCCCGCAGTCCCTGTGCGATTTCCGGGGTGTGCCGGTGCGTCCCGGCGATGTTGTAGGCCCTCGCGGAGCCGATGACCTCGGAGGCGAGCAGATCCACCTTGGCGGCACGCCCCGCTCCCGAGGTGCCGCTGACGGCGACGACGGTGGCCGCCGGTTCGGCCAGACCGGAGCCGACCGCGGGCGCCAGTGCCAGCAGGGCGGCGGTGGGATAGCAGCCGGGGACGGCGATCCTGGTGGCGCCCCGGAGCCGGTCCCGGGCGCCGGGAAACTCCGGAAGGCCGTAAGGCCAGGTGCCCGCGTGCGCCGAGCCGTAGAACCGCTCCCAGTCGGTGGCGTCGGTCAGCCGGAAGTCCGCCCCGCAGTCGATCACCACGGTGTCGGCCCCCAGTTCGTCGGCAAGGGCGGCGGAATGCCCGTGCGGCAGCGCCAGGAACACCACGTCGTGACCGGCCAGCAGCACGGCCTCGGTGGGCTCCAGCACGCGGGAGGCCAACGGGACGAGATGCGGCTGATGCGAACCGAGCGTGCTGCCCGCGCTGGCCGCCGCAGTCAGCGCGCCGATGGTCAGGGTGCCGTCACGGTAGGCGGGATGGCCCAACAGCAGACGCAGGATCTCTCCGCCGGCGTAGCCACTGGCGCCGGCGACGGCTACCGAAGTCACCCGGGCAGTGTTGCATACTTATGCAAGTTATTGCAATTAAATACCCAAGTACTTGCGGACGTGTCCGGCCCATCAGGAGCCGGCGGCGCCTCGGACGGCCAGCGGCGTCTGACCCGTCCACTGGGCGAACGCGCGGTGAAACGAGTTCGGGTTGTCGTAGCCGAGCAGGAACGCGATCTCGGTGAGGGCCCGAACGCCGAGTTCGGCGAGCATCACTCGCAGGAACGGCCCCGAGACCCGAAACGGCGCGATCGCCTCGCTCACGGCGTGGCCAGGGCTGCGCTGACGTCGACCTTCAATCCGGTCTCGCGCTCGGCGACCTGCCACAGTGTTGCGACGGCGGCATCGCTGCCGGGCCTGATCAGCGGTTTGAGGACTGGAGGGCCATTGGTCACCCACAACGGTCCGTAGAACCCGCCGCCGGGCGCCTGAGGGTCGGTGGCCGCCCGTAACTGGCTCAGTGCGCCTTGGTCGGTCGACATCCCCATCTTCTCGACCTGCCACTCGAAGAACGCGCCCAGCGGGCCGGGTTCGCCCTGGGCGACGGTGGTGGCTTGCAGATCCGAGTTCGTCATTCCCGGTTGGGCCGACAGTGCCTTGGCGTTGGCGCCGGCCCGTTCGAACTGGGCTTGCAGGCCGACAGCGAGGTGGCGCATAGCGAGTTTGGACTGGCCGTACATGCGCCAGGCGCCGAAGTTCTCCCGCATGTGCGGGTCGGCGGGATTGATGGCACGTCCTGCGTGCTGGGCGGTGCTCGACAGCGTCACCACCCGCGCGCCGGGGGTGGCGACCAGGATCGGCAGCAGGTGCGACAACAGCGCCCAGTGGCCCAACACATTGACGCCCATCTGGGTGTCGAAACCGTCCTCGGTCGTGCCCTGCGCCATCGCCATCACCCCGGCGTTGCACATCAGGATGTCGATGTGGTCGTGTCGGGCGGCGATCGCCTCGGCGGCGGTCTTGACCGAGGCCAGTGAGCCGAGGTCTAGTTCGACGATCTCCAGTGACGCCTGCGGGTGGGCGGCGAGGATCTCGGCGTGAGCCCGGGCCGCCTTGACCTGGTTGCGGACCGCCATCACCACATCGGCGCCGTGACCGGCCAGCGCCTTGGCCGATGCGAGGCCCAGTCCGCCGTTGGCGCCGGTCACCACGGCGACCTTGCCGTCCAGATCGGGGATGCTCTTCGTCGACCAACTCATCGCGTTCCTCACGGTTGTGGAGCCATCGGCACCCGCGGATCACCAGGAGTCGCAGGGCTCGTTTTCATCAACATACGACCTCCGATACGCCAGTCCACTCGCAGATTGCGCCAGCAGTTTCGCAGTCTGCGCCACGGTGTTCGGTCGGTCGAGTTCACGTTCAGGAACTGTCAGAGGGTCGAACTAACATTCGAATCATGACGATGGGCGCGGTGGCCGAAGCCGAAGCGGTGATGACCGCTCTCGACGGGCTCGACGCCGTCTGGGACAAGCTGGCCGCGCTGCCGATTCAGACGCTGAGCGCTCCGCAGATCCTCTCGGCCCTGGACCGGCTGGAAACCCACCGGCGCCGCCAGCCGGCTGTGGAACACGCCCTGGTCAATCACCTGCAGTCCCAGGCGACCGCGAAGGAGATGGGTGCGAAGTCCTGGCGTTCGGTGTTGTCCCAACGGCTGGGGATCAGCGGCGCCGACGCCGGCCGTCGTATCGTCGAGGCCGCCCAGCTGGGGCCGCGCCGCGCGATGACCGGCCAGCCGCTGGAGGCCGAACTGCCCGGCACCGCCGCCGCCCAGGCCCGTGGCGAGATCGGCACCGATCACGTGACGGTGATCCGGGACTTCATGGCGCAACTGCCCTCGCACGTCGACCCCGGCACCCGGGCGGCGGCCGAAACCCAGCTCAGCGGGCTGGCGGGCGAGCTGACCCCCGAGGGGCTCCGCCAGGTCGCCCGGCAGCTGATGGGCTATCTGGACCAGGACGGCACGCTTGACGACGAGCGCGAGCATGCCCGCAAGCGCGGGCTCTCCCTCGGGCGCCAGGAACTCGACGGGATGAGCAAGCTGTCGGGATGGGTCGATCCCGAACTGCGCGCAGCCCTCGATGCCGTCTTCGCCAAACTCGCCGCCCCCGGCTACTGCAACCCCGATGACGAGGACCCGTGCCTCGAAGGCACCCCGGCCGAGGCCCAGATCGCCGGGGACACGAGGTCCCCCGCACAGCGAACCCACGACGCACTGAAGGCCGTGTGCCGCGCGATGCTGAAGTCGGGGAAGCTCGGCCAGCACAACGGGTTACCGGTCACGATCGTCGCGACCGCTACGCTGGCCGAGCTTTCCGCAGGCATCGGGCGTGCCCACACCGGGGGCGGGACGCTGATCCCGATACGGACACTGCTGCGGCTGGCCGCCGATGCCCATCCCTACCTCGCGCTGTTCACCAGTCCCCGGGAGATCCAGCTGTATTACGGACGCACCCGGCGCACCGCCAGCCCCGGACAGCGCCTGGTGCTGTACGCCCTCGAACGGGGCTGCACCAAACCCGGCTGCACCGCCCCCGCCAACCACAGCCAGGTCCACCACGCCGAACGCGACTGGCAACACGGCGGCAACACCGACATCGACCAGCTCACCCTGGCTTGCGGCTGCGACAACCGGCTCGTCGACGACAGCCCCACCGGCTGGACAACCCGAAAACGCCCCACTGACAACCGAACTGAATGGATCCCCCCAACCCACCTCGACCGGGGCCAGAGCCGAGTCAACCGGCACCACCACCCGGAGATGGCACTCCGGCCGGAGGAGGATGACCCGGGGTGAGGTGGGTCAGTCGCGCAACCGCGCACCGAGCGCGTCAGCGGCCCGCGCGATCGCCGCGTCGCGTGCCGCACTGGCCTCGTCCTCGGTGAGGGTTCGATCGGTGGCCCGGAAGCGCAGTGCCAGGGTGAGCGACTTGCGGCCCTCGCCGACCTGGGGGCCGGTGTAGACGTCGAACAGCGACACGTCCTCCAGCAGCTCCCCGGCGCCGTCGCGCACGGCGTCGATGAGCGTCTGGGCCGGCAGGCCGGCCTCGACCACCAGGCTGACGTCCTGGAACACCGCCGGAAACGGCGATATCCGTGGCGCGGGCAGCTCCTGCGACACCGGCGCGGCGTCCAGGTCGAGTTCGAGCGCGCACGTGCCGCGCGGCAGCCCGCACCGTTCGGTGACGGCCGGATGAAGCTGACCGGCGTACCCGACGACCCGGTCCCCCACCAGCACCTCGGCGCAGCGCCCCGGATGCCAGGGCAGCTCGCGGGCTGGGCGCAGACTCACCTCGACGCCGACGGCCCGGGCGATCACCCGGACCGTCTCGAACGCATCGGCGGCCTCCACCGGGCGGCCCGGGCCCCACGGCCCGCGCGGTTCGCGCAACCCGGTCAGCGCCGCGGCCACGTGCAGTGGCTGGCGCGGCAGGGAGTCGTCGAGTTCGGCGATCTCCTCATCCGTGGGCCTGCGGTCGGTGGGGATCAGGGTGATGGGCCGGGTGGATGCGGTGGGTTGGACCACCTGGGCCACGGTGAACAGCGCGACGTCGCCGAAACCCCGGGAGACGTTGCGGGACAGGGCCTCCAGTAGGCCCGGGAGCAACGTGGTGGCCAGTTCCGGACGGTCGGCCTCCAGCGGGTTGAGCACCGCCGTGGTGTTACGGCGTGGGTCCTCGGCGCTCAGCCCCCACTGGTCGAAGACGCCGGCCGGCAGGAACGGGTTGCCCAGAACCTCGACGAAACCGGACAGCGCCAGGCCCTTCCCGACCGCGCGCCGACGCCGCTGATCGGGGGTCAGTCCACGTCCGGCCGGAGCGGCGGGCAGCACCGACGGGATGACATCGAGGCCTTCCAGGCGCAGCACCTCCTCGACCAGATCGGCCGGCTGGACCAGGTCCGGCCGCCAGCTGGGCGGGGTGACCGTCAGCACCGACCCTTCGCCGGCCTGCACCCGTGCGCCGATCTGGGTCAGCCGCCGGATGGTGGCGCCGTCGGGATAAATCACCCCGGCGATACGGTCGGGCAGGTCGACGGGCAGTCGCACCGGCGCCGGCCGGAAGTCCTCGCGAGGCGGTTCACCCCGCCAGTCGGTTAGTTGCGGCTGCGGGATGCCCCCCGCGATCCCGGCCAGCAGTGCCGCGCAGCGATCGAGCGCGGCCACCGAGATCGCCGGGTCGACGGACCGCTCGTAGCGACGGCCCGCCTCGCTGACCAGGTGCAGCCTGCGCATGGTGCGCGACACCGCGGCGGGATCCCAGACCGCGGCCTCAAGCAGCACGTCGGTGGTGTTCTGGTCGATCTCGGTGGTTCCGGCGCCCATCACCCCGCCGATGGCCGCCACGGCGTCGTCGTCGGTGATCAGCACGTCGCCCGGGTCGAGTCGGCGATCGACGTCATCAAGGGTGACCACCCGCTCCCCCGGGTGGGCAAAGCGGACGGTGAAGTCGCCCTTGATCCGGCTGCTGTCGTGGGCGTGCATGGGGTGGCCGAGTTCGAGCATGACGTAGTTGGTGACGTCGACGGCGGGCGTGATGGGCCGGATCCCGGACAGCATCAGCCGACGGCGCAGCCACCACGGCGTCTGCGCGCCCGGGTCGACGCCGGTGACCGGGCGCAGCGCGAACCGGCTCACTCCGGTGCCGGGATCGACGCGGACCGCGAGGGCAGGGCCTTCGACCGGCAACGGTGCGACGTCGGCGGGGTCAACGAAGTTCAGGTCGTAAGCACAGGCGATTTCGCGGGCGATGCCGCGCACCGACATGCAGTAGCCGCGGTCGGGGGTGATGGCCAGATCGAAGACCACGTCGTTCAGTCGCAGGACGTCCACCGCGTCATCACCCGGGCGGTAATCGCCGTCGGGCAGCACCAGAATGCCGGAATGGTCGCTGCCCAGACCCAACTCGGCGGCCGAGCAGATCATCCCGTCCGAAGTGCGCCCGTAGGTCTTGCGGGTCGCGATGTGGAAGTCCCCCGGCAGCGTAGCTCCCGGCAGGGCGACCACGACCAGGTCGCCGACAGCGAAGTTGGTCGCCCCGCAGACGATTTCGCGGTCATCACCCTCACCGACGTCGACCGTGCAGGCCCGGATCGGCTTCTTGAAACCGGTGAGTTCCTCGATCGCCGTGACCCGGCCGATCCGCAGCGGGCCGCTGAGCGGGCCGACGGTGATGATGTCCTCGACTTCGTGGCCGACCCTGATCAGCGCTTGCTCGAGATCATGCGGTTCGACGTCCCAGCCAGGGGCGCCCACCTGGACGACATCCCGGAGCCAGCTGTAGGGCAGACGCATCAGAGACCCGCTCCGAACGGCAGCGAGAACCGGACGTCGCCCTCGACCATGTCCCGCATATCGGGGATTCCGTTGCGGAACTGCAGAGTCCGTTCGAGTCCCATCCCGAACGCGAAGCCCGAGTAGACGTCCGGGTCGATCCCGGCGGCGCGCAGCACGTTGGGATTGACCATCCCGCAGCCGCCCCACTCGACCCATCCGGGGCCGCCCTTCTTGTTCTCGAACCAGATGTCGACCTCGGCCGAGGGCTCGGTGAAGGGGAAGAAGTGCGGCCTCATCCGGGTGCGGGCGGTGGGGCCGAACTCGGAGCGGGCGAATGCGTCGAGGGTTCCGCGCAGATTCGCCATCGTCAGGCCGCGGTCGACGGCCAGGCCTTCGACCTGGTGGAAGACCGGGGTGTGCGTGGAATCGAGTTCGTCGGTCCGGAACGTGCGGCCGATTGAGACGATGTAGACCGGCAGATCCCTGTCCAGCAGGGCGCGCACCTGGACCGGTGAGGTATGCGTGCGCAACAGTTGGCGGGAGCCCTCGGGGGCGATGTGGAAGGTGTCGGACTCGCTGCGCGCGGGATGGTCGGGCGGAAAGTTCAGCGCGTCGAAGTTGAACTGCTCGCTCTCCACTTCGGGACCCTCCGCGAGTTCCCATCCCATCGCCACGAAGGTGTCGGCGATGTGCTCGGCGAGGATGGTGATCGGGTGCCGTGCGCCGACGGGATGACGGGTCGACGGCAGCGTCACGTCGATCGTCTCGGCGACCAGGATCTCCTCGTCGCGCTCCGCGCGCAGCACCGCCAGGCGCTGGTCATAGGCGTCCTGGACGGCCGCCCGCGCGGTGTTGACCAGCTTGCCGAACTCGGCGCGCTGATCTTTGGGGAGGGTGGACAGCGCCTGGCGGGCCAGTGCCACCGGGGCGCGGTCCCCCAGGTGCTCGGTCTTGGCCCGGGCCAGTTCGTCGAGGTCGGCGGCGGCGGAGATGGCCGCGTGGGCGGCGTCGGCGGCAGCCGTCAACGCCTGCTGCGACAGCGGACCAACGGGTTGCTCACCCACGCGACGAGACTCTCCTTGTTGGTATTCGCGGCACGGGTGTGGCGCAAGTGCCGACCCGCAGATCATAGGTGATGCCAGAATGACTCCCCGCGGGCGTTGAGCCCCGGTGCAGACGTCGGGAGAATCAGATGATCAGAGCGCTCGTCGTGGGGGCAGTCTGGCTACTAGCACTCTTCATGGTCTGGGTGGACTTCCGCCTTGACCACTGGTGGTGGACTCCGGTCGCCCTCATCCTGGTCGGGTTGGCCGCTCTGGGGACCTGGGACCTGATCCAGAAGAAGCATTCGATCCTGCGGGCCTACCCCATCCTCGGGCACGCCCGTTGGATTGCCGAACGGATACGGCCCGAGATCTACCAGTACTTCGTCGAGTCGAACACCGACGGCGCCCCTTTCGACCGGGAGACCCGCGACGCGATCTATCGCCGGGCCAAGGGGATCAAAGGCGATGAGCCCTTCGGCACCGAACGCAATGTGGATCAGATCGGGTACGAGTTCCTGCGGCATTCGCTGCGGGCGCGGATCGCCACCGACCTGGCGCCCACGGTTCGTCTCGGCGGCCCGGATTGCACCCAGCCCTACGACATCGCCCTGCTCAATGTCTCGGCGATGAGCTTCGGTTCGCTGTCCGGCAATGCGATTGAGGCGCTCAACGGCGGCGCCGCCAAGGGCGGTTTCGCCCACGACACCGGCGAGGGCGCCATCAGCCCCCACCATCTCAAGCACGGCGGCGACCTGATCTGGGAGATCGGGTCGGGTTACTTCGGCTGCCGGACTCCCGACGGCAACTTCGACGCCGAGAAGTTCCGGGATAAGGCGGCCCTGCCGGTCGTGAAGGCGATCTCGATCAAACTTTCCCAGGGCGCCAAGCCCGGGCTCGGCGGTGTTCTGCCCGGGGCCAAGGTCACTCCCGAGATCGCCGAGACCCGGGGTGTCCCGGTGGGGCAGACAGTCATCTCCCCGCCGGCCCACACCGCGTTCTCGACGCCGCTGGAGATGATGCACTTCATTGCCACGCTGCGCAGCCTCTCCGGGGGTAAACCGGTTGGGTTCAAGCTCTGCGTGGGTGCCCGCACCGAGTTCCTGTCGATTTGCAAGGCGATGCTCCAGACCGGCATCACGCCGGACTTCATCATCGTCGACGGCGCGGAGGGCGGCACCGGTGCAGCCCCGCAGGAGTTCGTCGACTGTGTCGGGATGCCGCTGACCGAGGGGCTGATGCTGGTACAGAACTGCCTGGTCGGAACGGGATTGCGGCAGCACATCAAGATCGGCGCCTCGGGCAAGGTCACCAACGGGTTCGACATGGTCAAGCGCATCACCCAGGGTGCCGACTTCACCCTGGCCGCGCGCGCGATGATGTTCGCCGTCGGTTGTATCCAGGCGATGAAATGCCACACCAACCGGTGCCCCACCGGTGTGGCCACCCAGGACCCCGGACTGGTTCGGGCGCTGGACGTGCCTAGCAAGATCGACCGGGTGGCCAACTTCCAGGCAGCGGTGGTTGCCAGCGCGGCGCAGATGGTGGCCTCGATGGGACTGCACAGCTTCGCGGAGTTGACGCCGTCGATGCTCAACCGGCGCATCGACTGCTCGCAGAGCCGCAGCTACGCCGAAATCTACGAGTGGCTGATGCCCTGCGAACTCCTCGAGTGTCCGCCGGAATCCTGGCTCTCGGACTGGATCGAGGCCAGCGCGGAGGAGTTCCGCTGACCGTCAGGACACCGATTCGTCGTCGGCGTCAGGGTCGTCGGCGTCCCCGGCCTCGCGGCGGTGTCTGAGGCGGTACATGACCAGATCGGCGGGCACGCCGTGCTGGCGTCCGGTGAACACCTGCCGGCGCACTCGGCTGACCTTCACCTCCATAGCCTCGAGGTCCTCTGGCGAGATCCGATCCAGGGTCGTCTGGGAGACGATCAGGCCGCCGCGGATGGCGCGCTCCATCACCCGGGCTGCGATGTTGACGTCGACGCCGAGCCAGTCCGATCCGATGCGCTGTGGGCGCCCGGTGTGGATCCCCGCACGCATCCGCGGGGTATAACCGTCCACGTCAACGGATTGCAGCGCCTCGCGGGCGGCAATCGTGGCCCGGACCGCGGTCGCCGGATCGGTGAACACGGCCATCATGCCGTCCCCCATCCGCTTGACGATCTGCCCGCCGGCCTCGAGCAGTGGGGGTTCGACGGCCTGGGCGACTCTGCGCAGCAGCGTCAGGGTCGCCTCGTCGCCGGCCTTGAGCGACCAGCCCGAGAACCCGACCAGGTCGGTGAACACCAGGGTGACCTCGGCATTGGCGGGCCGCCCCGAGACCTTCTCGGTGACAGCCTGCCAAACCTGCAGGGCGGCCAGGCTGACCTCCCGTGAGGCGGCGTCGCGGTCGGGCAGCAGCCGGTCGGCGGCCCGAGCGGCTGCCCGGGCCCCGCCCTCCCCGGAGGCCGAGAGGGGGTCTCCGAAATCGGGGTCGCCGGGCAACGCCTCCCGCAGCCTGCGGATCGCCGAGACGAGACTCGGATTGTGGTTGGTGCTGCGCAGCCATCCCGACGCCGGAGGCTGGCGTTCCTCGGCCGGCTCAGGGTCCACCGGATCAGCCTAAGAGTTCCGCCGGGCGCGTGCGCTCTGGTACAGGCAGATGGCCGCCGCGGCTGCCACGTTGAGGCTCTCCGCGGTCCCCGGCATCGGTATGACCACGCGGTGATCGGCCAGCGCCGACAGCGCCGGGGGCAGGCCGTGCGCCTCCGTCCCGAACACCCACGCGGCCGGTCGGCCCAGCACCGAGTCGGCGTCGTCCAGGCTGAGTTCGCCGTCAATCGTGGCGGCCAGACTCAGGAGTCCGCAGGACCGCAGCCGGCCCAGCAGATCGACCGGGTCGGGCTCAACGACCACCGGTACGGCGAAGATGCTGCCAGCCGAGGACCTGACGCACTTGCCGTTGTAGGGATCGACACCCCGGCCGGCGAAGATCACCGCGGCCGCGCCCATCGCGTGGGCGGTCCGGATCAGCGTCCCGGCGTTGCCTGGTTCGGCGAACTCGACCGCGACCGCCAGCAGTGCGGGCCGGCCGGCCAGGATGGCCCGGAGGTCGGTGGCCGGAACGCGGCAGACCGCGACCAGACCGGATGGAGTGACCGTTTCGGACAGGGCCCGGGCCGCGGAGTCGGTGACCGGGAAGACATCGACTCCGGCGAGCAGCGCTTCGTGGCGCCGTGCTGCCTCCGCAGTGGCGAAGACCTCTTCGGCGAACCCGTGCCCGACCGCGGCCGCCACCAGGTTCGGTCCCTCGGCGAGGAACCGCCCGGCGTCGCGGCGCCCGGAATGCCGCAGCAGCCTGGCCGCTGCCGCTACCCGAGCGGACCGGCGGCTCAGCGGCTCAGGTGGCCCAGTCAGGCAGCCTCGCCGGACGGCGCGTTGACGTCGGCCGGCAGCGCCGCCCGGGCGACCTCGACCAGCGCGGTGAAGGCCGCCGGATCGCTCACCGCGATCTCGGCGAGGTTTTTGCGGTCGACCTCGACACCGGCTGCCTTGAGTCCCTGGATGAGCCGGTTGTAGGTGATGTCGTTGGCGCGGGCGGCGGCGTTGATGCGGGAGATCCACAGCTTGCGGAACTCGCCTTTGCGGGCGCGGCGGTCCCGGTAGGCGTAGTTCAGCGAGTGCAACTGCTGCTCTTTCGCCTTGCGGTAGAGCCGGGAGCGCTGGCCGCGGTAGCCCTTGGACGCCTTGAGTACCGTGCGCCGCTTCTTGTGGGCGTTGACTGCGCGTTTCACGCGGGCCATGAGTCTTCCTTCTTCTCGTTCGGTCGGGGGCTGGGACTCAGCCGTTCAGCATCGAGTTGACACGCTTGGTGTCGCTGCCGGCCACCGTCGTCCGGCCGTCCAGCCGGCGGGTCCGGGTCGAGGGCTTGTGCTCGAGCAGGTGGCGGCGATTGGCTTTCTGCCGCACGATCTTGCCGGTGCCGGTGCGGCGGAACCGCTTGCTGGCCCCGCTGTGGGTCTTGGCCTTGGGCATGGCTTCCTCAGTTCTCTTCGGCCGGGTGGGTCCCGGTGTTTTCTGCTCCGATTGTCTGCTGCGCCGCCCGGGCGCGAGTCTTCGCGCCGCGGTGCGGAGCAAGCACCATCGTCATGTTGCGGCCGTCCTGCTTGGCGGAGGTCTCCACGAAGCCGTGGTCGGCGACGTCGGAGGCGAGCCGTTGCAGCAGTCGGTACCCGAGTTCGGGCCGGGACTGCTCGCGGCCGCGGAACATGATCGTCACCTTGACCTTGGACCCCGCCTCCAGGAAGCGGACCACGTGACCCTTCTTGGTCTCGTAATCGTGGGGGTCGATCTTGGGTCGGAGTTTCTGTTCCTTGACGACGGTCTGCTGCTGGTTCTTGCGAGACTCGCGTGCCTTCTGGGCCGCCTCGTACTTGTACTTGCCGTAGTCCATGATCTTGCAGACCGGTGGTCTGGCGTCCGGAGCAACTTCCACAAGGTCGAGATCGGCGTCCGCGGCGACGCGGAGAGCGTCTTCGATGCGCACGATGCCCACCTGCTCCCCGCCGGGTCCGATCAGACGGACCTCAGGTACGCGGATACGCTCGTTGACGCGGGTCTCAGTGCTGATGTGGCCTCCCTTATCGGTCTTTCGGTACTCCCGTGCGGCCGCCGAACGCCAGTAAGACGCACTCCACCAGCGAAAAGGCCCCGCGTGAGCGGGGCCCGAGCCGACCGATCGCGGCGCAGGGCCGCCTGCGCTGAGCGCAGATCGGGTGTCACGGGGACACCCGGGACCGGAACCGCTGAACCGGAACGGCCAACGGTGGGAGCGGGACTCCACTTGCATCCAGGCGTGAGCCGGGACGGTCGTGCATGTCAGTCTAACAGCCATGGCCGAGAACCCGAACGTGCGCGACCTGGCCGACATCCCCGCGGTCGAAGTGATCAGCCGCGCCGCGCTGATGCTGATGAGTGCGGCGGCTGAGAAGATGGGGCTGTCCGACGCCGACCCCGACGACAGCGAGCACCGCGACCTCGACGAGGCCCGCCGGCTGATCACCGCCTTAGCCGGCCTGCTCAGCGCGGCCATGCCGTATCTGGGTCCGCACGCCACGCCGATGCGTGACGGCCTCAAATCGCTGCAACGGGCCTTCCGGGAGGCCAGCGCGTTCCCCGACGAACCCGGCAACGGTCCCGGCGAGAAATACACCGGCCCGGTGCGCTGACCACGGCCCGTGCGGCTCCGGGCCCCGCATATCCTGGCCGCTTATGACGCTCGCACCGATCGCCGGCGCCCGCCGCCGGTCAGGGTTGCGCTGGGTCCCGGCGGCCGCGGGCTGGTCGCTGGGCGTGATCGCCGCCGCCGCGCTGCTGTCGAGCATCTCCCCGCTGATCCGCAACCTGACCCGGGTGCCGCGCGAGTTCGTCGACGACTACCTGTTCAACTTCCCCGACACCAGCTTCGCCTGGGCCTTCGCGCTTGCGGTGCTGGCCGGCGCACTCGCGGCCCGCAAGCGCATCGCCTGGCTGGTGCTGATCGCCATTCTTCTCGTCGCGGTCGGCTTCGACATCGCCTCGTTGACTCAGCGGGACAGCACCGGTCTGCAGACCTTCGGCGAGATCCTCGGGCTCGCCTTCCACCTCTCGGCGATCGCCGTCCTCGCGCTGTCCTACAACGAGTTCTGGGCCAGGGTGCGACCCGGCGCGGTGCTGAAGGCGGCGGCGGTCCTGGTCGCCGGAAACGTCGTCGGTGTCCTCATCGCCTGGGGCCTGCTGGAGTTGTTCCCCGGCTCCCTGCAGCCGGGCTACCGGTTCGGCTACGCCGTCAACCGGGTCAGTGGATTCGCCTCCGCCACCTCGGACTTGTTCGTCGGCCGGCCGCACGCGTTCCTGGACTCGCTGTTCGGCCTGTTCGGCGCCTTGGCCCTGATGGCAGCGGTGGTCGTGCTCTTCCAGTCGCAGCGTTCCGACAACGCGCTGACCGGAGAGGACGAGTCGGCCATCCGCGGGCTGCTGGAGGTCTACGGCAAGAACGACTCGCTCGGCTACTTCGCGACCCGCCGCGACAAGTCGGTCGTGTTCGCCCCGGATGGTCGTGCCGCCATTACCTACCGCGTCGAGGTCGGCGTCTGCCTGGCCAGCGCTGACCCGGTCGGTGACCCGCGGTCGTGGCCCAGGGCGATTGCGGCGTGGCTGGAACTGTGCGCGGCCTACGGGTGGGCTCCGGGTGTTATGGGCGCCAGTTCCACCGGGGCGCAGGCGTTTCGGGAAGCGGGCCTGAGTGCGTTGCAACTCGGCGATGAGGCGATTCTGTACCCGGACAGATTCCACCTGTCGGGGCCGGACATGCGGGCCGTGCGGCAGGCGGTGACCCGCGCCCGCAGAGCGGGGCTGACGGTCCGGATGCGACGGCACCGCGACCTGAGCGCCGACGAGATGGCCGCGGTGATCCGGCGCGCCGACGCCTGGCGCGACACCGAGACCGAACGCGGCTTCTCGATGGCGCTGGGCCGGCTTGGTGATTCCGCCGACGGCGACTGCCTTCTGGTGGAGGCGGTGCGGAGCGCGGACGTGCCGGGACCCGACTCGCCCGTCACCCCCGAATCGGTGGTGGCGATGCTCTCCCTGGTGCCCTGGGGGTCGAACGGTCTGTCACTGGACCTGATGCGGCGATCCCGGGATTCCCCGAACGGCACCGTCGAACTGATGGTCAGCGAGTTGCTGCAGCACGCGGACAGCGTGGGCGTGCACCGGGTCTCGCTGAACTTCGCGATGTTCCGGTCGGCCTTCGAGCAGGGAGCCCGGCTCGGCGCGGGACCGGTGGCCCGGCTGTGGCGTGCGGTTCTGGTCTTCTTCTCGCGTTGGTGGCAGTTGGAAACGCTCTACCGGTCGAACATGAAGTACCAGCCGCAGTGGGTGCCGCGATACGCGTGCTACGAGGATGCCCGGCTGATCCCGAGGGTCGGGGTGGCCTCGGTGATCGCCGAAGGTTTCCTGGTGCTGCCGTTGTCCCGGCGGGCCAAGCAGCACACCGGGCTGCACTCCGCGGTGCCGCACGCAACGGGCGCACCAGAACCGGGCGGCCCCGAGGGTTCACACGCCGATGGTGCCACACCGCCGGCGGCGCAAACCGCTGCCGAGGGGAACCTCGCCGCCGGCCGGCGCCTGCCCGAGCAGGTCCGGGTCCGGCTGGCCAAGCTGACAGAGCTGCGGGACAGCGGCGTCGAGGCCTATCCGGTCGGTCGGGAACCCAGTCACACGGTGGCCCAGGCGCTGGTCGCCGACGACGACACGACGGTGACGCTGGCCGGCCGGATCCTGCGGACCCGGGACTACGGCGGGGTGACCTTCGCCCAACTGCGGGACTGGTCGGGGGATGTGCAACTGCTGCTTGACAATTCCGAGGTCGACGGCGGCGGCATCGACTTCGCCGACCTGGACCTCGGCGACCTGGTCGAAGCCACCGGCCGGATGGGCTACAGCCGCAACGGGACGCGCTCGCTGCTGGTGCGGAGCTGGCGGATGCTGGGCAAGTGCCTGCGGCCGCTGCCCGACAAACACAGGGGTCTGACCGACCCGGAGGCCCGGGTCCGGGCGCGGTACGTCGACCTGGCCGTGAACTCCTCAGCGCGCGACCTCATCAGGTCGCGCAGCGAGATCCTGCGTTCGATCCGGGAGACGCTGTTCGCCAAGGGTTTCCTGGAGGTGGAGACTCCGATCCTCCAGCAGATTCACGGCGGCGCGAACGCCCGACCGTTCCGTACCCACATCAACGCCTACGAGCTGGACCTCTACCTGCGCATCGCCCCGGAGTTGTATCTCAAACGGCTGTGCGTGGGTGGTGTGGAGCGGGTGTTCGAACTCGGTCGGGCCTTCCGCAATGAGGGCGTGGACTTCAGCCACAACCCCGAGTTCACCCTGCTGGAGGCCTACCAGGCACACGCCGACTACCGGGTGTGGATCGACGGCTGCCGGGAGCTGATCCAGAACGCGGCCGTGGCCGCCAACGGCGAGATGACGGTACTGCGGCCCGACCGGAGCGGCGCTTTGCAGCCGGTCGACATCTCCGGGCAGTGGACGGTCACCACGGTTCATGACGCGGTCTCCGCCGCACTCGGCGAGCGGATCGGGCCGGACACCGGCCTCGGCGCCCTGCGGCGGCTGTGCGACGCGGCGAAAATCCCCTACCTGAGCCACTGGGACGCCGGCGCGGTGGTGCTGGAACTCTACGAGCACCTGGTCGAGAACCGGACCGAGTCGCCCACCTTCTACCTGGACTTCCCGACATCGGTGTCTCCCCTGACCCGCCCGCACCGCAGCCGGCCGGGTGTTGCCGAACGCTGGGACCTGGTGGCCTGGGGGGTCGAACTGGCAACGGCCTACAGCGAACTGACCGATCCGGTAGAGCAACGGCGCCGCCTGCAGCAGCAGTCTGCGCTCGCCGCCGGCGGTGACCCGGAGGCGATGGAGCTCGACGAGGATTTCCTGCAGGCCATGGAGTACGGGATGTTGCCGACCGGAGGGCTGGGCATGGGCGTGGATCGGGTGGTGATGCTGATCACCGGTCGCAGCATCCGCGAAACCCTGCCGTTCCCGCTGGCCAAGCCCAGATGACCCGCTCCGGCGAGTACCGTGGGCCTATGCCCGACGACGAAACACCAGAACCGTCGGAGAGTGCCCAGGCCACTCCGGCCCCTGACCCTGAGACCGGATACACCGACTCGGGGGTGCCGACCCTGGAGGGCGTACGGGACAAGATCGAGGCCCGCTACGGAACGGCGCTGGGTCACACCGAACTCGCCGCCGAAACCCCCGAGGCGCGGGAAGCCGAGGAGCGCTACGAAGCCCGCAAGCAGGCCGCCGCTGAAAGGCTCACCCAGATCCGGGAGTCAATGCACAAGCCGGACTAACGCCGCTCCGCCGGCGCCGACGTGACTCAGGCGCTGACCTTCCGGCGCCGGCCGCCCTGTTTGGGTGCGCGATCACCGAGCAGTGGTGAGAGGAAGGTGCCGGTGTAGCTGTCGGATGCGGCCACGACCTGTTCAGGGGTGCCCTGGGCCACCACGGTCCCGCCGCCCGCGCCGCCTTCCGGTCCCATGTCCACGATCCAGTCCGCGGTTTTGATGACGTCGAGGTTGTGTTCGATGACGATCACCGAATTGCCCTTGTCGACAAGGCCGTTGATGACTTTCAGCAGTTTGCGGATGTCCTCGAAGTGCAGCCCTGTGGTGGGTTCGTCGAGGATGTAGACGGTGCGCCCGGTGGAGCGCTTCTGCAACTCCGCGGCCAGTTTGACGCGCTGCGCCTCGCCGCCGGACAGGGTCGGCGCGGGCTGGCCGAGCCGGACGTACCCGAGCCCGACGTCGACCAGGGTCTGCAGATAGCGATGGATCGCGCCGATCGGCTCGAAGAACTCGCATGCGTCCTCGATGGACATGTCGAGCACCTCGGAGATGGTCTTGCCCTTGTAGTGCACCTCCAAGGTCTCCCGGTTGTAGCGGGCGCCCTGACAGACCTCGCAGGGAACATAGACGTCGGGCAGGAAGTTCATCTCGATCTTGAGCGTGCCGTCTCCCGAACAGGCCTCGCAGCGGCCGCCCTTGACGTTGAAGGAGAACCGGCCGGGCTGATAGCCCCGGACCTTGGCTTCGGTGGTCGCCGCGAACAGGGTGCGGATCTTGTCGAACACCCCGGTGTAGGTGGCCGGGTTGGAGCGTGGGGTCCGCCCGATCGGGGACTGGTCAACCCGTACCAGCTTGTCGACATGCTCCAGGCCCTTGACCCGGGTGTGCCGACCGGGCACCAGCCTGGCGCCGTTGAGCTTGTTGGCGAGCACCGTGGCCAGGATGTCGTTGACCAGGGTCGACTTACCCGATCCGGACACCCCCGTGACGGCGGTGAGCACACCGAGCGGGAAGGACACGTCGATGTCGCGCAGGTTGTGCTCACGGGCCCCGACCACGGTCAGCTGGCGCTTGCGGTCGGTCGGCCGTCGCACGGCGGGGGTTTCGATGCTCTGTTTGCCCGACAGATAGGCGCCCGTGATCGAGTGGGGGTTGGCCAGCAGATCCTGGTACGGCCCGCTGTGCACCACCCGGCCACCGTGCTCACCGGCCGCCGGACCGATGTCCACCACCCAGTCGGCGTGCGCGATGGTGTCCTCGTCGTGCTCGACCACGATCAGGGTGTTGCCCAGATCCCTTAGCCGCGTCAGGGTTTCGATCAGCCTACGGTTGTCGCGCTGATGAAGCCCGATGGACGGCTCGTCGAGGACATACAGCACACCGACCAGGCCCGAACCGATCTGGGTGGCCAGCCTGATGCGCTGGGCCTCCCCGCCGGACAGTGTGCCCGCCGCTCGGGCCAGTGTGAGGTAGTCCAACCCGACATCGAGCAGGAATCCCAGCCGGGACTGAACCTCTTTGAGCACCTGTCCGGCGATCGCGGCCTCGCGCGGACCGAGAGTGAGCTCGCTCAGAAATTCCGAGCAGTCGGCGATGGACAATTCGCAGACCTGCGCTATCGACTTGGCGCCACGCGCGCCGGCCGCCAGGGTGACCGCCAGGATCTCCGGTTTGAGGCGGGTGCCGTCGCATTCGGGGCAGGGTACGTCGCGCATGAAACCCTCGTAGCGTTCCTTCATCAGCTCCGAGTCGGTCTGTTCCAGCCGCCGCTGGAGGAATGCCATCACGCCCTCGAAATCGGCGTAGTAGGAGCGGGTGCGACCATAGCGGTTGCGGTAGCGGACGTGCACCTGCTCGTCGCACCCTTCCAGGATTGCCTTGCGGGCCTTGGCCGGCAGCTTGCGCCACGGGGTGTCGACATCGAATCCCAGCGCCTCGCCGAGACCGGCCATCATCCGGGTGAAGTAGTCGGAGTTGTGTCCGATCGACCACGGGGCCACCGCGCCATCGGCGAGGGTGAGTTCCGGGTCGGGCACCACCAGGTCCGGATCGACCTCCTTGCGGATCCCCAGTCCGCTGCACTCCGGGCAGGCGCCATAGGGCGAGTTGAACGAAAAAGACCGCGGCTCAAGGTCGTCCACCGCCAGCGGGTGGCCGTTGGGGCAGGCCAGCTTCTCGGAGAAACGCTGTTCGCGGTGTGGATCGTCCTCATCCCGGTCGACGAAGTCCAGCACCACGATCCCGTCGGCCAGACCGAGGGCCGTCTCCACGGAGTCGGTCAGCCGCTGTTTGGAACCCGCTTTGACGGTGAGCCGGTCGATCACCACCTCGATGTCGTGCTTCTCCTGTTTCTTGAGCTTCGGCGGGTCGGTCAGCGGGTGGACCACCCCGTCGACGCGGACGCGGCTGTAGCCCTGGGTGTTGAGCTTGTCGAACAGGTCGACGAACTCGCCCTTGCGGGTACGCACCACCGGGGCGAGCACCTGGAAACGAGTGCCCTCCTCCATGGCCAGGACCTGGTCGACGATCTGCTGTGGTGTCTGCCGGGCGATTCGCTCTCCGCACACGGGGCAGTGCGGGGTTCCGGCCCTGGCGTAGAGCAGGCGCAGGTAGTCGTAAACCTCGGTGATGGTGCCGACCGTGGAGCGCGGGTTGCGGTTCGTCGATTTCTGGTCGATCGAGACCGCCGGTGACAGGCCCTCGATGAAGTCGACGTCGGGTTTGTCCATCTGGCCGAGGAACTGGCGGGCGTAGGCGCTCAGCGACTCGACGTAGCGGCGCTGGCCCTCGGCGAAGATGGTGTCGAAGGCCAGCGACGACTTGCCCGAGCCGGACAGCCCGGTGAAGACGATCAGGCTGTCCCGCGGGAGGTCCAGGTCGATGCTGCGGAGGTTGTGTTCACGCGCGCCCTTGACGATCAGCCGGTCCACCCGCCCATGCTAAGGGGCCTCACCGACGCCCACTAACCTGGGCGGTATGACTGTGGTCTCCGACAACTACACCGGTCACGTCGAGACCCGGGCGGCGGCCCGGCGGAGCCTGCCGGGGGTCAGCATCATCAAGATGTCGGTCGGCCCGATGGACAACAACGCCTACCTGGTGACCTGCGCCGAGACCGGTGAGTCGCTGCTGATCGACGCCGCCAACGACCCGGACCTTCTGGTCGATCTGGTGCGGGAGCAGGCCCCGAAGCTGGGGCTGATCGTCACCACTCACCAGCACTTCGACCATTGGCAGGCGCTGGAGGCCGTCGCCGAGGCCACCGGCGCGCCCACGGCCGTCCACCAACTGGACGCGGATCCGCTGCCGGTCTCCCCCGACCGGCTGCTGGCCGGCGGCGACGTCATCGTGATCGGGGATCTGACCTTCGACGTCATCCACCTGCGCGGCCACACTCCCGGCTCGGTGGCCCTGGCGCTGCGGCCGCATGGCGAGCGCACGGCGGTCCAGATTTTCACCGGGGACTGTCTGTTTCCCGGCGGGGTCGGCAAGACCTGGGAGCCCGGTGCGTTCGAGCAACTGCTGGCCGATGTGTCCGGCCGGGTGTTCGATGCGTACGGCGACGACACCGTCGTCTATCCGGGCCACGGCGACGACACCACGCTGGGCGAGGAGCGACCCCGGCTCGCGGAGTGGCGCGAACGCGGCTGGTGACTTCGATCTAGAGGGCGATTCGACCCGCCGCCCACAGAACTGCGTCGATGTCAGGCGCGGGTAATCGCGATGGCCGCCGACTTCGTCGCTTCTATCGCTGCCTCTCGCCCCGCTCCCGGCTGCTGTCGGAGGATCACGTCATGGATCGCTGCGTCGAGGAAGGCCACCAGCAGTTGGGCCGTCTGTAGATGATCACTACGCTCCGGCATCCGCTCCCGCAAAAGTCGATCAGCAAGAGAAATCAAGTGCCCCTGCGCCCGTTCGAGTTCGTGTTCGACTTCTCGCGTGCGGGGAGCGCGGTGGGCAATAAGCAGGTGCAGCTCGTCATGTTCGTGTTGACCAACCAGGAGGTCGATCACATGTCCAATAACCTGGCGCAGAGAGTTCGTGGGTCGGAAACCATCTACAAGCTGGTCGAACGCAGCCACTGAGTCTGAAATGTGTCGGCGGGCGATTTCGACGAGCAGAGCGTCCTTATTGGGAAAGTACTGGTACAGCGAGCCGATGGAGACCCTGGCTTCAGCAGCGATCCCGTTCGTGGTTGCGCTCAGATAGCCAGCTTCGTTGAAAACGCGAGCAGCAGCCTCCACGATTCGGTCAACCGTCCGCTGAGATCGCCCCTGGCGAGGCGATTTTCGTGGGCTAATCCCGCTACCCAACATTTGTCTGGCACCTCTTGTAATGCGAGTTGAGAAATGTGAGATTTGCTCACATTCTAAGACCATGGCGATAGTTGAACGCTCAACCGAACTGGCCGCCCCGGCAGAAGCCGTCTGGCGTGCAGTAAAAACCCCCAGCGCGTTTCGGGCGGTGACGCGCGGCATCCTCACAATGCCGGTCATCAAGCATCGGAATGACGGATGGCGCGACGGCGAGACAGTTCAGGGGTGGGTGTTCCTACTCGGCTGCATCCCGTTCTCGCGCCACACGTTGCACGTGTCGCGAATCGACGACAAGGGAATGACACTCAGCAGTCGGGAGAGCGGTGGATTTCTACGTCGATGGAATCACGATATTGTCATCCGACCCATCAACGACACTCGGTGTCACTACGTCGACCGCATCGACATCGACGCAGGTATGTTCACGCCCGTTGTGGCCGGTTGGGCACGTTGGTTCTACAAGATGCGCCAGCAGCGGTGGCGAGAACTGGCCAAGGAATTGGCGAAGGAAGTGCCAGGTTCTTCGGCCTGAATCCCGCGATCAGTCATCGGCGACCAGCGGTTCCCCGGCGGGGTCGGCAAGACCTGGGAGCCAGGTGCTTTCGAGGAACTGCTCGACGATGTCAGCAACCGGATCTTCGGGGCCTACGGGGATGACACCGTCGTATATCCCGGCCCCGGCGGCGACACCACCCTGGGTGAGGAGCGTCCGCATTTGAGCGAGTGGCACGAGCGGGGT
>CAYURT010000037.1:0-35298 GCA_964447215.1 uncultured Mycobacterium sp.
CGCCTGGGGCCGCCACCACAGCGCACTCAACACCCGGCAGGCGCCGATCGCGTGAGGTGGGTCTAGATCAGCGCGTCACTGAGATGATTCGGGGTGCCGTACCGGTGCGCCGTGATCGACACCGCCTGTTCATGCAGGAAGGGGAGTAGCTCCACCCGGCCGGCCGAGACCACATCTGACCCGTAAATCGCAATCTCCGGGGAGCCGCCGACAGCCTGAGCCGTCGCAAGGACGCTCGTTCCGATCAGGCGAATGCGAGCCGGCCCGGTCCGCGCCAGCACGGCGAGGCGACCAGCCCAGGCGTCGCCGTCCTCGACCGCGACTGCGACGTTGGCCTCGCGCAGCACGTCGGTGAGGGGATCCGGCATACCGATGGCGGTGGAGACGGTCAGCGGAGCGCCTGCGAGGAGTCCCGCCGCGGCGACCCGGGCGAGTTCGGCCACTCCGCGACCGGAAGTGTCTGCGTCGTAACGGATCACAACCGGCACCGGCCGGTACCGGAAGATGTTCCGTTCGGCGAACAGACCGGTCACATCCCTCGCGACGCCGAACTCGGCGGCCCACACTCGGGCGTCGTCGCTCAACGCGCCGGCGAGCCAGTCGCGGTGCTCGTGCCCGTCCATCGATTTCAGAATCCGAGCCGCCACCCCGGTCACGGCACCGCTGATCGGCGGCAGCGGGGAATCACGCCAGCGGCCCAGCCCGACAAGGTAATTCGGCCCGCCGGCCTTGGCGCCGGCGCCAACGGCGGATTTCTTCCAGCCGCCGAACGGCTGGCGCTGCACGATTGCGCCGGTGATACCCCGATTGACATAGAGGTTGCCGGCCTGAACGTGCTCCAGCCAGTAGCCGACTTCCTCGGGGTCCAGGGAATGAAGACCGGAGGTGAGTCCGTAGTCGACCTCGTTGACGATAGCCACGGCCTCATTCAGCGATGCGGCGGTCATGACACCGAGGATCGGGCCGAAGTACTCGACGCGGTGGTATTCCGAACCGCGCCGCACGCCCTCGCGTACCCCGGGACTCCACAGCTTGTCCGAGTCGTCGAGCCGTTGTGGCGTCAGGAGCCAGGACTCCCCGTCTCCGAGTGTCGTCAGCCCGCGAAGCAGCTTGCCCTCGGCCGGTGAGATCAGCGGTCCCATCTGGGTGCCCAGATCCCAGGGGTAGCCGACATTCAACGAGCGAGCAGCGTCCATCAGCTGACCCCGAAAGCGCTGGGAATCCGCGACGCTGCCCACCAGCACCACCAGTGAGGCGGCCGAACACTTCTGCCCGGCGTGGCCGAAAGCCGACTGCACGACGTCTTTGGCGGCCAGGTCCAGATCGGCCGACGGGGTCACGATGATGGCGTTCTTGCCGGAGGTCTCGGCCAGCAAGGGTAGATCGGGCCGGAATGAGCGGAACAGCTCTGCCGTCTCGTAGGCGCCGGTGAGGATGAGCCGGTCGACCGTCGAATGGGCGACCAGGGCGGCGCCGAGGTCGTGCTCGCTCAACTGCACGTACTGCAGCAGCTCCCGTGGGACACCCGCCTCCCACAACGCCTCGACCATGACCGCGCCGCAGCGCCTGGCCTCGGTGGCAGGTTTGATCACGACCGCCGAGCCTGCGGCCAGCGCGGCGAGAGTCGACCCGGCGGGTATCGCGACGGGGAAGTTCCACGGCGGGGTGACGACTGTCAGGTTCGGCGGCACGAACAGTGCGCCAGGGACATTCGCGAGCTCCCGACCCCGTTCGGCGTAGTAGTGAGCGAAGTCGATCGCCTCGGAGACCTCCGGGTCGCCCTGGTCGAGTGTCTTGCCGCACTCGGCGCCCATCACTTCCAGCAACTCGGCCCGCCTGGCCTCAAGGATGTCACCGGCGCGGTGCAGTATCGCGGCTCTGCGATCGGGTCCGAGGCTCTGCCACGCGGCGGCGGCATCGACAGCCGTGGCCATGATCTGATCAAGCTCGGCCGGTGAGCCGACCCAGCCGGATTCGGCCGTCGCCTCACCGAGATGCGAGCCGCGCATTCCCGCGGCGATCTTGGCTCCCCACTCACGGTTCCCCGGCAGATCCGGGTCGGTGTCGGGGCAGTTGGCGAAGCCTTCGGACGGCGCCGGGCTCGGGGTGAGGCGGCGGTCCTGAACCCGGTGCGGTGCGGGCACCTCGTCGGTCAGAGCTGCCAGCGAGTCAAGAAAACGCTGTTTCTCCCGCTCGAAGAGGTCCGAGTCCTTCTCCAGCTCGAAGACCGCGGACATGAAGTTCTCCTGGGAGGCGCCTTCTTCGAGGCGCCGGATCAGATACGCGATCGCCACGTCGAATTCAGCCGGGTGCACGACCGGGGTGTAGAGCAGCAATGACCCCACATCGCGTCGGACCACCTCGGCCTGGCCCGCGGCCATACCCAGGAGCATCTCGAATTCGACACCCTCGGTGACCGAACGCTCCTGGGCCAGCAGCCAGGCGAGCGCCACATCGAAAAGGTTGTGTCCGGCAACCCCGATCCGCACGTTGGCGATCCGGTCCGGGTACATCGCGTAGTCGAGCACGGCTTTGTAGGAGGTGTCGGTCTCCCGCTTCGAGCGCCACGTCGCCAGGGGCCAGCCGTGCAGATCGGCGTCGACCGACTCCATCGGCAGGTTCGCGCCCTTGACCACACGCACCTTGATCGGGGCCCCGCCGGCCGCGACACGAGCCGCGGCCCACTCCTGCAGCCGGATCATCGCCGCCAACGCATCCGGCAGGTAGGCCTGGAGAACGATCCCGGCTTCCAACTCGATGAACTCAGGCCTGTCCAGAAGGCGGGTGAACACCGCGATGGTCAGCTCGAGATCCTTGTACTCCTCCATGTCGAGGTTGATGAACTTGCGGGTGGGCACAGCGCGGGCCGCCTGGCGATAGAGGGGAGCCAGCCGCTCGGCGATGTGGTCGACAGCGTCGTCGAAGGCCCAATGATTATGCGGGGCAACGGTGGAAGAGACTTTGATCGATACGTAGTCGACGTCATCACGGGCAAGTAACTCGGCAGTCCCCGCCAGCCGGCGTGCGGCCTCGGCCTCGCCCAGAATCGCCTCGCCGAGCAGGTTGACGTTGAGGTTGACTCCCTCTTTCTTGATCTTCGCGATTGACTTGCCCAGTTTCGCATCGCTCGCGTCGATGATGAGGTGGCTGACCATCATGCGAAGTACCCTGCGCGCCAGAGGGATAACGACGCTGGGCAACACCGTGGCGAGCATTCCGCCGAGCGTCACCGCGAAGCGCATGTACCACGGCAGGAATGCCGGAGTTTTCGCGCTCAGCCTCCGAAGATTCGCCGCGGCGACGGAGATGTCCTCGGGCCGCACAACTCCGTCGACGAAGCCAACGGTGAATTCGAGGCCATTGGGGTCCTTGAGAACCCCGGCCAACCGCTCCGCCGACGGGTCGACCGGAGCCGTCGCGGCTTCAGCCAGCCAGCGTCGGACCAGTTCGACCGTCCTGTCGGCAAGGTCTTGCGGGCGGACGTCGCTCATGGTGCCTCCTCGGGGCTCAGGCATTTGCATGTGCTGTGGAGATGGTCGGACTCTTCTCCAGGGCAGGGAGACTCATGACCGGGACCGTTCGATGAGATTGGACAAGACGACGATGCTCTCGCTCCTCTCCACGTCGGCGGATGACCGGATCCTTTCCAGGGCCGCCTCCAGATGCTGCATGTCACGGGCCAACACGTGAAGGATGGCGTCCGACGTTCCGGTGACGGTTGCTGCACTGACGATCTCAGGGATGTCAATCCAGGCTTCGCGCAACTGGTCCGGCGCGATCCGGCCGTGGCAGAAGACCTGTACGTAGGCCTCGGTGTTCCAGCCCAGCGCACTGCGGTCGACCACAGTGGTGAATCCGCGGATGACGCCGCAGTCCAGCATCCGATCGACCCGGCGCTTGACGGCGGGTGCCGACAACTTCACGCGGGCGGCGATCTCGGCGAAGGTCGCGCGGGCGTTGTCGGCCAAGTCGGCGAGGATGCGCTCGTCGGTGTCATCGAGGTGGCCCATCGCAGGGTCGCCCTTCCCTCTGTGCTGCGCAATAAATAGCCGTTTTTGACCGTTCCGCGCAACAAAACCATCCATCAAGAGCAATATATAGCGATTGATTGTTTTCAATCGCTGCAATATCTTTTGTACATGACCGTTAATCCTGATGTCGCCCCGGGTATTCCCAAGGCGCGCAACGCACGCCTCCGGCACTACGTCATGACCCGCCCGGAATTCTTCGACGTCAAGTACGCGATTAATCCCTGGATGGACACCACCACGGTGGTCGATGTCGAGCGGGCGATCTCCCAATGGGAGGCGCTGCGCGACACCTACCGCGACCTGGGCCACACCGTCGACGTCGTCGAGCCCGTGGCGGGGCTGCCCGACATGGTGTTTGCCGCCAACGGGGGCCTGATCGTCAACGGTGCCGCAATAGTCGCGCGTTTCAAGCACGCGGAGCGTGAGGGTGAGTCCGTTGCCTACGCCGAGTGGATGACCCGCCGCGGCCATTCCCCGGCGTTCACCCGGCACGTCAACGAAGGTCAGGGCGACCTGTTGGTGGTGGGCGGTCTGATTCTGGCCGGCACCGGGTTCCGCACAGATCCGCGAGCCCACCAGGAGGTCGCCGACATCACCGGGATGCCGGTAATCACGCTGGAACTGGTGGATCCGCGGTTCTACCATCTCGACACCGCGCTGACGGTCCTCGATGACACCACGGTCAGCTACTACCCGCCGGCGTTCAGCGAGTCATCCCGGCTGCGTCTGCAGGAACTTTTCCCGGATGCGATCACGGTGGGCACCGCCGACGCTTACGCACTGGGGCTGAACGCGGTCTCCGACGGCAAGCATGTGGTGCACCCGCAGCAGGCCGCCGGATACGCTGAGCAGTTGTACCAAGCCGGTTTTGATCCCATCGGCGTCGATCTGTCCGAGCTGCTCAAGGGCGGCGGTTCGGTGAAATGTTGCACACTGGAGATTCACTCATGACCGTAAGCGGAGCACTCGCGTCCAGAGCATCGACGACGTCCGAGGCGATCGCGCTTGAGGAAGCGCATACCGCGCGCAACTACTCACCGTTGCCGGTTGTGGCGACCAGCGCCAGTGGCGCGTGGATCACCGACGTCGAAGGGCGTCGGTATCTGGACTGTCTGGCCGCTTACTCCGCGGTCAACTTCGGTCATCACAACCCGGAGATCATCGCAGCGGCCCACCGTCAGCTCGATGAGCTGACCCTGGTGAGCCGGGCCTTCCACTCCGACCGGCTGGGCCCGTTCTGCGAGGTTCTCTCCGAACTGTGCGGCAAAGACATGGTCTTGCCCATGAACAGCGGCGCGGAGGCCGTCGAAAGCGGTATCAAGGTCGCGCGCAAGTGGGGCACGGAAGTCAAGGGCGTGCCCGAGGGAATGGCCAACATCATCGTGGCCGACAACAACTTCCACGGCCGCACGATCAGCATCGTCAGCTTCTCCTCGGATGACACGGCACGTGCGGGATTCGGGCCGTTCACGCCCGGATTCCGGTCAACCCCATTCGGCGACGCCGACGCGGTTGCGGCCGCGATCGACCAGCACACGGTCGCGGTGCTCGTCGAACCCGTCCAGGGCGAGGCGGGTGTCGTCGTCCCGCCGGACGACTACCTGCCCCGGCTGCGTGAGTTGTGCAGCCGGCACAACGTCCTGTTGATCGCCGACGAGATCCAGTCCGGTCTGGGAAGAACCGGCCGGACCTTTGCCTGCGACCACTGGGGAGTGGAGCCGGACGTCTACGTGCTCGGCAAGGCGCTCGGCGGCGGCGTTGTCCCGCTGTCGGCCGTCGTCGCCTCCGCTGATGTTCTCGGTGTCCTCAAGCCGGGCGAGCACGGCTCGACGTTCGGGGGAAACCCGCTGGCCTCGGCCATCGGCACCGAGGTCGTGAACATTCTGCGCCGCGGTGAGTTCCAGGAGCGATCGGCGCAACTCGGTGAGCGCCTCCACGCGCGGCTGCGGTCGCTCATCGGCCGGGGCGTCCTGGAAGTGCGCGGGATGGGATTGTGGGCCGGGGTCGACATCGACGCGCGGCTCGGCACCGGGAAGCAGCTGAGCAAGGCGCTGGCGTCCCGCGGAGTGCTGGTCAAGGACACCCAGGGATCGACGCTTCGGTTCGCCCCGCCGCTGGTGATCACCGCCGAGGAGGTCGACTGGGCGGTGCAGCAGTTGGCTGCGGTACTGGATGAGGCGGCCCACTGATGGCCGCGATCCAGACCGGTTGAGGGTTCACCTCCACAGTGGCCTTCCTGGCGGTCCGGTTCGGACCGCCAGGTGGGACCGTGCACCCCAGTCGGCGGCGGAAGCCTTCCGTCGCGTCGCCCACAGGCCTGATGGTGAAGTAGCGATCGAGGCACCAATTAGGATGCCGAGCCCGTCTCCGGCTCCGTCCGCGAGTCCGTATCGGCGTCGGCTGGCGCCGGTCGCCGAGCCGATACTCGGCCGGTCTGCTGGTTTCAGCCGTTCACCGTCAGCCCGGATCGTCCCGGCGGCGGAAGCGAATTACTCCAGGGCAGGCGAATCCGGCCCGACCCCGGTAGCGTCATGCTGGTGATGCGTCCCGCATGTTGGAGAGCGTTCGGTTGCGCTGCGCGACCCTCTCCGATCGCGTTCTCCTGTGTAGATGTCCACCGCCTGATGAGGATGCCGCTATGAATATCGACTCCATTTCGGTTTACGTCGGCCCGAACGTCCACGCGCTGGAGGCGGTGATCCGACTCAAGCTCGACATCAAGCCGAGCTATGCCGAAACGCTCACGGAACTGGGTGCCGGCGTCGTCGACAGACTGGCTGCGGTGCTGCCGGGCCTTGCCCACGAGCAGGCCGAGTGGCATGCCGCACTGCGCTCCGGCGAGGTGCTGTCCATCGGCGATCTGGTCGGGAAGATGGCCCTGGCGCTTCAGCATGCGGCCGGCATCGACGGAACCCTGGCGTGGTCGCAGCCCACGGATGATCCCGATGTCGTCGAGGTGTTCTACAGCTACGGCAACGAGGACATCGGCGTGGAGGCCGGCGAGGTGGCCTGCGACATGCTGGCTGCCATCGCTAGAGATTCACAGGATGCCGAGGAAGGTGCCGAGGACCTCGCCAAAGACGTCGACGACTTCCTGAGATACGCCGACAGGCGTTCGCTGGGTCCCTCGGCGATGGAATTGGTGCGGGCGGCTCAGGCCCGGGACATTCCGGTCTACCGGCTCAACGAAGCGAGCCTGATCCAGGTCGGCCAGGGCAAGTACCAGCAGCGGATCGAGGCGGCGCTGACGTCGAAGACCTCGCATATCGCCGTCGAAGTCGCGTCGGATAAGAACCTCGCCAACAGCCTGCTGGCCGATCTCGGACTGCCCGTGCCGCGGCAGAAGGTGGTCTACACCGTGGACGAGGCGATCTCGGCGGCCGAGCGGATCGGCTACCCCGTGGTGATCAAGCCGCTCGACGGCAACCACGGCCGGGGCGTCACCGTCGGTATAACCTCCGAGGAGGGCGTCACCGCCGGCTTCGAGACCGCCGAGGCCGAAGGGCGGACCGTGTTGGTGGAGACCATGCTGTGCGGCGACGACCACCGGCTCCTGGTGGTCAACGGCCAGCTCGTCGCGGCCGCGCGGCGGGTGCCGGGGCATGTGAAGGGCGACGGGCGCCACACCGTCGCCGAGCTGGTGGAGATCGTCAACCAGGACCCGCGTCGTGGTGTCGGGCACGAAAACGTGCTGACCCGTCTTGAAATCGACGATCAGGCCAACGCCTTGCTGGAGGAGAAGGGCTACACCGCACAGACGGTTCCCGCCGAGGGCGAGGAGGTGTACCTGCGCAAGACCGCGAACATCTCGACGGGCGGCACGGCGGTGGACGTCACCGACACCATCCACCCCGACAACAAGCTGATGGCCGAGCGGGCGATCCAGGCGATCGGGCTCGATGTCGGGGCCGTTGACTTCCTGACCACCGACATCACCAAGAGCTACCGCGAGACCGGCGGCGGCATCTGCGAGATCAATGCGGGACCCGGACTGCGCATGCATATTGCGCCGTCGGAGGGCACGCCGCGTGACGTGGGCGGGGCAATCATGGACATGCTCTTCCCGCCGGGAACCCAGGCCCGCGTCCCCATCGCCGCCCTGACCGGAACCAACGGCAAGACCACATGCTCGCGCATGCTCGCGCACATCCTGAAGATGGCCGGCCATGTCGTCGGGCAGACATCGACCGATGCCGTGGTGATCGACGGCAACGTGACCGTCAAGGGCGACATGACCGGGCCGCTGTCGGCCAACATGGTGCTGCGCGATCCCTCCGTCGACATCGCGGTCTTGGAGACGGCGCGTGGCGGGATCGTCCGCTCCGGCCTGGGCTACAACTTCTGCGACGTGGGCGCGGTGCTGAACGTCGCATCCGACCACCTGGGCCTCGGCGGTGTCGACACGCTTGAGGCCCTCGCCCGGGTCAAGCGCGTCGTTGCCGAAGTCACCCGCGGCACAGTGGTGCTCAACGCTGACAACGAGCAGACCCTGAAGATGGCGGCCTTCTCGCCCGCCAAGCAGGTCATGTACGTAACGCGCAACCCGGAGCACGAGTTGGTGCGCGAACACATTCAGCTCGGCAAGCCCGCGATCGTCCTCGAGCAGGGGCTCAACGGCGATCAGATCGTGATCTACGACAACGGCACGCAGATGCCGCTGATGTGGACCCACCTCATCCCGGCGACGCTGGAAGGCAAGGCGCTGCACAATGTCGAGAACGCCATGTTCGCCGCCGGCATGGCCTATGCGCTCGGCAAGACCCTGGATCAAGTCCGCACCGGTCTGCGCACCTTCGACAACAGCTTCTTCCAGAGCCCTGGGCGGATGAATGTCTTCGACGAGCACGGTTTCCGGGTGATCCTCGATTACGGTCACAACGAGGCCGCGGTGGGCGCCATGGTCGACGTGGTCGACAGGCTCAAGCCGCGCGGGCGCCGGATCGTCGGCGTGACCTGCCCCGGGGATCGGCGCGACGAGGACGCGGTGGCGATCGCGGCGACCGTCGCCGGCCATTTCGACACTTACATCTGCCACCGCGACGACAATCTGCGCGATCGCAGGCCAGACGAAATCCCGATCCTCTTGAGGGACGCCCTAATCGCCAAAGGTGTCGCGCCCGAAGCGATCACCATCATCGAGGACGAAGCCGAGGCCCTCGACGCGGCGCTTGCGCAGGCCCAACCCGACGATTTGGTGCTGTACTTCTGCGAGGCGATCACGCGCTGCTGGAAGCAGATCATCAACTTCACCCCGAAGTTCACCGCGCCCGGACCGGATCCCGTCTCAAAGCGTCTGGCGGCGTCCAACTTCGACGTTCCCGATGGCTTCGTTCTCACCTCGGACGATCGCGGTGTGCTCATCGTTCCGGCGAAATGACACGAAGGCTCAGTAGAATCCCATTCACCAACCGGGCTAGCGTCACCCCGAAACTGGCTATCATCGGCGGCCGTCTGGAAGATGACAACGCGGCCATCTACGACGAGATGCGCCGTCTGGCGGGCGGCCGGATCGTCGTCTTCGCGACGGCGTCGTCGGAGCCCGACGAGGTCGGCACCGAAACCGTCGGGGTGTTTCGCGCCCATGGCCTCGATGCCGTCCAGGCCCCGGTGCATGGCCCCGGCGCGGCGGCGGCCGCGCAGGACAAGGCGATCGCCGATCTCGTGGAAGACTACGGCAGCGTCTACTTCACCGGCGGCGACCAGGCTCTGATCACCGGGGCCCTGGCGCCCTACGGCAGGGAATCCCGGGTGCTGAAGGCGATCCGAAAAGCGCAGCGCAGGGGATCGCTGGTTGCCGGGTCGAGTGCCGGAGCGGCGATCATGTCCGAGGTGATGTTTTCCGGCGGCACGTCACTGGAAGCCGCGGCCTATGGAGTGGTCGGTGATGCGGACCAGCCCGGAATGCTGTTGGCGCCAGGGCTCGGCTTCTTCCCCTGGGGCATGGTCGACCAGCATTTCATCAAGCGCGGCCGGTTCGGCCGGATGGTCGTCGGCATGCAGGAGTCCGGTGCGGAGCGCGGCTTCGGTATCGACGAGAACACCGCCCTGTTCGTCGAGGGCCATATCGCGCGGGTGATCGGTGAATACGGTGTTTTCGTGTTCGATCTCGCGGAGGCGAAAGTCGATCGCAGCAGCAGGCTGATCGAGAACATCGGGGTCAGCTATGCCGACAACGGTGATAGCTACAACCTGAAAACGGGCCAGATCCGGCCCGGTCCGGGCAAGCGGCCGGTGACCCGCGGCGACATCACCTACAGCGCCCCCGCACGCTCGCTTCGCAACGTCTTCGGTGCCTACACGCTCTACGACCTCATGGCCCGGCTGGTGCTGGGGGACCCCGAGACCTATCCCGCGGATCGCGCCCGCGCGATAGAGCCCCGGGCGGGGTGCGCCACCAGTGTCGAGATCTCCCGCGAGGGTGGCCGTGCGGCCGCCTACATTCCCGATGTCGGGCGTGACTTCCGTATGACGGCCGTGGACTTCCGGGCCAGCATGCGCACACGCCAGCTCAACGAGGCGCAACTGGCGGAGAACCGGCGGGCGGCGCTGTCCCGCGACTACGGGGTCAAGCCGGGCCTGCAGGCGCGGGTGATGATGCTCGGCTCGGCGCCGCTGGACTGCGGCAGCCCGCTGCTCGCCGAGCTGGCGTCGCGGTGCGAGGGGCCGGTGGGTGTGCTCGCCGCGGCTTCAGCCGAACCCCACGAGACGGCGCGGGACTACATCAACGCACTGCGCGGCGCGGGTGTCGAGGCCACCGATCTGGGCGTCACGATCGACAACATCGATCGCCTGATGCGCGACGAAGCGCTGGTCGAGCAGATCGCCGGCCTGCGCACCATCGTTCTGACCGGGGGCAACCAAATCAGGCTGGTGGAAACCCTGCTCTACCGCGGTGAGGTTACGCCGCTGCTGATGGCCATTGCGCGGGCGCGGGCGGCCGGAGCGATGATCGTGGGGGTCGGCGGCGCGGCCTCGGCGCTGTCCGGTTTCATGATCGGCGGCGGAACCTCCTACGAAGCGCTGCGGTTCGGCATAGCCTCGGATATGGGACGGCGCGGACTGGTCATCCAGGAGGGGCTGGGATTGTTCGGCGCCGCCATCGTCGACCAGAAGCTCGGCTCCGCGCACCGTCTGGGCCGCCTCGCCGTCGCCTGCGCCGAGGAAGGCGTGCGGTTCGGGCTCGGTCTTCTCGAGGACAGCGGAGTCATCGCCAACCACGACAACAGCGCACTCACCGCGATCGGTGCGCGCGGAGCCGTGCTGGTCGAGATCGATCCGCTCAAGACCGAGCTGGCCGGCGATGATTTCATCGCCCCGGATACCAGGCTGTGCCTCGCCGGTCCGGGGGATGTCATCGACATGGCGGCTGGGACCGTCTCCCGGTCGGCGCCGGCTGCCGCGTCCGCCGCCGTGCTGGACACGTTGGTGGCCGAACTGATCAAGGACTGTATCGGCACTGCCGGCCCGGTGACCGCACCCGGTGTCACCCACGAAGCGCACATTGCCCTGTTGTATCGCTCGGACGGGGATGGCAGCGGCTATCTCGACATTGAAAGCATCCGTGATCGGCACGGATGAAAACGAAAGGAAGAACAAAAATGTATTTCGACGGGACCACCCTGGCCGCGCTCCTCATCGACGCGGACAAAGCGGCTGCGGCCGCCCCTGCCATTGCCGCCGACGACCGCGCTCAAACGTCGCCGTTCGCCGTCATCGAGGCCGCGATGGAGGTGCCGGAACTGGGTGAGGCCGGCGTGCTGGCCTTCCTCGATGAGCACGGCATCGAACTGCGGAACCTGCCCCCGGAGAACCGTTTGATCGCAGGCGCGCTCGCGGCGGACGGCAAGCTAAAGAACCGTTTGCATGCCGCCTGTGCCGCCTACTACGAGACGGACGTTTTCGCGCTGTCGGCCGACGGGCAGGCTGCCCCGCCCGCGGATGCTCCGCAGCCGGGAATGACAGAGGGCTGAAGCCCCCGCGGATGCTCCGCAGCCGGGAACGACAGAGGCATAAAAGCCACAGTGAGACAGGCACGGTAGACGATGCTGCGTGAGAACTACGACCTTCCGGGCTCGCCGCATCACCTGACCGTGCTCCGCTTCGGTGCGGCGAGGACGGGCAGAAAGGCCTATCTGCAAGCCGGACTGCATGCCGACGAGTTCCCCGGCATGCTGGTCCTGCGCATCCTGGCCGGCTATCTGGCCGAAGCGGAGGCGCGCGGCGGAGTCCCCGGTGAGATCCTGCTGGTGCCGCAGGCCAACCCGATCGGCCTGGCGCAGACTGAAACCAGCTTCTTGTGCGGTCGGCTCGAAAGTGGTTCGGGGGAGAACTTCAACCGGGACTACGCCGACCTGTCCGACCTCGGCACCCTGTCGCTGGGGCCGGACGCGACGGCCAACATTGCAACCATCCGGGCGGCGATGTCGGCACGGCTGGCGGCCATGCGGCCCGAGGGAGCACTGGCACATCTTCGTCACCGATTGCTGACGCTCGCCCATGACGCGGACCTCGTGCTCGATCTCCACGCCGACAACGAAGCCGAGCCGCACATGTACGTCGGCCCCGCACTGTGGCCGGCGGCCGAGGACATCGCCGCGGCGATTGACGCGCGAGCGGTGCTGCTCTCGGAGGTGTCGGGCGGCCACCCCTTCGATGAGGCCTGCTCCAGCCCATGGTGGGCGCTGGCCGCGCAAAATCCCGTTCTGCCCATTCCGCCCGCCTGCCTGGCCGCCACGCTGGAATTGGGCAGCAACGATGACGTCGACCCCGAACGCGCCACCGATCAGGCCACCGCACTGCTGCGAATGTTGCAGGCACGCGGCTTTGTCGACGGATCGGGCGGCCACCCACGGTTGTCGTGCCGCGCCACCGCGCTGACGGCGATGGCGCAACTGCGCTCGCCGGTCACGGGGCTCGTCGTCTATCGCCGTCGGTTGGGCGACATGGTCCGCGAGGGTGACCTCGTCGCCACGGTCATCGATCCGCTCGGCGACGAGACGGAACTGCTCGCCGAGACTGACGGGCGGCTCTTCGCCCGCCACAGCCAGCCCTACGCGTGGCCGGGACGGGTGATCGGCAAGATCGCCGGAGAGGTTCCGCTGGACAGCAGAAAGGGCAATCTGCTTTCCGATTGACCCTTGCCGTGGACCCCGCCGCCCGATACGGGTTGAGAGCGGTTGGCGGGTGAACGGTCTCCAGCCCGTCCGTCGGTGCCGGGGCATACCTCAGCGGGTGCGGCAGCGCCGATCTGTGTCAGTGCCTCATGCAATCCTGGGTACAGATCGAGCGCACGGGGAGAACTGGAGAGCAGATACACCAAACGCGAGGGGAGGCAACGTGGCCGGCGGTATCAACGTCATCGCTCACAGCGTGAATGAGAACCTGGTGGGGTTCACCACCTTCTACCTGGCCGATCAGAAACCGGACTACAAGCCGGGCAGCAAGACCGTCACCGTGTACCGGCGCTCTGGGAACGTCGGTGTTACCGGAGATTTCAGCAATGTCGAAATGGGCGCGGTGATCGAAGCGATCATCGAGTGGGTCGAGCGGAGCTAGGAAGGGGGCCGAGCCGTCGCACTGCGCCAGGCCACGTGCCGTGAACCCTCGCGGGGTCGGTAACCGTCGAACTGATCCTCAACGGAGTCAAACGCTTCACAATCATTGCCGCGGCGCCGGTCCCGCCGGTTTAGAATTCCGTGACGACTCACGATGGAGCTTCGGTATGGCCCAGACTCTGATTTTCGGGCACAAGAACCCCGACACCGACTCGATCTGCTCAGCTTTGGCCTACGCGGATCTGAAGGCCGAACTCGGCGTGGAGGCCGAAGCGGTGCGGCTCGGCGCGGTGAACTCCGAGACGCAGTTCGCCCTGGACTTCTTCGGCAGGTCGGCACCGCGACTTGTCGAGTCGGTGGCCATCGAGGCATCCCGCGTCATCCTGGTCGACCACAACGAACGTCAGCAGAGCGCGTCTGACATCGGTGCGGTGACGATCGCCGAAGTCATCGATCATCATCGCATCGCCAATTTCGAAACCGTTGCGCCGCTGTACTTCCGGGCCGAACCGGTCGGCTGCACGGCAACGATCGTCTTGAAGATTTACAAGGAGGAAGGTGTCGCCGTCAGCCCTCCGACGGCCGGGCTGATGCTATCGGCGATCCTCTCCGACACGCTGATCCTGAATTCGCCCACCTGCACGCCGGAGGATGTCGCGGCCGCAGAGGAACTCGCGGCGATCGCGGGAGTCGACCTGCAGGCCTACGGCCTCGACATGCTGCGCGCGGGTGCGAATGTCAGCGACAAGTCCGTCGCTCAACTGATCTCCCAGGACTCCAAAGAGTTCACCATGAGCGGCAACAGGGTGGAGATCGCTCAGATCAACGTCACCGACGCCGATGACGTGTTGTCTCGTCAGGCTGAAGTGGAGACCGCCATGCGCGGCGTCATCACCGCCAGGAGCCTCGACCTTTTCCTGTTCGTGGTGACCGATGTCCTCGACGGCGACTCGGTGTGCATCGCACTGGGCCCCGGGGTGTCGGCAGTGGAGTCTGCCTTCGGTGTCACCCTCGAGGGCAACCGCGCGTCGCTGAAAGGGGTGGTGTCGCGCAAGGCGCAGATCGTCCCAGCCCTGACCGCGACTTTCGGCCGGGCCTGATTCCCGCGGATCGGCCCGCTCGCCGGTTGCGGGGCGGCTTTCGTGCGCGTATCGACCCGAGCAGCACGGGAGATTCGGTAATGTTCGGACGCCCGAGCCCGGTGTTCTCGCAGGGTTCGGGGCGCGGAGCGGTGAAGAAGACGCCGGCGGCGATCAGAAGGAAGCGCACTCGTGAAGCACGGCGGTCGGTCGGCGATCCTGACGGTGACCGTGGTCAGCGTGATGTGGGCCGGCGTCGGCTGCGCCGACCCATCCGTCCGGCCGGTGGGGTCGGTCAGGGCCGCGGCGCCGGACTCAGGATCCCAGTCGCGGATCGGGGTGCGCATGCTCAGCGACGGACCTGGGGCCAGCGAGGTGGCCTCGATCAGGTCCGCCGCCGACGCCCGTGCCGCGGTGGCAGCACAGGCGGAGCGGCAGAACGCTCCAGCCAATCGCCGGGAGCAGCCCGCGGAGGCCGCCCCGCCGGAGTCGCTCGCAGCCGAGATGGCCCGTTCACCCGTCCCGGCGATGGGGGTGGTGGGTTTGGTGCCGAATGCAAAGCGGTTGGCGGCCTACATCCTGGCGACCTATCCCGGTGTGCAGTCGATCGGAGGGGTGCGGTCAGATCCGATACCCGACCACCCGAGCGGACACGCCATCGACATCATGATCGGCGGGGACATGGGACTGGGGGATGTGATCAACGCCGATGTGCAGCGTCAGTCCCGCCGGTTCGGCGTGGCCTACACGTTGTGGCGGGTGGCCGACCACTTCAACCACGTGCATGTCACGGTCTCCTGAACGCGCGAGATCAGCGAACCGATTCCCAGTGCGCCCATTCGGGTCCGAAGTCCAGCTCCTGCGGCTCCACCTCGTTGGTGGTGAGGATCTCCCGAAAGTGGTCTTGCCACCCCCACCAGCCGATGATGTGAAAGACGTGCTGACGCCAGCCGAGCGTGTAGGAACCGCCGATCGACTCGCCCTTGTTCTCCGGGGCCAGCACCGCCACGGCCAGCAAGCCCAGCGCCGCTGAGGCCCGCATCCTCAGGTGGCCGCGATGGATGTGGAACATCGGCACGGTCTCGACCGGCGCGGTCACCACACAGCCGCCGGGGATGGCGCTGTGCTCGCCGTCGAGGTAGCGGTGCACGGCATAGAGCACGTCGGCGATGTCGGGCTTCCCGCCGGGCAGTCGGGAGTCGACCGGCACCGGCAGCCGAGACGTGGCGAAGTCGATATCGGCGGCGGCCATAGCGCCGAAGATGTCGACGCCGCTCCGAACGGTCCGGGTGAAACGGGCAGCTTTGCCCAGGTCCGGATAGCGCTTGGTCGCGGTCCCGGCGACGGCGTCGCAGGCACGTGCCACCGATTCGGTCCATTCCCGGGCGCTCCAATGGTCCAGTGCCGCCCGGACGTCGTCTCCCACCGTCATCGCGCGAGGATATCGGGTCAGGCGATGGTGAGCCCACCGTCGACGACGATGGTCTGACCGGTGACGTAGCCGGCGGCCGCCGAGCCGAGCCAGACTGCCGTCGCGGCCAGTTCCGCGGCCTGCCCGAGCCGGCCCATGATGACGCGCGGCATCAGCGTCTCGAGGTATCCGGGTTTGAGTTCGTCGGTCATCTCGCTGGCGAAGAATCCCGGGGCCAGCGCGTTGACCCGAATTCCCTTGCGGCCACTCCACTGCTGGGCCAGATCCCGGGTCATGCCGATCAACCCGGCCTTGGACGCACTATAGGCGGCCTGCGGTAATCCGGCCGTGGTCAGGCCCAGCACGCTGGCGATGTTGATGATCGAACTGCCCGGCGCCATCACCCGTCCGCAGGCTTGGGCCATCCAGTAGGCGCCGTTGAGGTTGACGTCGATCACCGCGCGGAACTGTTCGGGGGTCTCCCGCGTCGCCGGCACCGCCGTGCCCACCCCGGCGTTGTTGACCAGCACGTCGACCCGGCCGAACTGGTCGAGTGCGGCGTCGACCAGTTCCCGGCACTGGTCGGGGTCGGCCACATCGGTGCGGTGGGTCACCGCCCGGCGGCCGGCCTGGTGCACCAGAGCCGCGGTGTCGGCCATCCGTTCCACCCGCCGGGCGCCCAGCACCAGGTCGGCCCCGGCCTCGGCGAACGCCTGGGCGAACGCCACCCCCAGCCCCGAGGAGGCCCCGGTGACGACGACGACACGGTCGTCGAGTCGGAACGAGTCGAGCACGCTCACCGCGGGGCGTCCCGCAGCACCTGGCGCGCGATGGCGTACTTGTGCACCTCGGTCGGCCCGTCGTAGAGCCGGAAGGCGCGCATGTCGGAGAAGATCATCCCGACCGGGGTCTCGTCGGAGATCCCCATCCCGCCGAGCACCTGCACGCAGCGGTCGGCGACCTTGAAGAGCTCCTCGGAGACCGCGGCCTTGACCATCGAGCTTTCGTGGCGGCCCTTGGCCCCGGTGTCGAGTGTCCAGCAAGCCCACCAGATCGCGAGCCGGCACTGCTGCAGAGCGATTTCGTTGTCGGCCAACAGGAATCCCACGCCCTGGTGCTCGCCGAGGGTTTTGCCGAAGGCTGTCCGGCTGCGGGCGTGCTCGACGGCGATCGACTGGGCCCGTGTCGCCGCGCCCAGCCAGCGCATCGCGTGGGTGAGCCGGGCCGGGGTCAGGCGCAGCTGCGCGTATCGCAACGCCTGGCCGCCCTCGCCGAGTACGGCGGTGGCGGGCAGTCGCAGGTTGTCGAAGCGCACCACACCGTGGCCCTCGACGTAGTTGCGGTCCATGGTGTCCATCACCCGCTCCAGCTCGATGCCGGGAGTGCCGCCGTCGCAGAGGAACAGGGTCGGACCCTCGGGCACATACGGGTTGGGCGTGACCTTGGCCATGATGATCCAGGTCCGTGCGCCGTTGGCTCCGGTGATCAGCCATTTGCGCCCATTGATGACGTACTCGGTGCCGTCGAACACGGCCTCGGTGCGCAACTGACCGGGATCGGAGCCCGCCCCGCCCGGCTCGGTCATCGCGAACACCGACCGCTGCCGGCCCTCGATGACCGGCATCAGGAACTTCTCCACCTGCGCGTCGTCGGCGATCTTGCCCAGCAGGTACATGTTGGCCTCGTCGGGGGCGGCGCAGTTCAGCGCGACCGGGCCCAGCGTGGACCAGCCGGCGGCTTCGAAAAGCACCGCCTGTTCGCGGTGGCTGGGCTCCCAGCCACCGAACCGGCGCGGGGCCTGGAAGGTCAGCAGGCCGGCGTCGCGGGCCAGACCGACCATCTCGGTGCGCAGGTCCTCGTTCGGGCCGTGCCGGGTCAGCCGCGGATCCTTCTCGAAGGGCACGATCTGATCGGCGACGAAGCCGCGGATCCGGTCCCGGCGGTCGGCCAGCTCGGCCGGAATGGCGAAGTCGATCACTGCTCTCCCTCCATGATTGCGGCGGCGCGTTCGAAGAGCCGCACCGTCGCGGTGTGCAGAACGTCGCCGATCTCTCGGGGCGCCAGACCCGCCGCCGCGCGGGCGTTGCTGCCCTCCAGGATGATGCCGAGCTTGAAGCACGCCATCACCGTGTACCAGTCGATGTCGGAAAGGTCCCGTGTGGTGTTGGCTGCGTACCGGTCCACCAGCTCCTGCGGTGTTGCCAGGCCACCGGCGCCCATCAGCTGGTTGGGCAGCACCGGCTCGCGGCCCGGCCGGTACCAGGTGGCCAGCATCCAGCCGAGGTCCAGCAACGGGTCGCCGATGGTGCTCATCTCCCAGTCGACGATGGCCACCACCTCCGGCCCGGCGGGGGAGAACATCACGTTGGCGGCGTGGTAGTCGCCGTGCATGATCCCGGGTGCGAATGAGCTCGGTTGCCGCTCGCGCAGCCAGCCGGCGACCGCCTCGACGTCACCGATATCGGGACCCGGGTAGTTGTCGAACTGTGTGTAGGACTCCAGTTCGGAAAGCCACCGGGGAACTTGACGTTCCAGGAATCCCTCCGGCTTGCCGAAGTCGGCCAGCCCGACCGCGACGTGGTCGACCGCCCCCAGCCGCGCCGCAGCGTCGGCCATCGACAGTCCCATACCGTGCCGGACGGTGGCGTCCGCGGCGTGCAGCGCCGGCAGACCCGACCCCGCGTTGAAACCCGTCACCGGTTCCATCAGGTAGAACACCGCGTCGCCGAGCACCGAGGGGTCCTCGCACACGGCGATCAGACCGGCGTGCGGGACGTCGGTGCCGGCCAGTGCGCCCAGCACCCGGGTCTCGCGCAGGATCACCGTGTTGCTGACCGGACGCAGATGCCGGGGCCCGCGGCGGAACACGTACTCACAGCCGTCCCGGCGGAACCGCAGCATGACGTTCTGGGTACCGCCGGTGATCTCCGAGACATCCTCGAGTGGACCGCTGCCCAGGCCGTGCCCGGTCATCCACCGCGCCACCCGGTCCAGTTCGGAGGGCTCAGCATCCACGCTGGCGAAGCTACCTCACGGTTGGCCGGCCGCTTCTTTCGACCACCGGCCGGCGATGGTGCGGTAGACACTCCACCCGACCAGCGTCCCCAGCGCGATGGACAGGATGGCCGCACCGGCCTGCCCGATGCTTTCCGCGTCGGCGTTGCCCCCGGTGGCGGCCTGGCTGACCGACATGAAACTCGTCGCGCCGGGCACCAGCGACCAGAACGCCGCCAGCATGAGGACCATCGCCGGAGGCGCTGATTTGACCTTGGCGGCCAGGTTGGCGAACACCACCGACAGCACCGCGCCGAGGAAGCCGGCGTGGGTGGGGGCGAAGAATTTGCCCGCGATCTGCTGGGTCACCAGCGCCACCGCGATCGCCGCCGTCATCCAGAACAGCGAACCGCGCGGCGCGGAGAGGTAGACCGACAGGCTGAGTCCGACGACGACGATCGCCACGTACAGCGACCACGGGCCCAGGACCGGTGAGGGGGTCTGCGGGGCCACCTGGCCGGCGACATGGACGCCCATGATCACCCCGAACACCAGCAGGGCCAGCTGCGAGATCCCGTACACCAGCCGACTGGAGCCGGCGATGACCTGGGAGTTGGCCAGTTCGGTGGCGCCGGTGGTCAGCGCCATCCCCGGCAGGGTGGCGACCAGGGCGGGGCTGATCACCCGCAGCAGCCCGTCATTGGCGGTCTCGGCGACGAACCAGGTGGCCAGCAGCGTGACGATGAACGCCGACAGTGTCGGCAGAATCGGGGTGAGTGAGGGCAGCGGCCCGCTGAGCGTCACGATCGCGCCGACCACCAGGCCGAGGAAGAAGTAGCCGGGCAGCGATGCCCAGGTCGGAGTGATCATCATGCCGAAACCCAGCGAGGTCACCGCATAGGCGATGATCGTGGCCAGCTTGCCGTATCTCGGGGGCATGGTCCGTGCGGCGGCGACCGCGGCGACCGCGTCGTCGGGGGTGATGGCGCCGTCCTCGGCGAGGCTGGCGATCTCGTCGATCCGGCCGGCGGCGTCCAGTTGCAGCGAGGAGCGGGTCGACCCGTCGATCTCATAGGCGTCCTCGCCGATCTGGATCATCAGCACGGTGGGAAGCACCACCGCGCGAACCCGCTTGGAGGTGTACTTGGCCGCGATCTGAGTCAGGCGGGCCTCCACGATCGGTGTCGGCTGGGCCACTTCCACCAGCGCGATGCCGATCTCGCGCAGCATCGCGGCGATGTCGACCGGGTCGTAGGTGTCCGGCGGGGCCAGCGCGTCGGCCGGTTTCTTCCGCAGCGCGTCGACGATCGGCCAGCGGCGTTGCCGTCGGTTCATGATGCTGCCTTTGCTTGTTGGCGGCGGGCCCGAGCGGACTGCCACGGCCAGTACCCGGTGACCTCCAACTGCAGTGTGAAGCTCAGGAAGGTCCGGATGGCCACAATTCCGCCCAGCACCGCCAGGCTTCGCAGGTCGGGTGTGACGGCAACGGTTCGGATGATGTCGCCGGCGATGAGGAACTCAAGGCCCAGCAGGATGGACCGGCCCATCTGCTCCCGCAGCCGGCGGTAGACGTCGGGCGTCTGCCGGGTCACGCCGACGATGGCGACGACGGCTGAGATCAGCACCCCGGCGGCGATCACCGCGACGCCGACACCGTCGATCGTCTTGCCCACCGTTTCGATGACGTCGTAAAAGCTCATCAGCGGATTCTAGGAACTCTTGGTCTCAGGCTGCGTGGCACTGTCCGGCCGTAGCTCGGCGACCGCGGCGCGGTTGGTGTGGAATACCTTGTGGCCCTGCAGCAGACCCATGCGGCCCAGGTTGTCCATCAGCTGGGGCCGCACCCGGGTGTAGGCGAAGGTGATGCCGTTGCCCTGCAGCCACTGCAGTTCCTTGGCCAATGCCTCCGCGCCGGTGACATCGACGTCGGTGACCCCCTCCATGTCGAGAATGAACGCCGACACCGGATTCGGCGCGCGGCGGACCGAGTCCCGGATCGCCGTGCTCAGTGTCTGGGCGTTGCCGAAGAAGATCGGTGCGGCAAACCGCATGGCGATGACTCCGGGCACGGTCTCCCCGGCATCGGCGTGAGCCACGCCGAGCGTCACATGCGGGTCCTCGGAACCTTCGAGGAGGTCGATCGCCGGCCGGGCGGCTTTGCGCAGCAGGTTGATCAACGACAGGATGAAGGCCAGCACGATCCCGGCCAGGGGGCCGACCAGCAGCACCCCGAACAGACAGGTCAACGCCACGAGGCTCTCGAAGCGGGACAGCCGCCACAGGTGGCGCAGTTCGGCGATGCTGATCAGTTTGACCACCGAGACGGCGACGATCGCGCCGATCGCCGGGGTGGGGATGTCGGCCAGCAGGTCGGCGCCGAACAACAGCAGAAGCAGTGCCCCGCCGGCCAGGATCACCATCGGCAGCTGGGTGCGGGATCCGGCGTGGTCCATGGCGGCGGCCCGCGAGGTCGCCGAGCCGATCGTGAAGCCCGAGGACAAGCCGGCTGCCAGATTGGCTCCGCCGAAGGCCAACAGGTCGCGGTTGGGTGAGGTGCGGTAGTCGTACTTGTCCGAGTAGGACCGGGCGACCAGGAGGCCCTCCCCCATGGAGACCGTGGTGATGGCCAGCGCCGGCAGGATCACCGCGACCCACAGGTGCCAGTCCAGGGTGGGCAACCCCAGCGAGGGTGGTCCCGAGGGCAGTTGTCCGAGCACCGCCACCCCGTGGCCGGGAAGGTGCAGTGCCACCGATGCGGCGGTGGCGGCGATCAGGACGATCAGAGCCCAGGGCACCTTCGGCAACCATGCCCGGCCCGCGACCAGGACGGCCAGCACACCGAGTCCCAGCCCCAGCGACCAATAGTGCACCGACTCCAGGTTTCCCAGCAGGGTCACCAGCCGCTCGGGGAAGTCCACGCCACGGGGCAGTGAGATCCCGAGCATCTTGGCGGTCTGGCCGAGCAGGATGTCCACCGCCAGACCCGCGACGAAACCGACCAGGATCGGCTTGGAGAGGAAGTCGGCCAGGAACCCCAGCCGGAATACCGAACACAGCACGAACATGACCCCGCCGATGATCGCCTGCGCGGCGGCCATCGCCACGTACTGTTCCGTCCCGGCGACGGCCACCCCTGCCAGCGCCGAGCCGACCAGAGCCGACGCTGCGGCGTCGGGGGCGGCAACGAGGTGGCGCGAGGACGCCAGCAGGGCGAACACCAGCGACGGCAGCACCAGCGCGTAGAGACCCGCGGCCGGCGGCAGGCCGGCGATCTGGGCATAGCCGATGTTCAGCGGGAGCGAGATCGCCAGCAGAGTGATCCCGGCCAGTATCTCGGTGCCCAGGTTGTGGCGGGTCAGGCCGGGCAGGAGTGCAGACATCGGTGACAATCATGAACCCTTGGTTGGCCGACCGGGAAGTCGGGAACAATCCGGGGCATGGAGTCCAAAGCCCCCGCACCGGTCATCGAATCCCTCAACCGCGAGAGCCTGGCGTCGCTGCCGTTCGCTGACACCGCGGATTTCGCCGATGCCGACCGCGGTTTCCTCGGCGCGCTGGAACCCTGCGTGATCACCGCCGCCGACGGCCGGGTGGTGTGGGACAACGATGCCTATTCCTTTCTGGGCGGGGAGGCGCCGCCGTCGGTGCACCCCAGCCTGTGGCGGCAGTCGGCGCTGTGCGCCAAGCAGGGTCTCTACGAGGTCGTCGAGGGGATCTACCAGGTTCGCGGACTGGACTTGTCCAACATCACCTTCGTGGAGGGCGACACCGGGGTGATCGTCATCGATCCGCTGGTCTGCACCGAGACCGCCGCGGCGGCGCTGGCGCTGTACCGGGAGCACCGCGGCGACCGCCCGGTCCGCGCCGTCATCTACACCCACAGCCACGTCGACCATTTCGGCGGGGTGCTGGGGGTGACCACCCAGGCCGAGGTGGATTCCGGTGCCGTCGCGGTGCTGGCGCCGGAGGGGTTCATCGGACATGCGGTTCAGGAGAACGTCTATGCCGGCACCGCGATGACCCGCCGGGCCGCCTATATGTACGGGTCGGCCTTGGACCGCGGGCCGCGCGGTCAGGTCGGCTGCGGTCTGGGCCAGGCCCCCTCGATCGGCGAGGTGGCGGTGATCGTGCCGACCATCGACATCACGAGGACCGGGGAGACCCACACCATCGACGGGGTGACGATCGAGTTCCAGATGGCGCCCGGAACCGAGGCGCCTGCCGAGATGCACTTCTACTTTCCGCAGTTCCGCGCACTGTGTATGGCCGAAAACGCCACCCACAACCTGCACAACCTGCTGACCCTGCGCGGGGCCCTGGTGCGCGACCCGCACGCCTGGTCGGGGTATCTGACCGAGGCCATCGACACCTTCGCCGATCGCACCGACGTGGTCTTCGCCTCGCACCATTGGCCCACCTGGGGGCGCGACCGGATCGTCCCGTACCTCTCGCTGCAACGGGACCTGTACGCCTACCTGCACGACCAGACCCTCCGGATGCTCAACCAGGGCTACACCGGCGTCGAGATCGCCGAGAACTTCCCGATGCCACCCGCGCTGGAGCGGGCCTGGCACACCCACGGCTACTACGGCTCGGTCAACCACAACGTCAAGGCCGTCTACCAGCGCTATATGGGCTGGTTCGACGGAAACCCCGGCCGGCTCTGGCCGCACCCGCCCGAACAGTCCGGTCCGCGCTACGTTGCGGCCATGGGCGGTATCGAGAGGGTGGTGCAACTCGCGCGAGAGGCCTACGATTCCGGCGACTTTCGCTGGGCGGCAACGCTGTTGGACCATGCGGTGTTCGCCGACGATGATCACGCCGGTGCCCGGGAACTGTATGCCGACACCCTCGAACAGTTGGGCTACGGCTCCGAATGCGCGACCTGGCGCAATTTCTTCCTGTCGGGTTCAGCCGAGCTGCGGATCGGCAACTTCGGCACCCCGGTGACAACTTCGGCACCGACCATGCTCAGCCAGCTCACTCCCGAGCAGATGTTCGACATCCTGGCGATCAGCGTCAACGGTCCCCGCGCCTGGGACCTCGACATCGCACTGGACGTCAGCTTCGCCGATCTCGACGTCAACTACCGGCTCAACCTCCGTAACGGCGTGCTGGTCTACCGCCGTCGGCGAGCCGATGAGGGCTCCGCGTCGGCGACGGTGCGGCTGGCCACCAAGATGAGGCTGATGGCTGCCGCCATGGGCGATCTGGAATCATCCGGTCTCGAGGTCATCGGCGACTCCGGCGCGGTTGCGGCGCTGATGGGCGCGCTGGATCGCCCCGACCCGAATTTCAACATCGTCACTCCCTGAAGGAGACATTCGTGAGCAGCCACCACGTCAACATGAGCGCGGACGAACAGGCCCTGGTCGACGAGACGGCCCCGCATCGGCTGGCCGATCTTGATGAGAAGGCGCTGAAGGACCTGCAGAGCCGGCTGCGCAGGGCGCGGGAGAAGAACTTCAGCCTGCTGCGGCGGCAGGGTGCGGCCCGGGTGGAGGCCGAAGGTGGCCGCGGCGCCGCGGAACAGGCCAACCAGAAACGGGGCGACAAGGTGGAGGTTCTCGACGACGCGCTTGCCCGGGTCGGCGAGCGGCTGGCCTCGGTGGAAGGGGATAGCTAGGGTTCGGGCCCGGGCCGAGGACCACCCGGAGGACTACGGGAAGCCGCCGTCGGCGCGCAGGATCGACCCGGTGGTGAAACTCGAGGCGTCCGACATCAGGAAAAGGGCGGCCCCCACGATCTCCGTCGGCTGACCGGCACGCTGCAGGGCGTAGTCGGCGAACGGGTTGTCATCGCCGAGGTCCCAGGACTTGGCGATGTCGGTGAGGAAAGGTCCCGGCATCAAGGTGTTCACCCGCACGGTCGGACCGTAGGCCCTGGCCAGGCCCTCGGTCAGCGCGTTTAGGCCCGCCTTCGCCGCCGCGTAGGGCAGGAAGGCCGGATGCGGCCGGACCGAAGCGTGCGTGCTGACGTTGATGATCGTCCCGCCGCCCGCGGCGAGCATCCTCTCGCCGGCCAGCGCCGAGAGCCGGAAGGGGCCCTTGAGATTGAGGTTGACCACGGCATCGAACAGTTTCTCGGTGACGCCGCTGAGCGAATCGTATGTCGGCGACATCCCGGCATTGTTGACCAGGACGTCGAGCTTGCCGAACCTCGTGTAGACCGCCTCAACGAGTCCGTCGAGCTCATCCCAGTGGCCGATGTGCACAGCGTAGGGCATTGCGGCCCTGCCGGTTTCGGCCTCGATCCGGGAAGCCGCGGCAACGCAGCTGTCGTACTTCCGGCTGGCGATCACCACATCGGCCCCGCAGTGCGCGGCGGCTGTCGCCATCTCGCGGCCCAGTCCGCGGCTGCCGCCGGTGACCAGCACCACGCGGTCGGTGAGGTCGAAGAGCCGGTCGGCGTATCCCATGGCCCTATCGTTGCACCCATGCAGCTGCTGCTCATCCGGCATGCCCTGCCGCTGCGCACCGAGATCGGCGAGGGCTCCGATCCCGAACTCGCCGCGACCGGTTGGGAGCAGGCTCGCCGGCTGCCCGATGCGCTGTCGCGCCACCCGATCACCCGACTGGTCAGCAGTCCGCAGCGGCGGGCCCTGCAGACCGCCGAACCGGTGGCCGCCGACCTGGGTCTCGGGGTGGACGTCGACGAGCGGCTCGCCGAATACGACCGGGGGATGTCGCACTACCTGCCCCTTGAGCACGTCCGCGCCGAGCGGCCCGAGGAGTGGGCCCGGATGGCTGCCGGCGACCTGCCGGCAGCCGTGGACGCCGTGGCGTTCCGGGAGCGCGTCCGCGCCGCCGTCGCCGATATCGTCGCCGGGGCGGGGCACACCGATACCGTCGCCGTGTTCAGCCACGGCGGAGTGATCAACGCGGTGCTGCACGACGTACTGGGAACCGAACGGTTGCTGTCGTTCCCGATCGACTACGCCTCGCTGACGCTGCTGCGCCATGCCCGCAGCGGCGCGACTACCGTCGGCGGGGTGAACAGCATCGAGCACGTGTGGGATCTGCTGCCCCGCAACCGCCCTACCGTTTGAGTGCGGCCTGCAGGTTCTTCTTTGCCGCCCGGCGCAACTGGAACATCCGGGCGGCGCTCACCCCCGCGGTGATGAGCCCGCCGCACACCGCCGCCAGAAGGATCGCCACGCCCAACGGCAGGTCCCACCGCCAGCTGAGGAAGGCGAACGACGTCGCAGCGGTGTTCTGGGCGATGAAGATCAACAGCACGATCAGCACCAGGAAGCCCAGGATCAACGAGGACCACAGCGCCGCGGCCCTGGTGAACTGCACGTCGGCGGCCTGGCTGCCCGCCGGCGCCGGGCTGTTGCCCGGGTCGGCGGCACTGGCGGGCGGCTCGCTCGGCGGGGCCGGATTCTCGCTGCTCATACCGACATCTTGACGGGTGCCGCCCGGTAAGGGAACCACCGCAGGCACAACAACCCGGTAACGGGAATTGTCCCCAAGCATGGACTCGGCGGCGCGAGTCTGGTTATGGTCGAAGCTTCGCAGGGGCGAGAGGACAGATGAGCGTGCGGTCGGTGCGGTGGCGGGCAGCCGCGGCCGCGCTTGCGGTTGTGGTGCTCACGACTGCCGGTTGTGGCAGTTCCAATCCGCTTGGCGGCGGATCGGTCTCGGGTGATCTGAAGACGGTGATCGTCGGATCGGCGGACTTCACGGAGTCCAAGATCATCGCCGAGATCTATGCCCAGGCGCTCGAAGCCAACGGCTTCACCGTTTCCCGGCAGTTCGGCATCGGCAGCCGGGAGACCTACATCCCCGCGCTGCGTGACCACTCCATCGACCTGATCCCCGAATACACCGGCAACCTGCTGAGCTACTTCGAACCCACGAGCACCGTCACCAAGCCCGACCAGGTGGAGCTGGCGCTGCTGAGGGCGCTCCCCGGCGATCTCTCGATGCTCGTTCCCTCGCCGGCGGCCGACATCGACACCGTGGCGGTCACCGAGGCGACCGCGCGAAAGTGGGATCTGACGACGATCGGTGACCTTGCCCAGTACTCCCCACAGGTCAAATTCGCCGCCCCCTCGGAGTTGTTGACCCGGGCCGAAGGCCTGCCGGGGCTGAAAGCCAACTACGGACTCGACATCACGCCGGACAACTTCGTGGCGATCAGCGACGGCGGCGGGCCGGCCACGGTACGGGCGCTGGTCGACGGCACCGTGACCGCCGCGAACATCTTCAGCACCTCACCGGCGATCCCGCAGAACAATCTGGTCGTTCTCGAGGATCCGAAGAACAACTTCCCGGCAGGCAACGTCGTACCGCTGGTCAGCTCGCAGAAGATGTCCGACCAGATCAAGACAGTTCTGGACGCGGTATCGGCCCAGCTGACCACTGACGCGTTGATCGAGCTGAACACGGCGGTCTCGGGCAACAGCGGCATCGACCCTGATGAGGCAGCCGGTAACTGGCTGCGCGACAACGGATTCGACAAACCAGTGGAAAAATAGACCAAACGCAGAGGTAGATGGGTAGATGACAGCTCGATGATCAGCTTTGCCGGCGTCACGAAGCGCTACCCCGATGGCACCGTCGCCGTCGACGACCTGACGCTGGACGTTTCCGAGGGGACCCTCGCCGCGTTCGTCGGCCCCTCCGGCTGTGGCAAGACCACGTCGATGCGGATGATCAACCGGATGATCGAGCCCACATCGGGGACGGTCACGGTCGCCGGCCGTGACATCGCCGGAGTCGACCCGGTCAAACTGCGCCTGGACATCGGCTACGTGATTCAAAGCGGCGGGCTCATGCCGCATCAGCGGGTCATCGACAACGTCGCGACGGTGCCGGTACTCAAAGGGGAATCCCGGCGGGCCGCCCGGCAGGCAGCCTACGGCGTGCTCGAAAGAGTCGGTCTGGATCCCGAACTCGGCCGACGCTACCCCGCGCAGCTTTCCGGCGGGCAGCAGCAGCGCGTCGGGGTGGCCCGGGCGCTGGCCGCCGACCCGCCGATCCTGCTCATGGACGAACCGTTCTCCGCAGTGGACCCGGTGGTCCGCGACGAACTACAGGCCGAGATCCTGCGGCTGCAGCAGGACCTGCGCAAAACGATCGTGTTCGTCACCCATGACATCGACGAGGCCGTCAAGCTCGGCGATATGGTCGCCGTGTTCGGCCGCGGCGGCCGGCTCCAGCAGTACGACCCGCCCGAACGCCTGCTGGCTCACCCCTCCAACGACTTCGTCTCGGAGTTCATCGGCACCGACCGCGGTTATCGCTCTCTGCAGTTCTTCACGGCCGAAAAGCTTGCGCTGCAACCTGTCAACGCTGTCACCGAAGACGGGATCGACGGCCTGGACCTGCCCGCAGGCCAGTGGCGGCTGGTCGTCCGGGACGACCGCACGCCCTTCGGCTGGATCGATGCCGACGGCGTCGCCAAACACCGGGCGGGGGCCGCTCTCTACGACAGTGTGAGCGCCGGCGGCTCACTGTTCCGCCCCGACGGCACCCTGCGCATGGCCCTGGACGCGGCGCTGTCCTCACCCTCGGGCATCGGGTTGGCCGTCGACGACAGCGGAGCCGTGCTCGGCGGGGTCGACGCCGACAGCGTCATCGGCGCCCTGGAGGATCAGCGGGCAGCCGCCGGGGCGGACTGAGACCGGTGCACTATCTACTGACCCACCTCGAGGCCGCCCGCGCCCTGGCGCTGATCCACCTGCGGCTCTCGCTGATCCCGGTGGTGCTGGGCCTGCTGATCGCCGTTCCGTTGGGTTCGTTGATCTGGCGGCGCGCGACGCTGCGGCGGTTCACCACGCTGGCCGCGAGCATCATCTTCACGATCCCCTCGCTGGCCCTGTTCGTGGTGCTTCCCCTGATCATCCCGACCCGGATTCTCGACGAGGCCAACGTCATCGTGGCGCTGACGCTCTACACCACCGCACTGCTGGTGCGGGCCGTCCCGGAGGCGTTGGACGCGGTGCCTGCCCACGTCCGGGACTCTGCCGCCGCCGTCGGGTATACCAGGCTGGGTCAGCTGCTCAAAGTCGAATTGCCGCTGTCGATTCCGGTTCTCACCGCCGGCCTTCGGGTAGTTGCGGTCACCAACATCTCGATGGTCGCCGTCGGCTCGGTGATCGGTATCGGCGGCCTGGGAACCTGGTTCACCGAGGGCTATCAGTCCAACAAGAGCGACCAGATCATCGCCGGCATCATCGCGATCTTCGTGTTGGCCGTGGTGATCGACATCGTCATCCTGGCCGCCGGTCGGGTGGTCACCCCCTGGAACCGGCCCGGGTTGCAGGCGGCGCGATGAACTTCCTGCAACAGGCCCTGGCCTACCTGTTTACCGCTGACAACTGGGTCGGCAGGGCGGGCCTGGGGGCGCGGATCCTGGAGCACCTGCAGTACACAGCGGTCGCGGTCGCGGTCTCGGCCCTGATCGCGATTCCGGTCGGGATGCTCATCGGCCACACCGGACGCGGCGCGTTCCTGGTGGTGACGACGGTCAACGCGTTGCGGGCGCTGCCGACCCTCGGTGTGCTGCTGCTCGGGGTGCTGCTGTGGGGGCTCGGCCTGGTGCCGCCCACCGTCGCGCTGATGCTGCTGGGCATACCGCCATTGCTGGCCGGCACGTACGCCGGCATCGCCAACGTCGATCCGAAAGTTGTCGACGCCGCCCGGGCGATGGGAATGACCGAGTGGCGTGTGCTGAGCAGAGTCGAACTGCCCAACGCGATGCCGCTGATCCTGGGTGGCCTGCGAACCGCGACGTTGCAGGTCGTGGCGACGGCGACGGTGGCGGCCTATGCCAGCCTCGGCGGGCTGGGCCGGTACCTGATCGACGGGATCAAGGTCCGCCAGTTCTACCTCGCGCTGGTCGGCGCGCTGCTGGTGACCGCTCTGGCACTGCTGCTGGACGGACTGCTGGCGGCGGTCGTGTGGGCCTCGGTGCCGGGCACCGGCCGGTTGCGGCGCGGCATACCCCAACCGTTGCTCGACGACGAGGTGCGATTGGAGGCCGAGCCGCGCGGACGGGGTGTCCGCGCGCGTGAACCGTCGCCTACGGTAGAGGAATGGTGACCGCAGACCCGACCGGCAAAGTGGGTACCTGGCCGGCGATTCTGACCTGGCGTTCTCACGATGTCACCCGGATGGAGTCCACCAGGGTTCAGTTGTCCGGCAACCGGATGAAGGCGCACGGTCGGATCGTGGCTGCCGAATGCGAGCATCACCCCGCGTTCAGTGCCTCCTACGACCTGGTCACCAACGAGAGCGGCATGACCAATCGGCTCTCGCTGACCGTCAGTCTGGCCGAACACGACCGCCAGCTCTCGATCGCCCGCGACGAGGAGAACATGTGGCTGATCACCGGCCACGAAGGGCAGTCCCGCGGCAGCTACGACGGAGCAGTGGATGTCGACGTGGTCCTCAGCCCGTTCTTCAACGCGCTGCCGATCCGCCGGGCCGGACTGCACCGGCGCGCCGACGAGGTGGACCTGCCAGTGGTCTACGTCCACCTACCGCACCTGACGGTCGTGGCGGCGACCATCAGCTACCGCAGCCCCGAACCGGGCAGTGGCGCGGGAATCGAACTGCACTCGCCGGTCGCCGAGACCACCGTCGTCGTCGACGGTGACGGGTTCATCATCGACTATCCGGGCCTGGCAGAGCGGATCTGATCACCCCGCCGGCCCGGCCTGCGGCGGCCAGCGCCTCCCGCCACCGTCCCTCGCCGACCACGACGTTGTCGATGTCGGGCCGCCCGAAACTCTCGAACCGCACGCGGGCGCCGTGGCCGGCTTCGACAAGTTCGGCCACCGACCGGTGGCGTTGCAGGGAATCCCGGGTCCGCTCGAGCACCCGAAGCGCCCGGTCCAGCGCCGGCAGCAGTTCCTCGGCGTTGGCCTCGCACATCGCCCGCACCAGGTCCGGCGCCGTGGCGGCCACCCGGGTGCCGTCCCGGAAGGAGCCGGCGGCCAGCGCGAAGGCCAGTGGCACCTCGCCGGCCTCCAGTGCCATCACCTCGGCGAAGATGTGCGGCAGGTGCGAGATGCTGGCCGCGGCCGCGTCGTGTTCGTCGGACCTGGCCGGGACCACGACGCTGCCGCAGTCCATGGCCAGTTCCATCACCGCGGTCCACACCACCGGATCGACGTGGTCGTCGACGCTGACCACCCAAGGTGCCCCGGCGAACAGGTCGGCGGTTCCGGCCGTCCAGCCGGAATGGGCGGTTCCGGCCATCGGATGCCCGCCGACGTAGCGGTCGAGCAGGCCCGCGGCCCTGACCGCTTCGACCACCGGACCCTTGACGCTGATGACGTCGGTCATCGGGCACCGTGGCGCGGCCAGGCTGACCTGTTCGAGAAGGGGCGCCACAGCGGGCATCGGGACCGCGAGCACGATCAGGGCGCCGTGCCGGTCGGCCCACGAGAGTGCCTCGTCGAGGTCGGTGGTGGCGGTGAAACCGTCGTCGCGGGCGGCCCGGGCCCCCAGGAAAGAGCGGTTGAAACCGAAGGTCTCACGCCCCTTCGCCGCCACCGCGCGAAGCACCGATCCGCCGATCAGCCCCAACCCGAGCACACACACCGGAAGTCCCGCCATCGTTCCAGGTTGGCACATGTCGGTGCGGGGCTGGGAACGCTGGTCAACGCGGCCGGACACGGGCTAGCGTATGCGGCCATGACGCCACAGCGCGGGCCGGACGGGCCCGCGGACAACCCCGACGGATTCGCCGTCGCCGTCGTTCGGGAGGACGGGTCCTGGCGGTGCTCGCCGATGGGGCGCGCCGCGTTGATCAGCCTGGGTGCCGCCGAGACCGAGTTACGGGAATTGCGCAGTTCCGGGGCGGTGTTCGGGCTGCTCGACGTCGATGACGAGTTCTTCCTGATCGTGCGGCCGGCGCCGTCGGGGACCCGGTTGCTGCTCTCCGACGCCACCGCCGCACTGGACTACGACGTCGCCGCGGAGGCACTGGAGAAGCTCGACGCGGACCTGCCCCCCGAGGATCTCGAGGACAGCGACCCCTTCGAGGAGGGCGATCTGGGGTTGCTCGCCGATCTCGGGCTGTCCGAGGCGGTCCTGGGTGTGATCCTCGGTGAGACCGATCTCTACGCCGACGAGCAGATCGGGCGGATCGCGCGGGAGATGGGCTTCGCCGAGGAGCTGGCGGCCGTGCTCGACCGTATGGACCGGTGAGTCCGGTCTCCGACGAGGATCTGATCCGGGCGGCGATCTCGGTCGCCCGCACCGCGGGTCCGCAGGACGTCCCGATCGGAGCGGTCGTGGTCGACGCCGAGGGACGGGAACTGGCCAGGGCGGCCAACGCCCGCGAGGCCCAGGGGGATCCGACCGCTCACGCCGAGATCCTGGCGTTGCGCGCCGCGGCACGCGCCCACGGCGACGGCTGGAGGCTGGAGGGCGCCACGATCGCGGTGACCGTGGAACCCTGCACGATGTGCGCCGGCGCGCTGGTAATGGCACGGGTGTCCGCGGTGGTCTTCGGGGCGTGGGAGCCCAAGACCGGCGCGTGCGGTTCGTTATGGGATGTGGTCCGTGACCGGCGGCTCACCCACCGCCCGGCGGTCAGCGCCGGTGTGCTCGCCGACGAGTGCGCGGCCCTGCTGGAGGAGTTCTTCGCGCACCGTCGCGGCGGCGATTTGGGGCCGTCAACGGGACCGCCGTAATATCAGAAGCGGTGGCGTGTCCGAGCGGCCTAAGGAGCACGCCTCGAAAGCGTGTGACGGGTAACCCCCGTCCGAGGGTTCAAATCCCTCCGCCACCGCCACACCGCCTGCTCGCGGAGCGACTCGCAGCGGGTGGCCCGGCCCCGTGCCGGGGTCACCGCCGGACCGGGAGCCCGAACCGGACCGGATCGGAGAGAAGCCCTTCCACCGGGGATCCCCGGCGGATCTAATGGTGGGGTGGGCGCCGCCCCGAGAGGGGGACCATGGAACTGATATCGCCGGTCGACTCGCTGTTTCTTCTGGGCGAGTCGCGCGAACACCCCATGCACGTCGCCGGGTTGCAGCTTTTCGAGCCGCCCTCCGGAGCCGGTCCGGACTTCATCAGAGACCTCTACGGCTCCCTGATCGACGGCGGGGACATCAGCGACACCTTCCGCAAACATCCAGCTGAACTACTCGGGGGGATTGGCAATCTGGCCTGGACCGTCGACGGTGACCTCGACCTCGAATACCACGTCCGCCGGTCGGCCCTGCCGACGCCGGGGCGGGTCCGTGAACTGCTCGAGTTGACATCCCGCCTGCACGGGACACTGCTGGACCGCCACCGTCCGCTGTGGGAGTCCCACCTCGTGGAAGGGCTCAGTGACGGCCGGTTCGCGGTGTACACCAAAATCCATCACGCGCTGCTCGACGGGATCAGCGCGATGCGGCGGATGCGGTGGTCATTGTCCAGCGACCCCGGTGACCACGAGGTGCGGGCGCCGTGGGGCCGCAACGACCGGCGGACCGCGCGGCCGTCCCACCATGGCTCATCGCTGGTCGACGCCGTGATGGGCGCGGCCGGCTCGGTCGCCTCCGCCGGCCCTTCGATGATCAACCTGATGCGCCACGGCGTCCTCGAGCAGCAGTTGACCCTGCCTTTCACGGCGCCGAAGACCATGCTGAACGTTCCGATCGGCGGCGCCCGGCGGTGCGCGGCCCAGTCCTGGCCGATGCGGCGCATCCTGGCGGTCAAGGAGGCGGCCGGGGTCACGGTCAACGATGTGGTGCTGGCCATGTCCGGCGGAGCGCTGCGCGCCTACCTGCTCGAGCAGCACGCGCTGCCGGACCGGCCGATGATCGCGATGGTCCCGGTGAGCCTTCGAGAGGACGACTCTAGCGGCGGCAACCAGGTCGGCGCGCTGCTGGCCAACCTGGCCACCGACACCCCCGACCCGGCCCGCCGTCTGGCGACGGTGGCCGCGTCCATGCGGGGCAACAAAGAGGTCTTCGGTCAGTTGCCCAAGGCTCAGCGACTGGCGCTGTCGGCGCTCAACATCTCACCGCTGCTGATGGGTGCGGTGCTGCCGGCTCTCAGGACCGCCGGACCGCCGACCTTCAACCTGGTCATCTCCAACGTGCCGGGCAGCCGGGAGCCGTTGTACTGGAACGGAGCCAGGCTCGACGGGAACTACCCGCTGTCCATCGCGCTGGACGGCCAGGCGCTGAACATCACGGTGTCCACCAATGCCGAGAACATCGACTTCGGACTGGTCGGGTGTCGCCGGAGCGTGCCCAGCCTGCAGCGGATGCTGACCCACCTGGAGGACTCGCTGACCGGTCTGGAACAGGCGACCGGCGCCGAGACCGTCCGCCGCCGGCGATCGGCCACGAAGGGCACTTCAAAGGGCAAGCGGGTCAGGGGCAGCTGACCTGGATCCGGAAGGGTTTGGTGACCGGCTGGGTCGGGTTGGACGTGTCGATGCCGCTGGCGGTTCCGCTGATCGTGTAGGAGTCGCCGTCCTTGGTGGCGGTCGCGTTCGCGCCCGACGGCGCGTTCTGGTCGACGCCGACGATGACCCCGTCGATGTTGCCCAGACTCACCGAGGTGACCTCGGAGGCGTCGTCGGCCATCACCACGGCGATCCCTCTGCCGGCGTCGCCGACCGCGATGGTCAGGTTGCCCTCGGAGCTGGTGCACACCACTTGGCCGTCGATGTTCTGGCCTTCGCCGCCGATGCTCACCACCGCGGTTCCCGCCCCGGCGGAAGCCGAGACCGGCGCCGAAGGCGCCGCCCCGTCAACCGCGACCTCCTCGGTCACCGCCGTCTGCGACTTGTCGCTGGAACAGCCCGTCAGGCCCGTGGCCAGCATCGCGGCACCGCAGGCGGCGAGCGCCAGAGCAGGTTTCACCGTTTTTCTCCTCAGATGTTTTCGCGGGACAGCCTGCCCAGTATCTGCCCCGCATGACCGATTGGGAAACACCACGCGCGCTGTTGGTTAGATAACCGCGTGACGCCGCCGTTTTTCACCGTCGAGACCCGCCTTCCGGACGGGCGCGGGCGCAGCGGCGTCATCCACACCCCGCACGGTGACATCCGCACCCCGGCGTTCGTCGCGGTAGGCACCAAGGCCTCGGTGAAAGCGGTCCTGCCGGAGACCATGCGCGAACTGGGCGCCCAGGCGGTACTGGCCAACGCTTATCACCTGTACCTGCAGCCGGGCCCCGAGGTCGTGGCAGAGGCCGGCGGGCTGGGTGCATTCATGAACTGGCCGGGCCCGACCTTCACCGACAGCGGCGGGTTCCAGATCATGT